>JBGTHZ010000041.1:0-11684 GCA_041745915.1 Pyrinomonadaceae bacterium | reverse complement strand
TGCGAGGAGACTTACCACCGCGCCCTGCAGCGGAGACAATCCCCTCTGGCCCGAGTTCTATCACTCCAAGTGCAGAAGGAAGGATAAGCCGGATATCAAAAATGACTTGACAGACCAACTCAGATATCTGACCTGCAAATTAACAAGACTTGCGCCGTCCCTTTTGTGGCCTTCGTACTTTCCCGAGGATCAGAGCCACACTGCAGAGATCGACTAAATGAACTTTCCCAGATCGAGCGGCATCCTGCTTCACCCGACATCGTTGCCCGGGCCGTTTGGCATAGGGGACCTTGGACCGCAGGCCTATGCCTTTGCTGATTTCCTGGTCGCCAGCGGACAGAGCCTGTGGCAAGTTCTGCCTCTTGGGCCGACGGGTTATGGGGATTCGCCCTATGCCTGCTACTCCGCTTTCGCAGGCAACACGCTTCTGATAAGTCTGGAACAACTGGTCGAAGACAAGCTCGTGGTTCAAGAGGATTTGACGTTAAGACCAACGGGCAGCGATGAGCAGGTTGATTTCGCAGCCGTTCATAAGTTCAAGGATTCAATTCTGCGTAAGGCGTTTGCACGTTTCAGCCAGAACGCTGATTCAAGCCTGCTCCCTGCGTTTGAGGAGTTTCACCGGCGCAACCTCTCATGGCTTGACGACTATGCGCTGTTCCGGGCTCTCAAAGATGCTCATGGCGGCGTGGCCTGGAATGAATGGGACGCCTCATATGCTCGCCGCGACCCGTTAGCACTCGAAAGCGCAACCGGGAAACTCCGCGAAGAGATTGAAGCACAAAAGTTCTACCAGTTTCTTTTCTTCAGACAGTGGTTTGCCCTTAAGGCATACTGCAATGAACTTGGAATTAAGTTTGTGGGCGACATTCCCATTTTTGTGGCCCATGACTCGGCCGACGTCTGGACGAATCCCGACCAGTTCAAATTAAGACAGGACGGAACTCCGATTGTGGTTGCCGGCGTTCCTCCTGACTATTTCAGCGCCACGGGACAGCTTTGGGGCAATCCCTTGTACAACTGGGAGCGCATGCTCGACGACGGATTTAAGTGGTGGATCAAGCGGGTAGACTCGACCTTAAAGGTTGTCGATATCGTCCGGGTAGATCACTTTCGCGGTTTCGCAGCCTGTTGGGAGATTCCAGGCGGCGACACGACAGCCGAGCGTGGGCGTTGGGTAGAAGCGCCCGGCAAAGAACTATTCACAGCAATTCGCGCAGCGCTGGGGGAGCTCCCGATCATCGCCGAAGACCTGGGTGTGATAACCCCGGACGTCATTGCCCTGCGAGATGCTTTTGGTTTTCCCGGAATGCGCATCCTGCAGTTCGCTTTTGGCGGCGACACGAAAAATACCGATTTACCGCATAACTACGAACGTAATGTTGCAGCCTACACCGGCACTCACGACAACGATACGACGGTTGGTTGGTTTAGCAGCGTAGCCGGTGAAGGTTCGACTAGAACGGCTGTCCAGATCGAACGAGAGCGAACTTTTTGCCTTAACTATCTGAATGCCACGGGCAAAGAGATCCACTGGAACTTCATTCGCGCCGTGTGGGCTTCGGTGGCGAACATGGCTGTGGTTCCCTTGCAGGATCTGCTCGGGCTGGGAACAGAAGCGCGGATGAACCTTCCTAACAGCATGGAAGGCAACTGGTCCTGGCGTTACAAAGAAGACGCGCTGACCGCCGATCTCGCCGCCCGCCTTAAGGAATTGACAGAGGTTTACGGCCGAGCAATAGCAACTGAGGATAAGAAAGACCACGATCCACTAAAACACACGAAGAAACACGAAACTACTTAGTGTCATTTGGTGTGAGTTCGTGGATCGTGTGGCGAGGTTCGAATTGGTAAACGATACCAAGGAACTATACTTGTTGATTACGAACCGTTTTCTTTATCTCCTTGCCACGACGTTCATTTTTGTCGTGGTTTGTTCTGCGCATACCGCGCCGTCGGTGTCCAAGGTTGAGCCCCAAAGCTGGTGGAAAGGAAGCTCGCTGAATCCAGTTCGGATCCTGGTTCGGGGATCGAACCTGAAAGGTGCGCGAGTACAACCCATCGGCCGGGGCCTCAGTGTTGTAGGTCCACCGAAAGTAAACGAACGGGGCAGCTACCTTTTTGTGGATCTGGCAATCGCTGCAAATGCGCAGACCGGAAAACGCAGTCTGAGAATCACCACACCTGCGGGGCTTTCAAACGCCTCCTTTGACATCCTCCCCGCACTAAGCCGCACCGGTAAGTTTCAAGGATTCGCTCCCGACGATGTGATGTACCTGATCATGATCGATCGCTTCGCAGATGGCGACGCTACGAACAATGATCCGCCGCAATCGCGCGGAATTTATGACCGCGAGAACAAGTTCTACTATCACGGCGGCGATCTCCAGGGGATCATTGACCGACTCCCTTACCTGAAAGAACTTGGAGTAACCGCGCTTTGGCTCACTCCCTGGTACGACAACTACGACCGTCTGAATGAAATCGAGCACAAAGAAGGGAAACCGAGCACGGGCTTTCATGGCTACAATCCACAGGATTTCTATGCTGTAGAAGAGCATTTCGGTACGCTCGAGAAGTTGCAACAATTAGTCGCCGCCGCTCACCAGTCGGGAATCAAGATTATTCAGGATCAGGTCGTCAACCATACGGGACCCTATCACCCCTGGGTGGACGATCCGCCGACGCCAACCTGGTTCAATGGGACCAGGGAACGACACCTCAAGAATGTTTTTCAAACCTGGGTCCTGCACGATCCGCGGCCGGTTGAGCAGTTGAAACGCGAAACCATGGAAGGCTGGTTTCTGGACTTCTTGCCGGACCTAAACCAGCACGACAAAGAAGTCGAGCGCTACCTGATTCAAAACACGCTGTGGTGGATTGGAACGACTGGACTTGACGGCATGCGCATGGACACCTGGCAGTACGTTCCCAACTCTTTCTGGCAAAAATGGACCGCGGCAATCAAGAGGGAGTTTCCGCAGTTCAAGGTAGTGGGCGAAGTAAAGGATGGCGACGTGGCCCACACATCCTTTTTTCAGGGTGGCAGAGTTCGCTTCGACGGAGTGGATTCCGGTCTCGATTCTCTGCTCGATTTCCCATTGTTCTATCCGATTCGCCACGTGTTCGCCGAAGGCAGGAATTTGGACGCGATCCCGAAGACGCTCGCGGCAGACTACCTTTACACCGATTCGGAAATTCTGGTGACGTTGCTGGGCGGACACGATGACGGCCGGTTCATGAGCGAGAAGGGGGCGACAATTGCCGGCTTAAAACTGGCCAATACTTTTCTGTTAACCACGCGCGGCGTGCCTCAGCTCTATTACGGCGACGAAATCGCTATGACCGGCCCTGATGAACCGACCACTCGCAAAGACTTTCCCGGCGGCTTTCCTGGTGACAAGCGCAGCGCCTTTAACCATGAAGGCAGGACCAGTGAAGAGAATGAGGTCTTCAATCACATTCGCAAACTTACCCAACTGCGCGCCGAACTCGAGCCGCTGCGTCGAGGCAGGTTGGTGAATCTGTATGCTAGCGGTCAACAGTATGCCTATGCGCGCCAGACAACCAGCCAATTCGCTATCGTGGTAATCAACAACGATAAGAAAACGCCTATCATCGAGTTTGACGTTTCGCGCTTAGGACTCGCAAACGGCACGCTGCTGAATGATCGTTTGCTTCGAATCCGAGCGGTTCAGGTCGAGGACGGGAAACTGCGCGTGACGCTTCCTGAAAGGTCGGCTGCAATACTGGTTAGGCAATGAAAACAAAACCGTCGGCCGAACAGTATTACAGAACCGAGAGCGGTAGCGACCGGGTCCAAAACACTCAACGATTCGGTAAACCGCAATTAGGTAGTGTTATATGTCCAGTATCACCGTGTCACATTGCGGAAGCTGCGGCAACGATCCACGAAATCACACGAATTGGCACTAAATTCTTTCGTGTTGGTTCGTGTAATTCGTTGATCGTCCTTATTAAGATTTAAAAAGATTCAAAAATTCCGCCACCCGGAATTAAGACGACTTGAGTTTAGGATCCGGTCGCTACGCTCTTGGTTCTGTAATGAGCTGCCTCTTCATGGAGGAATACAAATGCAAAAGCCACGTTTGAGCTTCTGGCAAATCTGGAACATGAGTTTCGGGTTTATGGGCATCCAGTTTGGTTGGGGCTTGCAACTGGCGAATATGAGCGGGATTTTCACCTACCTCGAAGCAAAACCGGAAGAAGTGCCATTGCTTTGGTTGGCCGGCCCAATGACCGGGTTGCTCGTTCAACCAATCATCGGCTCCATGAGCGACCGCACCTGGAACAGGCTGGGCCGTCGCAGACCGTACTTCCTTGTAGGCGCTATTCTCGCCAGCATCGCCCTTTTCTTCATGCCCGATTCCTCGGCGCTCTGGATGGCCGTAAGCCTGCTTTGGATACTGGACGCGAGTATCAATATCAGTATGGAACCCTTTCGCGCTTTCGTCGCCGACAAATTGAATATCAACCAACGCACTGCTGGTTTTGTAATGCAGAGTTTCTTTATAGGCATTGGCGCGTCGCTGGCAAATGCTTTGCCCTGGTTGTTCCGCCAGTATGGCGTCACCGGTACGACGCCCAGCGGGATCCCCCTGACGGTCCAATACTCCTTCAAAATCGGAGCCGTTGTTTTTCTGCTTTCGGTGCTGTGGACGGTCTTCACCACTAAAGAATACCCACCGGAGAACATCGAGGAGTTTGAACGCACTCGCCGGGCGACTTACGGCAACGCCACCGGAGCGGCAAAAGTATTCCGCGTTATCGCTGAACTTCTGCGCGAGATTTCCAGCGCCTTCGGTAATATGCCCAAGACTATGAAGCAGTTGGCAGTCGTGCAGTTCTTCACCTGGCTGGGACTGTTCTGCATGTGGATGTTCTTTGGATTGACGACTTCCTACCACGTTTTCGGAGCCAGTAACAAAGACGATATACGGTTCGCGCTGGGACAGGAATGGGGTGGTAACGCCTTTGCCATTTACTCGATCGTCTGTTTCGCTATCGCTTTCTTGCTGCCGAAGTTGGCAAACGCAACCAGCCGCAAGATGGTGCATGCCGTATCTCTGATTTGCGGTGGGCTGGGCCTCGTCTCGGTTTACTTCATTCAGAATAAATGGATGCTGTTCGTGACGATGGTCGGTGTGGGTATCGCCTGGGCTTCGATCCTGTCGATGCCTTACGCCATTCTTTCGGGCGCGCTGCCGGCGGCGCGTATGGGCGTCTACATGGGAATCTTCAACTTCTTTATAGTGATTCCGGAAATTATTGCTTCAATCTTCTTTGGACGCATCATCCGAATGATCTTTGGAGAGAACAGCACCGTCGCTCCGCTTTATATGGTAATCGCGGGCGGAGTGTTCATGCTGATCGCCGCTGCGCTGGTAACAATTGTTCGCGACGTCGCGGATGTCGACGTACCCGAAGCGGCAGTCATCGCCGCTGATGCTCATGAGCCCCTTCTTCCGCCGCTCACGGCGCAACCTGTCCCGAGCACCGGACTGATTGATAAGGAATGATTCTGGGGTGCTGTGGATCAAAAGGGTAATAACTGCGTGAAAGCCAATGAGGATTTTGAGCTAATTTGCAGTCAGGAAGGTGGACCCTGTCCCCGCCTCAAGCTTGAAGGCCACTCAGCTAAGAGCGGGGACAGGGTCCACCTTCCTGACTGCAAATTAACGCAACTTGAACCGTGCTATGTGAGATTAGGGCCTTAGACAAAAGGGGGTCACCATGCGATTTGTAAAGAGACTAGTTCGGCCATCTCAAGTTCTTTTCCTGGCTCTAGCCTTCTCTGCGAGTGCTTACCGAGGTCTGACCCAGCCATCATCTCGTGATGTCTCGAAGGAATCGGCCCGGCCCACGCGCGATTGGGTACGCGACGGGGTCGTCTACGAAATCTATCCACGCGCGTTTTCGCAGCAGGGAGACTTCAACGGGATCACTGCGCGTTTGGATAACCTGAAAGAGCTGGGTGTGACCATTCTCTGGCTGATGCCTATTCATCCGATCGGGCAGGAGAAGAAGAAAGGAACTATCGGCAGTCCTTACGCGGTCCGCGATTACTACGCGATCAACCCGGACTACGGAACCAGCGATGACTTCAAGCGGCTTATCTCGGAAGCTCATCGCCGGGGAATGAAAGTCATCATCGACATTGTCGCCAATCACACATCCTGGGACAGTGTCCTGATGAAGCATCCCGAGTTCTACAAGCGCGACGCCAGCGGCAAGATCACTTACCCTTACGACTGGTACGACATTGCAGCACTCAACTACAACAACAAAGAGCTGCGCGCGTACATGACGGACATGTTGAAATACTGGATTCGTGAGTTTGATCTCGACGGCTTTCGCTGCGACGTGGCGGCCGAACTGCCCACTGATTTCTGGGAACACGCGCGGATGGAGCTGGAGCGTATTAAGCCTGACATTTTCATGCTGGCCGAAGCCCACAAAGCGGAATTACTCGTCAAGGCTTTTGACGCGGATTATTCCTGGCCGCTGCACAGCGCCCTGACTGAGGTTCTGCAGGGACGCAGAGCCGCCTCGGAAGTCCGGACAGCGTGGGAAGCTGAGGCGAAGGAGTGGCCACGCAACTCTCTACACCTGCGCTTTTCCGACAATCATGATGAACGACGCGCGATAGCGCGTTTCGGAGAACGCGGCGCGCTGGCAGCTTCGGCGTTGACGTTCACACTTGACGGCGTTCCGCTGCTGTATAACGGCATGGAAGTGGGTGACACGACTGAATCGGGGGCCCCGGCGCTCTTTGAGAAGTTACCCGTCTTCTGGCCCATAGCCGAGCGCCGGCCCGAGTTTCCGCGTTTCTATAAACAGATCATGACGCTCAGACGTGAAAGCTCCGCGGCGAGACGAGGTTCGCTGGAATGGCTGCGCAACTCTGACGAAAACCGGGTGTTGACCTATTCACGTCGCACAAATAACGAAGAGCTGTTGGTGGCGATAAATCTCTCAAGTACCCCTTTCTTTGGTTCGGTTGAGACAGCGGGCGTGACTGGTTATGTGGATATTACGCCGGATGTCGGACCACCGCTGCCGCCTGATGCGCCTGCACCCGAACCGACAGTGAGGAAGCGCAACGTTGGCCTGCCGGCCCTCTCGCTGGAGGCCTGGGGCTATCGCATGTTTCGTCGTCCGTTGCCATAAAGGTGGTTCTGAGCTTTGTGCTTTGTACTTTGTGCTTTGTACTTTGTACTTTGTGCTTTGTACTTTGTGCTTTGTACTTTGTGCTTTGTACTTTGTACTTTGTACTTGGTGCTTTCGACTTAAAGGATCTGAGATCTGAAATTTCAGATCTGAGATCAAAGCATAAAGGACAAGAGTACAAAGCACCAAGTTCAAAGCACCAAGTTCAAAGCACCAGATGACTATGTCTGCTTCCAATAAATCAGCTTCAAAATCGAATCTCATATTTGCCGCTGATTTGGGAGGGACACATCTTCGTGCCGCTGTGGTTGGCTGCGACGGAACAATACATTTCCGCCTCAAACAACCAACACCTAAGTCAGAAACGCCGGATGGGATCGTGCATGCATTGGTTGATGCTGCCCACGAAGGCGAGCGCCAGACGGCTGCGAAAGGCGGACAGATTTCGGCTATCTCAATCGCCGTTCCCGGAACCGTTGACATTAAGAACGGCGTGGTGGTCAAAGCGCCAAACGTACCCTGTCTTGATGGCTTTCGACTTGAAGCGGCCCTGGAGAGCGAACTAAAGTGGCCGGCAATACTTGAGAACGATGCGAACGCTGCCGCTATAGGTGAGATGTGGCAGGGTGCAGGCCGAGGCTACAGCAGCATTGTCTGTGTGACACTGGGAACCGGAGTCGGCGGCGGCATTATTCTGGATGGAAAACTCTGGCGCGGCGCGAACGGTTCGGCGGCGGAAATAGGACACCTGGGCGTGGATCCCTTTAGCGGCGTTCCTTGCGGTTGTGGCAGCCGCGGCTGTTTGGAAGTTTACTCCTCGGCCACGGCAATTGTTCGAATGACGCATGAAGCCCTGGCCCGCTATCCAGATTCGATACTTCAAACGAGCGAAGATCTTACTTCGAAAGCAATCTTCGAAGCCGGAGTGAAAGGCGATGAACTAGCTCTCGAGGTCTTCAGACGAATGGGTGTGTATTTAGGGATCGGCCTTGCCAGCCTGGTTAACCTGATCAATCCGGAAATTATTGTTATTGGCGGAGGACTGGCAAATGGCTGGGAACTCTTTGAACGGCACATGCGCCAGCAAGTGCTCGAGCGGGCGTTTCCGCTTCCGGCGAAGACTGTAAAAATAACGCGTGCTGAGTGCGGTGACGATGCTGGCCTCCTCGGTGCGGCACGACTGGCGTTTGACGGCCAGGAACGTTCGTCAAAGAGTAGTTGAGATCTTAATTCACTTCACTTTTTTCGTGCGGTTTCGTGTGATTTCGTGGATCGAGTTTTTGCCCGCGGAATACGATCCACGAAATCGCACGAAAAATCACGAACCCGAAAGCACCATTTCGTACAGTTGTTTTGTTGACACACATTAGCCAATTAAGATGAAGTCGATCTCTGCCTCCAAACTGGAACCCATTAGCCCACCGCCGGCGGACAAGGGATTGCGAGCCTCTCCTCTGGGCCGAGCGCGAAATGATGGACTCTTATTGAATCCGCCTTTGAAGTGGGCCGGAGGCAAGCGCTGGCTGGTGCCGCAGGTCGCAAATATTTGGGAACAGAACGGCAAGAGGCGCTACGTAGAACCCTTTTGTGGCGGGCTCGCGATGGCTCTCGGACTTCAGCCAGGGCGCGCTCAGCTCAACGATATAAATCCGCACTTGATCAACTTTTATTCCCAGGTTCAGCATGGTCTTAAAGTCACGATTGAGATGGGTAACGATGAGCAACTCTTCTATGCACACCGTGATCGATTTAATCGAATGATCAAACAGGGCAAAAGCCAAACCCAATCAGCAGCACAACTCTTCTACTTCCTGAATCGCACTTGCTTCAATGGTCTTTGCCGGTTCAATCAGAGTGGCGAATTCAATGTACCCTTCGGAACCTACAAGAAGATCAACTACGTTTCGGATTTCCATCAGTACCAGACACTCTTTGCGAGCTGGAAGTTTACCAGCAAGGATCTCGAAGCAATGCCGCTCGAAAGAGATGACTTCATCTATGCCGATCCTCCGTATGACGTCGATTTCACGACCTATAGCGCCGGCGGTTTCTCCTGGGATGACCAGGTGCGCACCGCTGAGTTATTGGCCGCGCATCCGGGTCCGACAGTTTTGTCGAATCAGGCCACTCCCCGAATTGTGAGTCTTTATGAGAAACTCGGGTTCACTCTCAGCTATCTGGACGCGCCACGCCGGATCAGTTGCACGGGTGATCGCACGGCCGCAAGGGAGGTACTGGCTGTAAGAGGCGTATGAATCGAGCTACGTAACTGCGCCCCTTCGTGCTTTTTGCGCAAACTTTTGACAGAAAGAACGATCCACGAAATCACACCAACTAACACGAAATTCCCTTTGGTGTCGTTTCGTGGAATTTCGTGGATCCGTTTTTGGGTTGCGGTTACAACCCTATGTAATGATTCCCGGAGGTAATGATGGGCTCTCTTTTCTTTAACCTTATGCGGTTTACATGCGCACTTGTGATGGTCGGCGCCACCGCGTTCGCGCAGGACGCCTCAACCTCGAAAGCTCTCCACGAGCTATTCGATCGGGAGTGGGAGTATCAAATGGAGCAGAGCCCGACGCGAGCCTCGCAGCTGGGCGACCGGCGCTGGAATGACCGTTGGCCCGATGTCAGCCTTGAGTCGATCAGGAAAGATCACGATCACGACCGCGCGACGCTGGAACAACTGGCAAAAATCGATCGGAGCAAGCTTTCGCCCCAGGATCAGTTGAACTACGATCTTTTCAAGAAGAACTACGAGACCGGCATCGAAGAGTATAAATTTCAGTGGTATCTGGCGCCGCTCAACCAACGCGGCGGGATCCAGTCTCAAAACGAACTCGCCGATTCATTGCGCTTTCAGACGATCAAAGATTATGAGGACTGGATCGCGCGCCTCAAGAGCTTCCCGGTCTACATGGATCAGACGATGGCTCTAATGCGCGAGGGTATTAAGGCTCGCGTGCTGCTGCCGAAAGTGATCATGAATCGTGTTCCGGCGCAGATTGACAAACAAATCGTCGCCAATCCGGATCAGAGTCTCTATTACAAACCATTCAAACAATTCCCTGCGAGCATTCCTGTTAATGAGCAGGAACGACTGATGCGCGAAGCGATTAACGCCATCTCAGCAAACATCATTCCCTCCTACACAAAATTCAAACGGTTCTTCGTCGAAGAGTATCTGCGCGCGTCGTTCGATGAGGTAGGCGCGTGGCAAATGCCGCAGGGCGAGCAGATGTATGCCTTCTTAACGAGGAAATTCACAACGACAAGTGTTACTCCGCGGGAGGTGCATGAAAAAGGATTGAGTGAGGTGCGCCGAATCCGCGAAGAAATGCAGAAGGTAATGAACCAGGTCGGTTTCAAGGGAACCCTTCAGGAGTTTTTCACTTTTCTCAGAACTGACAAGAGATTCTACTATGCGACGCCGGAGGAGCTTCTGATTGGGTATGAAGCAATTTCCAAAAGAATTGATCCGCACCTCGTCAAAGTATTCAAGACTCTGCCCCGCATGCCATACGGAGTTGATGTGATTCCTTCGGCGATTGCTCCCGACACGACCACTGCTTACTATCGCCAACCCGCCGCTGACGGTTCGAGGGCAGGCACCTACTTTGTGAATCTCTACAAACCGGAGTCCCGGCCCAAATGGGAGATGATGGCGCTTTCTCTTCACGAGGCGGTTCCCGGTCACCATTTGCAGATCGCCCTGGCTCAGGAGCAAGGCAACATTCCAAACTTCCGGCGTTACGGCGGCTATACCGCGTTCGTCGAAGGCTGGGCTCTGTATGCTGAGTCGTTGGGTGAGGATATGAAGCTGTACGACGACCCCTACTCGAAGTTTGGACAGCTCACCTATGAGATGTGGCGCGCCGTTCGTCTGGTTGTCGATACGGGCATTCACGAGAAGCGCTGGACGCGGAAACAAGCGATCGATTATTTCATGGAGAATGCCGCCAAGCAGGAGCTCGACATCATCAACGAGGTCGATCGTTACATCGCCTGGCCCGGTCAGGCCCTCGCATACAAGACGGGAGAGTTGAAGATCAAGGAACTGCGCTCGCGCGCGAGCAGTGAGCTGGGAACGAAGTTCGATATTCGCGAGTTTCATGACGTAGTGCTGGGTTTCGGCGCTGTGCCGCTCGATGTCCTGGAAAGAAATGTTATCCAGTGGATTGCGGGCAAGAAAAGTAAGTCATAAGTACACGACGCCATCCCGTAGGGGTGAAATGTTTATAGACCCTTGGTGCGCATTTCTCATTTGTCATTCGCGACATTTTTGGTCACTCTTCGGATCATTCGTGGTTAATTCGTGTTACTTCGTGGATCGCTTTTGGCTCAGAGATTAGGAACGATCCAGTAGAGTAGGGGAGAAGGCGACGTGATGCGGCCCACTCCCCCCTCCTCGAACCGGACGTGCAGATTTCCCGCATCCGGCTCTCGCGTAGACTCTTGCCGCAGGTGTATCAGGCAGTTGCGGTCGCTCAGGG
>JBGTHZ010000040.1:0-187334 GCA_041745915.1 Pyrinomonadaceae bacterium | reverse complement strand
TGCGAGGAGACTTACCACCGCGCCCTGCAGCGGAGACAATCCCCTCTGGCCCGAGTTCTATCACTCCAAGTGCAGAAGGAAGGATAAGCCGGATATCAAAAATGACTTGACAGACCAACTCAGATATCTGACCTGTGAATTAACGAGCCTTGAGGAGTCCTTTTGAATTGGGTGCTTGAAAGCGCTGCGCACCTAGGACCGAAGCTAATCAGACCTGTTTGAGTCGAGTCCAAGTCGTGATAAGTTTAGACATCGACTTAAAATCGCTTTTAGTAATCCACCAATACTTCTAATTGGGAGAAAATGATGTCAGCTTTGCAAGCACGTCTGCGAATGAAAAATCTTCTGATGTTCATTCCCAACATGGTACTGCTTTGTGCGCGTCTGATGACGGACTCGCGCGTGCCGGGAACGGAAAGGGCGCTCGTTGCAGGCGCTGTGATTTACGCCATCATTCCTTTGGATCTTATTCCTGACATGATTCCCTTCGTGGGCCAGATCGATGACGCCTATCTGATCGCTGTCACTCTTCTCCGGTTGGTAGAACGGACCGACGCGCGGGTCGTGCGAGAACACTGGAGTGGCGGAGGAGACGTGATCCAACTCATCGAGTCGATGTCCCAGATGACAGCCAAATTGTTGCCTAAGCGGATTCGCCGAGTACTGACCTCGCGTGTACAAATGGCCCCGGCAAAGGGTGAAGGTGTGAAGGGTCTCCCGCGGCCGCTGCTGGTCGCCGAACCTGAAGCTGAGGACCAGCCCCGTGCCGGAATTAACTGAGCGCCGTGACGTTTAGTTCGAGGCTTTTAGAGCATTGAGCAGTTTCTCGTGAATACCGCCAAAACCCCCATTAGACATGATCGCGACCACATCCCCCGGGCGTATCTCGGGAACTAGTTGTTTGATTATTTCATCCGCCCCTGGCAGGGCGAACGCCGGCTTTTCGAGTTTCGAAATATCCGCGATAAGCTGGTCCGTATCAAGCGCTCGTCCCTTTTCCATTACTTTCCCACTGTCAAAAACATTTGCAATCAACACGTAGTCGGCGGGCTCGAAGGCTTGCGCGTACTGGTCCTGGAACACGGCTAGTCGCGACGACCACGAACGAGGCTCAAAGACTGCGATCAAACGTTGTTTTGGATACTTGTTGCGCAAGGCTCGTAAGGTTTCCCTTACTGCGGTGGGATGATGTGCGAAGTCGTCAATTACAGTTACGCCGCGCTCTTGCCCTCGAATCTCGGCGCGGCGCCGGACGTTCTTAAAGCTTGCCAGTGCCGCCGCTATTGAGTCACGCTCAAGTCCCCAGGCGTCGGCCGCGATAATTACCGCGAGGCAGTTGAGCAAGTTAAACTCGCCAATCAGCGGCGTCTGAAACTGTCCCCACTGTTTACCTTCGCGAAACACTGTGAAGCTGGACATGTTTCCGGTGTAGTTTGCATTCCTAATCTGCCATTTCGCTTCTGCACTGGCTCCGAACGTTTCGAGTTGCGTAAAGAGTCGGGAACCGAATGAGGCAACTACTTCGCGAACGGCGGCGCTGTCCCATCCGGCGATCAGCCGGCCATGGGCGGGAATCAGGTTCATGAATCTACGAAATGCAAGTTTGACGGCCGCCAAATCAGGATAAATATCCGCATGATCGAATTCGATGTTGTTGACAATTCCGATCTCCGGCAGGTAGTGCATGAACTTCGGGCCCTTGTCGAAATACGCGGTGTCGTATTCATCACCCTCAATGATGAAATAGTCGCTGTCTGTCACTCTAAAACTAACGCCGAAGTTCTGGGCGACGCCGCCGATCAGAAACGCGGGATTCAGGCCGCCCTGGTCCATCACCCAGGCTGCGATGCTCGTGGTAGTGGTCTTGCCGTGGGTTCCGGCTACGACCAGGGAACGACGGCCCCGAATGAATTCTTCTTTTACGACTTCCGCCTGCGATCGATACACGAGCCTTAGCTTCAGCGTTTCTTCCACCTCCGCATTCCCTCGCGGAATCGCATTCCCCACGATTACGAGATCGGGAGCGGCGGGCCGCAGATGCTCGGGGCTATAGCCTTGATTGACCGGTATGCCTAGCGCTTCAAGCATCGTAGACATGGGCGGGTAGACACTTGCATCTGAGCCGGTGACGCGATGCCCTCTCGCTTGCAACATCCCGGCCAAAGCGGCCATTGCCGTCCCGCAAATTCCTATGAGGTGATAGTGCATTTGGTGTTAAGCAGTTCCCGACCCGGCGCTGCCACGAGCGAGAGATGGCGACTGGTCGGCGGAACGCGTGACCGCGGCCAGGTCGGATTCAACCATCTCGTCCACTAGTTGCTGGAAGGTATGACCCTGCTCCCAACCGAGCACCCGTCGAGCCTTGGCGGCATCGCCCATGAGGAGATCGACTTCCGCCGGCCGATAGAATTGTTCGTCTGTCTTCACATACTCACGGTAGTCGAGTCCAACCTTGCCGAAGGCCCGCTCGCAAAACTCGCGCACGGTGTGCGTTTCGCCGGTGGCAATGACATAGTCGTCAGGCTCGGGTCGTTGCAGCATGAGGTGCATCGCCCGCACGTAGTCCGCCGCGTGACCCCAGTCGCGCTTAGCTTCAAGGTTGCCGAGGCGTAGTTCGGAGGCCAGGCCCTTTTTTATCCGGGCCACAGAAGAGGTGATCTTGCGCGTCACAAACTCGTAGCCCCGGCGCGGCGACTCGTGGTTGAAGAGAATCCCGCCGACGCAGTACATGCCGTAGGCTTCGCGGTAGTTGCGCGTCAGATCGAAGCCGGCGACCTTGCTGATGCCATAAGGAGAGCGCGGGTGGAAGGGCGTCTCCTCGTTCTGCGGAGTCTCGCGGACCTTGCCGAACATTTCTGAGGAACCGGCGAAATAAAAGCGGCAGTTCGGCTGCAACTCACGTAGCGCCGCGAGCATGTAATGGGTGCCGTTGATGTTGGTGTTCATCGTCGAGAAGCCGTCGGCAAACGATTCGGCGACGAAGCTCTGCGCGGCGAGGTGATAACACTCGTCGAAGTTGTGCCTGCTAAGGACGTGAAAGATCGAAGGGTAGCTCTCGAGGCTCGCCGCGTGCAGTGTTATCCGGTCGAGCAAGTGCTCAAGGCGCGTGAAGCGCCTGGTCGGATCTTCTAGAGCGACGCGGCGGACGAGCCCGTGCACCTCGAAGCCGAGGTTGAGCAGCAGTTCAGTAAGATAGCTTCCGTCCTGTCCGGTGATGCCGGTGATTAAGGCTTTTTTCATAAAATTGAAATCCTATAATGATCTTTCCTCGGTCGTTGGCAATTCTCCTCAGAAGTTGGCGAAAACACAGCCAGAAGTTCCTTACGATTAATGCTCTCCGGATGAATCCACAGCGTCAGCAGCAGATCTTCGACGAGCTCTGCGTCAATAAAACTATGGGGTAATTAACCGTGCCGCGTTTCATACCAATCTATCGTGCGTTGCAGGCCTTCTTCGAACGACACTTTTGCGCGGAATCCAAATTTCTCGAATGCCCTCGAAACGTCGAGCCGGCGTCGAGGTTGTCCGTCAGGCTTCTCATGCTGCCAACGCACTTCACCTTCAAACCGAGTAAGCCGGCAGATCAGATGCATCAGTTCAGAGATTGTGATTTCGCTGCCGGTACCGAGGTTGACCGGTTCACTTTCGTTATAAGCAGCAGCTGCCCGCACCACGCCGTCCGCGCAATCATCTACGTAAAGAAACTCGCGCGAGGCCCGTCCGGTTCCCCATGCCTCGACGAATTCGGCGCCGCTTTCCCTGGCTGTTATACATTTGTGAATCAGAGCTGGAATGACATGTGATCTGACGGGATCGAGGTTGTCGCCCGGTCCATAAAGATTCGCCGGCAAGAGGAAAATTGTGTTGAAGCCATACTGCTGACGGTAGCTCTGCGCCTGAACCAGCATCATCTTTTTGGCGAGCCCGTAAGGGGCGTTCGTTTCCTCGGGGTAGCCGTTCCACAGATCTTCCTCCCGAAAAGGGGTGGGTGTGTCTTTCGGATAGGCGCAGACCGTACCCAGCGCAACCAGTTTTTTCACGCCGTGTAGCCGCGACTGCTCGATGATCTGCACCCCCATCATCAAGTTGTCGTAGAAAAACCTGCCCGGCTGCTCTTGGTTTGCACCAATTCCTCCCACCACCGCTGCCAGATGTATAACTAAGTCAGGTCGGGTATCGGCGAGGAGACGTTTAATCTCAGAGCTCTTGACCAGATCGTAATCGGCTTTGCGGGGAACAAACAGCTCGAGATTTTCATATTGCTGCAACCGTGCAACGATAAAGCGTCCGAGGAACCCCGCTCCGCCGGTGACGACGACACGCCTAAAGGGGAAGGCATTTTTGAAATCTCCCATTGTTATTAGTGTTGATTACCTTCAGCTCAATTGAACGAAACGATTAGTCTTTGCGTGAGTACGAACCCACACTGCTTGTACCAGTATCGCCGAAAGCACCAGCCTGCTCTTGACCGATAAGCGAAATGTCGGCATCGACCATCAGCCGCACGAGTTCGTTGAAGGTCACCACAGGCTGCCAGGGAAGCTCGCGCCTCGCTTTGCTTGCATCGCCGACCAGCATGTCAACCTCCGTGGGTCTTAGGTATTTAGGGTCGACCTCCACGTATTTTCGCCAATCCAGGTCGGCATGCGAGAAAGCCGCAGCCAAAAACTCTTCAACCGAATGCGTTTCGCCGGTTGCAATGACGTAATCGTCGGGTTCGTCTTGCTGAAGCATCAACCACATTGCTTCTACGTATTCCCTGGCGTAGCCCCAATCGCGTTTCGCATCCAGGTTTCCGAGGTAGAGCTTCTCTTGCTGACCGGCTTTGATACGGGCCGCTGCTCGCGTGATTTTTCGCGTAACAAAAGTCTCACCGCGGCGCGGGCTTTCATGGTTAAAGAGAATGCCGCTGCAGGCGAAGATATCGTAAGACTCACGATAATTGACTGTCATCCAGTGGGCGTATAATTTGGCAGCCCCGTACGGACTGCGAGGGCAAAAGGGTGTGGTTTCGCGTTGCGGCACCTCTAGAGCTTTGCCAAACATTTCCGAACTGCTCGCTTGGTAGAACTTTGATTTAACGCCGGTCTCGCGAATCGCTTCCAGGATGCGAATCGTACTAAGTCCCGTCACGTCTGCCGTATATTCGGGAATATCGAAACTGACTCGAACGTGACTCTGTGCCGCCAGATGATAGATTTCGTCAGGCTGAATGTTGTAGACGAGTCTTAGGAGGTTGGTTGAGTCGGCACTGTCGCCATAGTGCAAAAAAAGTCGCACCCCATTAATGTGCGGATCTTTGTAGAGATGATCGATGCGCGCCGTATTAAACGTCGAAGCACGACGGATGATTCCGTGCACCTCATAATCTTTTTCGAGCAGAAACTCGGCCAGGTAGGATCCATCCTGTCCGGTGATTCCCGTGATCAGCGCTTTTGTCATACCCTTATTGAAAAGCTCAGCTTCGAGAGTTCAAATCGTCGCTTAGTTGTGAGAAATAACCAAATGAGTTCTAGCTGCGTAGCCTGCCGGGACGCGAGAGCTTTCTACGGCACGAACACCAGCGCTAAGCCATTTCTGTTTGAGCCGCTACTCGGGTTTTAAGTCCCAGAAGCCGCGAGAACGCCGCGCTAGACGCATCGATACTGAATTCTGATCGCGCCCGCTCAAGTGCGTTCGCCTCAAGCTTGTGTCGCAGGAACGAGTCGGTCAAGAGACTATTAATAGCTGCTGCCAGCTTTTCGGGATCGCTTTGATCCACTACCAGTCCGCACTTATGTCGATTGAAGTACCACGCTAGGAAAGAATCAGACGGCGCATGCACAAGTATAGGGCGCCCGGCAGCCAAATATTCGCCAGTCTTGCCAGGCGCAGAGGTACGAATCAACTCGGGAAAGGGAGAATTGAACGCCAAAGGAAGAAAGAGCAGATCTGCCTCTTTCTGAATACGTGGAATCGCCGATGCTTGTAGAGCTTCGTGTACGATCACCGAACCGCTTATGCCGTTTCTTTCAAGTTCCTCGCGTGACTGATTAGTGTAGAGATGAATTCGGACCTCGGGGCGCCCAAGCTTCGCAACAGCCAAGGTCAGATTTCGAAACGCATCAAAATGAGCATTGTAGATTGAACCTGTATAGACAATCTTGAACTCGCTGTTTGGCTCTGGCGTCGGCAATGCCTCATACGCAGCGACATCACACGGATTGCGCACGATGGTAACCGAGCGGACGCCGTAACGCGTTCGCGCCTCTTCTCCCATAAACTCATTTGGAACGATGATACCAGTCGCATGTTTCATTATTTCAGCTTCCAAATGACGCGCCTCGATCTCACTCTTGAATCCGATCGATTGCTGTGAATAGTAATCCAGCATGTATGGGTAGTAAGCGACTCCCGTTGCCTGGCTAGCGTACATAGCGGCCGGAAGATCAAAGAAGTCTCCGGGACACACAACCACCGCTTCACAATGCTCGCGCCGAATAATCTTTTCGATCTGCCGGGCTCGCATTCGAATATTGAGCCGGCGAACGAAATCAAAGCGCCAGGCGCGGGGGATGGCATACCGACGCGGGATGTAAAAATATTTGCCGGGCAGCCGGCCTTCCTTCTTTTCACGATGGGCTCGCGCGTCACCGTAATCCTGCGTGATGAGACAGTAACAGCTCGGATCCAGATCGCGTAGTAGCCGGTATATGACTATCGATTGTCCGGACCACGACGGCGGCAACGCTTGCGAGACAAATGCAAATTTCATACAGCAACTTCGTCAATGACAAACCCATGCCGGGCACTCACGGCCCGTACCCCATTATGATTCGCGTGACTGTGCCGCTAACATTTTTTGCCAGATATTCCGGCGGGGCTGTCCAGGAGGCTTTATCGTTGAGAGCCGTACGTGAGCAACGTAAGATCGTATTCGGATCGTTGCCACTCAAAATGTTACTGCCGCATTCAATCGTCTCGGGTCGCTCGGTTACATCGCGTATAGTCACGTTCGGCACGCCAAAGATACAACACTCCTCCTGCACCGTGCCGCTGTCGCTGAACACACACAAGGCATTTCTTTCCAGCGCAATAAAATCGAAGAAACCGAAAGGGTCGCTAAATCTAATCTGGTCGTTCTTGGTTTCGATGCTGAACTTCTGCATTCGATTTTTGGTCCGTGGATGAAGACTGCAAATCACTGGGAGTCGGTATTCTCTCTGCAGCAGCTCCAACGATTCGAGCAAAGCCCGCAATCGCCCCTCAGCATCAACGTTTTCTTCGCGATGCATCGTTACCAGAAAATATTTTCCGTTTTCTATTTTGAGACGCTGCAAAATGTCCGATTGTCGACTGAATGAATCGTAATGATTGATGACTTCAAAAATCGGATTGCCAGTAACGAAGATACGTTCTCCGGCAATGCCCTCCCGTAACAAATTTGCGCGGCTGCGCTCTGTGTAAGGCATGAGAACATCGCTGCAGTGATCGATGATGCGCCGATTTACTTCTTCCGGCACTCGATCGTCGTAGCAACGGTTTCCGGCTTCCATATGATAAACCGGGATTCCCAGGCGCTTGGCGGGAATTGCCGATAGAGAGCTGTTTGTGTCTCCGAGCAGCAGAAGCTTGTCAGGCATTTCGTCTCGCAACACTTGCTCGCTGGCGGCTATAATTTTCCCAATCTGCTCGCCGAAGGTTTCCCCGCGCAGGCCCAGATAATGGTTAGGCTTCCGCACGCGCAGTTCCTCAAAAAATATGTCGTTGAGATTCGGGTCGTAGTTTTGTCCGGTGTGGACAAGTACATGGTCGGAGAAACGGTCCAGCTTTTCAATGACACGACTGAGACGAATTATTTCCGGGCGCGTGCCCATGATGGTCATTACCTTCATGCTAATACGTCTTCGCTTAACTCCAGTTTATCTTCCACGGTCAAATTGTGTTTCTTGAACAGCTCCGCAAGCTCTTGCTTAGTCATTAGCAAGTCATTCGAGCTGTATTCCTTCTCAAGCGGCCTGTCCATCTTTGCTGTGACCAACTCAGGCAGCATCGGCACGATGACATAATACTCGCCGCGGGCCATCGTGCGATGCGCTTCCTCTTCTGAGACTAAAATCTCATGAATCTTCTCACCCGGACGTATGCCTGTAATCTTCATTTCAACCGGGCGATTACCAATGAGGACTTCCGCAATGTCCACTACGCGAGCCGAAGGAACGCGCGGTATATAGGTCTCTCCGGCATTCGCATCTCGTAGTGCCGCAAAGATCGTGTCCACTGCCTGCCCCAGGCTAAGCAGAAAGCGAGTCATCTCCGAGGTGGTGATCGTGACCGGCCCGCCGCGACTGATCTGCTCATGAAAGAGCGGGATCACAGAACCGCGGGAAGCCAGCACGTTGCCGTAACGCACGCAGATGAACCGCGTTTTGAAAGAATCGAGGTTGGCGCGCACGAGTATTCTTTCTTGAATCGCCTTTGTCATCCCCATGACGTTGACGGGCTTGCACGCTTTGTCAGTCGACACGCCTACGACAGTTTCAACCGGCAGGGTATGTTCGCGTATGGCACGAACGATATTCTCAGCGCCGACAATGTTCGTTTGCACCGCTTCGTAGGGAAAATACTCGCATGAAGGAACCTGCTTTAGTGCAGCCGCATTAAAGACCACCTGGGCGTCCCGCAGCACCGTGCTGACACTGTGCAAGTCGCGGACGTCGCCGATGCGAAATTGAAGGAGTTGCTCGAAGTTATGATAGATGACCTCGTCGGTTGCAACCTTGCGGTGCTGATAGGCCAAGCGCATCTCGTGCTGTTTGGCTTCGTCGCGCGAAAAGACGGTAATCTTGTTTGGCAGGCCGATTTCACCGGTGAGCAAACGACGAACAAGCACCTTGCCCAGCGAGCCGGTGCCGCCAGTGACGACGATATTCTTATTAGCTAACAATAAGAGACCTCCGGATTAGGTCATAAGGAGTGGGGTCGTTAACCAGGTCTGTGACCATATCAGACCAGTCGGGTGGAACGAAATTGGTAGCTGCGCGAAATCGCGCCCCGTCCAGGCTTCGGTCGCAAATAAATGTTTCCTCAGGCTCAATCTCGATATTCAATTTCCGTTTTTGATTAATCAACGTTAGCAGGTCAAACTTGCTGATCGGGTCGGCTGCTACATTATAAATGCCTTCGAGTTTCGGGTGCTTTTCAACTAGATCGGCAATGATTCGAGAGAGTGCTGCACTCGTGAAACCCGTAAAAATTGCCTTCTTGAATCCGCGGACGCGCTTCCCCTGTTGGCTGTAGAACCACTCGACGAGACCATGCGAGCTGGCGAGCTCTCGCCCAATCATGGAAGTGCGTAGAGTCAAACAACCCGGCCCGCTAACCTCGCCCAGATTCTTCGTCCTCCCGTATAAGTCATCGGCGTCTGATTTATCGTCTTCTGAGTAATTTCCTTTCCGGCCGGAGAACACGCAGTCCGTGCTAATGTGAATCAGGCGTGCTCCGTTTGCTCGGCTCAGTTGCGCCAATCGATGAGGAAACAGGGCGTTGATAGAAATGGCGGCAATCGGATCTTTGGCCGCTGCGTCTTGTTTGACTATGCCGATTGAATTAACAATGACGTCGGGTTTGACAGAAGCTAGTGTTTTCGCGAAGCCGTCGACGTCGTTGGCCTCCACACCTCTGTTCAAGCGAACCGAATTAAAGATTCCGAATCTAGTATAGTCAAGAGAAGTTTGCCGGATCGTCGCGTATGTCTCGAAGCGACCGGCGAAGGTCTGACAAAGTCTGTGACCTAACATGCCGGTAGCACCAGCGATCAGAACCTTCACCATCCAGCCGGACTCCTCTGCCAACTCTCAAATTGCTTCTTTGAAAGATTCATTGTTAGATCGGTAGCATTCAGTAAGTCTGTTATAAAACTCGATAACCCGTGGGCGAATTACTGCGCGATTCGCTATCTGACGAACAAGCGCCAGGTTTGCCTCCGCCGCGCGATTTACCAGAACATCATCAGTCATGGCGCGACATAAGGCTGCCGCGATTTCTGTCGGGTACAGGTTGCGAGCGAAAAGTACGTTTCGTTCAGCTTCGACGATCGGTCTAATTGTCTCCAAAGGAGAGACTATGGGAAAAGCGCCTGCTGCCATCGCTTCGAGCATGCAGTTTGGGACACCATCACTTAGCGTTGGTGCGAGCATTATCCTTGCGGTCGTCATCAATTCCAGCGTCTCCGGCCGCGGCACTCTCTCGGATAGAGTGCATCGCTCTCTGATGCGGTCCGGCAAAGTCTGAAACCACATTGTTACCTCGGGAATGACAGCCAGCATGCGGACTTCGCATGGAGGCATCCGCTCCCACGACAGCCTCAGAGCTTCGAGCACCGGCAGCGCCTTACTCTGATTGCACTCGGCAGCTTTTGGCCAGAGGATGAGGCGGCGTTCGGAGGGGGCGCCGTGCCAATTTTTTGACAAGTACTCGACGTCAATCCCACCTGTTCCCGGCACTTCCCCTATCCCTGCGATCTGGCTCTCCTTGAGCCCGAGCGCAAGTGCGTATTCGTAATTCTGCCGATTGTCTGCAACCAGCTTGTCGCATGCCGTCAGCACCGAGCGGATGCGCGGCACATATTCCGGCAACAGTCGGCGCAGCGCCAGGTCGGGGCCCCCGCGGACCGTCGCAACCCACTTTCCTATACGTTCGAGGCCAAAACGCACGCGAACGCGGTTGTACACATATGCCGCGGGTTCGAGCCCGAGCGTGTGAATTACATCTGGCCGCCACTGTCGGATGATCTTAGCCAGCCACTTTTCTTCGAATCCTCGGACGTCGCCAACGAGAAGGCGTGAGAAACCTTTCTTTGAGAGTTGGCCGATCCGACTGCGAGAGTAGAATCTGGCTCGCGTCTCCGCATTCAGTCTCGCGGCAGTGACGCCTGTAACATATGTTCGCACCTTAAAATCATCGGGCGGTACCGCGCTTGGCAGACCGAAGAGCCTGACATTCAACTCAGAGCAGTCCAGCAGGTTTATCCATGAATGCGTGTGCGAACTTTCGGTGAAGCCAATAAAAAGAATTTTAGGTTTGCCGGGATACGGGTCGATATCAAATGAAGATCTCATTGTGTGCATGAAAAATCTCAAGCGACGACGCTAAAGGCTTCTAGAATCCCCCACTCAGAAATTCATCGATTATTAGAGCGAGATGAGACGACAGCGCCGAATCGCCTGCTCTCAGACTTCCACTGCCGTGAATCGTCTCTTTCCGTTGGGAGGACCGATGGGGCGCGATCTAGAACTTCGCGACACCAAAGTTCCAGAATCATCAGGAGCCAGGGCTCTGCCCAGCCTTGATCGCCCTGCAGAAATCTATTCTTAACTGCTGACGCTTCGCGCACATCGAGTAGGTTTCGTTTACGCAACTGGCTCTCGGCGAGTGTCTCCATGAGGATTTCCCTCAAAGGACCCCTTAGCCAAGCATTAAATGGCATCCCGAAACCTCGCTTGGCTTGCAGGTCAATATCGCTCGGAAGCAGTTCGCGCCCTGCATCGATCAGAATGCGCTTAACGCCGGTCTCCCTGTAAGTACCCTGTCGGGTAGTTGAAAGGCCATTCGACCACCGCAGCTTTGTACTGTCGGGAATGGAAAGCGCGGTATCTATGACCACCGGATCCAGGTAAGGCACTCTCACTTCCAGGGAATGGGCCATCGAAACCGCGTCAATGTCACGCAGGAGTTGATTACTGGTATACCCGCGCAAACAAAGACCCGTCACGCGTTCGACAACTGAGCCATGCGCGATCTCATCAATCGCTCTTAAGTCGTAATGCGACGCGCGTCCGGCCTGGGTTGCTCTTCTCAACGCTGGAGCCAGCAGCCTGGCCGTCCTCAAAGCGCCGAATATCTGATAGTTATTGCCATACCTGGTAACGAAACCGGAGCAGTTTCTGGCCCGTTGCAAGCCCTCAACCCCACGTAGGGCGATAAGCGGATCAAGAGCGGGTCGTCGGGCAATTGTTGCTAGTAGAGATCTCGCTAGAGCCCTCCACGGAGAGTCGTGGCACCGCATCTGATCCAGGACCATATTGATGAACCACGGGTAACCCGCGAACAGCTCATCGCCTCCGGTGCCAGATATTGCGACTGTCACTGCGCTGCGCGCGGCCCGTGAGACAAAATACGAATTGACCCCATCAACGGACGGCTGATCCAAGCTGTAAGCGATATGCTCGATCCGATCGCGCACCTCTTCTCCCCGAACGAGAACCGCGGAATGGTCAGTACCTAGAAAACGTGCCGTGCGCTCGGCCTCGTTGCTTTCATCAATTTCGGCCCCTTCGGCCTCAAAGCCGACAGAAAAAGTTTTAATTCTGGTACCAACAAGGCGCGCCATCATCGCAATAAGCAGCGATGAATCAACCCCTCCACTCAAGAAAGCGCCCAGCGGCACGTCGCTTACCATCTGCAAATGAACAGATTCTTTAAGCACTGAGGCTATTTGCTCCACCAATTCCTCGTAAGGCCGCGTTTTCAAATCAGCCTGGCGATCTATATCTAGAGACCAATAGCGCTCAATACGTTCCTTACCATGCTCTATGATCAAACGATGTGCTGGCAGCAGCATCTCTACGCCTTGCAGGATTGTGCGGGGTTGATAGACGGAGCCATAGGTTAAAAGCAGCCTCAGTGCGACCGGGTCAATCTCGGGTTTGATTAGCCCGCTTGCTAGTATTGCCTTCAACTCCGATGCAAAAACCAGACGGCTCCCGGTGCGCGCAAAGAGTAAAGGCTTAATCCCCAAATGATCGCGTGCCAATAAAAGTCGTTCATGGCCAGGGCCACCTCTGGTGTCATAAATCGCTAAAGCAAACATGCCGCGTAGCCTGACCAGGAAATCGTCACCATAGTGCTCATACATCCGTAGAACAACTTCGGTATCGGACGTCGAAAGGAATTTATGACCTTTGGCCTCGAGCAGATTTCTTTCGCTCACGAAGTTGTAAACTTCGCCGTTATAGACGATCCAGACCGTCTCTCCGGGGTTACTCATTGGCTGATGACCGGCAGGTGAGAGGTCTATGATGCTGAGACGAGTCATTCCGAACGCAGCGCATGAACCAAGATAAATACCTCGGTCATCAGGTCCGCGATGGTGCATGGCCGCAACCATGCCCTCCAGAGATTCCTGATTAACCTTACCCCAGACCCCACAAATGCCGCACATAATGTCTCTTCGCCTCACGGTTCTGCCGATGTTCGCCTGGCCCGCGCCTCCACGCCGTTACCTCCTGCGGAGACCTCAATTTCTACGAGACCACAAGAAACCAAACATCTTTTAATCTCTTCGACGCTGCGTAAGTGTTTGTAACGATCCGTCAGTGTATCGTGAGTATCCAAAATCGCCCACTCGGAAAGAAGCTTGTCATCCAATTCCGGATAAGCTCCATAATAATCAACGAGCGGGGAGATCTTGCTGAGATATGTTCTCAATCGTCCTATGCCACGCCTCTTGCTCCAGAGCATCTTGTGCATCGGCAACAGCGCACGCGCAAGGGCAAAGGCGGCTTTTTGAGCAAGAACCGGAGGCAATCGGATGAGTAACGGACGCAGCAGTCTACGCGAAAGAGTATAGGCATAGTTGCGAGCGTAGTGGTCGATGACTAGCGTGCCCCCTGGTTTTACGTACCTGGCTAAAGTCGCAATCGTCACTTCCGGATCAGGTGTATGTTGAATAACACCTAAGCATAAAACTATATCGAACGAGTTTAGGGCCAGAGGAAGCTGCTCAATATCCGCCTGACACACAAAGTAGTTGGGCCAGTGCGCGCAGTTCTCATAGTTTGCCTCCACGGCCTGGGATAGATCACAGGCGAAGACCCGCGCGCCTGCCCCAAGGAGCACCTCGGTGAATCTACCCGCTCCACAGCCCGCTTCTAACACACTCTTGCCCCGAACTATATCTAACGAGCCACCAAGACATCTCGTTAACCGATCATGCGAAATGGTGGTGCCAGTGTAAGAATCGAGCTGTGTCTTACGGAAGGCATTCCACTGCAACCCGAATGCTGTCGCATAATTGTCTGCACTGACAAAGCGCGGAATGCCGTTAATCACCGGCACGCGGCAGCCCCTTTCGCATACCAGCGCAGACGAGTCTTTTATCCTGCCCCGGTCCGGTACGAGCGTCAGCAGGTGTTCTGGACACCTCAAATCAATCGATTCGGTCAGCATCTTTGTTCGTCTACCGATGCGCTTGCCCCCAATAGGACAGCGTAAAATCAAACTGCCCACAGTTTGGGTGGCTCTCTACCGATCCGTTATGAGTCTTGCCGTGCGCCTTTGTGACGTTGGCCCTTTTCCATGCAGATAAGCGTAGACAGACATAAGGTTGTCGACCAGGTTCTGAATTCCCAGCCTTGCGTTGCAATAATCAACGCCCAACGCACCCATGGCGCGTCCGCGATCCGGCAATGAAAGGATTCGGCAGGTGGCACTCGCCAGTACCTCCACGTCCGCGTTCGGCACGACTACGCCGTGCCCGAGTTTCGCAATCAGGTCAGTCTCTGGACAGCTGTCGAATCCGACGGTCGGCAGTCCCATTGCAATCGCCTGACGGCTCGAAAGATTTTCCCCTTCCATTGTCGTCGTTCGCAGGTAGACGTCGGCGGCGGCGTAATACGGAAGGGGTTCTCGATCGAATCCGACGAGATGTGCGTGGTGCTCGACTCCCAGCTCTCTGATGCGTGCCTCCAACTCAGCGCGGTAAGCGCCTTCGCCAAGTAGTACCCAATGCAGATTTGGAAATTGTTGGAGCATTAGGGGGAAGGCTTCAAGCACATAGGAATGACCCTTGGTTGGATCCAGGCGACCGACCGACAGAGCGATGATCGCACTCCCGGGAATTCCCAACCTTGCGCGCACTTCAACGCGATGCTGCTCGCTTGAACCTTTGACGCGCGCTATCGCCTGCAAATCCAGTGTCCCAGTAATCTCGAAGAGTTTTTCGGGAGGAACGCCAACTCCGAGCAACTCGTTACGGTAGCCCGGATCGAGAGCGAAGCAATCCACGAGATGATGAAACCGCCGGTAGTGACTCGCTAGCCAGCCTGTCCCCTGGGCCTCCATTTGGGAGAACAAAGACGGAACCATGTGCACCATTGGACGCCCGAATAACTTTTTAAATAGCAGACCGTATTTGAAAGTGTAAAAGCCATGCGCGTGGATAATGTCGGGCCGAAACCGTAAATACTCCGCATTTATGCTCAGCAACGAGCGGAAATGTGAGACCCCCTGCTTCACTTGTTGCCAAATCGAAAAGCCAGAGTTCCATACTCGCGCCGATAGATTCTTCAAGCTGGGAGGTAACCTTCTCAAGACCCCTATCGGGAATTCACGTATTGAACGCACGCGCGGCTCCGAAAAATTCTTTCCGTAAGATCCATCAGGTGAATGCTCTTCGCAATTCGTTAAGAAGACCGTGTCTTGACTTTGTGCTGAAGTATTCCCTCGCTTATGTTGCGGTCGGCCGTACGCTCCCAATTGACGCAGAGGCTCGGCATAGACGAAGGGACCAAAAGTTCCATCAGAAAAAATCGTGACAACTTTATGTTTGATGCACGTTTGGTCGGAGAGTCGAACGATGTCCCAAACGAGACGTTCGGAACCGCCGCCACCAAGGGTATCGATAATGTGTAGCACTCGCAGTGGGCGGGTTTTGTTCATCATTATTGACTCGATTTTGGGGACAACTATCAGATTAACTGAGAATATCCCGCAGTACTTCAACCACGCGGTCAACATGATCGAGCGGCATGTTCGGGTAGAAGGGAAGCGACAGGTTGGCATCGCCGATACGTTCGGCGACCGGGAAGTCTCCTTGTTTGAAGCCGAAGGTTTCACTGAAGAAGGTTAGCAGGTGAATGGCGCGGTAATTTACCATCACGCCAATGCCTGCACTCTGGAGTTCCGCAATGACGCGGTCGCGCTCGCCATCGCCGACCCATATCGGGAACAGATGCCATGCGTGTTCGACCAGCGGAAGCGTCTTAGGTCTCGAAAGGTTTGGAATGTCCCAAAGTCGTGCTTCGTAGTTTTCAGCCAGCTCCCGCCGCTTGCGCCAGTTCTCTTCCAATCGATCCATCTGCGGAAGGAGCAGAGCGGCCTGGATATTGTCCATGTTGTACTTCCAGCCCAGCACCGTCATGTCCCAATGCTTGTAACCCTCCTTGTGCCGGTCGTTGGCGTTCTTGTTCATGCCATGCAAACGCAGCAGCCGGAGTTTCTCAGCAAGGTTGTCGTCGTTCGTTACTACGGCGCCGCCCTCACCGCAGGTCAGGTTCTTTGTCGCATAAAAAGAATAGCAGGCCGTGTCGCCCAGCGTTCCGGTCTTTATACCGTCACGCATTCCCTCGACGCAGTGTGCCGCGTCCTCGATGATAGCGAGACCGTAGCGATCGGCGATCCCGCGCAGGGCCTTCATATCGCACATCTGGCCATAAAGGTGTATGGGCATGATCGCGCGAGTGCGTTCGTTGATTGCAGCTTCAACATTTGCCGCGTCAAGGTTGCCGGTCTCCGGCTCCACATCCACGAACACCGGTTTAGCGCCGGCCTCCATAACGGAGTTGGCGGTGGCGATGAAGGTCATGGGCGTCGTAATCACTTCGTGGCCGGCTCCAATTCCCAGCGCGAGCAGAGACATGTGCAGTGCGCCGGTGCAGCTCGTAACGGCAACGGCATGACGCACGCCCAGATATTCCGCGAAGCGACGCTCGAAGCGCGCCACCCATTCACCGGTAGTCAGAATTGGATTAGCCAGTACCTCGGCCACGGCATCAAGCTCGGCTTTCCCGAGATCATGCATGAAGAATGGTATTTTTTTAGAATTGGTTGGCGTCACGAATCAATGCATCTCCCTGTTTCCGGCTGCGGTGATTATAGGAATATGCCGCATCCACATTTGCGGGCGCCACCACGCCTCGTTATCTCGATACCAGCGTATCGTGCGCTCCAGTGCATCCTCGAACCTCAGCTTTGGCTCCCAACCAATCAAGTGCTTTAGCTTCGAAGTGTCTGCGGTGTGGCGAAACACTTGCCCGGGACGGTCGCCGATAAACTGTATCTGGCTATCGGTTGGTTCCATCGCCTGCAAAACCGCCTCCGCCACTTCCAGCACACTGCGATGGTGCTCTGTACCAATGTTGATAACCTGGCCTCTTATTTTCGCAATGTCTGTGTGGAGCAGCAGGTCTAACGCTTCACAGTGATCTTCAACAAAAAGCCAATCGCGCGCAGCCCCACCATCGCCGTGAACAGTCAACGATTCTTTTAGTAGCACACTCGTAATGAAACGGGGAACCGCCTTCTCGAGGTGTTGGTAAGGTCCAAAGTTGTTAAATGGTCTGACGATCGCCGCCGGAATACCGTAGGTGGCCCAATAAGAGTAAACCAGGCGGTCCGCCCCACATTTTGCCGATGCATATGGGCTCATCGGGTTGAGGGGATGTTCTTCATCCATTTTATCGTCCAGCGCCGTGCCATAGACTTCTGAGGTGGAGATGTGGATGAAGCGTTCAACGCGGTTACGGTGCTTGACTATAGCATTGGCGACTGCCTGCGTGCCGAGCACGTCAGTCTCAAAAAAGAGCTTGTTGTCGTAGATCGAACGTGTTACGTGCGACTCTGCGGCCATATGGACCACGATATCCGATTGGCCTACCAATGTATCCATTAGTTCTCCGTTTCGAACGTCGCCATACCAGAACTCGTAGCGCCCGGAACTCATCGCACCGTCCGGACAGTTGTGCACGTTGCCGGCGTATGTAAGGGCATCCACTACAAGCAACCTGTAATCAGGGTATTTGTTGTAGAGGTGCCGCAGGAAGTTGCTGCCGATGAAGCCGGCCCCGCCGGTTATTAGAATTGTTTTCATTTGTCTTCTGAGTCCCTACTTCCTTCCGCGATAATTTTGGCGCTCTCGTCGCCGCAGTTGAAAAGTAAATCTAGAGCTGACAAAAAGGGCACGAAAGCGCCATGCTGCTGTTGGTATATCGGGTGTTGGTAGTTCTGCCATCGTACCCTGATGCCATGAGACGCAAACAGATCGAGGTCAAGATACTCCTGCGCGGCGTTTCCGCTAAGGTAACAATCCGCGCCGACATGCCGACAAAGATTGAGAAGTCGCTCGCTGTGCTCGCCGCCTATCGATAGTTTGGATGAGCGCATCGTCTCGCGCTTCAATCCCAACCACTCGCACATCAGCTTGATCGCGGCGAGGTCCAGATCACAAAGACGCTCCCACTTCTCACCTAAGAGTAATTCCTCCAACCCCGGCAGGTAGCGATTCAGATGCGGAGCTTTGGCGTAAAACTGGCGAATAGTTCCCAAGTGCTTCCGCGCCCAAGCCTGCCGGTTATCAATTTCTGTTTCAAGGAGCCGTTGTCCGAGGCTTCGCACGCGCACAGGAACGGTTAACCAATGTGGTTCTCCCGCAATCGACTTAACACGATTGCGATTTCGCCAGCCGTTTTTGTCGTATTGAACGTCATCATAAAACATGAAGACATCAGAGCGTTGAAGTTGATCGAAAAAACCAAGCCAGGGCAGATAGCCAGGCTGGAGCACTGCCAGCGTACGATTGCCTGCGATGCTCAAAACCCCACCTCCGCAAAACGTGGGAGGTAGTGGTAGTAACTTTCAAACGTTCCCAAGTCAAAGACCTCGCCGTCAAGGAGGACACCCTCATGCCGTAAAAATAGCGCGCATTCTGCGAACGTTTTCCCCAGGTCCACTTCTCCAGTTAAAGCGTTAACAGATCCTTCACTCAAATAGTCGAAAACTTCAGCAGGAAAGATTGTCCGACCAAAACCCAGAATCTCATAGTCGAGATGATTGAAGCGAGCGTGGGTCTCTCCCTCAGTCAAAAGTTCGCCCATATTGAGTAGCTTCGATCCCCTGATGTGATCGAAGTTAAAACCCCTGGCTCCAGGAAAGAAAACTACATCCCGTTTGGGGATGCGAGCCAAGCTCGAGCGGATCGTGCTCGGCAATACTTCTTCCCTGATCAATTGACTGGTTGCGGGCGAATCTCCCTGCATCAACTGGTCAGGGATCACCATCACGCACGAATCGTTACCGACAAAACGCCTGGCTTGTAAAAGAGCGTCGCCGAGCCCCAAGGGTTCCGCCTGGTAGAGGAACGTCAGCTCACAACTGCCCATTAACCGGTCGGACTCTGTGTGCACCTGTGCCTGGGCCTTTTGAAGATAGTCTCGAATGATCTCCTTGCCTCGCCGTATTACGATGCAAACTTCGTCAAAACCCGATGCGACCACCTCTTCCACGGCAAGTTGAATCATGGGCTTTCGCCCCACCGGCAACATCACCTTCGGCATGGAGGTAGAGCTGGATCGCATACGTGTACCGAATCCGGCAGCCGGAATAACAGCTTTACTTATTTCCAAGACAATGAATCCTCGATCGCAGGAGCATGGCTGACAGCTGATGAACTCTCGTAAGCCGTCCAGTCTGCTGTGCACATTCAGGAAGGCGCGACCTTCAGGTGGTCTCCGGTGAAATCCTCAACTCATGTAGAGATCATACCACTCTTGAAAGACGACCAGCGCGAACACCTTGTTTACTTCCCGGTAGTCACCTCTCTTGCAATACAGGCGGCCAACCAACTCGCGTACACTCTCCTGGTTGAAGATCCCGTGCCGGGCCAAACGCTCATCACTAAGAGTCTCGCGGACATAGCCCTCGAGCTCTCCTAACAGCCACTCGGTAATCGGCATCAGAAACCCTTCTTTTTTTCGGTAGACCATCTCCTCCGGAAAATACTTCAGCGCCGCTTTCTTTAGGAGATACTTTGTCTCGCCGTTTTTGATCTTACGATTGCCTGCGAGACCGGCGACGAAAGTGACAAAGTCCGTGTCCAAGTAGGCCGTGCGAACTTCCAGCGAGTGTGCCATTGACAGGCGATCTACGAAAGCCAAAACCTGATCAGGAAATACTGTGCGAAATTCAGCTTCGAGTATTCGATTGAGAGGATCAGTCGCGGTTAAGTTCTTGAAATCTCGACGTAAAAGCTCAGCTGAGCTGAAGCAGCGCATTTTTTCAACCAGGTCCGGGGCGTAAAGAGACCTCTTCTCGTCCTCGTCCAGCACTAACAACTTTGCACGCCATTTCCAGTCGTCATCTTCATGGAGGCGCGCGAGGTAATCTCCTTGTGACTCCTCGAATGGACGAATTAATCCGGCGTCGCCCGTCCTCTGATACTCCTTGAAGTTCGCGAGCGGCTGCGCTAGGCGATGCGAGAGATAGCTGCCGAACAATTCATCGGCACCGTCGCCCGATACCGCTACTTTAACGTGTTTGCCTATGAGGCTCGCGAGCAGGTAGGTTGAGACTGTGCCTGAGAAGGGCTCATCGAAGCAGGCGATGATGCTTCGAAGGTTGTCCGGAAAGTTTGAGAACTCTACTGTTTCCTCGTGATGCTCTGTTCCATATCTCTGTGCGGCCCAACGAGCCCAATATCTGTCCTGTTCCTTGCCTTCTGTGCTGGAACCCTGAGCGTACGTAAGCGTAAACGTCTTAATCCGGTTCGGTGAAATCTCCGCCGCTAAAGCGGTGGAAAGTGTCGAGTCAAGCCCGCCACTTAGAAAAAAACCAATGGGCACGTCCGACATCAAACGCCGCTCGACACCCTGACGCAATAGTTCAAGGAGGCGCTCGACGAGTTGTTCTTCCGAAGATTGGGCCCATTCGTTGTTCGTTGAGAAATTCAAGTCCCAGTAGCGCCAGATTTCCGGTTCATCGCCCGGGCGGAAGAGGAGCGAATGTGCCGGCGGCAGTATTCTGATTCCTTGAAAGATCGATAACGGACAGGGAACGTGTTTGAAGCTTAAGAAATGGTGTAAGGCTTCGAAATTGATACTCCGTGTAAAGCTCGGAATGCGCAGTATCGATTTTATCTCGGATGCAAAATAGAGTGCGTCACCGTCGCGGTAGTAGTAGAGCGGTTTCTTGCCCATGCGATCACGCGCCAGCAAGCCCTGCTTGTTCACCGTGTCCCATACAGCGATGGCAAACATGCCGTCGATGTATTCTGGCAGATGCACTCCGTAGTCTTCGTAGAGGTGAGGCAGCATCTCCGTGTCGGTGTGCGTACGAAGCTGGTGACCACGTGCCAGTATCTCCCGCTTAGCCAGCGGGTAATTGTATAACTCGCCGTTCTGAGCTGCCCAGATTGTGCCGTCTTCATTCGAGAGGGGTTGCCGTCCGTCCTCGACGCCGACAATGGAAAGGCGGCGGGTTCCGAGTGCGAAGTCAGTTCCTGCTACGGTGTAGCCGTCGTCGGGCCCGCGATGCACCAGCATCTCGAGCATCCGGTTTACGGTCTCTTCCTCGGGTCGTCCAAAGATCCCACTAATGCCGCACATTCGATTTAACCCTTCAACGGCACGTAGCTGCCAGGACGCGCCCCTTCGTGCACTGGCGAGATTGCCAGCGGTGCACGAACCGAAAAATTCTTATCAAGCACGCGTTCGACAACCGTCTTCGCGTCCACATCAACCACGTATTCGGCGACCTTTAAAAATTCAAAACCAGAATCGCCCTTCCTGATTGTCATGTAGTCGAATTCCAGGACGGAATCCGCTGGGTGTTGGACGGTGCGTGCGTAACGAAGCAGGCGCTCGCGAAACAGGTTGTCGTTAGTGGGATAATATTTAAGCGTTGTAAATAGCGTTGTCAGCACGATTGACTCGGCGACGTGGTTATAGCGCAGGCTGCCGCCTCGAAGCCCGTAGCGGGAGACAAGCGTGCGCTCGCTACTAGCCGAGTCCGAATGCGGCCGGTGATAAATGCGAACGAAGAAGTTTGTGTGATCGGCGGAAAAGACACGCCAAATGATAATACCAAAGAAGTTAGTATACGCTTCGAGAGCGTGCTGAAATCCCTTCGGCAAGGATCGACGACCATAGAAGTTATAGAACAACCCGGCGTGGGCGATTGGCAGCAACGCGAGGTACGTCCAGAGGAATAGTGCTATCAGTGAGTTTACCAGCGGGGGCATCGCGAATGTTGGGGCAAGTGACGCAGCAGAGGCTGGAACAAATTGCCCGATAAAGTAGTCGCCATAACTTCCCGGATGAAAAAAGAGCAGACAACAAACCACTACCATCTCGCAGAGCAGCGCCAGTCGGATGTGCGTAGCAATAAAGATGAAGCTTCCGAGCATCAGGAGGGAGCCGAGAAAGCGCGTTGGCGGCAACAGCATAAGCACACCAGCAAGTATTTCAAGCGACCACGCCATGTGGTTTAAGAACCTAAAAATTGCGTGACGTGGCCGCAACCGCTGATAAAGCCACCACCAGTAACCCCACTGGGGATTCACCATTCCGCCCTCCATACCGTGATTATGAGCATAGCCGGCGGTGAACTTATAAATCCCCGACGAGAGCATGATGAAGGCGAAATCAACCTGGGCCACGAGCAAAGCTAACGAGCGGTATTGCGGTGCGAAAGCGTTCGTATACTCCAGCAGGAATACCACTGCCGCCAGCCAGTAGGCCATGAAGCCCGGCGCCCCCATCCCACGCAGCACACCTTTCCACCGCATCCTCACGAAGAAGTAGCGACACAAGATTAAATTTAAAAGCGCAGCCCAGACCGTCCAACGCCCGAGGGTGATGAGAAGTGCGCAGGCGAGCCATAGAGCAGCAATCACCGGAGACACGATAGGATTTTGAATGAAGTCAACGTCGCGCGACGATTGAGCGTATCCTCCCCAGCGTTCGCTCATAAAAAAGCGGCGCCATTGTGGGAGCGCCCAGATCAAGGTGCCGAAGAGAAACGCCCCGTAGGCGATCCGAATGAATGCCTGAGTGCTATCGGTCAATGGCGTGGGGAGAAAACTGTCGGGCGAGAATATCGAATCCACTTGCGGTCTTTACTACTCCTTGTACTGAGCATGAGCGCGCGCGTGGGTGGTAGGTAGTGGGCAAGAGTCTGTTTCGCAGCCGAAGCTACGTCGGTTCCTTGCGACGAATGCATAAGCGCGAGTTCCGGCGAAGCTCACGCCCGGGAAATAAAAGAAGGGAAGGAGCGGCCATAGAAGCGGACTCTCCCAAAGGAAACGACGAAAGGAAAAAAAACCGCGTTGCGGCGTTTCACCTTCTACTATCGAATACATCGCCTCTTGCACGTCCGCACCGTTGAGAATAGGGAATCTTTCAAACGTTCCCGGGTCCTGAGCCTTGTGAAAACACAGCACCCCGCGCACGTCCAGGGCGCTGAGAACCTTAAGCGAGCGCAAACAGAAACCGCAATCGCCGTCATAGATTATGCTAAGCGTTTTGTCGGTACTCATCGCAGCTTCCCTAAAAGAAAAACGTCAGTGTACGAATCGCTTGTCCAACGATCTCCCCGCAGCGTGCCCTCGAGCCGGAAGCCGGACTTCTCGAAAGAACGACGTGCGCGCGGGTTGATAGCCAGGACATAAGCAAAAATTTTGTGCAACCCCAGAGTCTCGAAGGCATACTCGCAAAGTAAAGAGATAGCCTCTGTCCCGGCGCCGCGCCCCGTATGCGTGGGGTCACCGATTACTATTCGAAGCTCTGCCCTTTTGTGCCGCGGGTCAATATCCCAAAGCCAGATATTACCGATATGCGCCCCGTCATCTTTCACCTCAATTGAAAAATAGAGGCAGTCGGTTCTTTTTTGTAGGGAGTTGAACCACTCGTAGTGCTCCTCCGAGGACACTGGTTCGGCGCGGTTAAGAAGGCGCATCAGCTCCGGGTCGTTTACCCACGCGAGTGTTCTTTCCAGATGGTCACGCTCTAATGGGAGCAAACGGATCGTTTTACCCTCAATCATCTGCTCGAGACAGGCTCCGCCGCTGCCGGCGTATAGATTTCAACCTCCGCGCCTAGGTCTTCACTTAACACTTGCTTTAGATGATCGCCTGAATTCCTCAAGACCTTGAGCCAACCATGCTCCCAATCGCGAATGCCTGCGAACCAGGCTGAGCAGCCGCGGCAGGGGAAACACTCGGCGCCGCGTCCCTCCAGATGCATCTGACGATACCAGGTAAACATTTCACCCTGCCAAATGTCTTTAATCGAAGTAGCGTTAGCATTTGGAAAAAGTTCGGCTGTTCGAAAAGAAATGTCCTGACCGCATAAGGCAATTCGTCCCAACGTATCAACATTAAGCCGTTCAAACGGCCACACGCAGGGCTGTTTCTTTTCAGTTGGCAGATTGGCGTAGAGATGTTTATCAAGAGCGTTGCCCGCCGGAATAGTTGTATTGTCATCCCAAGTGAGGAACTTGCGCGTGATCACTTCGTCCACCCCGATCTTGTGCAGCCAGAAATCCACGGCCTCTTCCAGCTTCCCCTCAATTGCGTCCTGACGAATTACTGAGACCACGACTCTGGTAGGGGCGAGATACTTCTTGCGCAACTCAAGGGCAGCCAGGACGTTACCAACCTGCCGATCCCACCATTCCTGGGGCGACTTAGTCATTCCGCCGCGCGGCGGACGAAGCTGTGCATAAAGCTCCGGGTCGGCTGCATCCATCGAAAACTCAATGAGATCAATATTCGCCTTGATTAAGCGTTCAAGTTTGTCTCGGTGCTTAGCTGAGGGACCAAACATGCTGCCGTTCGTATTCATCCATATGCGAGCGCCCCGCTGCTTGGCATATTCGATCATCTCAACCATGTGCGGATGGAGCATGGGTTCTCCGCCGCCTGTGCATCGCATCCAAGCTCCGTACTCGCCTGCTTCGTCCGCAATACTCCTCCAGAGTTTGACCGGGAAAAGGTCGCCGTCGCGCTCTCCATAAAACTTCCGGATCTCGGAATTGCCATCAGTGTAGGGACACATGGGGCATCCGAAATTACAAGGGTAGATAATGGACATAACAACCATGAGGGGGAATTCTTCCGCCCCGGCCCGCAAGCCATACTGCTTCTCAGCTTGAACCCTTATGTTGCTTGCCAACTTATCCTCCCAACTCGCAGACATTTACCGACTACAGCTTACCCCGTGCTGCGCCAGCTTCAAAGTGTGCCTGCTTGAACCTTTCTTGTTCAACGCTAAGCCGTCCGGCTTATAGCTCTGCTTGGATCAACACCAGCTATCTCCTGATCTGCGCCGACTCTACCGGAAAACAACCCCTTTTTCAGTTTCCGAAGAATGGGACCCCTCGGAGGCCTCAACGGGCCAGAGGGAATTTGTAACTTAGGAGAGTTTCGTCACAAATGCTCTTTGGGTATTGACAGTGCGGCTTCCGGTTTATACTCCTTTTCGACGTACTCCATATCTTCCGGCAGGAGAAACAGCATTTGATCGACCCAGAAATACTGCTTTCCGCAACCTTCACAGGCATCGTTTTTATCCAGTTCATTCCCGCACCGCGTGCACACCAAATAGTTGCCACTGGAGGACTTAGGGGAGTATCGGCTTTCACACACGTACGAAACGAATGAATCTCGCGATCTATCTTGAAACTGGTCAAATTCGATCAGCATACTCGCGATTCCAGTTGCCAATGGAACCGTCAGCCAACGCATTGACGCGCTCATGAAAAAGCTCTTTAAGTGTGCAGGGGTAGGAGGGCCGTAGCAACGCATTATGAAGGAATAGACAGCGCACAAAAAGAACGTTCGCTCACTCATGTAAGAAGAAACCTCGACAATCTCAAAATGCTTTTTGACAAGGTCGGTGAGGACATCTTTTGGTTCCAGGTGCTGAATCATTGCGCTCTCAACCTTGTCAGCTGCCTGTTGCGCCGCACGTTTGAATCCCAGTGTCCTCAGGATGAACGGTTTGACCCAACCCGAAGCCCAGTAGGGAGTGTTCTCGTTGAAAATTAACTTTTTGGCAACCCTCGACCAGTTGCTAAGAGTTGTTTCCTTTGATGTGACGTGGTGAAGGAAGTTGTTCGCAAGGACGACGTCGAAATAGCCACTGCTGATCGGAGGTTGCAGGCAGTCGCAAATTAATGCCTGTTTTACATGAGGCAGTTCAACCGCTTTCCGGAGACTGTATGGGCTTAAGTCCAGGCCGACAACCTCAGCGTCGCGTGGGAAAATCCTGGCGGAGAACGTCCCCTCACCTATGGCCAACTCAATGAATCGCGCCCGTTCTGCCAACAACCGATGCACTCGCTCCTCTAAAAACGCGAATTCGAATGACTTGCAAACTACAGGGTAGAGGTGAAGCGGATATTGCTCAATGAATTCCGGAACGTGTTTTATCGCGCGCCGATTGAGGACTGGGGTACGCGAGTTCTTTATCAACAAGTATGCTTTTAAGAAGGCTCCCAGTACGAGGGACGTCAGAACTAACAGGCCGGTTGTTAAGACTTGGTCTAATAGTGTCAGTACCCTGGTTACCAGCCTGTATCGAATGAATCGTACGGCCCGCTTAATGCCGCTTGGCATTACGCCGCGCAGGGTCGCGACACTCCAAAATCCGGGGGGTTGGATACGAGGGATCGATTCCGTTGCGGCGGTCTGCGGTTGGGAGACGTTTCGTATGTGATCGAGATAGCCTCGATTTATTTCTTTAGCGTCCATACTAGTTAGGCTAAAACCTGGGGAAACAGTCCTCGCGAGGTCGCTGTAGATTCGCTTCCCTCCTTAACTTTCCATTCCAACTTTGGGCTCATTACCCCTTTCCTTTGCTGGGGCATATAGGTTCCTATGCCTGCTGAATTCTCGATGTTGAATGCCAACACGTTTTCGAGGAACTCGAAAATTTCAACCCGCCCTCCTGACGTTCTGGCTGCATATACGGTTAACAGATAGCGCCCGGCGTTGAACAGGTTACCGGGGATGACACAGACGGAAGTGTAAATGCCGGGAGAGCGTGATGCCGCCGCGTAACTATCGATGTCTCCATCGGTAGCCGAAAGCACTTCAAACCCGCTGTTGGTGCTGATAACAAAACCCACCCACGCCAGCGTCTCTCTCAAAACTCTGTGTTCAATCTCAATCGAAAACCCCATACGCGCGTCAAGTAATGCTGCGGCTTCCTCCTCATCACCGCTGCGACGCAACCGCGCCGCTGTTATGAAAACCTGGGAATGCGGTGCCTTTTCCGTGACGCTGCGCACATACTGCGCCGTCAGATTCTGCTGCGTACTAAGATAACTCTGGATGACTTCTTCAGTCGGACCAAAGGCTTTGATTCGCCCTGCATCTAACCAAATACTCGTTTGGCAAAGGCGGCTCACAATCGGCATGCTGTGACTGACGAGCACGACGGTATGCCCCTCGTTAGTCACATCCCTCATCTTCCCTAGGCATTTCTGCTGAAATGCCATATCACCTACCGCGAGCACTTCATCTACTATAAGAATTTCCGGCTGCAGATGAGCTGCGACGGCAAATGCGAGTCGCAAGTACATCCCTGAAGAATAAAACTTGACGGGCGTATCAATGAACTTTTCAGTTTCGGAGAAGGCTACAATAGCATCGAAGTTGCGGACAATCTCGGTCCTTTTCATGCCGAGGATGGTACCGTTTAGGTAGACATTCTCTCGCCCCGTCAGCTCCGGATGGAATCCCGTTCCTACTTCAAGCAGACTCGCAGTTCTTCCGTAAAGTTCGACGCGCCCCTCAGTCGGCTCTGTGATACGGGACAGAATCTTTAGTAGTGTCGACTTGCCGGCCCCGTTTCGCCCTACCAGACCCAATACTTCTCCAGGTTGGATACTGAGGCTTACACCCTTAAGCGCCCAGAATGATTCATCGGCCTGACCATTTCCCTTACCCCAACGGCGCAAAGGATTGCGGACCAAATTGACGATAGACTCGCGCAAGGTTCCATAGACTGCCTCGCGCGCCCCGATGCGATACTGCTTACCAAGATTTTCGACCTTGATGATGGGTTTCATGAACGTGCTAGACAATATCGGCGAAAGACTTCTCCATGCGGCGGAAAGAATACGAGGCGTACACAAGCAGAAGGATCGTTATTAGCGCCGAGACGCCCAGCGCTGCCCAGTTAATTGGCCGGCCAAATATGGACGAGCGATATCCTTCGATTATTCCAGTAAGTGGGTTCAACTCAAGTGCCCAACGCCATCTTTCCGGGATCAGGCTGGATGGGAAAATGACTGGCGACATGAACATCCATAACTGAATTATGAATGGAAGCGCGAAGCGTATGTCACGGTATCTCACATTAAGCGCTGATAACCACATTCCTACTCCAAAAGCGAGCAACGCCGTCAAGAGTACCAAGAGCGGCAAGAGCAAGAGACTCCAGCCCGGCGAAACTCCGTAGTAGAGCATTAGACCGACTAACATGACAAAAGCGATGGCAAAGTCAACGAGACCTGCGGCGACCGCTGCCCCGGGGATTATCATGCGGGGGAAATAAACCTTGGTGATCAGATTAGCGCTGCTAACGAGGCTATTTCCGCTGTTGGTGATGGCATTTGCAAAGAACGTCCACGGCAACAATCCCGCATACGCAAACAGTGGATAAGGCATTCCGTCCGTGCGAGCTTCCATCCCTGCAAGGCGGCCAAAGAAGAGCGTGAAGATCAACATCGTGAAGAGGGGCTGAATAATAGCCCAGGTCACACCTAGAGCGGTTTGCTTGTATCGGACCTTCACATCTCTCCACGTCAGGAAGTATAGCAGCTCGCGGTACGCCCAGATCTCTCGCAGATTTATCGCGTTCCAGGATTTGCTGCGCTCAATGGTGATGAGCGGCTTATCTGGTAAGGCCGACTTAGCTTTGTAGGGGAGAACTACTTCGGTGTTTGCGGGGGGCTGTGTTGTGCTCGCAGTTGCCAGGGTGGCTGCCTTTTCGCTAGTAATTAGCCCCATTGAACTGATTGTGCAATTCGCGCCGGTGTCTCTAGCATCATGAATCGGCGTTCCGTCGGAGTAATTGAAATCACTCTAAGCTGACAAGGATTTCAGTCTAACCTTCAAACAAGATGTGCGTCAAACAGTCTTCAGATGTCACTTAAGCTCATGCTGGAAACAGACTTAATGCGTGATGCAGTTCCGGCCCTCGGGTTACTAAGCTGAGTACCAATTTCAGTAGTTCCAATCAAAAAAATATCCACTCACCGCAAGCTAAGTTTCGAAGCCGCAGTGAGTGGATATGAAGATTGCGAAGCGGCTTACTGTTGACCTACGGCTGCGGTCAAAGCGTTTCCTGCCCCATTGTCGCGAACATTATTGTTACCGAACGAGACAGTGGCGCCCGCAACGCCGGTCCCATTGTTCATAATAGTTACATCGGCAAGATTTACCGTCCCTCCGACATTGTTCACTCCAGTCAGATTACCTGACAGCGTACTGCCAATAACGTTGGCTTTTGAGGTGGTTTCAACCCTGACCCCCTCACCCAGATTTCCGCCAATATGTGACTGTCTAATGTGAATCGTGGTGCCGTTTTGGGCTTGTATACCATGAGAGGAATTTCCATTAATCGTGAGCCGGTCAAAAAAGCCCCTAAATCCTGCCGCAGCATTTCCAATCATATTGATGGCAGCGCCCGAATTGTTATAGAGCCTTGTATTAGAGACGAATAGCTGGCCAGCTGGACTTGTGACCGCAGTTCTCGAGTCTCGAATACCGTTTCCGTTGCCGGCTCGGAATCCGAATATCTGGCAGTTTTCTACGATAACGGTTCTCCCGGCCAGAATGTTGATGCCAACGAGACCTGTGCCTGCTCCGTTGATCGAAAGATTTTTCAATAGAACGACTGCGGTGTTAGGTGTGGCAGTCGCTGAATCATTTACATTGACGCCGTTTGTGGCGGCGGCGAGGATCGAGCCGAACCCGGAACCGTTGGTTCCATCGAGTGTGATCGACTTAGTAATCGTTACGGCTCCAAAACCACCCGGATCGAGCGCGTCAATCTCCCCTCCTGTAGCTGTCTTAGAGATAGCTCCCGCCCAAGTTTTGCAAGGCGCGGTGCGGCTGCATGGGTTGACGTCATCTCCGACCCCCGAAACCCATGTACGGGTGGCTTGAGCTGAGGCCACTGATGTCACTGCCAGCATAAACATCACTAAGCTGAAAATGCTCAGGCTTAATCGAATCCTACTCATGATTGAATTCTCCTTAATTTTGATTCAAGATTTGTTGGGGTGATGGCGCCATATAGCTTCAATGCCGCCTTGCATGTGCCGGTAAGCGACCAGAACCATGATTTAAAGGAAAATCTGTTTAGCTGGTAGCTCTCCTGCACCATATAACCTGGATATATTCGTTTAAGTGCGATCCGCCGAGAAGCGCCCTGCGTTGAGTGCGCCCTTTCGAAATCACCGGTCGTTATCGGAACTTGAAATTAGCGCGATGTTCACTGCCATCGTTCAGCCTCACAACTAACTGGCGACAAGTTCCGGCCCAGAAGTTTTCAGTCTTCCACGTGTAAATGTACTGAGATCCCGAGTAGCTCAGGCTGCTGTTTCCGGCTGTGGTTGTTTCATCCACGTCGTTCTGGGGATCAGTTCCGTTGCAATTGATACCAACTGTAAATGGTGAATCAGGTGCGAAAATATTCAAGCCTTTGTTTCCACTAAGGCTGAATTTGATCGGAATCGCCCTACCGGCATTCACAATGTTCAATACGGGAAGGTTGTCAATTGGCGAGAAGAAGCCAGTAAAGTTGTAGAGTACTGTAACCGTAAAGCTACAGGTGCTGGAGTTGCCTGCCGCATCAGTTGCCGTGGCGGTAACTGCCGTCGTTCCAACAGGGAACACGGAACCCGAGGCAATCGAAGTTGTGACTGTCGCAGAAGAGCAACTCTCGCTGGCAGTCACGGCCGGATAATTCACAGCCACGGAAGTGGCCGTGGAGTCTGGTGCCAGGTAAACCACAAAATTAGCCGGGCAGCTGATTGTCGGTGCCGTTGTATCGACAACAGTTACAGTGCGCGTGACGGGAATTGCGGCATTCGTGGAATCATCTGACGCATGATAAGTCAGCGTATAAACCCCCGGCACATTCACATTCACTGACCCTGAAACCGATACCGGCACACTACTGTCGCAGCTATCTGTGGCGGTAGCGCCCGCATCAGTGAAGGCAGTATGACACTCCACGGTTACTGCATTTGCTCCAATTAAAGTAATCACAGGTGCAGTGGTGTCTACTACGTTGACTACCCTGGATGCCGTGGCTGGATTCGTGCCATCCGTGGCAGAGTACGTGATTGTATAGCTCCCGGGCACGTCGACGTTGACGATTCCCGATGCGGTTACAGCTATGCTACCGCTGCACGAATCATCAGCAGTTGCTCCGGGATCGGTGAAGGTCGTGTGACACTCCACCGTTAACGTATTCGCGCCATTCAGGGTAATCACGGGTGCGGTGGTATCCACCACGTTTACAGTGCGCGTCACTGGCGTTGCGGCGTTGCCGGCGGGATCTGATGCTGTGTACGTGACGGTGTAAGTGCCCGGAGTATTCACATCCAGCGTGGAGGCGGTCGCAGCGAAAGCACCTGCGCAACCGTCGTCGGCCGTCGCTCCAGGATCTGCGAAAGGCTGATGACATTCAACTGTCATCACCTCTGGTCCAACCCGCGTAATCACCGGTGCGGTAGTGTCTACAACTTGCACGGTTCGAGTGGCCGTACCCACGTTGGTCCCATCGGTAGCAGTGTAAGTGATGGAATAGGTGCCCGGTGCACTGGTATCCACAGTGGTAGCCGAGACCGCTACCGGCCCGACGCAACTGTCGGTTGCTGTTGCGCCCGGATCGGTGAAACCGGTTCCGCATTCCACGGTTATTTCCGTCGGCGGATCGAACACACCAGTCAAGGGATCATCTCCATTGAGTTTGATCAATGGTGGCGTATTGTCGACTACCGAGATTGTTTGCGTAGCTGTTGCAGTATTTCCAGCAGCGTCGGTAGCTGTGTAAGTTACTGTTGTAGTACCGACCGGGAAGAAGTTGCCTGCCGGAACGCCGGCGCGACTGACGTTCACGGAGCAACTATCACTGGCTGCTGGTGTCAAGTCGTTCTCACTCACGATCGTGCCGCACGAAGACTCTTCTGTTGAGCCGGTAAACAGGTCCAGATCTGCTGGTGCGGTAATTGTTGGTGGGACTGTGTCATTGGCATTAACGATGATGGTCTGGTTGCATGTAGCTGTGTGACCACCCGAATCGGTTGCCGTCCAGGTGATTGTGGTCGGACCCGCCGGGTAAGGTGCATCCAGAGGCTGGCTGTCACTTCGCGCGCCGTTCACGGTCACCCCAGTGTCGGGATTCGTTGTTGGCGCAGCCGGGTTAACTGTGGCCTCGCACTCGCCAGGCGCTGCAGTCACTGTCTGAGTAGCTGGACAAGAGATGCTCAAAGCGGCAGTCGTGTTGACGGTGACCGTGAAGCTACAAGATCCACCGTTCTCTGTCGAGGTGGCTAATACTACAGTGGAACCTACGGGGAAGAAGGTTGCTGACTGGGGCGACAGGCTCACCGTTCCGCATTCTCCAGAGGCATCGGGACTAGCAAATGAAAGAACCGCACCCGGCTCTCCGTTTTGCGTTGTGTTGGCTGTCGTAACGATATTTCCCGGGCAGTTCAAGACGCATGCCGCGGGCGGTGTACCGGCGACAACTTTTAGTGGCTGCGCCAATGAGTCGTTGTCTGAAGCATTTAATTCCGTAGTGTCGCTTGAAACGTTAACTTTGTTTTCAATAATGGTTCCGGCGGCGCCAGCGGTAAAGCTAACCAGGAATTCTGCGGCCGCATCTCTGGATAAGTTGGCTATCTGACAATCAACAGTTCCGTTGTCAGTGCATGAGAACGCATTTTGAAGTCCGCTGGTTTGTGTTACCGAATTCAAGGTGATGCCAGTAAACACGCTGTCCGTGAAGTGTACGTTCGCGGCATCGCTTGGGCCGTTGTTTGCGACCTTCACCGCATAGCTAACTTGGCTTCCAGCGGTCGGAGTGTCATCACCCGCCGCACTGACAAAGATCGTAAGATCGGAAGCAGGTTGAGCGGCGTCTCTTACGGTGTAAAAGGCGCTAGCCCTGACCGATCCTCTGGAGGTGATAATGTTCACCCTCCAGGTTCCACGGTTTCGAACAACAAAGAACCCGGCAACCAGCCCTTGAGCAGTACTTGGATTAGTCCAGTTGTCAGTTTGGTTATTAGATATCGGAGTTGATTTTTCAATAAAACCATCGGGATCCAACCATGTCAGCCGTCTTGCAGCACTTGCCGGGATACCTGTGACTCTGCCGCAAACAACTTCTCCTAATAGGAAATCCGTCTTAGGCGTCTGGCAGGTGGATTCGTACAGAGTGACGGTCTCCTGCAAAGGTGCCTGAGGCATCGCGTTCAACAAGAAAGAGGGGTCGAGGGCAGGGAAATTTGTTGTCGGCTGTACACGCTGCTCTGGCAGAACCGATTTTTTAGGGCCATCTTCTCTTGAAGAATCTGGTAACTTTGAGCCCGCTTCACTTCCGCTTGACAAGGCATTAAACGAGCCTGATGAGGATGCGGAAAAAAACGTCGTAGATAACAAACTAACCAGGATTAGGAATGCCGCCGTTCTCACGGCGCCAGGTCTCGCGATATCAAATGTCAAAGTATATTGGGCAAACCTCGTTCTGAAGGGGCGGGTAGCGGTCGTCATTATTAGGTCTCCTTAGACTACCAGTGAGAACTCAACGAGAGTTCCCGGATTCAGGCGGCGAATTTTGAGGAATGCGCAAGAAGATAGGCCTTTGCATTTCTCATTTGAGAGATGAAGTAAGGATGAGATTCTTGCGCTATCTTTAACACACGTTTCAGCCGAACTTTAACACACGTTTCAGCCGAACTATTGAGTCAACCTATTCCAAGGTGACTGGATGATGCAATAAGTGAAGATCAATTACTGCGACATGCTCAAGGTTTGCTAAATATCTTGGGCTCGTTGCTGTTTGGAGTCGCGGAGATTCAAGTAGGCAGTTACCAGAAGTTCCTGAGGCGACCAATAACCAAAGACCTTACTACAAGAGAGGGGTCTTTTAATCCATTTCTAGCAAAAAGTCAAGCACTATTTTTAAAATTGCTAATAGTTACCCTTTATAAATTCCTAATAGTTACCGAATTCCCACAAACAACCACGGTTGACAGTCCTGCGGAGAGCTATTAGGTTTGGTCTCGGTCTTGGCGAGGTCAGCCATCTGCCATTGTGGCTGCCGGCTCTAGCTTAACGGATATTCCTCCAGTCCAGTCAGTAGCTTGCATTTCCTATGCTTAAACTCTTCGTTACAGGTGGTGCGGGATTTATCGGATCGGCATTTGTTCGGCTGTTGTTAAGCGAGATCACTTCTGCGGCGGTTACCAATTTCGATGCTCTCACCTATGCCGGAAACCCAGACAACCTTGCGGAACTGGAAACTCGAACCGAATATCTGTTCGTTCGGGGAGATATAGCCGACCGACAAGCAGTGCTGTCGGCGTTGTACGACGGGACGGACGCGATCATTAATTTTGCGGCCGAGTCCCATGTCGATCGCAGTATCGCTTCGGCAGATGAATTCCTGCGCACAAATATTATCGGCACTCAGGTTCTGCTCGATGCCGCCAGAGAGCGCGGCGTGAGACGGTTTGTTCAAGTTTCCACGGATGAGGTTATGGGTAGTTTGCCAGAGGCCGAACAGGCCTATTTTACGGAGAACTCGCCTTTTGCTCCCAACAGCCCTTACGCGGCTTCAAAAGCCGCAGCTGAACATCTGGTTCGGGCCGCGCGTCATACGTTCGGCCTCGACACGGTGATTACACGCTGCGGAAATAACTATGGTCCGCGGCAGTTTCCGGAAAAATTCTTGCCCCTCGCGCTATCAAATGCGCTAAATGATCAGCCGATCCCTGTTTATGGGGACGGTTGCAATGTCCGTGACTGGATTTATGTTGAGGATCATTGCCGGGCGATATTGCTGGCGCTGAAGCACGGCAGGCCGGGCGCGGTTTATAACATAGGCGCACGTAACGAGCGGCGCAATATCGATGTTGTGGAATCACTGCTGGATACACTGAATAAGCCCCGGTCGCTCATTCGCTATGTCAAAGATCGCCCGGGACACGATCGTCGCTACGCCATCGATCCGTCCCTGGCAGAATCCGAGTTAGGGTGGCGTCCTCGCGAAAGTTGGGAGAGCGGCTTACAAAAGACAATCCACTGGTACCAGCAAAACGGACCTTGGCTTGAACGAGCGCGCAGTGGCGCCTACCAGGACTATTACCGTACCCAATACGGCACGGAAGTGGGATCAACTTGAGAGTGCTTGTAACAGGAGCTAGCGGAATGGTGGCGCGAGCAGTTCAAGAGCATTGCCTCGCCGCCGGCGATCACACTATTCCTTATAACCACAGAAGTTTGAACATATCCGATTCGGAGCGGGTTACGGAGATTTTGGAACAGGATAGGCCCGATGTGGTTATCAATTGTGCCGCCTGGACCGATGTTGATGGTTGTGAGTTGGATCGCAAGCGCGCCTATGCTGTAAACGCTAAAGGACCTGAGAATCTTGCCATAGCCAGTCGTGAGATCGGCGCGCTTCTGGTGACTATTTCGACAGATTACGTCTTCGATGGCCGGAAGAAGGGTTTCTACACACAAAGAGATCAACCAAACCCGGAGAGTGTGTATGGATTTTCAAAGCTGGAAGGAGAGCACAGAGCGCAGTTGGCGAATGCACGCACGATCATAGTCCGAACAGGTTTCATTTTCGGCCATGGCGGTAAGAATTTCCTGAGTAAGGTTGTAGAACGCGCCCGGCAAGGCGAGCGCTTAAAGGCAATAAGTGACGCCTGGGGCACACCAACTTATGCACCTCACTTGGCTTCGCGTATCAGGGAGTTAGCTGTTCGTGACCTTCCTGGCGTGTTTCACGTCGTTAACTCAGGCCCGGGCGTGAGCTACGAAGAGTTTACGCGAACCGCATTGGGAGCAGCAGGTTGTGACCCGAAAAATCTCGAAATTGTTTCAATGCACTCTCTCGAACGACCCGCTCCTCGTCCTTCGAATTCGCGCTTGAGGTGTTTGATTTCTGAAGCGATTGGGTTAACGCCACTCCCATCCTGGGACGAGGCTTTACAGGGGTTTGTCGCACTCCAAAAAAAGTTCGAAACAGCTGTTTAAGCTGGATTTTCTTGAGTGCCAACTTGCCAGACAGTGAGTCTCTGCTATTATTCCATTCCCTGATGGTAAGCCAGAGTTGAGGGTTTCAAAATTATGATGTCGTCAGATAATCGTCTCGTACCAGTTAGTCCGCTCGACCGCCACTTGGATCGGCCCCTTGCTGAGATAACGCAGGCAAAACCGTATGGAGTTTCGCCGCTAGAGGCCACCACTATCCGCGATTATTTGTTTGTGATCTTGAAGCGCAAGTGGTTGATCCTCAGTCTCGTTTTGGCCGTAACTTCCCTGGTAACCATTCAGATGTTTCGCTCTCCCTCGATTTACGAAGGCGAGACCACAATTCGAATTGAACCAAAACCAAGAAGTGTCCTGCAGACTAAAGATATCGTGATCAACGCTCAGTCCGATCCGGCATTCTGGGGCACCCAACTCAAGCTTCTCGAGAATCCCGCACTGGCTCGTCAAGTGGTACTGACCCTCGATCTGCAAAACAATCCAACTTTCTTTGGTGGTCAGAATCAGGGGGGGGTATTCGCCTCTTTGCGTAAAATCTTCTCCGATCCAAAAAAGAGAACGAATGTAGCACCTGACTCAACTACGGCTCTTTCGGTGGTTGGAGAAAGCGAAGTCGCCGACCGGGCGCTCAGCGCTGAAGAATTAGTAAAACTGGAGCCTTATGAAGATGCGATCATTGCCGGCGAAACCATAGAAGCGATTCCCACCACGAATTTGGTTAAGATCAAGTTTGCCCATACTGATCCGGAGTTGGCTCAAAAGATAGCTAACACGCTGGCCGAAGTTTTCGTTAATAACAATCTAGCCAGGGCCACGCTGGGTTCAACCAAGGCGGAAGATCTTCTGGCCAGGGAGATTGCGAGCCTGCAGACCAAGATCAAGACTGACCAGGAAAAGCAATTCAACTATGCCAAGGCCCACAACCTGCCGCTCACCAGTGACCCTAACGGCAATCTAGAGGCCAAGAGACTGGCAACCTTGAGCAGCCAGTTACTTGACGCGGAGAATGAGAGAAAGAATCTTCAGGCGCAATATGAGGCCGCCAGGAAAGAGTCAGACTCTTTCTCGATTCCTGATGTGCAGACTTCCGCTCGCGTCGAGAAACTGAGAGAGAGAATATCCGCGTTGCACGAAAGGCGTGAAGCGCTGCTCATGGTGTATACACCCGAGTGGCCTGAGGTAAAAAAGATTGATGCTCAGCTAAAACCTATTGAGGCGGAACTCGCCAAGGCTCCCACTGAAATTGTGTCGTCGATGAAGAGACGATACGAAGCAGCTGTGGCAAGAGAAAATAGCCTGAAGCGGTCTTATGAACAGCAAAAAGGGACGACAACGCAACAGGTGCGCGACCAGATTGACTTGATTGCCATCAGTCAGGAGCTCGAAACAAACAAACAGTATTTGAACACTCTGGTTCAGCGTCAGCGCGAGCTGCAGGTAACCTCAAACGACAGATCAAACGAGGTCAGCATCGCAACCTACAGCCGTTTGAAGACCACGCCCATCGGGCCGCCACGTGTACGCAACATCTTAATCGCGTTCATCTTGTCTTTGGCTGCGGGCATTGGCCTGGCGTTCCTGTTGGATTTCCTGGACGACACTGTAAAGTCGATCGAAGATGTCGATCGTTACATTCATCTCCCAGCTTTAGCTTTGATCCCTTCAAGTCGATCCGAGCGGGCACGAGTAATCGGGCTACCGGGTGGGCCTCCCGTAGCACCATCGGAGTCAACAGCCCTGGCGATGATCGACGACGCACGCTCCCCTATTGCTGAGTCATACAGGCATCTGCGTACGTCGCTGTTACTCTCCTCAGCGGGCCAGCCACCGAAGACCATACTTGTGACCTCGAGCCAGCCATCGGAAGGAAAGACAACCACGGCGATTAACACCGCGTTCATGCTGGCGCAGACAGGTGCTGACGTGCTGATTGTCGATTGCGACCTACGGCGACCCCGGCTCCATGCCCACTTTGGGATACCAAATTCACGAGGGTTAACCAATTTGCTTTCCGGCGAGCCTGATCTCGACCAACTGCTCCTGCCTTATGACAAGTTACCGAACCTTAAACTCTTGACCTCTGGTCCAGTGCCGCCGAATCCGGCTGAGCTACTTGGTTCAGACCAGATGCGGAAACTATTGGGACTGCTGGGTGAGCGCTTCGGACACATTATTATCGACTCGCCCCCGGCGATCTCTTTTACGGATGCGTCCATTCTCTCGACGATGGTAGACGGCGTGGTCCTTGTCGTGCACGGCGGCAAGAGCTCGCGAGCTGTAGTTCGACGCGCCAAGCAACAATTGCTGGATGTTGGCGCCCATATATTCGGAGTGGTCTTGAACAACGTGAAACTTGAGACTCAGGATTACTATTACGCCGGTTACTACTCGAGCTACTACTCTGACGCCGAATCTAGCGAAAGGGCGGAAGGTTCGGCTGGTGCGGCTGCCGAAACGCGGTAGCCCATCTTAATCTTGATGGAGTAAGAAGCTCTGGTAAGCTTTGGTAGGTTGCAGGGTGGACGGCTCGGCGATTGTGACTCTCCCACAGCTTCGCTGGTGAAATGAATTCTCGCTGCTGGTCATCACTGCGACCATCGTCGCTTACACTCCCAATTTAAAGTTGACTTTTTCCAGCTCATGAAGGTCCCCCTTTTAGATTTGCGGGCGCAACATGAATCCGTGCGTGAAGAATTACGCCCAGCAGTTTGTTCTGGGCCTCGGCTTGAGTTGTAAATAAAACTCTTAATGAATAGAAGCCAGAAGCCAGCAGTCAATGTGAAAGCAGAACCAAGCATCCATCGCTCGTTCCGAGTGGAGAGAGAGTTTGGATTGATCGTAAGTGGTAAACGCCTATCAATTACTTTCCGTCCATTGGTGGGGCGATCTACTTTGGTCGTAGTCATGATTTCGATTATCACAGGTTTTGTTTTTACCATCTCCGCGCAAAGGATTCGCCAAGTGTCGGCGAATGACTTTCCGGGGAACGACTTGGGTGCCAAAATTAATGCCGCTGACAAAGCTCTGGGCCCGAAGCCCGGCGAGATTGTCGTCAGGGGTGGCGGTACGATTTCAACTCAGGTGATCCTTTCTTCTGATCATGTGTTGCGCTTTCTGCCCGGAACCTACGTAACAAAGACCAGCAATATTCCTATACTTATGAAGTCACGTTCGACTGTGCTCGGTGCGGGTTGGGAATCGATCATTATGGAGTCGACAGCGCCAAACCAGTTCACGGTAATAAGTGCATACAATCAGTCGATCCTTAACGGTAGACCTGATTCGGCTCTCGTCATTCGCGATGTTCAAATTAAAGGAGCGAACCCAGGTTTTAATTCGGCGCCCCAGGCGATCTCACTCGGAAACTGCTCAGGTTGCACGGTTGATAAGGTCTGGATCAATGGAACCCGTTCAATTGGCATTCAGTATGGAGGCTCATCGTCGACGGGATTCTTTGCCGAGAACTCAAAGGTTACTAACTGCCTGTTCACGCGCGTTGCGTCGCAAAATCTCGCTCTCGTCAACGGAAAAAACATCGTCTTTGAAGGCAACCGGTTTATCACATCCGGGCAGCGGGGCGGACCAGGCAGTACCAACATCGACCTTGAGCCGAATGGAGAAACTGACCGCCTGGAGAATGTTGTTATTCGCAACAACACAATCGATGTCAGGAATTCGGAGCTGCCGACTACTGGTAACGGCATAGTGGTGCAGGCGACTACAGGCACGCCTTACGTTGGTCCAATCCTAATCGAGAACAACACGATCATCGGCGGTTCCATTCAAGGTACCATCACCAACGTGTTGAGCAATGGCATCTATGTCTTTGGCGCTACAATGCGCAACGTGACGATCAGAAATAACGTCATCACGCGGACGGGCCAAAGCGGAATTAGAATTGAGGGCACACAGATCAAGGTCATAGACAATCGATTAACCGACGTTGGGGGCGGCGGTATACCAGGTTTTGTTGTGCTCGCCACCGACAGTCAAATCATTAACAATACCTTTACCTACAGTGGAGCCGGTCCGGCGGACGGAACGGTGTTAATCCTGCCCGGCTCAAAAAGAAACATTTACCGGAACAACCGCGGCTTTGGAATATCGGGAGATATTCGTCAGTAAGCGGAAGGTCGTAAGGCAGTGTCGGCGCAACGACGCCATGTTGGGAAAGGATCCGAGAGGGCAGGTCAGACTTGATTGAACTCGTCCCAGCGGCTTTCAGCCAAACTGTATTGTGCGCGATAGTTTTTTAAGCGGATGGATCAACTAACTCACAATGGAGAGCCAGATTTCAATGTATCGCTGGTTATTCCGGTGCGGGATGAGTGCGCTACTCTGCCAGAGCTGTTGAAGAGTATCGCGGCGCAATCGCTTCAGCCCAGTGAAGTGGTTTTCGTGGATGCCGGGAGTGTCGACGAAACTGTGCAACTATTGCAAAAGGCCGCACAACTTGAGCCTCGTTACCGAGTTATCGCGGCGGGAGCAGCGAGCCCGGGGAGAGCTCGCAACCTCGGCATAGCCGCAGCGCGCTACAAGTGGATTGCGCTAACGGACGCAGGAATGCGCCTTGAACCCGCCTGGTTGGAACGTCTGGTTGAGGCTGCTCGGGCGGGTGATTCTGCTGATGTTGTATTCGGTAATTATGAGCCATTAACCGAGTCCTTCTTCGAACGATGCGCAGCTCTGGCCTACGTGGCGCCCAAACGACTAAGGAACGGGCAACTGTTGCGCGGGCCTGTTGTTCCGTCCTCATTGCTCAGATCTATCGTGTGGAAAGCAGTCGGCGGGTTTCCCGACACGCGAGCCGCTGAAGACTTGATGTTTATCGAGGCGATTGAAAGGAAAGGCTACCGCATCGAATGGGCTCCCACCGCCACCACCTGGTGGCGATTGCGGCCGACCCTGAGAGCCACTTTTGAGAGATTCATGGTCTATTCCCGTTATAACGTGTGGGCGGGAAGACAGTGGGATTGGCATTACGGCGTCAGACGGATCTACCTTTTGCTGCTTCCTTTCGTGGCCCTTGCGATAGGACATAGCGTGCGGTGGCTCCTCGTGCCTCTGCTGGGCCTGTGCGCTCGCACCGCCAAAAAAATCTGGCGCGGCCGCGAAGGGCAGGGGCTTCTTTGGACGATCAATCCAGCCCGGTTTGCCTGCGTGTGCGCATTGCTTATCGTAATTGATGCTGCCACGTTTATCGGATGGGTGCAGGCACTGCTGTGGCAGCCGGATGGTAATATATATCGACCGGCTTTATCGGAGCGAAATTCCGAGTAACGGAACGAGAGAATTCAAAAGTAAAGTTGCCGTCAAGGATGACGTTCGAATAAGAAGTTCCTGGAAAATGAGAAATGCCTGATGATTTCTGAACGACTGCAAGGTGTTCTTTTCCGTTATGGATGGGATACGCGCTGCCGGAATTTGATTCCCGCCCAACTGCTGCGTTCGACGCTAATGAATTTGCCGGCAAGCGAGAGAGCGGTTCTCCTGGATGTCGGTTGTGGTCGGCATGGTCTGGCAGCTTTCCTGCCTGAGTTTCAGGTAGTCGGGCTGGATGTGGAACAGCCCGTCCAGTCTGCCCGGAACTTCAGTTTCGAGGCCGGCGACATTACAGCCTTACCATTTCCGGACGATTCCTTCCCTGTGGTCAGCTGCGTCGATGTCCTGGAACACCTACCTGTCGCAGCGCGTTCTCTTGCCATTAGCGAGATTTTGCGAGTTGCATCCGAAGCTGTCCTTATCGCCTGTCCTGTTGGCCAGAAAGCTCGCGATTTTGATGAAAGCTTTCGCCAAAACCTGGAGAGGCATGGGCGCGATATTCCGGATTGGGTAAATGAGCATCAACAAAACCCATACCCACATGCTTCTGAGATTATAGAGCAGGTGGAGCAAACCGCTTTGGCTTTGGGTCAAACTGCCACGCTTTCGTTAATGTATTGCGAGTCGACAAGTGTCGGCCGTTTTGTGCGCGGGGCGGCGGCCCACTCTGACGCTCTTTACGCCGCGGTGAATCTGCTCCTCGGCGCGATGCTCCCATTATTTCCAACTCCTGGAGCCGATGAGGGTTACCGAATGATCTTGCTGGCACGATTGTCTTCGTGCGATTCGCGAAACTTTGGGTCAGTCAACGATCCTATCGCTTAGTCACCAACAGCCGGGTTTCGCAGGTGGCGCTTAAAAGTGGCGTGGGCGATTTGTGCCCTATGACCGAAGAACTCCTAGTGCGCCTATGGCTAACATCTCGCGGGAAAATGGCCGCTTGCTCGACAACAACTCGGCAAGGCCCTACCTAAGTATCCGGCTGTGCTTCGGGATCGCTACTTCGGAAGCGTGTCGCCGCACGCCTCTGCGTCGGCGGCCCTCAAGTGGCAGCCGCTCTGCTCGGCACCAGGCCGACGTAAGTTGATCCGCAGACAGGAACCGAAGCCGTGAAGACACTATACCTTTGCTACTTCGGACTTCAGGAACCGCTGGTGCAAACGCAGGTTCTGCCTTATCTGCGGGAACTGGCAGCCACTGATTTAGAAGTCCATCTAATGACTTTTGAACCGCAGATGCATTCGAGGTGGACGGCGCAAGCCTTAGAAGACACGCAAGTTAGTTTGGAGCGCGACGGAATTAGATGGTCGACGCAGCGCTATCACAAGAGTCCTTCGGTGCCAGCCACTGTCTACGACCTCATAGCGGGAGCCTTGGCAGCGGTCCGGCTGGTGCGCCGCTACGGCATTGATGTGGTGCATGCCCGAGCCCACATTCCACTGGCGATGGCACTGTTTGCCTCTCGCATAACCGGATGTGCGGTAATTTTCGACATACGTGGGTTGATGGCTGACGAATATGCTGACGCGGATGTATGGGCGAAGAATTCTGTCAAGTTCAACATTATCAAACAAATAGAAAATGCCGGTATAAGAAGAGCCGATCAACTGGTTGTGCTTACTGAGGCAATGAAAAAGTGGTTGCTTCGGAATCAACTGTCAGATGCGGACAATGTCGAGGTGATCCCCTGCTGCGTCGATTTGGCAGCGTTTTCTAAGGCGTCTTCAAAAGTTGAGCCAACTACCGGAACCTTTGAAGTCATTTACGCCGGTTCTGTTACTGGTCTCTACATGTTGACGGAGATGGGCAGGTTTTTTCTGGAATTGCGTGCCCGAGAACCGCGAGCGTTCTTGCGCATCCTGACGATGTCCTCGGCGACCGAAGCCAGTGACCAGCTGCGGCGTGTGGGTTTAGAGCCGAAGGATTTCTGGGTCGGTAGAATTTCTCACAACGAAGTACCGTTGTACCTTCAACGAGCTCGCTTGGGCCTTTCGTTTCGCAAGCCCACGTTTTCTCAAATCGCGGCGTCACCAACGAAGATCGCTGAATATCTGGCGGCCGGCTTACCTGTAGTGAGCAACGCTGGCATTGGGGACATAGATGATTTGTTACGGACAGAGTCCGTGGGCGTTGTCGTACGTGATTTCACTTCGGCAGAGTTTGGCCGTGCTGCTGATGCCGCCCTTGCGCTCGCCGGTGATCCACAGACACAACCACACTGCATCGAAATCGCACGGCGTCATTTCGACCTTCAGTCGGTCGGCGGCACTCGATATATGAATGTTTACAAACGAATCGCGACCGCACGGCGACGAACGAGTTGAGTGCCGGTACTGGAATACAATGCCGTGCTCAACGACTTGCTCAAACGTAGCGCGGATTGGGGATTCGCTTAAAATTCATGCCGAGAAAATTAGCCAATGGAATATTTACTCGGAGAGACAACAAAGGTTTTCCTAAAATCCGGCGCGTCGGCATTTCTTCTACGCCCCGGTCCACACCAGGTATGAATGTTCTGGGACTGAGTTCGTATCCTGTGGAAGCGGCAGCAACGCGCTATCGCTTGAAACAATTCGTTGGCCCACTAGCCAATCGGGGGATCACTCTTACAGTCCGACCTTTCCTGGACTCGCAAGTATTTGGCTCGCTCTATCAGCGCCACGCTTTGCCTTACACAGCGGTGGGCTTGGTAAAATCCGGGCTGCGACGCTTGAAGGATTTATGGTTGCTTAGCCACGCGGATGCAGTTCTCGTTCAACGTGAAGCCATGCTATTCGGTCCCCCGCTAATTGAATGGCTCGCCGTGCGAGTTTTCAGACGTCCCATGGTCCTTGATTTGGATGATGCAACTTATATCCCCTATACTAGCCCTACCTTCGGTAAGCTCGGAAAAGCCTTCAAATGGTTTAGCAAAACGGATGATCTGATTCGGTGGGCTAGTCTGGTAACGTGCGGCAATAGCGCCATCGCTGAGTATGTAACCAGCAAAGGGGCGAAGGCTCGAATCATCCCCACAGTGGTAGATACCGATGTTTTTCATCCAGACCCGCATGGCCGTCAGGACGAAGATTTGGTGCTTGGATGGATCGGCACACACTCCACATTCCCGTATTTAGAATCGACCTTTTCAGTTCTGGGTGAGTTAGCGCGGAATCACCGGTTCCGCCTTAAAATAGTGGGCGCCGGGAAGGACGAGGTCCGCATTCCCGGGGTTGAGATTGAGAATCTCGAGTGGAAACTGGACCGCGAAGTCAGAGACTTCCAGTCTCTGGATATCGGTCTTTACCCGATCGATCCGGGTTTATACGCGTCACAGTGGGCGGCGGGAAAATCCGGCTTTAAGGCTATTCAATATATGGCGGTCGGGATACCATTTGTTGCAACGCCGGTGGGAGCGGTAACCGAAATTGGAAAGGAGGGCAGCACTCATTATTGTGCGATGACTCCGGACGAATGGCGTTCAGCGTTGTCAATCTTGATCGCCAATCGCGAAGGTCGGAAGCAAATGGGAGCAGCAGGGCGATTATGGGCGCTGCAGCACTACAGACTCGGCCCGCAGGCCGACAAACTTGCCGCCGTTCTGCGTGAAGCAACACAAGGCTCCTGAGAATGCGGAGAAGAAAATTCAGATTATTTGCCCTTGCTCTGGTTGCGTTACTCCCCTCCGCCTTAAAGCGGCCTTCATATCGCATTTTCTTTGGTTATAAGATCGGCAAGCGTGTTCGAGTTGGGGTCAGCATTATTGATGCCCGGGATTGCCGGATAGATGACGATGTTCAAATAGGACATTTGAATGTAGTAATTGGCCTGGAGAAACTGACCATTGGGGATCATACGCGCATAGGACATCTGAATATCATTCGCGGTGGCGATGAAGTTAGTCTGGGACGTTACTCCGAAATCAATCGCTTAAACGAGATAAACTCTATTCCGGAGCCTGACGTAGTGAATATAACCGATCCAAGGTTTCTGCTTGGAGCGGGAAGCATAATAACCACAGGTCACAAGATAGACTTTACTGATCGCGTCGAGATTGGCAGGCGAACAATTCTTGGAGGACGTAATTCATCTCTCTGGACACATAACCGGCAGCGCACACGGCCAATAGTAATCGGAGAATTTGCGTACCTCGGTTCAGAAATCCGCATAGCTCCCGGGGGAGCATTGCCTTCAAGATGTGTTGTCGGCATCGGTTCGGTAATTACCAGTAAAGTAACGGAAGAGGAGTATTTGATCGCCGGCGTTCCCGCGAAACCCGTGAAGAGGTTAAATGAAGATGACAAGTTCTTAATTGAACGAAAAACGCGACCGGATTTACCCGATGATATCTAGAGACCTGCATTTGAGCGGTTAATTATGAATGCTGTACTGACGATTTTGGCTTTGATTTCATGCGCATTAATCATACTGGTAGTACCAGGCCTGGTTGCACCCTATGCTGCAGAATACGGTGTCGTAACTGCGGGCGATACCGGCAAGGCCGTCTTGTTATGTGCTGCCATCGCTTCGTTGGCTGGTGTGTTCTCGTATCGACAGGGCCCTGACGGGTCTTTCCTGTTGAAGGTTTTCATTGCAGCGCTGCTTGTGAGAATGATCCTCGGCACTTTGATCTTTGGTTTTCACGGGCAGGAGTTTTTTGGCGGTGACGCCAACACCTATGATTTCTACGGCTTCGAACAGCTTAAAGCGTGGAACGGTGATAGGTACTCACAGTCTCTCGTAAACAGCTTTATCGGCCCAAGCATAGGCTCGGGTTGGGGAATGATCTATTTTGTCGCTGCGGTCTATGGACTGGTGGGGCGCAACATGCTTGCGATTCAGTTTGTTAACTCGGTAATAGGAGCGGCTACTGCGGTGGTAATTTTTCTCATCGCAAAGCATGTCTTCAACAATGCCAGGGTAGCGGTTGTAGCTGCCATTGGTGTCGCGTTTTATCCTTCGTTAGTCCTCTGGTCCTCTCAGGCCCTCAAGGATGGCCCCATAGTTTTCTTCCTGGCACTTTCTATTCTGGCCGCTCTTAGGCTGGGAGAAAAGCTAAGCTTCAAATACCTGGCAGTGTTGTTGTTTTCGCTTTTTGCAGTCCTGAGTCTGCGATTCTATGTTTTCTATATGATTGCCATTGCGATTGGAGGAGCGTTCATCATTGGCACGCAGCGGTTGACTGCAATCAGTTTCCTTCGCCAGTTTTTGATCATGATTGTGATGGGGTTGGCCCTGACATATCTGGGAGTTACCAGATACGCAAATGTTCAAATTGAGCAGTACGGGAGCCTTGAGCGAGTCCAGCGCAGCAGACTGGATGCTGCCAGAAGCGCACAATCTGGTTTTGGGCGAGACGTCGACGTCTCAACAACGCAGGGGGCTCTGACCACGGTCCCTTTGGGCCTGCTCTATCTCCTGTTCGCCCCGTTTCCCTGGCAACTAGTTTCATTAAGGCAAAGCATCACGTTGCCTGAGATGATAGTCTGGTGGGCTTCTTTTCCAATGTTCGTCCTGGGGTTGTGGTTTTCTATTCGATACCGTTTACGGCAGGTTTCCCCAATTTTGATCTTCACAGTAATGCTCTCGCTAGCATATTCCGTCTTTCAGGGAAACATCGGGACGGCCTACCGCCAGCGCGCTCAACTGCTCGTTTTCTATTTTATTTTTGTGGCAGTGGGTTACGTCTTGATGCTGGAGAAGCGTGAAGAGAAGAAACGGGCGCTTATGAGTGAAAAGCAGTCCGCGGTTGCTGCCAGTGTTGCGTCAACACTCGCCCGGAGCCGAGAGCTGCGTCAATAGTTCTCGGCACATCAATAATCATGTGCGGAATCGTAGGTATAGTTCGAAACGACACGAATCCTGTTGATCAGGTCTTGTTGTCGCGTATGACCGCCGCCATTCGGCATCGAGGTCCGGATGACGATGGTTTCTACGTGAAAGGGGGTGTGGGGCTTGGTATGCGCCGCCTCTCGATAATCGATATCAAGGGTGGTCAGCAACCCATTCATAACCGCGACCGTACGGCCTGGATCGTTTTCAACGGGGAGATCTACAACTATCTCGAACTTCGTGAGAAGTTGGAAAAACTCGGCCACACGTTTTATACCAATAGCGATACAGAAGCGATAATTCATGCATACGACCGGTACGGGGCAGACTGCCCGAAGCATCTACGGGGGATGTTTGCTTTTGCTATTTGGGACGAGAGGACCCAGGAATTGTTCCTGGCGCGCGATCGTGTAGGCAAGAAGCCACTCCTCTATGCGCAATTAAATGATCAGTTTCTATTCGGTTCGGAATTCAGCGCCCTACTACTTCATCCGGATGTCAGCCGCGATATCGAACCCAAAGCGCTCGACTATTACCTGTCCTTTATGTGCGTTCCCGCCCCTCTTACCGTCTACCGGGCGATAAGAAAACTGGAGCCCGCACATAGCCTGCGGTGGCGACAGGGGGAAATCAGGATCGAGCGCTACTGGCAGCCAGATTTCTCGCACAAGCTGAAGATTAGTGAGAAAGACGCCGGCGAGCGGGCGCTTGAAGTGCTTCGCGATGCCGTGCGCGTGCGCCTGATGTCTGAAGTGCCACTGGGGGCGTTTCTCTCCGGCGGCATCGACTCCAGCGCCGTAGTTGCACTGATGAGCGAGGTATCGAGCGGGCCCATCAAAACCTTTTCGATTGGTTTCGAGGAACAGGATTTCAGTGAGCTGCACCATGCGCGCAGGATCGCCGAACACGTGGGCGCGGACCATCATGAGTTTATCGTCCGTCCCAACGCTCTTGAAGTTTTACCGCTGCTGGTTGAGCACTATGGCGAACCTTTTGCCGATTCATCGGCGATCCCAACATATTACGTCGCGCGCGAGACGCGGAAGCATGTGACCGTTGCTCTGAATGGTGACGGCGGAGATGAATCGTTCGCGGGCTATGAGCGTTACGCGGCCATGCTGCTAGCCCAGAAATATCATCGTTTGCCGGCCTTGCTACGCCAATCGGTTCTGGAGCCGGCGGTGGACTTGATTCCCACGTCGGAATCGCGGCGCAGCCGCGTGAGGGATGCCCAACGCTTCTTGCAAGCTGCGTCTTTGACTAAGGTTGAGCGCTACCTTCGTTGGGTAAGTGTCTTCGATGCGGATGCAAAGCTAGAGCTCTATTCACCAAAGTTTAGGCGCGAAACGGCTAACATCCACGCGCATGAGCTGCTGGAACCGTGGTTTGCGCGAGCAAATGGGGCAGGAATCGTCGATACGGCGCTCCAGGCTGATATCATGACGTATCTGCCAAATGACTTACTGGTAAAGGTCGATATTGCCACGATGGCTGTCTCGCTTGAGGCGCGCTCACCTTTTCTTGATCACCATGTCATCGAGTTTGCAGCTAGTTTGCCTGAGAACCTCAAGTTGCGCGGCCTGACAACAAAGTACTTATTGAAGCGCGTTCTAAAACAGCTATTGCCTGCAGAGAACTTGAATCGCCCCAAGATGGGGTTTGGTGTGCCGATAGGCCGATGGTTTCGGGGAGAGATGCAACCCTTCCTTCGCGAGACGCTGCTCTCAGAACGCGCACTTCATCGCGGTTTCTTCAATCCCGATGTAGTGAAACGATTGATCGATTTGCACACAAGGTCCGAACGTGACTATGCGCATCAGCTCTGGACACTGCTGATGCTGGAACTTTGGTTACAACGATTCATTGATCGTTAGAAAAATCATTAATACTCAAGACCAATCGTATCCAATTATTGGAGGAACCGAGGACCTGATTCCCGGAGGGTGCCCGGCATGCCACTCGATTGTGCCGTGTCATCTGGGGCGAAAAGAGGGCTTTGAAATGTTATCCTGCCAAAAGTGCGGGACTATTTACACTTTTAGCAGTTCGGGCCGCGCCCCGGTTCAGGACTACGATGGTTATTACACGTCGGAAAATCTCTCAGTCCCGGATTTTATTCATAAGAGGCTGGATGAGATCGTCGCCGGCTTCTCCGGCTATCGTGTCTACAATCGTATGCTGGAGATCGGTTTTGGCGCGGGATCTTTACTCGCAGCAGCATCACGAGCAGGTTGGGATGTCGAAGGCGTCGAGGTTTCGGAGTCAGCTGTTAAACACGGTGAAGCCCAGGGTTTTAAAACGTTTCACGGCGAGCTCTGTGATGCTCGGTACGAAGCAGGGAGCTTTGATCTGGTGATTGCCACTGAATTGCTCGAACACATTCAAGATCCGGGAGCAATAATTCGCGAGACTGCCCGGATATTGCGACCTGGTGGGCTTTTCTGGGGAACCACACCTAATTCGAGGGGTATCTCGCCTCGCTTGCTTGGATTAGATTGGAGCGTTATTTGCCCGCCCGAGCATTTGCATCTGCTCTCTGAGAATGGCGTTAGGAACCTGTTGGCCGAGGCGGGTTTTCGCAAGGTGAGCATAGCCACGGAGGGAACGAACCCATTCGAATTAGTTAAGTGGCGTGGAGGGAAGAGGAGAACTGCATTAGTTCCTGGTGGCGGTTTACCTCCTGCCACCGGCTGCGATCGTGTCAACGCGGGTTATCGCCTGAATGAATCCCTTATGAAAAGTGGGCCTCGCCGCACCGTCAAGAATCTTCTTAATGGTCTGCTTAGACTTACTCACTTAGGTGACACGTTGAAGATCTGGGCCGAACGTTGATTGCTTAGGGAGGAATAACAATTGAAAGGTGTCGTACTGGCTGGAGGATTAGGCACGCGGCTGCGGCCGCTGACTGCCGTGACAAACAAACACTTGCTTCCGGTTTACGATCAGCCAATGATCCATTACCCGATTCGGACGCTGGTCAACGCCGGCATCACCGACATTATGATCGTCACTGGCGGCAATTCAGCTGGTGATTTTTTGAAGTTACTGGGAAATGGAAAGGCATTTGGTCTTAAACATCTTAACTACACCTACCAGGAAGGCGAAGGCGGCATCGCGGAGGCCCTCGCGCTGGTAGAACACTTCGCCGCTAACGATCCTGTTTGCGTAGTTCTCGGCGATAACATCATCGAAGGCCACATAAGCTCCGCGGTCCGCTCCTATCGTCATCAAGGTGGTGGGGCGAAGATCATTTTAAAGAGGGTCCCGGACCCTCAGCGTTTTGGCGTCCCGGAATTGGACGGGCGCCGCGTGGTGCGTATCGATGAAAAACCGGCGCAACCAAGATCGGACTACGCCGTGATTGGGATCTATATGTACGACTCAGGTGTTTATGAAATTATCCGTACTCTGAAACCTTCGGATCGCGGAGAGCTGGAAATTACTGATGTGAACAATGCGTACATCAACCGAGACGAAATGACCTGGGAAGAACTGGACGGCTGGTGGACTGATGCCGGCACCTTTGAGAGTCTTTTGCGGGCCTCAAATCTGGTGGCTGAAACAGGGGCGAACAAAATGGAGCTGTCGAATGGAGCAGAGATCGTTAGCAGGGCTTGAGAATTTTGAAGTCGGTGAAATCAGAGATGTGGTTATTCGCGACTTGAAAAAATTTCAGGATTCGCGCGGCTGGCTGGCGGAGCTTTTTCGCCACGACGAACTGAGCCCGGAGTTTTATCCAACCATGTCATATATTTCCGCCACTCATCCGGGAGTGACTCGCGGACCACACGAGCATGTCGACCAGGCCGATCTGTTCTGCTTCCTGGGACCATCACACTTCAAACTGCGCATGTGGGACAACCGGCAAGACTCCGAGACTTTCAATCAAGTTATGACTGTGGTCGTTGGAGAAGGCAATCCTAAATCCGTACTGGTGCCGGCCGGTGTAGTACACGCTTATCAAAATGTGGGTGATGTTCCCGGGATCGTGATCAACTGTCCCAACCGGCTTTATATGGGCGAAGGCAAACAACAGCCAATTGACGAGATCCGCCACGAGGACCATCCGGAAACGATATACCGGATGGAAGGGTAAGTGATTTTTGACTTTTGATTTGCGATTTTAGTTTGTCTTGCGGTCAATAGTTCTTTTTACCCGACAATTAGTACATCAATCGCCAATCAAAAATCAAAAATCAAAAATCAAAAATTCCCATGAAGATCGTTCGCGTTATTGCCCGCCTCAATGTAGGTGGGCCGGCCCGGCATGTTGTCTGGCTCACCGCCGGATTGCAGGGACCGGATTGGGATTCAGTACTAGTGGCGGGAACGGTTCCTTCTGGCGAAGAAGACATGGGCTACTTCGCCGCCGAGCACGGTGTGGAGCCGTTATTTATCGCGGAGATGAGTCGCGAGATCTCCTTCAAAGACGCGCTGACGATCTGGAGAATCTATCGCGTGTTTTGTCGCGAACGCCCTGACGTAGTGCATACGCACACGGCGAAGGCAGGCACAGTAGGAAGAGTTGCAGGATTTCTATATCGCTGGTTAACGCCCTCGACCCTGTTAGGACGACCACGACAGTGTCTCTTCGTGCATACCTATCACGGCCATATCTTTCACAGCTACTATGGCCGGCTCAAAACGCGTCTGTTCCTTACCATAGAGAAGGTCCTGGCTCTCTTGATCACCGATCGAATCGTGGTTGTCAGTGAACAGCAGCGCCAGGAGATCCACTCCCGCTTCGGTGTGGGCCGGGCAAATCAGTTTGTGGTGATTCCGCTTGGCCTGGACACTGACAGTTTTGCCGATTGGCGGAACCGGCGCCAATTGTTTCGCGATGAGTTGGGCGCGCAGAGTGACGAACTCCTGATAGGAATTGTGGGCCGCCTGACCGAGATCAAGAACCATGAACTCTTCCTAAGAGCCGTGTCCATTTTGAAAGACAGATTAGCGGAAGAGGGATCTCGTTCCCGAGTGAAATTTGTTGTGCTAGGTGACGGCGGCTTGCGGGACAGACTCAAAGCCCAGGCACGGACTCTAGACCTGGTCGAGGATGTGATCTTCGCGGGCAGCCGGCGGGATCCTGAGAACTTCTATCCGGCTCTCGACATAGTTGCCTTAACATCCCTCAACGAGGGAACACCGCTGACGCTGATCGAGGCTATGGCCAATGCGCGTCCGGTGGTTGCGACCGCAGTTGGCGGAGTTGTCGATCTTTTAGGCGACACCGTAGAAGACCATCAAAACGAGCGATACACTGTCTGCCGACGAGGTATTAGCATTCAGTCGAATGATCCGGTCGCTGTGGCCGCGGGACTGTTTCACTTGATCGAGAATCCTGAACTCCGGTCCCAGCTCGGCAACCGTGGACTAGAATTTGTCGCGAGCAACTTTTCCAGAGAGCGACTGCTCGACGATATAAAGGCTCTTTACAACCAGTTGCTCGAGCGCAGTCGAGGATTAGTGTCGAAGCCAGAATTTAGTGTAGTGTCTCAAAAATAACTGTTCCAGCAGTCAAACATGTTACCTGATTTCGTGAATCAGAAGCGTTCTAAGTTTCGTGATTTTTCGTGTGACTTCGTGGATCGTGTCCCGTTGGCAAAGACTCGATCCACGAAATCACACAAAGCCACACGAAAAAACTGTAAAGTCGATTAAGAGACACTACTCCAGAGAAAAAGGAGCTGAACAAATTGCGAGTATTGATCACCGGAGGCGCGGGATTCATTGGATCCCATTTGGCCGACGCGTATCTCCAACGAGGTGACGAAGTCTTCGTCATCGACGATTTATCAACCGGCACCTTCGAAAACATTCAGCACCTTAAGACCAATCCCCGCTTCCGTTACACGATTGACAGTGTTCACAACCAGCCGGTGACCGCGGAGTTGGTCGATCAATGCGACGTAGTGTTTCACCTGGCGGCGGCTGTGGGCGTGAAACTCATAGTGGAAAGCCCGGTAAGGACCATTGAAACAAACGTGCGCGGTACGGAAGTGGTTCTGGCGATCGCCAACAAGAAGAAGAAGAAGGTTTTGGTTGCTTCTACTTCTGAGGTTTACGGCCTCTCGACTGATGTGCCCTTTCGCGAGGATGGAAATCTGGTTATGGGGGCCACAACCAAGGGCCGTTGGAGTTATGCCTGCTCGAAAGCGATCGACGAGTTTCTCGCCCTGGCTTACTGGCGTGAAAGAAAGCTACCCACGATCATCGTGCGGCTATTCAATACAGTCGGTCCCAGGCAAACGGGCCAGTACGGCATGGTGATACCGACCTTTGTAAAACAAGCCCTGGCCGGCCGGCCCATCACCGTCTACGGCGACGGGGAACAACGGCGTTGCTTTGGATATGTAGGCGATGTCGTCGGGGCCCTGATCAAGTTGATGGACCGCCCCGAGGCCGTTGGTCAGGTTTTCAATATTGGTTCCAACGAAGAGATCACGATTCTCGATCTTGCCAAACGCATCAAAGAGATGACGAAGTCTGATTCAGAAATTCTCTTCGTCCCGTACGACGAGGCTTACGAAGAAGGCTTTGAAGACATGCCGCGTCGCATTCCAGACATCACAAAAATAAAAGACCTTGTCGGTTTCAAACCCCAAATGGGCCTCGACGGTATCCTTCAAAGCGTAATCGAGTATCAAAGCGGCCGTCCCGCGTGAGTGCCCGAGCGATCGCCAACGGAGTCCTCATTTCCAGGCAAGACCGGCGAGTCCATACCAGAATTCGGACGACCCATCCCTGGCGGTGTCCCCCTGCAACCGCCTTCAGGCGACGAGGACTCGACTCGACTTAAAAGCAGGTTGACTCGCAGGAGGTAAAACTAGAGATGATTGGAAACGCGCGGGCCGGCTGCCGAAAGTAAATGCAAAACGACTAGCCTCCTTTCTTGACTTGCCTTGCATGCCTTTGATCGACTAGCTTTCACTTTCGCTGTCGAGTTCGAGCCGTTCCCGTCCCCCGCACCGTAGTCAATGCCATTTAGCTCACTAAACCTTCTTTCGGTTGCCTTAGCATTTGGACTGGCTGTGGCGCTGACGCCGGTAGTCCGGGCTGCAGCCCGGCGACTCGGTATGGTTGCCAAACCAAAGACCGATCGCTGGCACAAACAGCCGACCGCCATGCTGGGTGGGGTGTCCATCTGGGCCGCTGTGGTCCTCAGCTACCTGGCATTTATTCCAAAGACGCCGATCGGGTGGAGGATCATTATCGCCGCCACCTTTTTATTCTTGGTCGGCCTCGTCGATGATCTGATCCACACCAAACCATACCAGAAGTTGATCGGCCAAATTATGGGGGCGGCGTTCATTATCTACTACGGGCTGACACTGCCCTGGACCAGCTCGTTGCCCCTTAACATGGCCTTGACCATCTTCTGGTTGATTGGCATCACGAATGCGCTGAACCTGCTGGACAACATGGATGGGCTCGCGGCCGGCATTGCGGTGATAGCTTCGTGTTTTCTCGGGTTGAGCTTTTTGCACACCGGACAGTTAACCGAAGCTCTGATGGTTCTCACGTTCGCCGGAGCGCTGCTCGGCTTTTTGATTTACAACTCGAATCCGGCGTCGATCTTCATGGGTGATTGCGGGTCGCTTTTCGTTGGATTTTTTCTGGCCAGCACGGCTTTAGTGAACGTTTCCGGGGGGCGGTCGAGAAGTTTTTTACCCGTGCTGGCGGTTCCCATCCTGGTTTTGTTTATTCCGATCTTCGACACCACGTTTGTTACCCTGCTACGAAAGATCTCCGGTCGGGCTGCGTCGCAGGGAGGACGCGATCATACTTCGCACCGGCTCGTAGCTCTGGGTATGTCGGAGCGTCACGCGGTTTGGATGCTTTACAGTTTTGCGGCGCTCTCAGGGATCCTCGCCCTTTCGGTCCAACGCATGCAGTTGGACGTAAGTCTCGCCGCGATAGCCGGCTTCACGATCCTGCTGACCTTGCTGGGTGTTTATCTCGCCGGGGTAAAGGTTTATGACCAACCCGAGGACATGTCGCTCAGGGATAAATCTCCCTTTTCCTTTCTCATCGACTTCTCCTACAAGCGGCGAATCTTCGAAGTTCTGTTGGACGTAGTGCTGATTATCCTCTGCTACTGGAGCGCGTACGCTATAAAGTTTGGCGCGCTTTCCGAAAGCGCTGCCTGGAAACTCTTTCTCAGAACCGTGCCGGTTCTCGTATTCGTGAAGATGGCAACGTTTCTGGCGATGGGCGTCTACCGTGGTCTCTGGCGTTATACCAGCATCGACGATTTGATCGTCTTTGTGAAAGCGGTGGTGCTTAGCTCAATCGCGAGTGTCCTGGTGGTCCTCTTTGCGTTTCGTTTTGAGGGTTTTTCGCGCACGGTGTTCCTGCTCGATGGACTACTGATGTTCATGTTTCTGGCCGGGAGTCGCCTCGCCTTCAGACTCTTTCGCCAACTGTTGCCGGCGCCAAATCGTCGGGATGGCACGCGAGTGTTAATTTACGGCGCCGGCGATGGCGGTGAGTTATTACTCCGCGAAATCTTAAACAATCGCGACTTGAAATATTCGCCAGTTGGGTTTCTTGATGACGATCCGGCCAAGAGCGGCAAAGTGATTCATGGATTGAAAGTATTCGCCGGCAATGGCGATCTGACAGCTGTTTGTAAACAGCATGAAGTTGATGAGCTGCTGATCTCGAGTTCAAAGATGTCGGAAGAACGGTTGCAGGAGATCGTGCTTCGCTGCAATGAAGAAGAGATTACTGTAAGGCGCATGCGCATCACGATTGATGAGGTAAGACCAAACTAGATTATTCATGGCTGAACAAGTAGCCCACATAGACGCCACTAAGCCACTCGTCAGAGCCATCATGATCCTGGCACTTGCGCTGAGCTTGCTCGCATCGTGGTTTGTTGTTCGCTGGTATCTAGGCAACACGCTCGCCGAATATCATAGTGCCGAGGAAAACGGACTCGAAACAATAAGACGAGCTGTATCCTGGGCGCCCGGTGATCCGCTTACTCACTGGCGACTCGGGACAAGCGCCCAGAGACAGTTGCTGCCGGATCAGCTTCATCAGGTGGTCGATGAGTATGAAAAGGCTACCAGTCTTTCGCCGAATGACTACAGGTACTGGATGGCGCTTGGCACCGCTCTCGAGCAATGGGGCGATGTCGAGCGCGGCGAAAAGGCGCTACGACGGGCGACGGAGCTCGCACCTTCCTACGCTTACCCTCGTTGGTACCTGGGAAACCTGCTCATACGCAGCGGTCGCTATGATCAAGCCTTCGCCGAACTCCGGCGCGCGGCCGATGCCAATCCCGAACTGAGATCTCAGCTGCTTAATCTTGCATGGACCATTAACAACAATGACCTCGACTCATTCGTTGAAGCGGTAGGCAACTCAGCGAATGCTCGAGCGGAGTTGGCTGCCTATCTTGTGGGACGTCAGAGGTTCGAGGACGGGATTCTCTTATGGCAACGTCTGAATGAAACCGAAAAACGAGCGAATCGGACAAATGGTGAAGCCATAGTCGGAGCCCTGGTCGCGGCCAGGCGGTTTCATCAGGCCGCGGAGGTAGAAAATGATCTGGTTCCTGCGGCCGCCTATCGGACCGGGGAAGCCAAGTTGGTGGATGGTGGGTTTGAGGACGACGTTGTTCCTCATAAGGGAGCTGTGTTTGGGTGGCAGGTAAAATCTTTGCAGCAGGCACAGGTCGGCATCGATCCGAACCGGGGTCACAATAGCAGCCGAAGTCTGCGTATCGTTTTTCAGGTGCCCTCTCGTCTGGACTCGATCAGCGTCTCGCAACTCGTGCCAGTTAGGCCTGACACTGAGTACGATTTTGAGTGCTACGTCAGATCTCAGGACCTTCAGAGTGCCTCCACTCCTCGGATTGAGATTGTTGATGCGACTGAAGGAGTAGGGGTGACGGGCTCGACCCAGGCCCCAACCGGAAGCACGGATTGGCAGCGAATCGCCTTGAGTTTCAAGACTGGTGCAAAGTCTGAAGCCGTGACGCTGAAGATCATTCGAACTTCCTGCGGCGAGGATCCGGTTTGCCCGATTTTTGGCACGGTGTGGTATGACAGCTTCAATCTCAAGCGCAGAAGTTAGCTCCAGTCCAGAGTCGGGCATGAAGACTTCCGGACCCGGAACGGAAGCTTCCATTCCTAAGCCTGTGGAGCCACCGGTTTACCGGGCCCAGCATACGTTGGCGAGCAGGTTTATTTTCCTAAACCTCTGCGTCGCCATTGTTCTCTCAGCTCTGGCTTTCGGAACCGTACACTCCTGGTCTCTCGTCCTTTTCAGCCTTGGCGCCCTGGCGATTGTAGTCCTCTGGGTCATCGACGCCTGGAGTTTGGGAAAGCTGCGCATCAGTCGAAATCCTTTGCAAATACCAATGCTTGGAATGTTGGCACTGGGTCTGATCCAACTCCTGCCCTTGCGCGACACGCCGACCACCGGCGCGCTCACGGTACCCGCGTCCAAAGCCCTTTCTTTCGATCCTTACTCAACCAGGATGGTGCTGGTGCAGGTAGCCACACTGCTAATCTATTTCGCGGCAACCCTGGTGTTCACTGACTCGCCTCATCGATTAAGACTCCTGGTTAGAACAATTATTATTTTTGGTTTCTTTCTGGCAATCTTTGGATTGACGCAATCCTTCGTAAGCCCAACCAGAGTCTACTGGTTTCGTGAACTCGCCCAGAGCACCGCCTTTGGTCCTTTTATAAACCGTCACCACTTCGCGGGTTACATGGAACTAACGCTGGCGATACCCCTCGGTTTGCTTTTCGCGGGATCGTTAGAAAAAGAGAAGAGGTTTATCTATCTCTTCGCTGCGCTCCTGATGGGCGTAGCGCTAATCATGACCAACTCCCGCGGTGGCATTATTAGTGTGGTGGCGGAAATTCTGTTCCTGGTGGCGCTCACCATGTTTCGCAAGCGCAAGAGACGAGAAGCTCAGGATAAGACGCAACGCATCAGGAGTGCGGCCTTGCGGAGCGCCCTGGCGCTGGCCTTAATTGTCGGACTTTTTGCCGGGGTTGTGTTGCTCGGTGGCGAGTCAGTGTTGAGCCGGTTTGTGGGTACCGTGAATACGGACGATCCAACTACTGGACGTGCGCATTTTTGGAGTGTGACCACAGATATTATCAAGGCCCATCCATTTGTGGGCACGGGTTTGGGCGCTTTTGCGGTTGTCTACACTCGCTACGATTCGCGCAACGGCCTCTATCGATTGGAACAAGCGCACAACGATTACCTGCAGGTTCTATCTGACGGCGGAATCGTGGGTGCCGCGCTGGGACTCTTTTTCATCGTGATGTTGTTTCGGATGGGATTTGCCCGCCGGGAGTCTCGCGATGATTTCAGAAGCGGAGTAGCTGTCGGCGCTTTGGCCGGATGTTTTGCGGTGCTGGTCCATAGCTTTTTTGATTTCACTTTACATACAACATCTAATGCCCTTCTGTTTCTGGCGTTGGCCGCGCTTGCCACTATGAATGGTCGCGTCGAGCAGCCAACAGCTACTTCGAGGAGGCGACGGCGTAGAAGGCACACGAGTGCCGAGCCAATAATGATCAGACCGAACCATGTGCCGGAAGTTCAGAGTTCAACCTTTAGGTTGAGGCTATTCGCTGCGGACAAGCTAAAGCTTGAACTCTAAACTGCTTGAGCTTAGGGCGGTTCTTGCGCTCAGTGAACTCATCGTCCGTGTAGTATGATTTGCTAAGTCAGCCCTACAGTAGCAAAAGCTTTCCCCTGGATTGAGTTTTATAAGGAGATGCCAAAAAGTGGCTTCGCCGACTTCTGCCAAAATTGAAGTAAATGAGGACAAGTCTTCGCCTGGCTATTCATCGGTTCCCGGTCTTTGTCTGGCTGCGACATTGAAGTACGGCAAACCGGACGCGCTGAACCATAAGATTGGAGGGCAATGGATCAATTTCAGCGCCGAAACTTTTGTGGAGCGCGTTCGGCAGATTGCGCTTGGGCTTGCGGCCCTGGGAATCAAACGAGGAGACCGGGTGGCGTTGCTCTCCGAAAACCGCCCGGAATGGTCGATTGCAGACCTGGCCATTCTGAGTCTGGGCGCCATCAACGTCCCCATTTATACCACCCAGGCTATCGATCAAATCCGCTACATTCTGACCGACTCCGGCACCCGCGCTATCTTCATTTCTAACCGTCGGCTCTATCAGCACGCCCGTCAGGCGCTCGAGCGTTTGGGTTTCCTCGAGAACTTGATCTTTTTCGACACTGAAGGGTTCGAGGGTGTAGATCGGGCGATGAGTCTTGATTCTCTGGAAGCAGAAGGCCGCGAGCAGTCGCGCCGCACGCCCCAGGCGTTTGATGAGCATCTGAGTGCGGTGCGGCCGCAGGACCTGGCAACGATAATCTACACCTCCGGAACAACGGGTGAGCCGAAGGGCGTGATGTTGACCCATAACAACTTCATTTCGAACGTGCTTGCCATTACTGACGGATTACCTATCTCGTCGACCGATGTTGCTTTGTCAGTTCTGCCGCTGTCACACATCTTCGAGCGCACAGGCTTCTACGTTTTCTGCTACAACGGAATGTCAGTCTATTACGCAGCATCGTTTGATCAGGTTGGCGAGAATCTGCGCGAGGTCCGTCCTACAGTCATGACGGCCGTGCCGCGCCTTTTCGAAAAGGTCTATCACCGCATTCTGAAGAAAGGAATGGCGGAGAAGGGCTGGAAGCGCAAAGTATTCCTGCGCTCCCTGGCAGTGGGCCAGCGCTATGCCGAGTTGAAAGACAAACACGAAAGAGTGCCCAGGACCCTGGCCCTGCAGAAAAAGATTGCCAGTCGTTTGGTGTTCTCCAAATGGCGCGAGGGCGTTGGAGGCCGCCTGCGATACTTTGTCTCTGGTGGTGCGCCCCTGTCCCCAGCTCTTTCTTATTCTTTTCTGGCCGCTGGAATTCCGGTCCTTCAGGGTTACGGCGCCACCGAAACCTGCATCGTATCAGCGAATCGCCCTGAGAATAACCAGGTCGGATCGGTCGGCTTGCCATTCGCCGGCATTGAATTGGCCATAGCAGAGGATGGCGAGATCATGGTGCGTGGTCCAAACGTGATGCAGGGCTACTATGGCCAACCCGAGGCAACTGCTGCTGTCATGAAGGATGGTTGGTTTGCTACCGGGGACGTCGGGCACCTGGATGAAGTTGGGCGTCTTTACATCACCGATCGCAAGAAGGATTTGTTCAAGCTCTCGAACGGCAAGTATATTGCTCCACAGCTAATCGAAAGTTTGCTCAAACAAAGTGAGTTTGTTAGTCAAGTGGTAGTGGTGGGCTCGGGTCGCAAGCAACCAGCGGCACTGATCGTGCCGGAATGGGAAGCCGTGAAGCAGGAACTTTCCGCCCTGGGAGAAGATTTTCCCCAGGATCGCCATGAGCTCAGTGACTTCCCGGCCGCAATCAAAATCGTCCAGCGCGATGTCGCCGCTCTGACCAGTGAGCTTGCCGACTATGAACGCATTCGTCGAGTTGCACTCCTGCCAGAGGAATTTACCATCGATAACGGAGAGTTAACTCCCACCTTAAAAGTGAAGCGGCGAGTTATTGACGAAAAGTTCGGCGAGTTCATTGAAGAGCTTTATTCTTAAGTTCTTTGCGCACCGAGAACTCACGATGTAAAAGTTCCCAGACGAATAACGGCGATGGGGTTCGCCTTATAACCATCCTGCCCGGCGGGGTTGATGACTCCTAATCATCGCAGCGTACAGTCGCGACGTGGTTAGGAGTTTTTCTATAAGCGAAATAGCGATCGCTTCATCGCTTCAGAGTATCTTGTCAGCTTGCCGTCGGAGTGGCCTTTCGCGCTTGAAAGAATCATGCAGAAAATCATTCTTATCGGTCTAGCGGGTCTAATTGGAACGCTGTGCAGGTACTGGCTGTCCGGTATAGTCGCACGCCAATATGGGGAGACCTTCCCCTGGGGGACTCTGGTTGTGAACGTCGCGGGCTGCTTTCTGGCGGGATCCCTCTTCTACCTGATGGAGGAACGGTTTCTGGTGAGCCCCACGGTGCGGACAGTAATTTTAATCGGACTTCTAGGGGGCTTCACTACCTTTTCTTCGTTCGGTCTGCAGACCTTTACGTTGTTGCGAGAAGGGGAATTTGCACTTGCCGCTTTGAACGTCACTCTTTCGAACTTCCTCGGGTTGCTAATGCTGTGGGTGGGATACAGTCTGGTTAAGGCTCTGTGAGGCACTTATGACTACTACAGAAGACGGATACCTGTTACGCATCTTTGTCGGGGAAAGCGATCGGCATGGTCATCATCCCCTTTATGAAGCTATCGTCTTGAAGGCCAGAGAGGCTGGTATGGCCGGGGCCACTGTGCTGCGCGGAGTAATGGGATTTGGCAAGAATAGCATTCTCCATACGGCAAAAATCCTTCGGCTTTCCGAAGATCTGCCAATGGTAGTGGAAATTGTGGATAGCCTGGAAAAGGTCGAGAAGTTTTTACCGTTGCTCGACGAGATGATCTCGGATGGGTTGGTGACCATCGAAAGAGTCAACACGATCCAGTACAACGGCGGTAGACTGCTGAAATAGAAACTCAATCAAGCATTAACGGTTGGGACTGGGGACTTGATAGTCTTTCCTGTCGATAACAAACCCCTCCAAGCCCTTCTATCGGCTTCATACAGATTTAACATCACGTTAATCCAGAGTTCAGGCTTCCATACTACGCTCTGCTCGCGTTTTTACTCGTTGTGGAGGAATAAAATGCAGACTATCTCCGGACACTTCCCGGTGGTCTTCGCTTGTGCTTTTTTGGTTCTGCTGGGAGAAACTAACACTTTTAGCCAGGACATTCTCGCGCACGACAACACATCAAAGACCCCGGCTGCCGTTGCATCTCCTGAACCCAAGCGATCAGATAAGATCTCCCACACCGATAGTGAGAGAATCAACGCCCTTGAGGAGACGTTGCGCCGGCAGATCTCTCAACTTGATGAAATGCGAAAGCTGTTGGTTGAACAACAGGAAACCATAAAACTCCTGGCGGGCAAGTTAGCGAGCGTGGGCCCGGCGCCCGCTCGATCAGAAGCAATGGCTTCCCGCATAGAGCATTTGGAACCTGCCGGCATGATGATAAGCGCGGAGCCGCAAGCCTCCCCAATTGAAGATCGTTTGAAAAGAGTTGAGGCTCGCGTGGCAGAAATCGGACCGGTGAAATTCAGCGGCGACATAAGACTGCGCTCCGAATCGTTTTTTGGACTATCGAACATTCTAGCCAGCGGTAGTACTCCGGGCACGCTAGGCAATGAACTGAGTCCGCGTCACCGTATGAGGGTTCGCGCGCGACTGACGGTGCGAGGCGCGATCGGCGAGGAGTTTGACTGGGGATTGCGCATCGCTACCGGGAGCTTCGCCGATAATATCTCGACCAACCAAACCCTTACGGATTTTTTTAACCGCAAACCTTTCGCCCTTGATCAAGCCTTCATCACCTACAAGCCTCGTCGAGTTCCTGGCTTGCGTCTCCAGGGCGGGAAGTTCGAACCGCCGTGGACGTTTACTGAAATGACAATCGACAACGATCTGCAAGTTGAAGGCTTTAACGAGTCTTATACGCGCTCATTCAAGAATTCCACGATCAAGGACCTTACGTTTGTCGCCTGGCAACTGCCTATGTTGGAGCGGAACTCTGCTTTTGTGCGTAACCTCGATGGCACAATCAATATTGAGCAGTCGCGCCGCGATGGGCGTGACTTGGCGCTCTTCGGAGCCCAAGTCCGTACCCGCCTGGAACCAAATTCCAAAGTAGCACTGACGCTTTCCGTAGGGAATCTACATTTTTCCGGCACGCAATTCATTTCGCCCGTGCAGGTCTTCGGCGGCCAGGTGCAGCTTCCGTTGACTTTCACAATCCCCGCTACCAGTACAACGCCCGCACAAATCGTGACCACACAAGTGTCCGTCCCACGTGATCTCCTGGTGGCGGGCAATGGCAACCTGGGTGTCAGCACTGCCAGTAACAATGCTCTAAATCGTGACGGGCGACTCGCCTCAGGCTTCAACCTGGTCGATCTAATTGCTCGCGTTGAGCTCAAACACAGCAAGCGGTTTCCGGTCACAATCCTTTTTAATTTGGTTACCAACACGCAGACGCGTGACGTGGTCAGGTCCGGGGAGGGAGGAGCCGATTTGGTTCTGCCTAATCATGAGAACAGGGGCTTCTGGGGTGAGGTCCAAGTCGGGCAAACGCGGGCACGCGGCGACATATCGTTTGGCTACACGTTTATGCGCATCGAAAAGGATGCCGTGCTAACGCCTTTCAATCTGTCTGACATAACACAGCAGTCAGACATGCGCGGTCACAGGTTGGCTTTCGCTTATGCAGTTGATCCGCGCGTAACGCTTTCATTGACCGGCATTGTTACCCAGCGCCCCAATGGATTGTTCGGTCCGTTTGTAGTGACGCCTGCGGGCTCCTTGAATCGCGCGACGACACGTCTACAATTCGACACGGTGATTAGGTTCTGAACAAAGGAGTCAGAAGTCAGAAGTCAGGAGTCGTCGGGATGTACACGTAACCGAGAATTAACTTGGCGGTAACTGCCAGTTAGGATTGAGCGTGCACTATCTCTCTCAGATACTTGTTACTGGTCGTTCCCGTAAGCGTTGACGCTTCGTAGATCGAATCACCTGAGTTTGCGGCACTCATTCTGGGGGACTGAGCGCGGCAAACTGAGACGGAGAGGAGATCGCCAGTAATGAGTATTCCCGCCAGTGACACCTGACATATCCGCCATGTTTCTCCACGGGTGTGTTGCGGCCCTAATGCTCCTTTGCTTTCAGCCCCGGCGGTTTGCCGACCTGCCGGGGCTTTTTTACATCTCCGGTTGTTATATATCTCAGCTACACCGGGCGCACGTCAACACCCGAGATCCAGCGACTAACACTGGTTTAATGGCCGTCTCGTAGGCCACCCTTCTCAGCCACATCATAAGTCGTCAGCGATCACTGGCCATCAGAATTGAGTTGGTTTGTGTCTGAGATTTAAGCTGGTCTGTTACCTTCTGGTAGAAACACTGCAAACACGTCCGGAAAGATTCTTCCGTTTGGTCGGTGCGAATCTTCACTCCACACCACGCGCAAAGGACCTCGAAATCATTCTCAGTTTGAGCTGGTTCGGTAATCATAACTGCTCCTCGTCCGCACAATCTTCTAGAGGCCAACCATACTCCGAGAAAGTTAAGAGCACGTGGCGCGCGAATTAAATGGTAGTTAAGAAAATTGAATGGTAGTTAATAAAACCCTCATCTCTTTAGAAGGCTCTCGACTCAACCGGTTCAGACTGCATTCATCCGCAGTTCACACGTCGGCCGCCGCAAGAAAAAAGTCCACCCCGCGTAGGTAACATTCTGGTAACATACATTTAACCGCGCCGTAACATCGGCGCCGCAAATCGCCGACCGCGACAGATAAAGCGCACGACGGTTTAATCTGGGAGGACGCTCTATTGTTACCCAGGCTAAGCAGGAAACTCTTCTTTCGAACTACCTCAGCAGTATGGCTGGCAACCGTCCTGCTCTTCTTACCTGTAGATCTGTTGGCCGAGACGAACATCGGCAGTGTCGTTTTCCGGAGCAGCGTTACCGTCGAGCGACGCGAAGAACTGGCCGGCAAGCTGCGTAAGATCACGGGCTGGAGCAACCTGAAATTTGACTCTGCGGGAGCGTTGCGGTTGGGGACCAATCCTGTCGGCGGCTCACAAAAAGCCAGAGAGCTGTTATCACGAGTAGTGATGAGTGGCACAGCAGTGCTGTTGGAAGATGCGAGCAAGCATCCCGACGTAGCTTTTTGCCAGGTGCTTCCTGCCAAGTGGCCTAATGTTTCAGACGGCCCCCCGGCGTTCGTGATACGAATTGACTTTGCAGACTTCGAGAGTGTGATTGGGGACACGCGCGCGCTGCAAGCCTTCGACGCTGGTTGGGGTTTCCTGCATGAGCTGGACCACGTCGTCAACAACTCTCTGGATGCCACTTGCCTGGGTGACCCCGGCGAATGTGAAGCGCATATTAATGAGATGAGACGTGAATGTGGCCTTCCCGAACGAGCAGAATACTTCTTTACCTATTCTCCGCTGGCAGTCGAATCGACTTTCATAACTCGGTTGGTTCAGCTTTCCTTTGAGCAGGAAGGGGCCCCGAGTAGAAAGAAGAAACGTTACCTGGTGGTCTGGGACGCTAATCTGGTTGGCGGCATTACGGAAGATAAGAAAGTTGCGGTTCTGCGATAATTTCCAACCCCAAGCTCTGCGGGACCCACTTCTAAGTAAATTGCCGGTAAATTGCTCACCCTTTAGCGGGTAACGGGCCAAGTGTGTCGCGCGGCTTGATTCGTCGCTACTCCGAACTTGCCTCGATCAGCTCGGGCATCATGGCCCAACCGCTCGAGAGTGGCATGGATGGCGAAAACCATCTCTTTTAGATCATCAAGCTCGCGAGGCGACCTCTCCTTGGCTGCAAATAAGGCGGTAGCAATCTCGCCGCTGAGCTCATGTGAAATTGCCATAGAGTTACCTGAATCCAAAACACTCAAGCTGGACCATTGAAGTGGTTTACCTAAAAGGAGGTGGTATCCTACTACAGCCTCTGTTACGGACATGTTAACGCCGTGTTAATTAACCCCGCGCTTCCTATCCCACTACCATCTTCACCCTATTCAATTCAACCACAGTAACAAACATTTAAGGTCCAATTCACAGCACCTTAACCTCCTGCTATTACAGTCGGCGTTTGAAACTCAACACCGAATTCCAACCAAGCATTGGCGAGGCTCGCTGATGTTCGTTAGAACCGGGACCCATCAATTCAAACGAGCACTGCTAATCACCGCTTATGACAGGAGACTTCGTTATGCATAACAAATACTCCCAGAGACACCCTCGGTTTTCTCTAATAATGTTCGCCCTGGCAGCTTTGGCTTTGTATCAATGGTCAGCCATCCCGGTTTTGGGCCAGTCGGGCTCGACCGGAACACTCTCGGGTGTTGTTCAGGATCCAAATGGCGCCGCGTTACCAGGGGTCGCCATCGTACTCAAGAATGTTGGCACCGGCGCCGCGCGCACCGTTACCACCAACGAAGAGGGCCGCTGGACCATTCCAGCCCTGCCCGTGGGAACCTACGAAGTCTCATACGAGCTAGCCGGTTTTAAAAAGCGAATCAGAGAACAAGTTGAGGTAGAGGCTAGCGTGCCACGTACGCTTGAAGACAAGCTGGAAGTTGGTGAAGTGGGGGCAACCATCAACATCGTCGAAGGAGCTGCTCTGGTCACCCCGGAGACGGCTACTACGTTTCGACAGCTATCGGCCGAAGATCTGGTTACGGTCCCTACCTCGACTCGCAGTTTTACCCAACTTCTGTCAACTGAGGCCGGTGTGAACACGGAATTATCGCCTGTGCTCACCAACGGAAACGGCAATCAGTCACCGTCCGTCAACGGCACCCGCACCACGAGCACGAGTCTTTTCTTCAACGGCGTGGACGCCACTAATATCACCTCAAACGAAGGTTCTTTGAATGACAATATCGCGCCGGCTCCGGAGACCCTTCAGGAGGTGAAGTTACAGACCAGTCTTTACGACGCTTCGACTGGGCGCTCGGGCGGCGGCAACTTTCAGCTGGTTACCAAGACCGGCAGTAATAACTTCAACGGCACTGCCTACTACTACATTCAGAACGAAAAGTTCAACGCCAACGATTTCTTCTTCAATAAGGAAGGCATTGACAGGCCGAAAGCACGGCGCAACGAGGGGGGCTTCACAATCGGCGGCCCTATCGTCCAGGAAAGGTTCTTCTTCTTCGGAGGCTACCAGTACACCAAGGCGATCACTGGCTTCGTGCCCACGGCCAGAAGCACATCAGTGTTGCCCCTGGCTCTGGGACGGATTAGCGGCGCACGAACGGCGCAGAATCTAGCCGATGCCTTCAATGCGGTGAATGGCTGCACCGTTGGCGTGAACTGTCTGACTGCCGCTGATATTTCGCCTGTGGGGCTGCGGCTGTTTAATTTGATCAACCCCGCTACAGGAGACTTCGTCATTCCGTCGCCGCGTCCCGATGCGCGCCTTATTGGCGTTGATCGCGCCGGCGCGCGACCATTTCAGTTTGGCTCCGCACCGGGCGTAGTTAGTCGCACCTTGCGGGAGAATAACCCGCTGGTGCAACAACTCAACGTGAGACCCTCGGAGTTCGAACAGCACCAGTTCACCACACGTCTGGACGGTCGGCTGACTAAGAAAAATACGCTGAGTGGCACCTTCTTCTTCAGTAACTTTCCCGCTCTGGACTCATTTCCGGATCCGTCCAGCCTGATTTCGCCCTTTGTCTTGCGCCGGGCCGATCGCAACCGTACGCTTTCTATTTCCGATCAGCACGTCTTCAGTCCAACACTCATCAACGAGGCACGTTTCGGTTTCTTCCTGCTGAACAACACGCGCGCGCTGGACGAAGCGTTCCTGTCACAGGAATTGACCAGCGAGGCAGTAGGCATCGGCAACCCGGCGCTCGCGTTTGATGACAGCCCCGGCACGCGCCGCCTGGGTCACTTTATCGGCAGACCCGGAACCAACCTTTCGCAGTTTTCCTTTGGTGGACCAAACGATTCTTTTAATCGTCGCAAGCAGCAGACTTACAGCTTCGCCAACAATGTGACCTGGATCAAAAATGACCACACGTTTCGCTTCGGTGGCGATTACAAACGTCACCAGTACGACTCGAGTTTGCCGGAAGAACAAGCCACGGAATTTGAAAAGTTCGACAGCATCACGCAGCTCCTGACGGGCAACGCCTCGGAGGCCGACACGCAGTTCGGACTTACGGAGAAGAGTTTCCGCTTCCAGGATTTCAGTGGCTATATCGCGGACGACTGGAAAGTCTCCCGGAAGCTGAGCCTGAACCTTGGCCTGCGCTACGAACTCTTTATGTGGCCGACCGAGAAACAGGGTCGTATCGGAAACTTCGATTTTTCGAGCTTCCAGCAGTGCTTCTCGCAAACGGGTGGAACGCTGGCGCTTTGCGACAGTCCGTCTCCGGGCTTCATCGTTCCGGACAACGTGCAGCCGACCGGGCTCGGCAGTGTGGACGCGGCGATTGCGGTGACTGCCCTTGCCGGCAACCAGCACACACTCAACGGGCAAGATAGAAACAACTTCGCCCCGCGGATCGGATTTGCATATTCCCCGCTGGACTCGAACCGCCTGGTGGTTCGCGGCGGCTTTGGTTTCTTCTACGACCGGCCGAGCGCGGCTTTCATCAACACAATTTTCAGCAACTACCCGTTTCTGCGTGAAATTGAAATTACCGTGCCGTCCGGTAATGTCCCAATTGCGACCGCTTTTTCAGCGCAGAACACCACGCTGCCGCTCAGCAACTGGCTGCCATTTCGTATCATGAGGGGTTCAGGTACCGGCGGCACTTACGTGATCCGCGACAATACCGGGATTACGCAAGACGCGCGGGGCAACACCACTCCGCCGGGAAACATAGCCGAGACCTTTGAGTTTCGCGCTGTGGATCGCAATCTGAAGACCCCCTACGTGCAGCAGTGGAACCTCGGGTTTCAGTACGAGATTACTAAAAGTACGCTCTTTGAGGCGCGCTACGTCGGCACGCGCGGCCGGAATCTGTTGCAGGCAGTTGCTTTCAACCAGGGGTTCAATCTTAACGACAGCAATACGCCGGACCACATCTATGAGCGTTTTAACCAGGCTTATGTGGCTGCGGGGGCACCTAACGGGCCGCTTAACACTGGAGCGACCGCTCGCGACCGCGGTCTCGGGAGGGCCTTTGGCTTTGCGAACCCTTATCGCATGGGGGCAGCAGCTACCTGCGCTGGAGGCGTACTGAGTCTGCCCGTAGGGACCCCGCTTGATCTGAATCTGGCAAATCGGCTCACGTGCGTCGGCAACACGCTTGGTGGTGGACAGGTGATCAACTTCGAGGCTCGCGTGCCCATTCTCGGCTTTAACGTGCCCGAAGCATTGCTGCTGGAGTCAAAAGGGGAATCGAGTTATCACGGCGCACAATTCAGCCTGAGCCAACGTCTCACTCGCGGCCTCCATTTTAACGCCGCCTACACCTGGTCCAGGTCGATTGATACGAGCTCAGCTGACCCGGGAAGTACGGCTGGCTCCGGTAAGCCTGATGTTCCAAACACGGGTTTCGTGGTCCAAGGCGATCTTCGTAATCTCGACGCGAATCGTGCTGTTTCTGACTATGATCGTACGCATCGCTTTAGTCTTAACTTCGTCTATGACATTCCGACATTTGGTCCAGGCGGTAAGTTCTTTACCGGCTGGCAGCTTTCAGGCTTTTTCCAGGCCCAGACCGGAACACCCTACAGCATTTTCTCTCCTGAGCCGGAAATCGGAAGCGCTACGCAATACACTGATCTGGTGCGCGGTTCCGGTGGGCTGTATCGTCTCGGTTTCGGCAGGCCGGCCCTCTGTGGGGACTTGGACCAGCAAGGCTCTGACATTACCGAAGGGGCTTTCAATCGAAGGGCCGTTTGCTCGTCTTTAGGGCAAAACGGAAATCTGGGCCGCAACGTACTGCGCGCACCTTCGCAATCCAGATTCGACTTGGGAATTGTGAAGAGTACGAGGCTTAGCGAGAACGTGGCGGTTGAGCTTGGTTGGGACGTCTTCAACGTATTCAACCGGGCCAACTTCGCTGCGCCCGACTTTGAGCTGGGCAGTCCGGACTTCGGGCGCATCACCAACACAGTGGGCGGTCCCCGAGTCATGCAGTTCAGGGCGAAGCTTAAGTTTTAGGCCCGCCGACACGTTGGGATCGTTCGGTATCGCGCGGAACGGTCCCAAACTGCACTTCTTTCTAGAAATGTAAGTTTTGGGGCAAGGTTGATATGTCGCTTACAGAGACGTCACTTGTTGATCGGAAGGATAAGAATGAACCTTCGGATGATGTCTATGATGACGGTTTTCTTCGTGTCGAGCACAAGAATTACTATGTCTCCTGTGGCGGCCAGTCTATTAAGCTTCCACGAACGGAGTTTTTGATTTTTTCCCGTCTGGCTCGTTCGCCCGAGAGAATAGTGTCCGCTGAGGAGTTGTGGGAATACGCATGGGGGAATGACAAGCCCCTTAATACAGAGAGTCTGCATGTTTATATTTACCGGCTCAGAATCAAGCTCGTACCTTACAACCTGCGCATAGACACTATGGTCAATGTTGGCTATAGACTACTCCTGGACAACGGCCAGCGAGCTTAAATGATTCCCCCTTCTGCCCGTTGCGAAGCCCAGAGTTTACCCAGAGTTTAGATGGAATTCAGACGGATGTAACAGCCCGCACCTAGGATTCAACGAAAAAAACAATCGCCCCTTTTATAGGAGACAGATATGTTTTCTGGCTGGAAAACTTGCCGATGGACACCCTTAGTCATTGCCATTGCACTGGCGATACCTGGAGTTGCCTGCAACGGCGGAAGAGGTCCGGATGAATCAGCCGTAATCAAGGTCGACGGTTCAAGTACGGTCTTCCCGGTTACCGAAGCAGTTGCTGAGGAATTCCAGAAAGAGAAGCAGGGAAGAGTCCACGTGACAGTGGGAATTTCGGGGACCGGCGGGGGTTTTAAAAAATTCGCACGTGGGGAGATTGACGTGACTGACGCCTCGCGTCCCATTCTTACGGACGAGATGGCCCAGGCGAGGGCCAATGGCATCGAGTTTCTCGAGCTGCCCGTTGCTTTTGATGCCTTAACGGTGGTGGTAAATCCGCAGAACGATTGGGTGACGTCGATGACAGTCGCGGAGCTGAAGAAGGTTTGGGAGCCTGAGGCGCAGGAAAAGATCACACATTGGAACCACGTTCGACCGGAATGGCCGAACGAAAAAATCGCGCTCTTCGGCGCCGGAGCCGACTCAGGCACCTTTGATTATTTCACCGAGGCCATTGTTGGCAAGGCCAAATCAAGCCGGGGAGATTACACCGCCAGTGAGGACGACAACGTGCTGGTCCAGGGAATCGAGGGTAACAAATACGCCCTCGGCTATATTCCTTACGCCTACTTTGCTCCTCACAGCAACAGGATGAAAGCAGTCGCCATTCAGTGGGACAAAAACAAGGTCAAGGAACCAGTGCTGCCGAGTCTTGAGAACGTGTTAGCAGGAACCTACAACCCCCTATCGCGCCCCCTTTTCATCTACGTCAGCCGCAAGTCGCTTGACAAGCCCGCCGTGAAGGAATTCGTGGAGTTCTATCTGAAGAACGTCAAGACTCTTGCTGCGGAGGTCAAGTACATGCCGCTTACTGACACTGCCTATCAAATGGCCACGGACCGGGTCCGCTTATTGCAAATCGGAACGGGATTTGGCGGTGTTCCGGAGGTCGGCCTTCCGGTGGAAGAAATCCTCAAACGACCGCCAAAATCATAGAACCATCGAAACGGCTGAATGACGTTCACCGCGGCCAAATAGCCATGGACGAGATACCTGTTCTGCAACATCCGGTCGCGGCTGCCGCCGATCTGGAAACGAAATCGCCATCCGGTCCCACTCCTTCACCCGCCAAACGCCTATCTCAAGTTAAGGAGCGTTTTATTGAAGCGTTACTATTCCTTGCGGCCTTCTCGTCGGTGGCGATCACTGCGGGTATCGTCGGCACTCTCCTCTATGAGTCGGCGAGCTTTTTCGCGACCGTTTCCCTCACGGAGTTCCTAACTGGCACGCTCTGGACCCCACTCTTCGCATCCCCTCGGTTCGGTATCATGCCGCTGGTGGCGGGCACACTTGTGACAACTGGCGTTGCGCTCGCAGTAGCACTGCCGATCGGGACCGTTGTTGCTATCTACTTGAGTGAGTTCGCTCCCTCGTCCGTACGCGAAATTATCAAACCGGCTCTTGAGCTTCTTAGCGCCGTGCCGACAGTAGTCTATGGTTATTTCGCATTACAGTTCATGTCGCCGCTCCTGCAGAAACTACTCCCAGGCTTGCCTACGTTCAACATGCTGAGTGCCGGTGTGGTAATGGGGATCATGATCATTCCCTACGTCAGCTCCCTAAGCGAAGACGCGATGCGTGCGGTTCCAATGTCGCTTCGTGAGGGCGCGTACGCGATGGGTGCGAACCGTATCATTACCGCGTTGAAGGTAGTGTATCCGGCGGCGTTATCAGGCGTGGTAGCGTCTTACATCCTCGCGATTTCTCGCGCCATCGGTGAGACCATGATTGTGGCCATTGCTGCCGGGATGCAGCCCAATCTAACGTTTGACCCTCGTGAGCCAGCCGCAACAATAACAGCCTTCATCGTCCAGGTTAGCCTCGGCGATCTGCCGCACGGAAGCGTCGGATATCAATCGATCTTCGCAGCCGGGGTCACTCTTTTCATCATGACGCTCATCTTCAACATCCTCGGCTACCTTCTGCGCAAGCGTTTTAGAGAGGTCTACTGAATGAGTGACTTCAAGCGCATTATTGCCAAGCGTAAGCGACAGGACTTCGTTTTCAACATCGTGGGGATAGCCTGCACGCTGGTGGGCATTTTGACTCTGGGAGCGCTGCTCGCCGATCTCTTGATGGATGGTTTGACGCGGCTTAACTGGACTTTTCTCACTTCGTTCCCTTCGCGCTTTGCCGACCGCGCAGGCATTCTCTCTTCCTGGGTCGGAACGCTGCTGATCATGCTCGTGACCGCGTTTGCAGCGGTGCCCCTGGGAGTGAGCGCCGGAATATATCTCGAAGAGTATGCACGAAAGAACTTGCTGACGAATCTGATTGAAATAAACATCGCCAACCTGGCTGGCGTACCGTCGATAATCTACGGCTTGATGGCTCTGGGCCTGCTCGTCTATCAATTCGGGCTGGGCCAGAGTGTGTTGACTGGCGGGCTGACACTTGCTTTCCTGATTTTGCCCATCGTAATAGTCGCTACCCGGGAAGCACTAAGAACTATTCCCCAGGGTATCCGCGAAGCGGCCTACGCGCTGGGATCCACGAAGTGGCAGGTAGTCAGACACCATCTCCTTCCGTATTCGTTGGGAGGAACGCTGACGGGAATTATCATCGCTCTGTCGCGGGCCATCGGCGAGACCGCCCCACTCATTACGATTGGAGCACTTACATTTATTGCTTTCTTGCCGCCCCCGCCTCTCAAAGCGCAGCCACCATTTCTGTCCTTTGATTGGCTTTGGTCGCCGTTCTCAGTGTTGCCGATTCAGATGTTCAATTGGGTTTCCCGTCCCGACCAGGACTTCGTGGTGAATGCTGCGGCCGCAGGATTGGTATTAATCATGGTGACCCTGCTGCTCAATGCCATTGCGATCCTGATCCGCTACAGGGTGCGCAAGCGAATCAAGTGGTAGGAAACAAAACGGCAATGAGTGCAAGCCTGGAAGTTGGAATTGGTCGCCTGACGCAAATGACGATAAGAGATCAACATGCTCGACCGCAGGGTAGCTCGGATGTCGCCGAGACCACGCAGCGCCGTGTTGAAAGTTCGCCGAAGATCAAAGCCGAAGTAGAAGGTCTTAACTTCTTTTACGCAAAGCTTCAGGCTCTCAAAAACATCAACATGGTCTTCAACGCCAATCAGGTTACAGCCATCATTGGCCCCTCGGGTTGCGGAAAGTCTACCTTTCTGCGTTGTTTTAATCGAATTCATGACCTTTACCCGGAAACGCGTTATGAGGGAAAAATCCTCTTACAGCCCAGTGGGATTAATCTGATTGGCCCTGAGACGGATCCTCTGGAGATGCGTATGCGTATGAGCATGGTTTTTCAGAAGCCCAACGCCTTCCCGAAATCAGTATTCGAAAACGTAGCGTTCGGACTTCGTTTGCGAGGCGTTGCCGGCAATGAACTTAAGGACCAGGTTGAACAATCACTTCGTGAGGCCGCCCTCTGGGACGAGGTCAAGGATCGGCTGCGCCAGTCTGCTTACACCCTTTCCGGGGGTCAGCAGCAGCGCCTTTGCATTGCCCGTGCCCTCGCGACCAACCCGGAGATGCTGCTATTCGATGAGCCAACGTCAGCGCTCGATCCTATAGCAACCTCAAAGATAGAGAATCTGATATTCGATCTGAAGCGGGAGTTGACTGTTGTCATTGTCACGCACAACATGCAACAAGCCGCGCGCGTCTCTGATTTCACAGCTTTTATGTACCTGGGTGAGCTTATCGAGGTGGCGCCTACGAAGGAGATGTTTGAGAATCCTGCTATCAAACTAACCGAGGAATACATTACGGGGCATTTTGGATAAACTAAATTCCATGTCCGCACAGCTTTCTCAGTCGGTCGATCCCAATGCGGCTAACCTGCCATCCTACAGCGTTGGGGCGGTTACCAGGCCGGCCAAGATAAGTGTCCGGAATCTCAACTTTTATTACGGCCGCTTTCAGGCACTTTTCGACATCTCGCTGGAAATCCCCGAACGGATCGTGACCGCTTTCATAGGCCCTTCGGGCTGCGGCAAATCGACCTTTCTCCGTACCCTGAACCGAATGAACGATATTATTCCCGGGACCCAGGTTAAAGGCGACGTCTTGATAGATGGTAGCAACATCTACGCCACCGGAACTGATGTGGTGGAACTGCGGCGCAGAGTCGGAATGGTTTTTCAGAAGTCAAACCCATTTCCCAAATCGATATTCGACAACGTAGCCTACGGCCTGAGGATTAACAGGATGACCTCGAGCAAGAGTGAGCTCGAGGAATCTGTGGAACGGGCGCTTAGAGATGCTGCGCTTTGGGAAGAAGTGAAAGACCGTTTGAGACAATCCGCCCTCAGTTTGTCCGGCGGTCAACAGCAGCGACTCTGCATCGCCCGGGCCCTGGCCATCCGCCCCAGTGTGGTCTTAATGGATGAGCCGGCATCGGCCCTGGATCCGATGGCCACGTCAAAAATTGAGGAGCTGATTTTTGAACTGAAGAAGCACTACACGATAGTGATCGTTACCCACAACATGCAGCAGGCGGCGCGAGTGTCCGACGTAACGGCGTTCTTTCTGCTGGGTAAGCTCATCGAAGTGAACTCGACCGATAAGATGTTTACTAACCCCGACGAAAAGTTAACTGAGGACTACATCACGGGAAGGTTCGGATAAGACGATTTTTGATTTTAGATTTGTGATTTTTGATTTTGTCTTTCCAGACGAATCCAGCGTTTTGAGTGCAGGAACAATCTAAAGTCAAAAATCAAAAATCAAAAATAACACTATGGAACATCACAGACACCTTGACGACGAACTGAATTCGCTGCGAGATCGCGTGTTGTTGCTGGGTGGCGAGGCGGAAGCGGCCCTGCAGAAGGCCATGCACTCGCTGATGGACCGGGACAGCGACCTCGCGCGCGGTGTGTTAAATCACGACGATGCGATCGACCGGATTGAAGTAGAAATCGATCGACAGTGCATTGATATCATCGCCCTCAGGCAGCCCGCCGCCCGAGACCTTCGCTTTGTGATTTCGGTGGCCAAAATGGCCCCGGTGTTGGAACGAATTGCTGACCACGCCTGTAATATCGCGCGCGCGGCCATCGATCTGAATAATGAACCGGAGCTCAAACAGACTATCGAACTCCGTCAGATGGCCGAACAGGCTTCCGGCATGTTGCGAGCTGCGCTGGACGCGTTCACTTCGAACGACGCGCTGGGGGCGCGAGAAGTCATCAAGCGAGATATCGAAATTAACGAGCTCTACAATCGAGTATTTCACAACCTAATCGAGAGAATGGTATCGGAGCCCTCGACAGCCAGTCGCGACGCACGGTTGATCTTCGTGGCCAAACACCTGGAGCGCATCGGTGATTATGTTACCGATATCTGCGAGTTGACGGTTTACATGGCAGAAGCGGCTTTTATCAAGCATGTCAATTGATGCCTATGGCGCGACCAGTTTTGATCATCGAAGACGATCCTGATATTTCGGAGAGTCTGAAATATAACCTCGAGCGGGAAGGCCTGTTAACGGTCGTTGCGGCTACGGGTGAGCAGGGCTTGATCGAGGCGCTGAACGAACGCAATCCACCAATGCTGATTGTGCTCGACCTGATGTTGCCAGGAATGAGTGGCACGGAACTGTGCCGCCGATTTCGGCGGGAACCCTTAACCCGGCGTACGCCGATTATTATCTTGACCGCCAAAGGATCAGAGTCGGATCGCGTTGCCGGATTGGACCTTGGCGCCGACGACTATATAACCAAGCCATTTTCCGTAAGAGAACTCCTGGCGCGCGTGCGCGCGGTTTTGCGTCGCATGGACGAAGGAGCCACGAAGACTTATGAAGACGACCACCTGATGATCGACTTTGGCGACATTCGTGTGGTTTGCGATGGTCGCAAAATCAAACTTACGAATAAGGAATTCAGCCTGCTTTCGGTCCTGGCCAGGAGCGCCGACCGAGTAGTAACGCGACAGCAGCTTTTGGATAACGTTTGGGGCTACAGTTATTATGGCGACGCCCGCACTCTGGATGTACACATCAGGCGCTTGCGCCAGAAGTTAGAACAGTGCGGCAATTGCATAGAAACGGTCGTCGGAGTGGGTTACCGCTTTACCGGGTGCTCAGAAAAGCCAGAAGGCAATTAACGACGAAGGTAGCAAATTGTGTTTAGGCGCCACAGCTTTTTGCTTGCCCTATGTGCCACGCTTGCCGGGATCCTCATCCTGATTGTTTCGTTTAGCTTTCCCGCGTTTGCGACGGCCATGCTTGGGTTTCTGGCAGGATACTTCCTATTGCAGAGCCGTAAAGCCAACCTTGCAAGTATGAGTTCGCTCTCCAATGAAAATGTATCCAGACCCTGGGACTCTCGCTCAACTGAGATTTTCGCTCTGGGTAAGCTCTTCGAGGCGACTCTCGATGAAATGCGCGAGGGGCTGCTTGTCGTCGACCACGATATGCGGGTAGTTGCTTCAAATCCAGCCGCACACAGGCTGTTTAATTTGGCGACTGGCAGACTTACGTCCCGGCGTTTGACTGAATTGACGCGAAACCCGGCAATCTATAGTGCGTTTCAAGATGCGCTCAAAGGAAACGAACGGTCGGGCGTGGAAATCGAAACACACGATCCGGCACGCCGCGTTTTTGATCTAAGAGTGGTGCCATTGGGCAGCGGCGATGGTACGACCACTGTGGGAGCGATTGGTGTCTTCTTCGACATAACACAACTCGAGAAGCTCGAACGTGTGAGGCAGGAGTTTCTTTCGAACGTCTCGCACGAACTGAAGACCCCACTGACCGCAATCGTGGCGTTTGTAGAAACACTTGAAGCGGGGGCGCTGGATGACCGGGAAAACACTGAAAGATTCCTTGGAATAATTCGTAAGAATGCCGCCCGCATGCAGAATCTTATTGACGACATCCTTGAATTGAGTGCAATCGAAGCGGGGAATGTTGGCGTTAGGGCCGAAGAAATAGAGCTCAGTCCGCTAATCAATGATGTGATTATGTCTCTGGCAGCGAAAGCATCTTCGCGCGGCATTACCATAAGCAACGAGGTTCCGGCCGACACGCTTATCGTGGCGGACCCCCGACGCCTTGAACAGATGCTCAATAACCTGGTAGATAACGCGATCAAGTTCAACCGCGATGGGGGGATGGTCACAATTGGTTGCGAATCAGGGCCTGGAACTCGCATCCTTGTTAAAGACACCGGGGAGGGAATTCCGGCGCAGCATCTTGAGCGTCTTTTTGAACGTTTTTACCGGGTGGATCGGGCCCGTTCACGAGAGATGGGTGGAACTGGTTTGGGCTTAGCCATAGTTAAGCACTTAGCCAGGGCTCATGGTGGGGAGGTTAGAGTTCGTTCAGAATTAGGGCGGGGAACCACTTTTGAAATTGATCTGCCTCAAAGAAACGGGATTTCGCTAGGATCTGAAGCGGTCAAACGGGAAATCGTTTCAACCCCCGGTTATTGAAAGACAAAACTTCACGCTTTCTTCCTCGCCGACACCCTTCGTACCTCGCTGGCCTTCAACAGCAAAGATTCAGCCAGAATACGCAGATTGATCGGGATGTCGGGCGGTTTGCACTCTTTCTTGAGCGGCCTTTGATAGTGAGCCAGCAACGGCATCTCGGCACAGCAGAAGTCGCAGGCAGCCAGGTGGTGTCTAACCAGAGTCATGATTTCAGGTGACATCGCCTGTAGATGAAATGAGAGGAGTATGTTGGACGAAGGGCAAGCGATCGTCTTAGTAAACGAGTTTATGCACGAGGCTTTCATTTGGACCCCTGGTTACCGCACAAATTCGGACTTAGATACTCCATCGGCCTAGGACAACGAAGAGCCAGGGGCAGGTGGCGATTCGCCTAAGGGTCAAGAAGCTCTTATTCATAGCAGGGAAAGACCCAATCGACAACCAATTCCAGAAATTCTTACCCTCGCCCCGAACCCTTTCCCCATTGTTATCAATGCTTTTGGTCAAGTGTAAAAACATGTTGCCCAATATTTAAAATCTTGCTAAGATGGCCCCGTTACGTCAGAGGGCGTCGACTCTTTGACTCTTCTTTCCAGGAAGAAAACTCCTTTGATCATAGGCTCTCACAAGGGCCAGCATACCAATTGAAACCCAAAAAGGGGTAAGTATCTCCCCTCGGCAGCATTTTGACCTGAGCAGCAGACGGACCCGCTCGAGGTCTCAGTCCTCCCGGGACAATCGACTTCTTCAAACCCGCAATGCGACCTTCCAGCACCTTCCTTTGATCACCAGGCCGCTCCGTTCAGCACTACGGACAGCCAAGCAAACTAAGACTTGCGTCCCCCTTGAAGCAAGATCGATAAAAACCATCTGGGCACAACGGATAATCCAGTGAAATCCATAAGTCAAGAAATCGAAAAAGCAGCCAGCGAGGATAAGACGTCGCCAAGGTCGCGACGGTCTTCTGAACGACAAGCGAAAAGCGGAAAGTGGGTCGAAAGCCTTCGTTCCTCAGACGTCGGCCGCCTCTGGACGGAGCTCCACCGCATTGTCTCCCACCACCCCCTGGTCAGAGCGTCGCGTAGCGCGGGACTGCTGGTGGAGGAAGGCGCCACAACAGCATACACAGATTTAACCCAGGAACTGTTTGTTCAGCTTCTAAGTAAGAACAGATTTGAACACTATCTCGAAACGGAGATGACGGATTACGAGATTGAGTGTGAAATTAGCCAGATTGAGCTTACCAACCTGTTGACTTCGGAACTCCGGAAGCGACACCCGGAAAGCTACCGTCTAGCCCGGCGGATTTCCACACTTATTCAAGCCAGTTCTAATTTTCGGCGCTTTGATTCAAGCGGAACTAATGATGAACCGCATCGGCGACTCGCTGACCGGGTTTACGGCTTGAGCGAATGGCCCGACGGAAAACGTCGCCGGGACTCGCATGAGCTTGAACAGCGAGCTCACATGGTTTCCGTGCGAGCTCGCGACACCCGTATGGTCGGTTGCACTGGCGATTCTCAGGTTGTTATCAGCAACTCGGATCTAGAGGACTTAATTGTTTCGGTGCTGGACGCGATGGACTCGCCAGCGGACGTCAGAACCCTGCGCAGTCTGGTAATGTCTCGACTGCCGGTGATGGATATCTACCTGGTCCCATTGGATGGCGACGACAACGAGAACGAGAATCGGTTCGAACCCGTTGATAAACGCGAGAACGCGGAACAGGGACTACTACGGCGTGAGTCGGAGCACGCGGCTGCCGGCTTTGTGGATCAATTTCTAAAGAACTTGCATGAGACTGTGCGCGGGAAGATCAAGCAGTACAACCGCATTCTAGGTGTATTGTGGCACTGTTACCTCAGGCCCGAGCAGTCGACTCAGCTCGAAGTGGCCGCCGTTCTGGGCGTGTCCGATTCGCTGGTGTCAGACTATCGCCGGCGCATTGAGCAGGAATTACGGGCTCTTTCCTTCTCGGAAGTCGAGGAAGCGCGACGCTTTGAAAGCGCCCTGCGCGATCGTGTAAAAATTTTGGTGGAAGACAACGAGAAAGAGCTTTTAGTGCGAGTCGATTAGTCTTCGACTGCCGGCTTATGTGATTATGCTCACATGAAGCTGAGGTGTAATGGCATTAATTGGAAGCTGCCGCGCTCAGAAGCGCAGCGGCTTCTTTGCATTTTTCTGACGACGCTTTCGATTCCGGGCCATCAAGCCGGCGATTCCCGCGCCTAAGAGAGTTAAGGTAGCCGGTTCTGGGGCGGGCTCAGCTACATTGAAATTGTAGGAAAATGAGTTGACTCCTAGTCCTGAGCCAGGTCCAGCGGGAATGATGAAGTCAGGAGAGCTATTCTGCTGCATCAAGAGGCCTCAGGACCTTAAGAAACACATAATAACCGTCTTTTACCACATTGAGGACGGGAATTAGAGGTGTTTTGGTTCTCTGAAGAGAGTAGTCGACTGTCGCTTTCGTCGACGCTGCTAAAAGCCACGGGCAATTGCCTCGGCTATAGTATGATTTTGCGCTAAGTTAGATTCTACACAGTTATGTACATTCTGGGGATATCAGCCTACTACCACGACTCGGCGGCTTGTCTTATCAAGGATGGGCACATTGTTGCCGCTGCCCAGGAAGAACGCTTCTCTCGAAAGAAACATGACCACCGCTTCCCCGCGGCGGCGGTTGAATATTGCCTGCGAGAGGCGCGGATCTCACCTGAGGAAGTCGACCTGGTCGCTTTTTATGATAAGCCGTTGCTAAAGTTTGAACGGCTACTCGAGACATACATCGACTATGCTCCAAGCGGTATTCGCTCTTTCATGATGGCCATGCCTTTATGGCTGCGCGAGAAACTCTGGATTCGCGAACAGACCGCAAAGAGCGCAAACTATAAAGGCAAGGTTCTTTTTACCGAGCATCATGAGTCTCACGCCGCTTCCGCATTTTTCCCTTCACCTTTCCAATCTGCCGCCGTCCTGACGATGGATGGTGTAGGAGAATGGGCCACATCCTCTTACGGCTACGGCCGCGGCAATGAACTGCACCTCCTTAAGGAGTTGCATTTCCCGCACTCACTGGGGCTGCTCTATTCGGCGTTCACTTACTATACCGGTTTCAAAGTCAACTCCGGCGAATATAAGGTGATGGGACTCGCCCCTTACGGTGAGCCCCGGTATGTGCGCCTGATCCTTGACGAACTTATCGACTTGACCGAAGACGGTTCTCTCCGTCTAAACATGGAGTACTTCAGCTTCGCACATGGCCTCACCATGACGAACGGCAAGTTTGATAAATTGTTTGGTGGACCAGCGCGCAAGCCTGAAGGTCTCTTAACGCAGCGCGAGATGGATCTCGCTCGTTCAATCCAGGAAGTGACGGAGGAGGCCATGTTGCGAATGGCCCGCACCGTTCAACGCGAAACGGGAGAAAAGAATCTTTGCCTGGCGGGCGGAGTCGCTCTGAACTGCGTTGGCAATGGTCGCGTCTTGCGTGAAGGGCCGTTTGAAAACGTATGGATTCAGCCGGCAGCGGGTGATGCAGGCGGCGCCCTCGGGGCTGCTCTCTCCGTTTGGTATCAATATCTGGGAAACGAGCGCGATGTTGCCTCTATGTGCGGTGGTCACCGCGATGCAATGCGCGGCGCTTATCTGGGGCCGTCATTCTCTAATGAGGAGATCGAATCTTTTATTGGAACGACCGGGGCGAACTACCGCCGGGTAGATCGGGCGCAATTGGCCGAACATGTGGCGAAGCTGCTGTCGGAAGAGAAGGTGGTGGGCTGGTTTCAGGGACGAATGGAATTTGGGCCACGCGCACTGGGCGCGCGCAGCATCCTGGGGGATCCACGATCGCCCAGGATGCAAACGCAGATGAATCTCAAGATCAAATACCGCGAATCGTTTCGCCCATTCGCACCTTCGGTTCTACGGGAACGCGTTAGCGATTACTTCGAAATGGATTGTGATTCGCCCTACATGCTTTTGGTCGCGCCCGTCTCCAGGGATCTGCGACGGGAGATGACCGAAGCTGAGCGCGAACTATTTGGCATTGAAAAGCTCAACGCAATTCGCTCGACCCTTCCGGCAATCACTCACGTAGATTACTCCGCCCGCATCCAGACAGTAAGACGTGAAGATCATCCTGCGTACTACGACTTGATCGCTGCCTTCGAGCGGTTGACTGGTTGCCCGGTTGTAGTCAACACCTCATTCAACGTGCGTGGCGAGCCGATCGTTTGCACCCCGGAACAAGCTTATACCTGCTTTATGCGAACGGAGATGGACTGCCTGGTAATGGAAGATTATGTGCTTACAAAAGATGAGCAGGGTGAGGGCCTCTTTATAGACGACATGGCCTGGCAGGAGGAGTTTCAGCTTGATTGAGCAAAAGAGAACCAAGCTTAAGCGGACAAAACGAGTCGGCCAAATAAAGCCTACGGTAAGCGACACTCAAGCGCGAAAGACCGCGCTCATAGTCGCCGCTGTCTTATCCGCTATTGCGCTATGGAACCTGTACCGGGGTCGCATGACTGTGGTGGCAGTACTTGCCGGCATCGCCGGTGTACTCGTACTGACAGGTCTATTCGTGCCGGTAGCGGCGCGGGCCTTTCACCGTTTCTGGATGGGTATCGCTGCCGTACTGGGCTACGTCAACAGCAGAATTATTCTTTCTCTACTTTACTACCTGGTGTTCACACCTGTGGGTCTCGTGCGCCGGTTAATTGGGAAGGATCCAATGAAGAGAAGGGGATCACCCCAGTCAAGTTATTGGGTAACGCGGGAATATACACGTCAGACGAAAGACCAATTCGAGAGGTTGTTTTAGTAAAAGGACGCGAGTCGTCCCATTTCAGGATGTCTGCACAAGTTTCAAACGTCGTCTCCGTAGCGCGCCCGGCAGGGTCCCGGCTGCGGTCCCTTGTCGCCAAGGCTCTCCTCACGCTTTTCGGAGTGATCGTCGCGCTCGTAATCCTTGAGTTGCTCCTGCAAATTCATAATCCGCTGCAAACGCGAATTAAGGGTAACCGGATCGTCCTGACAACGAATAAGACTTATCACATTAAGAATGACATCATTAAGACGCTCCCCCCCGAGGTTACAGTAACTCGAAACTCCCTTGGCTTTCGTGGACCAAATCCCCCGTCCGAGCTGGGCAGTCATCTCTCTCTGGTGAGTATCGGTGGCAGCACCACGCAAAATTTTTTCCTCTCTGATGATCAGACCTGGACGGCGCGCCTCGGAGAAGAATTAGAAAAGAGCTTTTCACCTGTATGGATCAACAATGCCGGACTAGATGGTCACTCAACTCACGGACATCAGGTGTTGCTGGAGGACTTCATAGTCCCTCTTCGTCCTAAAGTCGCGTTGTTTCTCGTCGGAGCCAACGATGTCGCTCGCGGCACGATTGATGAATGGGATGCGGAAAACGTCAGGAGCGGCTTGCAAACAGGTTCAGCTAAGGCGTTCGTAAAATCGCTGTCCGCTTATAGCGAAGTGGCGGCCCTGGCGCTGACCATGTACCGAAGTTACACCGCCTACAAAGCCGGGTTGCTGCATCAGCAAGTCGACTTCAAGCAGCAGGGCTATCTGGATATTCCCGAAGAAGAACAAAAGAAATACCTCGGGGAGAACGCCACCTCAGCCTATCTGAGCGACTATCAAGCGCGGTTGAAAAAGATCGTGGAAACCTGTCGAAATGCTGGTATTGAGCCTGTGCTTATTACGCAGCCGCTGCTGGTTGGCTTCGGAACGGACGAGGTTACGGGTGTTGATCTCGCTCGGATTAAAGCTTACGGACCGCGCCAGACTGGCAAAATGTACTGGGATGTTGTGGACGCCTATAATGAGGTGGTTCGGAGTATGGGTCGGGAGGACAATGTTCAGGTCATCGATTTAGCCAGGGAAATGCCGAAGTCGTCGCGTTACTTCTACGACTTTATCCATTACACTCCGGAAGGCGCACAGGTCATCGCGGAGATCATCGATCGATCCCTGTGCCCCACGCTGCAATCGAAGTTTCCGCAACACCTGACGAAGCCCTGTCGATCTGCAAAATAAAACATAAATGAGTTCTGAAACTGTTTTGGCTTAGGAGACCTGGGAATGTTGTCAATGCTTTCTGAAATATGGGCCTTCTTACGCGCTCGGAAAAAGTTCTGGTTATTCCCGATCATTGTGGTTTTGATGTTGTTTGGCGCGCTGCTGGTTTTCGCTCAGAGTTCGGCACTGGCGCCGTTTATTTACACGATTTTCTAAGATTGAACGGATATCGCAGCGGCGGTTGGAAAATAACCCCTTACTCGTGAATGTGAATAGTGACAAAGAAGTGAAAAACGCTTGCAAAGAGAAGAGGCCGGCAGATGGAGCTTGATGGTCGCAGTTTTGACTATGAACCCGTGAAGCCGTCGCGAGCGAATAGTCCTGCGCTCGAAGGGCAAAGTGCTGCCGAATGGCTGACAGGCGAGACGGATCCCTGGAAAGCTCGCGCAGCTTCCCGCGACGAATCAGCTGAACCTGAGGATGCGCCGAAAAAACAGCCATTGAACTCTAAGCAGGAAATCTGGAGTCCCCTGCGAGGACACACAGTGACTTTCGTCGCGCTTTTCATATACGCATCGCTCGCGTATTTTCGACCATATGAACTTTCTTCAGCGTTCTCCTGGACAATTTGGCTGCCCTACTGGCTGGCTATAGCAATGTTGATTATCTTCGTCGCCACGCAGTTAGCGCTTGAGGGCAACCTGACCGCGAGGCCACGCGAAGTGAATTTGGTACTTCTCCTCACGATAACTGCAGTTCTTTCCATTCCGTTGGCTGCCAGTCCTACTGATGCGTGGGACGTATTCAACCGGATGTTTATCAAGACAATACTAGTGTTCATAGTCCTGGTTAACGTAATACGCACGGAGCGCAGACTGAAGCTGATGATCTTTCTGTCGCTTGCTGCCGGCTTCTACATGAGCGCCATAGCTTTGCGGGATTACGGAGTTCAGTCCCCCACGAACCTCGACATCACGCGCGCAAAGGCGGCTATCAACAACATGTTCGGCGAACCGAATGCAATGGCCCTACACTTGGTGACCATGATCCCGATCGCCATCGCTATGTTTCTTGCCTCGTCGAACATCCTGAAGAAAGGTTTATACGGCGGGGGCGCCCTTTTGATGATCGCTGGAAATTTCGCGACGCAGTCGCGCGGCGGATTCCTGGGGATTGTCGCAGCAGGATCGGTTTTGGCGTGGAAGCTGGGCCGGCGTAACCGGCTCTTAATGATCGGGGTGCTGGTCATCGCGGCCGCCGCAACCTTTGCATTTGCGCCAGGAGGGTATGGTGGACGCATGTCGAGCATTTTGAATCCCGATTCGGATGCCTCGGCTACTTCTCGGCGAGAACTTCTGAAACGCTCACTGTTTATAACCGCGGCTAATCCTGTGTTCGGTATCGGCATTGGCAACTTCCCTATTGTTGGCCAACGAGGACAGACCACCCACAACTCTTATACTCAGGTTGCTGCGGAGATGGGTGTCGCTGCTTTTATTTTCTATGTGCTTTTCCTGATTGCCGGATACAAGCGGCTCCGGCGAATGGAGCGCGAGACTCTTATCGACAGAAAGTTTGCCCGGTTCTACTACCTTACAGTTGGTTTGCAGGCGAGCCTTGCAGGGTATCTGGTGGGTAGCTTTTTTCTATCGGTGGCCTATGACTGGTATGTCTATTTCATCATTGGGTATGCGATCTGTTTCCATCGAATCTACGACATTCGCAAGAACGCCGGCGAGATTGAGCTTCCGACAATCGATGAGCGTTTGTCTAACTTCGGCGCAAAGGCTACGGCGTAGACCAGTGCTTGTTCTATGACGTCGATCGGAAGAATGACATAAACTGTGCCGAATCAGTTGACTGGATCAAGGAATGGTAGGACAAACCGTGGCTCACGAGCTCGGAAGAAATAGTTCCGCTGACCCCGTGCCCAACGTCAGCGTGATAATTCCCGCTTACAATTCGTGCGAGTATCTCAGCGATACTCTGGCTTCTGTTTTTGGACAAACTTTCTCGGATTACGAGGTGATCGTCATCAACGACGGATCGCCGGACACTGAGAAGCTCGAACAAGTGCTGGAGCCTTATCGAGATAGGATCGTTTATCTAAAACATGAGAACCGAGGCGCTGCAGCGGCCCGAAACTCTGGTCTGCGGGTAGCGCGAGGAGAGTTCATAGCTTTTCTTGATGCCGACGACCGCTGGCTTTCGTCATACCTCGAAGAACAGATGAAGTTTCTACAGAAAACCGGTGCGGACATAGCCTACGCCGACGCGCTGATGCTTGGCGATCCACAGATAGCCGGACGCACTTACATGGAACTAGCTCCTTCCCGTTGCGACGTAACGCCGGAAAGTCTGCTTGCCGTTGACGTAGGTGTGGTGACATCGGGAGTGGTAGCAAGAAAGAGTCTGATTCAAGAGGTAGGTCTGTTTGATGAAAGCATCAGACGTGGCCACGACTTCGACCTATGGCTGCGTTTGGCTCAAAGGAAAGCTAAATTCGCGTGCAATAAAAGAGTGCTGCTAAGTTATACGGTTTTGGGGCAGGGTCTCTCCGGTAACGCGGTCAGTCAGCTTGAACGCCGGCTGGAACTGCTTGGGAAGATCCATGCTCGCGGTTGTTTGACAAGCAAGGAGGAGTCTGCACTGTTAGACAATCTGGAAGAGTGCACCGCCCGACTCGCTTTGGAGCACGGCCGGATCAAACTTTTAAAGAAGGACTTCCCGGGCGCTCTTGAATCTTTCAGTAAAGCAAGAAGGCTTAGCCCGAGCTGGAAGCTTGTGCTGGTATGCTTTGGTTTGCGGCTGGCGCCTGAGTTGTTCTGGTACGTTTACCGAACTCGTACAACCGCTTCGTTTTGAGAATGCCCTTTTGATCCTAATGTCGCTCGCAACACCCAATCGTGCCAATCAAACTTTCGGCCTGCCAAAGAGTATTCATGCTTTTGGAGTCAACATCCTACTTCTCCCTTTAGGTATCGCAACCAGCATTCTGATTGCCCGCACAGTTGGTCCCGGCGGTAAGGGAAGCCTGGACCTGATAACTGCCACGGCGGCGCTACTGACAATGCTTCTCAGTTTGTCTCTGCCACCGGGAATCACCTACGTCGTGGCACAAGGGAAGGCGAATCTCGGCGCTCTGGCATCGCAATTAGTTTTGATCGCAATCGTGCAGACGCTGCTTGCAGTGGTCATCGTGAGCACGCTGCGACAAACGGGTTACTCATCACTCTTCCTGCCGAACTGGGGCATCTGGATCGTCTTTGGAGTTTCGCTCTACATCTGCGTGGAGATGTTGACGAGGTTCTGGGGTTCAATTCTGATGGGGCAGCAGCAGATATCCGTTGTCAATAATGCCGAACTGGCCGGTCGAATCGCCCAGTTCTTAATCTTGTTCTCATTGTTTGGCGGGCTCTATTTGTCTGGAAGGACACTGTCCGTCGCCGTGCTTTTCGTAGTGACATTGGCGGTGAACATTCTCATCAACCTATTCCTATTGAGATCCCTTGCATTCAAATTTCAGCTTTCCTCCGATACTGGTTCATTGAAAGCCGCGACTGCTTTTGCTCTGCCTTGCTACATCGCAAACTCCGCGCAGTTTCTCAATTACAGGCTTGATGTTTTTATCGTTGGTTTTTTCGCCGGCTCGGCATCGGTTGGTCGTTACACGCTTGCGGTTTCACTGGGCCAACTGCTCTGGTTGATGTCTAACTCAGTCGCGAGTGTGCTGCTGCCGAGAGTGGCTGGCTCGACTGATGTTGAGAATAATATTCGCCATACCAGTCGCGTGTCTCGCCTTTCCCTTTGGGCCACTGCCGTTTGCGCTCTTGTTTTAGGCATCGTAGCGACACAGGCTATACCTGCTCTGTACGGCGAAGCGTTTCGACCGAGTGTTGCTGCGTTGTTATGGTTGCTTCCGGGGATTGTCGCGTTTAGCACCGTCAATGTGCTGGCCGCCTACATCGCAGGAATCGGAAAGCCGCGGTTGAACTTGATGGTTTCATCCGCTGCTTTGGTTGTTACAGTTGCCCTGGATCTAACACTGATTCCTAAACTCAATATTGTTGGAGCATCGATGGCCAGCACCGCTTCATATTCGCTGGGCGCGATACTCACTGTCGGCCTGTTTATCAGGGAAACCCGGACCTCGCTGCGGGAGGTGCTTTTGCCGACGAAGGAAGATCTTAGACTTCTATTCTCTTTAGCGCGACCGTTGTTACGTCGCGCCGGTCTCCAGTGGGCGTAGTAACCATTATGAAAAAGAAGCTGCTTTTTGTGCCGGCCTGGTACCCTTCGGATGATGATCCTGTTAGCGGGGTGTTTATTCAGGAACAGGCCCATGCTCTTAGTGAAGAGTACGATGTTGCCGTCTTGATCCCTGGAATGGCTGCCTGGCGTAATGTGGCTCGATCAGGAACACCAGATCGTTCCAGTCAGAATACCAGCGCGCAGGTGCCTGTATATCGGGAGTTTGCGTTGCCTCTCGTTCCCCACGGCTCAGAAGCCATCGACTACCAGACGTTTGCCAGAGCTGCAGAGAAGGGTTTCCAAAGGCTGCTTAAGGAATTCGGCAGACCCGATCTAATTCACACGCACGTTGTGCTGCCCGCCGGCTGGTCCGCGCTAAAGCTGGGCCGGCGCCATTCGATCCCAGTGGTGTTAACCGAACACTCGAGTCCTTTCAGCATGCATCTCGACACACCGTTCAAGCGTCAACTGGTCAAGGAAACCCTCAATGGCGTCGATCAGGTAGTGGCGATTAGCCCGGCACTGGAGAAACAACTTCTTGCCTTTGAGCCGCAGCTAAAAATCAAGGTAATCGGCGAACTTGTGAGTACAGACTTCTTCGTCCCGGCGACGAACGGTCATAAGCCCGATCTGAAAACGCCTATGAAGTTTTTCGTAGTTGCCCGCCTAGCTGAGCAAAAGGGGCTTACTCATTTGATTCGCGCCGTCCACCTATTACAACTCAGGGAAACGCGCCCCTTCGAACTTTGGCTCGGTGGAGACGGACCAGATCGTGCGGAGTTGGAACAGCTTGCTCGAGAGCTTGGTGTTGCCGAGCGCTGCCACTTTCTGGGACAGCTTAGTCGTCATGAAGTAAAAGAGTGGCTGCAGAAGTCAGATGTCTTCGTGCTTTCGAGTCTGCACGAGACCTTCGGTGTGGTTGTCGGTGAGGCCATGGCGTGTGGTAAACCTGTAATTGTAACTCGATGCGGCGGGCCTGAATTCATCGTTACCGACGAAACTGGCACGCTGGTAGACGTAGCAGATTCTGAAGCCCTGGCCGGTGCGATGTCAGACTTTATTTCCCGCCGCATTGGTTTTGACACATCAAACGTGCGAGCATCCGTGGTGAATCGGTTTGGTCCGGAAGCCTTTCTGCGGAATATCTCAAAGGTTTATGAGGAGTTGTGGTAAGGCAATCTCAACCATATGTGTGGAATACTTGGAATTTGGAATTTAGACAGGCAGGCAATCAAACTTGAAGCCTTGCAACGGGCGACGACTGCCATTCGCCACCGTGGGCCAGACGATGAAGGGTACCTTCTCGTTGAGACCGGTTCAGATCGGACCACTTCCTGTGGCGGCGCCGACACAGACCCCCGAGTCTCTTTACCGCCCATCGAGCAGTTTCGAGGCTCCAGCTTTGATTTAGCGCTCGGCTTTCGCCGGCTGTCAATTCAAGATCTTTCACCCGCAGGTCATCAGCCAATGAGGAGTGCTGATGGCCGACTCTGGATCGTCTTCAACGGCGAAATCTATAACTATATCGAGCTGCGTGCCGAACTGATCGGTCTTGGTCATCAGTTTCATACTGGAACAGATACGGAAGTGATACTTGCCGCTTACCAGCAATGGGGCGAAGAGAGCCTGCAACGCTTCAACGGCATGTGGGCTTTTGTCATTTGGGACGCAGCTGCCAAGACTCTATTCGCTTCGCGAGATAGATTCGGTGAGAAACCGTTTCACTATGTCTACGTCCCCGGCAAAATATTCGCGTTCGCTTCCGAGATGAAGAGTCTTTGGGCCGCGGGTATTGCCGATCGGGATATTCATCAAGACACGCTTGAGCTTTACACGCAGTACGGATCGTTGGACGCGGGCGAGCAAACGTTCTACGAAAATATTCTGAGACTTCCGCAAGCTCATGCGCTAACACTGAGCTACAGAGGCGGGCTGCGAAAGTGGAGGTATTGGGACATAGATCCGCGGGAGCAGATCAAAGGAAAGCCGGACGCCTGGTATTCAGATCAATTTCGGGGGATCTTCACGGACTCGGTAAGGATTAGGTTACGTTCGGATGTTCCGATAGGGTCGAGCCTTTCTGGCGGATTAGACTCGACTTCGGTCGTTTCGGTTATCAACAAGTTGCTGCCGCCAAACGGCGTACAGAAAACATTCTCAGCTCGCTTCGACGACCCTGCTTCTGATGAGGGTAGGTGGATCGACAAGGTCGTCAGCTCCAACCGTGTGGACGGGCACGACGTATGGCCCACCGGCGAGCGTATGTTTGAAGAGTTAGAACAGCTCTTCTGGCATCAGGAAGAGCCCTTTGCCTCGTCAAGTATCTATGCTCAGTGGTGCGTAATGCGACTCGCGAAGGAGAATGACGTCACGGTTCTGCTCGACGGGCAGGGCGCAGACGAGATGTTGGCTGGTTATCACACCTATTTCAACGATATGTCCGATGATTTGCTGAAAAGCCTGAAAATCTTTGGCTATTGGAAGTTGAATAGGGATTGTGAGGCACTTCACGGGAGGGCTCCTGGGTCGGTAAAGCGCGTTATCAGGCAAATCATGCCCGGGCAGATAAAAAAGCCGGTTAAGCAAATTCTCAATGCGGCGAGAGACGTTCGCAACATTGAGCCTGGCTACCCAACTTACCCGAGTGAGTTTAAGAACGTTTCGGGGTTACGAAAGATTCTGTGGTGGAACACAACCAGACACGGGCTTAACCAGCTGCTGAGATACGCCGACAGAAACAGCATGGCACATAGTCGAGAAGTACGGCTGCCGTTTCTGGATCACACGCTGGTCGAGTACGTATTCAAGCTGCCGGAGCGTCACTTGTTTAGAGAGGGCTGGACGAAGTGGGTACTCCGAGAAGCCTTTAGAGGGGTTGTGCCGGCCGAGATTACTAATCGCGTGGATAAACTGGCCTATATGCCTCCACAAGAGCGCTGGCTCGGCAAGCTTCAGTGGCAGGACATCATGCTGAATCACCTGGAAGAGTTGAGCCTTCGGCGAGACGGTTACGACCGCACGACAAAGTCAGCTACTGATCCGGTGCGCGAGCTGACTACCTGTTAGATACCCGATAACGATGAATACATTTTGACTCGGTTTAGGCGAGTCGAGTTAGTCGCGATTTGAATTGAATAGGAGTTCGTTGAATGAAGGTCGCAATTTTTTGTGTTCCTGGCTGCACAGTCGCTGTTAGGACCATTGACTATTTCAAGGAAAAGGGTCTGGAGATCTCCCTGGTAGTTATCGAGACTGCAGTACGTCAGAAATTCTCGTTGGCAGAGCAGGAGTTCAAAGTTGTTCACGAAAAGTTCCGGGAGTTGATAATGAAGCCCACGAACGGCCACAACGGTGACAGTAAATCGTTGAAGAAGAAGTTGTGGTTGGGCATTCCTCCCAGTTTGCGTGCAGGAGTTAAGAAGTTACTACCGCAGAGTGTGGCTGCGGGAAATGACATTGTGACCCAGGCTATAAAGAGACTAAACATCCCCAGCGAGATAGTAGAGAAGCATTCGTCACAGCAGACACGAGACATTCTGGAGCGACATGGTATCACTTACGTTCTTCTCGGTTCTTCAAATTGGCTCATCAAAGAACCCTTGTTGTCGATGGAAGGCACCAAAGTAATTAACGCACACTGTGCAAAGCTCCCTGAACATCGATCGCTGGACGCATTGCCATGGTCGGTGATGGAGAACGACAGCGTGGGACTCACAACGCATATTGTTGATGCCGGAATCGATACCGGACCGATTCTGAAATTCCTGGAAGTCGAGCCACAGCCCGGAGACAATTTGATCTCGTTGCGAGAGCGGGTGAATTCAAAGATACCGGAACTCTTCTGGGAATCGATTAACGGACTGAATGACGGAACGATTAGGCCCGTTCCGCAAAAGGAAGCGGAGGGCGCGCACCATCGCCCCATGACCGTTGAACAGTTGCTACAGGCTGAACAGTTGCTCCAGGAGAGAATCAGACGAACGAGCGTTGGATAGCCTCCGTTGATTCATAGCATCCGGAGTCTAAAGTCAGTCACTGCTCAGTCAAACAAGTAACTCGTAAGGAAGTTGTCATGCCCAACATTAAGAAAGTGCTTACCAAATCAGCTCGCATCGCGGTAAAGGGCGCAATCCGGGTGTTGCCCACGCTGCCCGGTCGCCCCGGTCGCCTTGAAGGAAAGCTTGCTAAGGACGGGGGCCTGGCGGTACGGGATACACGCTTGCGGCCCTGGCCCACATATCCAGCGCCGTCGTTGAGCGATTGGACTCTGAAATTGGGTCCACAGATGATGCGCATCTTTCTCACTACAGTTGAAGGCTTGCCGCAACCGCTTGCGAATAGGTTTGCACAGGAATGGGCACGTTATTGCGAGGCGAAATACGCTTTGCTGCTGCCCCACGGCACAGACGCCCTGCGAGTTGCCGTTGCCGCCGCGCTTGATCATGACGGCCTCGATTACGGTGGTGAGATTATCGTTCCGAATCTCTCCTTCATCGCCAGTGCCAGCACGGTTTTAGATCGTCGCTTCGGCATCGCGCTGGTGGACGTCGATCCCAACACATACCTTATTGATCCTCGACGCGTTGAAGAAGCGGTCATTCCCGGCAAAACGCGCGGGATCATGGCAGTTCATCTTTTCGGTCAGCCGTGCGACATGACAGCGCTCAGAGATATTTCGAAGCGCCATTCACTTGTCCTGCTTGAAGACGCTGCTCAGGCACACGGAGCCATTCATGAACTGGGACGGGCGGGCGCGATCGGCGATGCCGCCGGTTTTAGCTTTCAGTCCTGGAAGAATCTTACGTCGGGCGAAGGCGGCGCCTTCACAACCAACGATCCGGAAATCTTCGAACGCGCTTACTCGTTCCACAATGTTGGTCGAGCCCGCCTTGGCGGCCAGCGCTGGGGACACGATTCACTCGGGTTCAATATGAGGGCAAGCGAATATGTTGCAGCTGTGCTGTTGCATCGCTTGAAGAATCTCGAAGCGCAACAGAAAAGACGTGCCGTCAACTTCAACCTGCTGCGCGATTATCTCGGCGACGTTAGTTGCGTAACGCCACTGGCTATTGGGCCAGGAGTCATCCGTCACGGCGTGCATATGTTCGTGCTTCGCTACGGCCCGGAAGAGTGCGGCGGCTTGAATATTGAAGACTTTCTCCGCGCGCTGCAGGCCGAAGGTATTCCGGTTAGCCGTGGCTACACTGCGACCATGGCACAGCAACCGGCGTTGCAGCGTATCGCTGATAAGCACCCTGAATATTTGCGACAGTTGCCGACACCGGTTTCAGACGAAGCAACGAAGAACATGATGTTTCTGCCGCACAATCTTTTTCTCGGCAGCGATGCAGATATGAAAGAGCTAGCGGCTGCGTTCGTAAAGGTGCAGAGAAACTACGCGCCTGAGGGCGTTAGGAAGCGTCGAAGTGAAACGGCGCCGTTAGCCACGCCGGTTCCGGTTGGGGCCGAGTCTGTCGCTGTTCCCGCAAGGAGCGCCGTCAAGCCTGTTCGCGTGGGCATCATTGGCGTTGGCGTGATGGGACGTGAGCACGCCACGGTTGTGGCTGCGAATCCTGCCCTAAAACTGGCTGCCGTGGCTGATGCCGTGCCGAAGAACGCCAGGACGGTGGGGGGAGAGTTTGGCTGTCGCTCATTTGAAACGGCTGACGAGCTTATCAAGAGCGGTGAGGTTGACGCTGTTGTTATCGCCACGCCCCACTGGCAGCACGCCGACCTCGCGATTGCGGCTCTCAACGCTGGATTGCACGTGATCTGCGAAAAGCCCCTCACTGTGACCGTGGAACAGGCAGACGAAGTTCTGCGCGTGGCCGCTCTAAGCTCTGGGATGTTCGCCGTGGTCCACCAAAAGCGTTTCGAACCCGCGTACATGTATGCCAAACGTTTACTTGATAGTGGCGAGCTGGGACCGATTTACCGCTGCTCGATGATCGAATCCGCCTGGCGTTCTGAAGCCTACTATCGCAGCAGCCCGTGGCGGGGAACGTGGAAGGGAGAAGGTGGCGGAGTGTTGCTAAACCAGGCGCCGCACATTTTAGATCGCTATGCCTGGCTCTGTGGCATGCCGGAGATGGTTACCGCTCGTTGCGACACCAGCCTGCATCAAATTGAGGTTGAGGACACTGCCAGTGCGATCTTTCGCCATGCAAATGGGGCCCACGGCTTTATCCACATCAGCACGATTGAAGCCCCAGCCATTGCCAGGACCGTCATCTCCTGTGACCAGGGGCGTATCTCGATCGACAACGGAAAGTTGTTTGTCACGCGGCTGCGTCAATCGATTCGCGAGCGAACAGCAAACGACCCGCAATTGATGGGCGATCTCGAGAGCGATACTCGAGAGATCTATCTGCCTCCGGCAGAAAACGCTTTGGCGGTTTTCTACTCTGATTTTGCTTCGGCAGTTAATGGAGATGCTCAATTGACTTGCCGCGGCGAAGAAGGCCGGGACGTTGTCGAACTAGCGAACGCCATAGTTCTCAGCTCAATGCGACGCGAGGCTGTGAATCTGCCCCTCAAGCGAGGAGACTACGCTCAGTTTATTTCAGAGATAACCTCTCGGGAGCTGCAGACGGTTTAGTCGTTAGCCAGGATCCAAATGCACATCCATTATGAAGACCTGACTGATGTAGCGCGTTACATCGAAAACCATGCGCATGTGACGCTGGAAGATCAGACGCCCGCACTGGAAAACATCCTCCACAACATCAAACGCTTCAAGCCACTCGAGCCCGGCGCGAAGATGTTGGAGATAGGTGTCGGCAGCGGCTGGTTACAAATATATTGCAGACAACAGGGACTAGATATCCAAGGCTTAGAGATTAGTCCTCAACTTGCGGAGGTCGCCCGGCAGGTCGGAAATCGCTATGACCAGGAACTTAACCTCCAGGTCGGGAACGTCGAAGAGACCGAGATCGGCATTGAGGAGTTTGATGTGATAGTTGCCGCCTCGGTCTTCGAACACGTTGAGGACTGGCACAACGGCGTAAAGAAGATTGTCGCTGCCTTGAAGCCGGGAGGGGTCTTCTATTTCGACAGCACCAATAAATTCAGCTTCACGTCAGGAGAATATGATTTTCCGCTGTATGGCTGGATGCCCGACAACTGGCGGTACCGGCTCAGAATTGCGCGTCAGGGCGAAGATATCATGAAGTTGGGGATCGATTTTCATCAGTTTACCTACCCTCAGTTGCGTTTTTATTTCAAGCAGGTCGGCTTCTCCCGAGTGCTCGATTTCGTCGACTTCAAAGATCTCTCCCGCAACAATCTGAACCCCTGGAAAAGACTGGCCTTTCGTTCGCTGAAAACCGTTCGTCCGCTTAAGCACATGGCCCTCACTTTCGCGCCAGCAACAATCTTTATTTGTGTGAAATGATCTAAAGGCTGCGGAGCGGAACTTCTATGTGTGGCATTGCCGGTTTAGCTGGGAAGTTTGAGACGGACCAAGGCACGAATTCTGTCTCCGTCATGGTCTCGGCGCTGGCCAGACGTGGTCCAGACGGCGAGGGTCTGGAATCCTGGCCTCGCGCAATCCTCGGTCACCGGCGACTCGCGATCTTTGACCTTAGCGAATTGGGCCGCCAGCCAATGCTTTCGCCGGATGGCAAGATTGGTATCGTTTTTAACGGCGCAATCTACAACTTTCTTGACTTGCGCCGAGAACTCGAGGCCCGAGGGTACCGGTTCATAAGTCAAACTGATACCGAGGTCCTCATTCATGGTTATGATGCCTGGGGCATTGACCGCTTGGTGGAAAGATTGCGAGGCATGTTTGCCTTTGCGCTCTGGGACGAAGGCCAACAGAAGCTCCTTCTGGTTAGGGACCGACTCGGCGTCAAACCGCTGGTCTACATTGTTAAAGACGGTTCCCTTGCATTTGCTTCTACTCCGCGAGCCTTGCGAGCTGCAGGTTTCGTTGAAGATCTGGATGAACAAGCCGTTGCTGAGTTTCTTGAGTTTGGGTATGTCACCGACGATTCCGTGATCTACCGCGATGCCGTAAAGGTTCCGGCAGCATCGATCGTCGAGTGGGTCAACGGTAAGGCGCGGCTTCGCGAGTATTGGAGACCCAGCGAAGTTGATCGGGACAACGCTCCATCGTTCGAGGAAGCAGTAGAAGAGACCGAACGGCTGTTTCTACAAGCTGTGGAGCGACGGCTCCAGGCTGACGTGCCCGTTGGTGCACTCTTAAGCGGTGGCGTTGATTCAAGCCTTGTCTGCTGGGCCATTTCCAAGTTGGGAAGCGACATCACGGCTTTCACCGTTGGAACTCCTGGGGACAAGTGGGATGAAACTAAGGACGCGATCGCAACTGCCAGGCAGTTGCGCATCAAGCACCAGGTCCTCTCGCTGAGGCCTGACGACTCCTGCGATCCATCCGAGTTGACCGAAGCTTACGCGGAACCGTTTGCCTGCGCCTCGGCGCTGGGGATGCTGAATGTTTCGCAGGCAGTCAGGCGCGAAGCCACGGTTCTTTTGACCGGTGATGGTGGCGACGACGTATTTCTCGGTTATCCGGAGCATCGCAATTTCTGGCTGGCCCAGAGGTTTGCAGGACGACTGCCGAACCACGCCGCCAGACTGTGGCTGCGCCAGAGACTGCGCTTGCCTTGTCGCGGCTTACTCAAACGTGCCGGGTCGTTCTTCGACTACGCCGCGGGCGGGTTGGGAGCCGTGGCAAACGCACACGATGGTCTGCCGCTTTACCGACGACACGGTTTGCTTGGCGAGCGTTTGGTAGACGCAAACGTCCCACAGCGCCAGATCCCCTGGTCACACGAATCCGCACGTAATCTCCTGCAGCAATTCCTCGCGTATGACCGAAAGACGCGTTTTGTTGGTGAGTACATGACCAAGGTGGATGGCTCGACCATGTTTCATGCACTCGAGGCCCGATCACCGTTTCTGGATCAGGACCTCTGGGAATTCGCGGAGACGCTGCCCTTTGAAATGAGGCTCAGGCAGAACAAGCTCAAGGCAGTTTTGCGAGAACTTGCCAGACGCAAGATTGGCGAGCGCGTGGCGCGCGGCCCCAAACGCGGGTTTGGCATCCCCGTGCAACGCTGGATCACCGGACGTTGGCGCGAAAGAATGATCGATTTGATGCGCGACTCGCTGCTAGAGCGACAGGGCTGGATCAAGTCGCGATTAGTGGTCAAGCAACTTGAGGATGCGGTCAAACATAGCTGGGCTCCCAATCAACTGTGGTATCTGCTCGTACTCGAGTTGTGGCTGAGAAGGGAAGAACAAACGTCGGCCGCAGGTTCGGCAAGAGACCTAAGACACAATCGCCGTCCGATAGAATCCAACAACAACCTGGAGCCGGCGAGTTGCAAGTCTTAACAGTCAGAGCTTCACAGACGAGTATGGCGAGAAAACCGAATGTTCTTATCATGGTGGACAGCTTTGACATGGGCGGCGCTGAAAGCCAAACCGTGTTGCTGGCGCGCTTGTTGCTCGAAGACGGTCGCTACGGTGTCCATCTCGCCTGTCTGCGGAGGGAAGGCGCGTTACTGAACGAAGTCGAGAATTTGGGAGTAGGAGAAGTACCAGAGTTTCGCCTCACGAGCTTTTACGACCGAAACATGCTGGTTCAGCTGCGCCGCTTTGTTTCATTTTTGCGGGAACGTCAGATCGACGTTGTCCATCCGCAAAGCTTCTACACAAACATTTTCGCGATCACCGGCGCCGCACTAGCGCGCGTGCCGGCACGCATTGCCTTTCGTGGAGACACCGGAGGTTGGCGCAGCGAGGCGCAGGAGTTTGTTGAGCGGTGGTCGTATCGCCTGGCTCACTCGATCCATGCGAACTCAGATGCGGTGAAGCGCTTCTTGATCAAGGGCGGTGTTTCAGAGCGGAAGATAACGACTGTCTACAATGGTTTGGACATGAATAGAGTAATCCCGCCAGCCGGCATCACGCGGGAGCAAATCTTGGATCGCCTGGGACTGCCAGAGCAAGACCGTAAGTTTGTGACCATCGTTGCCAACATGCGACATGACATCAAGAACCATCCCATGTTTTTACGCATGGCCCAACGAGTGCACGCCGCTGTTCCTGAAGCGGCGTTTGTCCTGGCTGGAGAAGGCGAGTTGGTTCAACAAACAAAAGATCTGGCCAGCGAACTCGGAATCGAGCGCGACACTTTCTTTATCGGAAGATGCGACGAGGTGGCCGAACTGCTCTCCGTGTCTGATATCGGTGTGCTGACTTCCAAGGCAGAAGGTCTTTCAAACTCGATTCTCGAGTATATGGCAGCAGCACTACCGGTGGTTGCCACCGATGTTGGCGGTGCTGCTGAGGCAATCGTGCAGGGAGAAACCGGATACCTGGTAGCCTCGGGCGACGACGAACAAATGGCCGACCACATTATCTCGTTGCTAAGAAGTCCGGAGCTAGCCAGCACAATGGGTGAGCGTGGCCGCGAAGTTATCCAGAAAAAGTTTTCATCTAGAGCGCAACTTGAAAATACGCAAGCCCTTTATGACGATCTACTGGCCAGAGCCTACAGTCAGGTGCTTGCGCGAAGGTGAAGGGGGAAAGCTGAGTGGAACCCGAACTCCTCTTGTGGCAGGCTACTTGTTATCCGGACGATACGTAGCAAGCAAACTCACCCCTACGGGCATAGGCGCATATTTAATCAAATAACTCTCCGCGCTGAACACCCTTGCCAATACCTCATTAACAACGCCCGGGCGGTTATCTTCGAAGTCACTACGGGCGCGGTTGGCCTTACCGAGGGCCCGGCGGGACCAGCGTACACCTGCGGCCAGCGGGAACAGCAAGGTGTTGAAGTAACTGATTCGATGTCCGGTCAAACCCACCTCTTCGAACAGTCGTTTGAGCGCGCGTTTCGTATACCGGCGCCGATGCTCGCTGACCACGTCCTGACCTCCCCAGAGGCTTGGCAGTGCGGGGACAGTAATCAAAAGCAATCCCCCTGGCTTTACCATTCGGGCGGCTTCCCGCAAGCCGGCTGAATCATCATCCAGGTGCTCGAGGACATCGAGCGCCATTACTACATCAAACGATTCATCAGCGATCGGCGACTGTTCCAGCGAGCCGACAACAAACCCCAAATTACCCTGAAGACCGTTGGCGTGAATGGCCTCGATATCCAGACCTACGACTTTGCCGTCTGAACCGGCGAAAGGCGTGAGCCATTGGAGCCACTCGGCCGGCCCGCAACCTACTGATAAGATTCGTTGTGAGGCTGACCCATTCAATTCGCGGTGCAGGATCGTTTCGATCATTCTTCTCCTGCCGCGGAACCACCAGTGCCAACGCTCCAACTCTTCGTATTGTAACGCGAATGTTTTCTTCATTGGATCACTTCACGGGCCTGAGTCTCGCGTCCGATTTTCGCGCCGTTAGGGTTCAACGCCTCTTGCTTATTATCGAATCCCACAACGGAGCTCACAACATAGAGCGGGCGCATTCGCACTTCATCGTAGACACGCCCCAGATACTCTCCTATGACTCCAAGCATGATCAGTTGTACGCCGCCTACGAACAGTATTACGGCGATTGTTGAAGCCCAACCTTGCGGTACGTGAGGCGCAAGCATTCTACTTAGGCCGACCCATACCACTAAGAAGAGCCCAGCCGCGGCTGATAAAAATCCAAACCATGCGGCGAGTCTTAGCGGCAGGGATGAAAATCCGATGTAGCCTGACAGCGCAAGGGCAATCAACTTGCGCAGGGTGTATTTGGGTTCGCCAGCATTCCGAGAATGTCGCTCATATTCGACACCGATCTGCCGGAATCCTACCCAGCTTCTTAATCCGCGGAGAAATCGATTGCGTTCACGAAGTGCCACCAGCGTCGCTACCACCCTCTGATCCATTAGGCAAAAGTCGCCCGCATCCAGAGGTGTATCTATCTCGGCAATAATCTTCATCGTTCGATAGAAGGTTGTGTAGGCCGCGCGCTTCCAAATCGACTCTTTCCTTTTTTTTCTGATGGCGTAGACCACCTCGTATCCTTCTTGCCACTTCTCAATAAACTGGGAAATGAGTTCCGGTGGATCCTGCAAGTCTGCATCCATCAGCACTACCGCTGAGCCGCGCGCAAAGTCGAGCCCGGCCTGGAGCGCTGCCTGATGGCCGAAGTTTCGGGAGAAATGAATCACTTTGTAACGCTTGTCATTCTCGCTGATTGCATCAAGCAACTCGCTTGAGCCGTCGCGGCTGCCGTCGTCAACGAAGGCCACTTCAAAAGAGCCATTCGTAGAAGCCTCGAGCACTGGGTGAATCCTGGCCACCAGGGTATCGAGGTTTTCACGCTCGTTGTAGACCGGAAGGACTACTGAGACTTTAGGGAGCATTGTTGACCTTTCTGTGGGGCATTAGAGTCACTCCTGCTCGGTTCGGGTTAGGCCCGGAAAGTGCTTGAGCCGCATACTTAGCCTAAATCCAAATTATGAAAACTCCATACTCCAACAGGGAATCTTGCGTTTCGTTCGATTCGGTAAGCTTTCACTATTTTATTATAAATAGCTAATCAGGAGGGTAATTCCCGTACACGAGCTTTGCATAGTCCCCCAGCCTTTGGCTTGATTTGAGGAGGCTTTAGCGCCCCAACGGCGTCGTAATGCTAGTATAAAGGGCAGAAGCGGACCGCCTGCCAAGTAACTTTGTATAAATACGAAGATAGATGAATCCGAATCTTAAACATCTGGTGATAGTTGTCGCCATGACCATTTTCGTTGCCGTTCTATACCAGCGAATTCCAGGTACTTACTTCTGTGGTTACGACGACTTCAACGAAATTCATCGCGCTGCATTTGAAGAAACAAAACAACCAATAAGAATCCTAACAGCCACTCACTTCAATTCGTACAAGTATCGTCCACTAAGCCATGCGCTTAACTTCGTCACCTACAAGCTCAGTAATGGAAGTGCGACCTTATTCAGAATCAGGAATGTTCTCTTTCACCTGATGAATATTGCGTTGGTCTATGGAATCGGCTGGCTACTATTAAAGAGCTATCTTACTAGCGGCGCCGCAGCGCTGCTCTTCGGTGTACACCCTCTTGTCAATCAACCCCTAGTCGCTGCCAGCTTCACCATTCCCGGAGCGCACATCGGATTCTTATTCTCCATCTTCTGCTTCGTGCTCGCCGTTAACAAGAAAAAGGGTTGGTCTATGTGGTTGTGTCTTGCCCTTTTCGCCTCCTGGCTGGCGATACTGACGTACGAATCCTCTATCAGTACCTTCCCAATAATGATTGCTTACTTGGTGATTCGATGCGCCACTCAGCGGAAGATGCCGGTGAGTCCGGTTTTTCTCAAGGCGTTTGCCCTGGGCACCGTTTTGGTAGTCGGTTCGTATTTAGGAATGCGAACTCTCTTTGTTGAAGTAGCTGCTAAGCAAGCAGTTCCGAGTATTCAAACCATGACTAAGGCCGCAGTAATGTATTCGGCCTCGCTGGTGCTGCCGGTGGACTCTGTACTGGCCAACGAGTGGTTTGGTGCACCACTTCCTTCCGAAATCCAGTTTGGCGCCATTCCCAAGGTCTGGTTAGCCCTCTTCCTGGTTGTAATCTTCGCCACGATTGTCGTCGTGATGCTGCGCAAGCAGATTATCGAACGCCTATACTCGTCTGAGTGGGCAAGCCTGCTATTCCTGTTGGCAGCCTCCATTCTTTCGCTTCTGCCCTACATCGTCCTAACTCCGAAGCCTTCGGAAACTTATGTATACTTGACGGTGGCTTTTTTTGGGCTGTTTGTCTGTGGACTGTTGAAAGCCTTGCTTGCCGTCTCGGAACAAGGCCCAAGAAGAACAGTGTATATCGCCGTTGTTGGCGTCCTTGCCATTTCATTCAGCTGTGCGACGTGGGTGAGAAACAATCGTGTCGTGAAATGTGGTGTCACAGCAGAGCGTATCGTGACAGGTCTGCGCCAAGAGAGATTGGAAAAGGGGCCCGTGTCGGTAACGCTGGCCGCGTCTCCTAACGAACCGCTCTCACGGCGTTATGGCATATACGGTTGGCGAGGGATCGACACGATCGGCGAACCCGGCATGAAGTCCGCCGTGCAATGGGCCAACGACAATGAGCAGTTAAAAGTGAAAGTGGAACCGCCAGGCTCTTATTCAGAAGACTGTAATAGCGCCGGCAGAATCTGCCTGTGGGTGCATGATGACGGCACGGTAGTTGACGCTCACAGCTCGAAATAGTGTCCCCTCCAAAACTTGGCAAACAGAATCCTCAACATAATTGAAAAGCTTCGTGGTTGCAGCGGTGATGAAATTCGGGTTCGCGGCGCGCAAATGTTTCACACGTTTGCGGAGCGGCGGGGCTGGTCGGAACTAGTCCGCTTGCCTGACGATGAAGAGCTGTTGGGATTGATAGATGTGAACTCGTTTCAAAGTGCACTGCCCGCCGAAGCCTTGCTTCAGCATTTTCGTACCCGCAGTACCCCTCAGTTTTTCGCAGCTTTCGACAACAAGGAGTCGACTTTTGAGGAAATGAAGACACGCTTTGGCCCCACCTCAAGAGACAGAGTGATCCGGCGTGCCGACCGAATCATTGAGGGCCGTTTTGATCTACTCGGTCTTGAAGATCTTGACTTCGGCAATCCGATAAATTGGCATCTGGAGCCTTTGTCGGGCGCCGAGCCTCCGCAAGTACATTGGAGTCGGATCGAATATTTGGATGCTGGTTTGGCAGGCGACAAAAAGATCACGTGGGAATTGAACCGCCACCAGTACTTCATGACTTTGGGTCGGGCCTACTGGTACACCCAGAATGAGTCATATGCCGCGACATTCGTAGCACATATCAATAGTTGGATTGATGCCAACCCGCCGAAGATTGGAATCAATTGGGCGAGCAGCTTGGAAGTTGCCTTTAGATCTATCTCATGGCTGTGGGCGCTGCACTTTTTCCGCGAGTCTAAACACGTGACGCCGGCTGTTTTCCTGCGAGTGCTAAAGCTTCTCTACCTTCACGCCAGACATCTCGAAACATATCTTTCAACTTACTTCAGTCCTAACACGCATCTGACCGGCGAGGCGCTGGCACTGTTTTACCTGGGAACCTTGGTGCCGGAGTTTCGCGCCGCTGCGCGGTGGCGAATGAAGGGCCGGAGTATCTTGCTTGCCGAGCTTGAGCGGCACATCCTTCCCGACGGCGTCTACTTCGAACAGTCGAGCTATTACCACCGTTACACCACCGACTTCTATCTGCATTTCATGCTGCTGCTCCAGGCGAACGATCTGGAAGTGCCTGACCTGCTCAGGCAAAAGCTTGCAGCTCTCCTGGACCATCTGATGTACATTACGCGGCCCGATGGCACGTGCACTCTCTTTGGCGACGACGATGGCGGCAAGTTGATGATGCTTGATGAGTCCGCGCCGGATGATTTTCGCTCAACGCTTGCGACCGGAGCGGCTCTTCTTCAGCGTGGCGACTACAAATTCGTCGCTCGAGAAACCACTGAAGAAACACTTTGGCTCATGGGGCCGGAAGGCTTGGCGCAGTTTGATTGCCTCGAAACGACTCAGCCGGAGAGCGAGTCTCGCTCTTTTGAGCAAGGTGGATACTACGTCATGCGCGACGGGTGGACGCGGGACGATAACTACATGCTGATCGACTGCGGACCGTTGGGCGGACTAAAGTGTGGACACGCACATGCAGACACTCTTAGTTTCGAACTCGCTGCTCACGGTCGTACCTTGCTCGTCGATCCCGGGACCTTTACCTATACGGGGTCGAAAGAAGAGCGCGACTACTTCCGCTCTTCGGCAGCTCACAACACCCTCACGATCGATGGTGAGTCGTCCTCAACCTCCGACGGCCCGTTTTCCTGGAAACAAGTCGCCAATGCTCGTACCTTGAAATGGATCAGCCGGCCACGTTTCGATTTCTTCATGGGCCAGCATGATGGCTACATGAGACTCAGCCCTCCTGCGTTACACCGGCGCAGCATCCTGTTCCTCAAAAATGATTACTGGATAGTTGTCGATGAGGTCGAGACGGAGGGCACGCACGAATACAATCTGCATTTCCACTTTGCTGACAGCGCGCGTCCGGAAATCAGGAGCGAGTACTTGATTGAACGTCGGGAGGGTGAGGCCGGCCTCGAGATTTTTGTGGGCACCGACTTCGGATCCTGGACGGTTGAGAACGGCTGGGTCTCCCGCTGCTATCGACATCGCTCAGCGGCTGCAGTGCCTAGATTTTCCTTTCAGGCGGGCGGAATACAGAAAATAGCTACCTTTCTGATGCCCCTGGGCGCGTCGTCGGGTGGCCCGAGAGTTACCAGATTGGAAACTACCCAAGGTTATGCTTTTGAACTTTTAGGTGGTACTACTCGGGATCTCGTTCTCCTTGGGAATTCAACGTTGAGCGGCAAGAATGAGATGTTTTCAGACTTTGATGTTGCCTGGCTCCGTTTTGATTATAAGAACCAGCTCGAGGAGGTAGTTCTGATCGACGGTGGAGAGCTCATAGTGGATGGAAAGCGCTTGATTGACTTGTCGAGCCCCGTTGCTCATTTCGCCGCAAAGACGGTCGCAGGTGAGCTGATCCATGAGATCGATAGCTCAGTCGGACGGCACGTTCATTAAGCAGTCTTTGGTTAGAATAGATCAGGTTGAGGAAAATCGGTTCATGACCCTTCAGTCGCCGACGAATTTGGGAGAAGTAACACACAGCTCTCACATTGCTGAGATCCAGCGAGGCGATAGGTTTGAATTTGGCGAAAATTGGAAACGCTTTCTCAGCACTCTCGACGAGAGTCGGATCAAGGAAGCCGAAGACTCACTGAGAAAAATGCTCGACCTCGATGATCTTCGCGGTCGCAGTTTTCTGGATGTTGGTTCAGGGAGTGGCATCTTCAGTTTGGCGGCGAGAAGGCTTGGGGCTCGAGTCCATTCTTTTGATTATGATCCTCAGTCAGTAGCCTGCACTGCTGAGCTCAAGCGACTGCACTTTTCGAATGATCCGGAATGGACGATTGAAGAGGGGTCAATACTGGATCTCGATTATTTTCGGATGCTCGGTAAGTTTGATGTCGTGTATTCATGGGGAGTGCTGCATCACACGGGCCGGATGTGGGAGGCATTGGACAATGTGTCTTTGGCCGTCTCGCCAGGTGGCAAACTTTTTATCGCAATTTACAACGATGTGGGCTGGCGCAGCGTGGCCTGGCGAGGGGTTAAGGTCACCTATAACAAGGTTCCGCGGGTGTTGCGAACGCCGGTCGTGCTTTCGGTTCTCATTCCTGGTCAGATCAAGGCTTTTCTTGAGTCGGTGGTCAAGTTGAAGGTTGGAGACTTCGTTAAGTCGTGGACGCAGTATGGCAAGAATAGAGGTATGAGCCGCTGGCACGACGCGGTTGATTGGATTGGCGGCTATCCGTACGAAGTGGCTACCACGCAAAAGCTGGTAGACTTCTACAAAACGAGGGGCTTCGATTTGGTCAGGGTAAAGACACCGGACTACAAACTGGGTTGTAACGAATTCGTGTTTAGCCGGGTGACGTAAATGGTATGTGCGGAATTAATGGCATAGCCTTCTCAAGGCGTTCGGGGCGACAGGTTGATCCCGCGGTGCTTACGCGCATGCGCGACGTGATCACGCATCGCGGGCCGGACGATGAGGGTCTGTACGTTGACGAACGTGTTGGTTTGGGCCACCGGCGGCTGAGCATTGTTGATGTAGCCGGGGGTCATCAACCGATGACCAACGAAGACAGTTCGCTTCGCATTACCTATAACGGCGAGATCTATAACCACGCTGACTATCGTGATGAGCTTGAAGCGAAAGGTCACCGCTACAGTACTCATTGCGACACGGAAACGATCCTCCATATGTACGAAGAGCACGGACAGGATTGCGTCGATTATCTCCGCGGCATGTTTGCCTTTGCGATCTGGGACAAACGCCAGCAGCAGCTTTTCATTGCCCGCGATCGTTTGGGAGTTAAGCCGCTCTATTACGTTCACGCGGATGACGGCTCTCTCTATTTCGCTTCTGAAATAAAAGCTCTCCTGGAAGCTCGCGCGATCAAACCAGAAATTAACTACGCGGCACTTCCTGACTACCTGGCCAATCACGGCACCTCGAACGACGAAACTCTTTTTGCGGGCGTCAAACGTCTGCTGCCAGGACACACGCTCACCTGGGACGACGGTGAGTTAAAGACCAGACAGTTCTGGGACGTGAGCTTTGCTGAAGAAGGCGCCGAGTCGGGCCGGCGCGATCAAGACCTGATTTCTGAGTGGACCGACCTGTTTAAAACTTCAGTGCGTCTGCGTTTGATGGCTGATGTGCCCCTGGGTATGTTCCTCTCTGGTGGCATTGATTCATCGGCCATCGCGGCTGTCATGAGTCAGATGGTGGACGAGCCGATAAAGACGTTCTCCGTTGCTTTTGCGGATCGCGAAGCTAACGAGCTTGAATATGCGCGCATGGTCGCGGAGAAGTTCAAGACCGATCACCACGAGGTCATAGTCACGCCGCATGAGTTTTTTGCCGCCCTGCCGCAAATGGTTTGGCAGGAAGATGAGCCGCTCGCGCACCCTTCCAGCGTTCCGCTCTACTTTCTCTCACGTCTTGCTGCCAAACATGTGAAAGTGGTCTTGACCGGCGAGGGCAGCGACGAATTACTGGGTGGTTACGAGCGCTATTACAAGACGCTCTATAACCTGGCGCTGGGTCCAACCTATCACCGGTTGGTGCCTGGGCCGGTGCGTTCAGCAATTCGCACTCGAATTCGAACGCTGTCGCTCGATTCTAGAGTGCGCCACAAACTGAGCCGCACGTTCCTTTGCTTGTCACCGGATATCGAAAACCTCTACTTCGACAATTTTGCTGTCTTCACGCGAGCAATGCAGTCGGAACTGCTTAGCGAGTCAGCGCTGGAGCGGGCGGGCGCACTCGATCCATACCGAGACATGCGCCGGTACTTTGAAACGTCGAACGCGCGCTCTTTGCTTAACCGAATGCTCTACGTCGACACGAAGACTTACCTTCACGAGCTTCTGATGAAGCAGGACCAGATGAGCATGGCAGCGTCCATCGAGAGTCGCGTTCCTTTTTTGGATCACAAACTGGTGGAGTTTACGGTGCGCCTTCCCGAGAGATTAAAGCTCCGTCATGGTTGGACCACGAAGTATGTGTTGCGGCGGGCAATGAAGGGCCTCTTGCCGGAGCCGATCCTGACGCGCAAGAAGATGGGCTTTCCTGTGCCGGTAGGGAAGTGGTTTCGAGAAGAGTTTCGGCCGGTGATTGACGAATACGTGCTGAGTGAACGAGCCGCAGCGCGTGGGATTTTCGACCACAAGTTTGTAACTGCGCTCGTTGCCCGCCACCAGGCGGGTGAGAACCACTCGGAACGTCTGTGGGCGCTAGTAAATTTTGAGATGTGGCTCCGTAGATTCTTTGACGGCGAAACTGCTCCACTTGAGGATCAGGCGCCAGCAGAACTGGCCCAAATCTCTTCGTAGGCTCTCCGCGCTTTTGCTAAGGTCTCCGGCCTCTGTGGTTTGATTCGGACTTGTTCGCCCCAGAGCCACAGCGCGGCTGTTTTAGCCCGCCACCAAAGGGAACGATCCACGAAATTACACGAAATTGCACTAAGGCTGAGAAGATCAAAACGTGCGCATCCTTTGGCTCAAAACCGAACTGCTTCACCCTGTCGACAAAGGCGGGAAGATCCGCACCTACAACATGCTCAAACAGCTCAAGCTGGAGCATGACATCACCTATCTGGCGCTCGACGACGGAACGGCTCCCGAAACAGCGCGCGCAGACGCAATAGAGTATTGTCACAAATTGATTTTGGTGCCGCACCGCACTCGTCCAAAGTTTTCGGTCGGGTTTTATGGCGAGCTACTAGCTAACCTGTTTTCACAGCTGCCCTACTTTATGAAGAAGTATGAGTCTCAAGGAATGCGGCAGGCGATTGACCAATTGTTGGACCAGGAAGAGTTCGATGTGCTTGTCTGCGACTTTCTCCAACCCAGTGTTAACGTCACGGATAAGCTGCCCATCGGTACCGTGTTGTTTCAACACAACGTCGAGTCGATGATTTGGAAACGCCATTACGAGGTGCAACGAAATCCGTTGAAGAAGGCCTACCTTTATGGCCAGTGGCGCAAGACCTGGGCTTACGAACGCTGCGCGTGCCGAAAGTTTGACATGGTCGTCGCCGTATCGGCTGCGGATGAAGATCAAATGCGCACCGAGTTTGGGTTAAAGCAAGCTGCAGCCGTGCCGACCGGAGTTGACACTGATTACTTCCGGCCCCGGAACACAACAGCGCCCGATAAGCACAATATCGTCTTTACGGGATCGATGGACTGGCTGCCGAATGAGGATGCGATGCAGTACTTCATTCGTGACGTGCTGCCGTTGATTCGAGAAGCTATTCCCGACGTAACACTGACAATCGTGGGTCGGAATCCATATCCCAGCCTGGTCGAGTTGAGCAGGCGCGATGCGAGCATCATTGTTACCGGGCGGGTAGATGATGTTAGACCCTACATCGAGCGGGCGGCAGCGTACATCGTTCCGATACGTATCGGGGGCGGTACGCGTCTAAAGATCTACGAGGCTATGGCCATGGAGAAGGCGGTCGTTTCTACGACAATCGGCGCCGAGGGTTTACCAGTCAAAGATGGTCAGGAACTGCTGCTGGCTGACACTCCCGCTGCCTTTTCCTCGGCGGTCGTGCGGTTGCTAACGACGCCAGACTTTGCGCACCGCCTTGGTGAGTGCGCAGCGATAGCCGTCCGCCGGCAATTTGGCTGGGAACGGGTTACCGACCGGTTTGCTGAACTTTGTGCCCTTGCGACCGAGTCTAAACGGCCGGTGTCGAGGATGACGGCGCTCGTACCCGAGCTCGGTGCGAACGAATGACTGATCGCCTTGAGATTCATGAAAGTTGGCGGGGATTAGACGTTTTTCACCATTCAGACTCTCAAACTGCGTAGATTCGAAGGACTGCGGCCGGACGCTGTAGGATCAGATCGAAGAACAAGAAGGTAATGACATCATGGCCCCGACGCTCTCTATCATCATACCTGCCTACAACGAAGCAAATCGATTGGGAAGATCCCTGGAAACGATCTATAACTACCTCAATGAAGCTTATCCAAAATCCGAAGTAGTTGTGGTGGATGCCGGATCAAGTGATGCGACCGCGAGAATTGCAGAAGAGAGCTTCAAGACTGCTGGAGCCATCAGCGCCCGTTTGATTCGCATAAAACCGAACCGGGGGAAAGGGTATGCAGTTCGGGCAGGACTGATGGCCGCGACTGCGCCGGTGGCACTGTTTTCTGATGCCGATCTGTCGACCTCGATAAGCGAAACTCCCAAGCTCCTGGCCGCGATTGAGAAGGAAGGATGTGACCTTGTTTTCGGCTCGCGGGCGCTCGATCGAAGTCTGATCGGAGTGCACCAGCCGTGGAGACGAGAGCAGGGTGGACGTGTCTTTAACCTGTTAGTCCGGCTGGCGACGGGGCTTCCGTTTGCGGATACGCAATGCGGGTTCAAAGCCTTTCGCATGTCTACTTGTCGCCCGATTATTGAAGCAGCAGTAATCGATGGCTTCAGCTTCGACGTAGAATTAATCTGTGTTGCCCGCTGGGCAGGTTTACGCCTAAAAGAGATACCAGTGCGTTGGGACCACAACGACGGAAGCAAGGTAAGCGTCATTCGCGATAGCTGGCGCATGATCAATGAAGTTCAGCGCATCCGCGCCAGGCGTCGGAGTTATCTGAAGCCTATCGACTCTGTAAATCAAGGGCCTGGAAACCACCCGCTGTTCATTAAAGAGACGGTAGAACCCAGGGCCACTGACGTTCGCTAGGTTTCCTGAAGACTGATGAGCTATTTGGCAAATCTCGTCAATTTCGATGCGAGAAAAGGAGCAGCATACTCAGCTGCAGCGGATGCCGAGGTGAACACGTTAAGGAAAGTCGCAGTCTCAGTGGTGATTCCCTGCTTTAATGAAGAGCGATTCATCGCTGGAGTGCTCCAGAATCTTTCGAATCAATTCGATCAGGAGTCGTACGAACTCATCGTTGTCGATGGGAGATCTACAGACAAAACTCGGCAGGTTGTTGCTGACTTTGCTCAACATAATCCGCAAAGTTCTGTGAGGATTATCGACAATCCGGCGCGCAATATTCCGGTGGCTTTGAATCTCGGAATCCGGGAAGCCCAGGGCAAGTACATCGTACGAATGGATGCACATTCAGTTCCTTCCGCGGGTTATGTTCGTCGCTGTGTGGAGTTATTGGCTTCGGGCGAAGCGTCGGTTGTCGGAATGCCGTGGATGATAAGACCCGGTACCGCTACCTCAGTGGCTCAGGCTATTGCCCATGCCGTGGCCCATCCATTTGGTATCGGAGATGCCCAGTATCGGTTGAAGACCTCAACACCTCAGTTGGTCGACACTGTGCCCTTTGGCGCTTTCAAAAAGTCGTTATGGACAGAGTTGGGTGGATTCAACGAGGAGTTGCTCGCGAATGAAGACTACGATTTCAATTACCGGGTGCAAAAGAATGGTGGAAAGGTGCTTCTTGATTCGAAGGAGCACAGTAATTACTTCGCACGTGCAACCTTCAGCGAGTTAGCAGCACAGTATTTTCGTTATGGCCACTGGAAGGCGCAGATGGTTAAGTTGCACCCACGCTCGATCAGGTTGCGTCATTTCGTCGCGCCGGCGTTTGTCTCATCCGTAGTGGTTTTTGGTCTGCTAAGTTTTTTCTGGTTGCCCGCTTTGTGGGCCTTGTTGGTGGTGTTGGGAAGTTATGCCTTGCTCGCAACCGTATTTGCTCTGTCCATAGCAAGCCGGAGCCGAGAGTGGAAGCTGTTTTTCATCCTCCCTGCTGTTTTCTTCGTGATTCATTGTGCGTGGGGGTTGAGCTTTCTCTTAGGGCTCGTGAAGCCGCCGCGTCGCCAGACTTCTTAAGTTCCGGAATAGTGGGGGTACAAAGATGATTGCGGCAACAACTCTACAGATTCCTAATACTATGGATCGTGAGGACAACAGGGATGACACGTTGGAACTGTCCGTCGTCATGCCTTGCCTGAACGAGGCCGACACGTTGGAGATCTGCATCCGCAAGGCCCAGCTGGCGATGAAGGAGCACAACATTCGAGGTGAAATAGTCGTCGCCGACAATGGGAGCACTGATGGTTCTCAGGAAATAGCAACGCGTCTCGGCGCGCGTTTGGTGCCCGTGGAAGCGAAGGGTTACGGGAATGCTCTAATGGGTGGCATCGCAGCCGCTCGCGGCAAGTATGTGATCATGGGAGACGCAGATGACAGTTACGACTTCCTGGAAATCAATAAGTTCGTCGTAAAGTTGCGCGAAGGTTTTGATCTGGTGCAAGGGTGCCGGCTGCCCGCCGGCGGCGGGAAGATCATGCCCGGTGCGATGCCGTTTCTTCATCGCTGGTGGGGCAATCCGGCTTTCTCGCTGATGGTCCAGCGCATGTTTTGGTCGCCTATTCATGACGTGTATTGTGGGTTACGAGGCTTTACCAGGCAGCTGTACGATCGTTTGGACCAGCGTTGCACGGGAATGGAGTTCGCGACTGAAATGATTATCAAGTCCAGCATTTACGGCGTAAAAATCGCCGAGGTGCCGATCACCCTCCATCCCGATGGACGCAAAGCGCATGCGCCTCATCTTAAGACTTTTCGCGACGGCTGGAGAACTCTTCGCTTCTTCATGATGTACAGCCCGCGCTGGCTGTTTCTCTATCCCGGTTATCTCCTGATTCTTCTTGGAGTGTTGGGCTACGGACTTGCTCTTCCAGGCGTATCCGCCATCGGCATTACCTTTGATGCCCATACCCTGTTGTTTTCAAGCCTCTTCGTGCTGCTTGGGTATCAGTCAATTCTTTTCGCTGTTTTCGCCAAGACGTTTGCGATTAGCGAGGGACTCTTGCCTGAAAATCGTCGCATGACCCGCTTCTACGAAATAGTAAACCTGGAGAGAGGCCTGGTTGTCGGCTCGACCACGCTTTTCCTAGGGCTACTCCTGCTGGTGCTGGCAGTAAATCAGTGGCGACTTCTCGATTTCGGCCACCTCGACTATGCGCACACGATGAGATTGGTGATTCCAGGCGTTACTCTAACCGCCCTGGGGTTTCAGACAATTCTTTCCTTTTTCTTCATAAGCATTTTGGGGATGCGGAGACGATGAATACACGCCATCCTTCAGACAAAGCCTTGTTCGATGAGTACGCGAACGAATATGACTCGGCACTTACCCAAGGCATTTCTGTTTCAGGAGAGGACAAGCAGTATTTCGCCCAAGGCCGTTTAGATTGGCTGGCTCGCGGGTTAGAGCAACTGGGAGAGCGGCCGAAAAGAACAATGGACTTCGGTTGCGGCACTGGCTCTGCCACGCCTCTCTTCTTTCAGAGTCTTGGCGCCGACTCTCTTGTTGGGGTTGATTCGTCCCAGCGGTCAATTGATATAGCCGCGGCCGCACATTCTTCGAATAGAGCCAGGTTTTACCGATTTTCAGAATATAGCCCAAGCGGAGATGTGGATCTTGTTTTCTGCAATGGCGTGTTTCACCACATTCCACCGCCCAGCCGATCCGAAGCATTGAACTACATTTTCCGAACGCTACGAAGGGGAGGGTTGTTTTCGTTCTGGGAGAACAACCCATGGAACCCAGGCACTCGCTATGTGATGAGCCGCATTCCATTTGACCGCGACGCCGTGACGCTCAGCGCGCTCGAGGCTCGAAGCCTGCTGCGGAAGGCTGGTTTTCAAATTCTTCGGACAGATTTCCTATTCATATTTCCAAAGATGCTTAGTTGGTTCAGACCAATTGAACCTTGGCTTGTTTCACTGCCGTTCGGCGCCCAATATCAAGTTCTCTGCCGGCGAAGCTGAGTTAGGTTGAGCCTAAACCTAACGTGGATATTGTCGGGTAGCTGGTTGCTGAGAAGCTCTGAGTCATTACGAAAGACTGTCGACCAAAGGAATAGAATGAGGCTGAGCGTCTTTGGATTGGGTTATGTTGGCTGCGTTTCAGCCGCCTGTTTTGCAAAAGCAGGACATCATGTGGTTGGCGTCGACATCAGCTCGATCAAAACCGACATAATCAACGAGGGCCGGAGTCCGATAGTTGAGAGTGGCGTTGGTGAACTGCTTGAGCATGCGGTGAAGGCCGGAAGACTGAGCGCGACCACCGATTCCGCTAAAGGCGTAAGGGAATCAGAGATCTCATTGGTATGTGTCGGGACGCCAAGCAGACCTAACGGCTCACTCGATCTCTCTTTCGTCAAGCGTGTATGCCAGGAGATTGGCGAGGCATTGAGAGATAAGGCGGCGCCGCATGTGGTGGTCATGCGTAGCACAATGCTGCCGGGAACGGTTGAAAGCCTGGTTGTGCCTACACTGGAGAATTCTTCGGGAAAGAAGGCTGGCCATGATTTTTCAGTTTGCGTCAATCCCGAGTTCCTGCGTGAAGGCAGCTCACTGAAAGACTTCTTTGCCCCACCGTTTACCTTAATCGGAGCAGATGACGAGGAAGTTGCCAAGGTCGTAAGTCAGCTCTATGCCGACATTGAGGCCCCACTTTATGTTACCGGCACCAGGGCGGCGGAAATGGTGAAGTATGCCTGCAATTGTTTTCACGCCACGAAGGTTAGCTTTGCAAATGAGATCGGCAACATCTGCAAAAGCCTGGGCATTGACAGTCACGAAGTAATGGAAGTGTTTTGCCAGGACACCAAACTGAATCTGTCTCCCTACTATCTAAAGCCTGGTTTTGCGTTCGGCGGCTCCTGTCTCCCGAAAGATTTGCGCGCCATTAACTATAAGGCCAAGGAACTTGACGTTGAGGTGCCGCTGCTTGCATCGTTGCTGAGAAGCAACCGCTTGCAGATCGAACGGGCTATCGAGATGGTCGAGGCGACTGGAAAAAAGCGCATTGGCATTCTCGGCTTCAGCTTCAAGGCTGGAACTGATGATTTGCGCGAGTCGCCGATGGTGACGCTGATTGAAACGCTGATCGGTAAAGGGATGCAATTATCGATTTATGACAGGGACGTATCGCTCGCCCGTCTCTTCGGAGCCAACAAGGAATACATCGAGCGCGAGATTCCCCATATTTCTCAATTGATGCGTGAAAGCGTGCGTGAGGTCGTCGAGTCTTCAGATGTGATCGTAATCGGTAACAAGGCCCGGGAGTTTAGGGAGATCCAATCGTTGCTGGCGCCTGACAAAGTGATCATTGATCTGGTGCGGATCTTTGATGACCGAACTTCCGACGAGACGTATCGAGGAATCTGCTGGTGAATCAAACTCGCGAATGCGAGTAGCAAGCAACCTATTCGCGGCGCCTTTAAAACTGTGATCCATTCCAATGATCCGAAGGTAATCTCAACAGTACCGCCTGCAAATCAGGGATCCCTTTCAGCGGCTGTGGCGAGGAGTAATCAAACTCCAATGAGCCAGGCCATGATTGTAGGCATAGCCGCCGCACTCGTGTGCCAAATCGTTTTGCTTGCCGTCGCGGCCAGGAACAATCGCCACATGATTGGTCCGGATGGGGTTGCTTACATGAGGCTGGCTTCCTACTACGCAAAGGGCCAAACTCAACTGATGGTCTCCGGATACTGGGGACCGATGATCAGTTGGCTGATGGCTCCTCTGATGCCGATATTCAGAAACCCGATGGACGCTGCTCGCGTAGTCATGGGCCTTTCGGCCGTGGTTTTTTGGTTGGGTGGCGTTACGGTACTGAGAGCTCTTGGCATTTTCCCAACCGGCATCGTGTTAGGGTCGTGGTTCGTTGCCTTGGCCAGCGTCAGTTGGTCCGTGCAAATGATTACTCCCGATTTGCTTCTCGGAGGCCTGCTATGTCTTGCCGTTAGCAGAATGATGTCGCCACGCTGGACCCAAAGCTGGAAAACGCAGGTGGGCGCGGGAATGTTGTTGGGGGCTGCTTACCTCGCCAAGGCAGTCGCTCTGCCGATCGCTTTGGGCGTAATTACGATAACCGCTATCTTGTATCTGATTAGCGGGTTAACCACAGTTCGGCCGGTCTTGCGCAGTATAGGAATAACCTTAATTGGTTTTGTCTTACTTGCTGCTCCCTGGATTGTGGTGTTGTCTTTGAAATATCAGCGCTTTGTGTTTTCCACCACCGGTCCGATAGCTCACGCCATTCTGCCGCCGCCCAATCTAAACCAAGGCCACCCGGTGGCACTCATTCGGCCGGAGCCGGGACGTATTACCTGGTGGGAAGATCCCCAGAATGACCTTTATGCGGAGCAGAAGTGGTCTCCGTTTCAAAGCCGAGCTTACGCAAAGCATCAGCTAAAGATCATGTACCGCAACTTCGAGGTCATACTAAAGTATTTTTGGAGTTTCGATTGGTTACAATTGGGGTTCTGTTCTGCTTTGCTGGGGCTCCTGGTCCACACTCCGTGGCGTCAAAATCTTCAGGCGCAGCGGTGGCGCTGGGCGGGCGGCTTTTTGGCGTGCATAGCCGGTGTCTATCTGCCTTTTTCTTCTGATCTCGAGCGTTACTTCTATCCAGGCTATCCCTTCTTAATCGCGGCGGCGATGGGCATGATGGTCTGGCTGATATCCCATGCTCAGGAAAAAAACAACTTCCCTCGGATAATTGTAATCTGTTTGCTTGTCATTTCCTTTGGCAATCCGATTCGTTTGATACTACCGGTCGCTCTGCGAGGGTTAGACTACGCTCCCGGCATCTACACCCAGGATTTGGCGGCGCGATTAGAAGCCGCGCAGGTGCATGGACCAATTGCTGGAGTTGGTGAACCTCCGAACCCCTGGCAGGGAGAATACATAGGACACTATCTGGCAATGTTCACTAACCAGCCTTATTTCGGCAGCGAGCGAGTGGCGGATGCGGTGAAACTTAAGTCGAGCGGCGCGCGCCTGATTGTGTTAGATCGACATTTGCCACATGGTGAACTTGAACAGGATCCATCCTTTCGCGATCTCGACAGCGAGTTATTCGGATCAAAGCAGGAAGCGGATCAATATCCCTTGAAGGCTTTTTTGGTGGTTTCACCTTAGAATACTGTGAGTGCCTTTCATGCAGCCCTCGGTTTCAGCCGAGGTTTAGCACCGAGAACGCAGATGATAGCTCGTACAAGGGTGGGATAAAGTGGATTTAACCGCGAATGTAGCGCCCGCCGATAGACAAATGGCCAATGCTGAGCGTTATTGGAAGTCAGCTCTGTGGCTACTGGGAATCCGGGGTAACGGCGTAACCCGACTCCTCCGTCTTGTTTCATTTGTGCTGGTCATCTGGTCATTGCTGGCCTGGGGGGCCGCGTTAGCGCTTGTGACTCGCGTCGAGATGGCGAATGCAGATGTTATAGTCGTCCTCTCTAATCCCAGCGCTTACGTAGAACGCACTCGCCATGCGGCTCAGCTCTGGAAGACAGGGCGAGCGCCACGCGTACTGCTAACCAATGAAAACCTGCGCAGTAGTTGGTCAGAAGCAGAACAGCGAAACCCTCTCTTTTCTGAACGTGCGACTCAGGAGTTAAAACGAGCGGGCGTTTCACCAGATAAGATCGAGGTACTGCCCGCGACCGTTCGTAACACTTTTGACGAAGCCGTTCTACTGCGCCAGTACGCCGCGGAAAACAAACTCCAATCCATTCTGATCGTGACTTCCGCCTATCACTCGCGCCGAGCTCTATGGACCTTCCGCAATGTTTTTCGTGACAGTGACATCGCAATTGGCCTCGATCCCGTCGCGCCTGGACTCCAGACTCCTACTCCGGCTTCCTGGTGGCTGAAGCCTGCTGCCTGGAAGATCGTCGCCCTCGAGTATCCAAAGTTGGTCTATTACTGGGTTCGTTACCAGGCTTTACCTGGCGGCACTAACGTGGGTGAAGCAATTCCTCAACCCAGACCACAAGTCGACGCGAAGACGACCGTTGGAGCAAGCCTTTCCGGGATTACCCTTTCGATAACCGTGCCCACCTCAGCTTTTGTTGACGAAGTGGTTTTGATTGATGCGAGGAAGTCTGTCGGTTTGTCTAATAGGCCGCAAAGTGATAGTACGCCATCACTCGAAATAAACTTTGGCGATGGCTTCAAGTGTAACCTTCTTGCTTGCGGCCATGCTTACCGGAGTCCTGGTAATTACACCATCACTGTAAGCGGTAAAAATAGAAGTGGATTAGCCGCGCCGTCTGTAAGCGTTTCAATCAGTGTTACCAGCATTCCCGCCGCGTCGAATCTGAACATCAATAACGGGCCAGGTCAAAACGTCATCGACATGACGGTGTCCCGCGGTAACGGCGCCTATTACATCCCCCCTGCTGCCTATCGGAATGCCGCAGCCAATGCTGTGAAGCTACAGAACGCCATCAAACGCGCGGCCGCAAACAATGTGAGCGGGGAACAGGAAATTATCCTTCCAGCGGGTGCTGTTTTTGCCGGACCCATTTCGATGATTGCGCCGCGCGGCAACAAATACATTACGATTAAGAGTGGCAGCTTGGCTTCGCTGCCCCAAGGTGAGCGTGTCAGTCCTGTCAACGCCGCCATGATGCCGACTATCACTGCGCCAAGTTCAACGAATGCAACACTCGCAGCGATGTGGACGCCGACGCCTGCTGAGCTTGTACCCTCGCATCACTATCGACTTCAAGGCATTCACTTCGCGAAAAACAGCGAGGCGCACTATTCGGCAATGCTGCTTAGTCTGGGAGATTTCAATTCCGTTCAGGACACGCTGGCTGAAACGCCTTACAACTTCATCGTTGATCGGTGCTGGTTAGATGGCGGAGCGATTGAGGGTTCAGTTACAAACAGTGGTATCAGAATCGCTGCTGATTACGTGACGGTGGTTGATAGCCATTCCGGAGAATTCCGGCTCATTGGCGTTGGTGTCGATACAACCGCCATTACGATTGGAAAAGGTCGAGGTCCTTACTCAATTGTCAACAATACTCTTATAGCTGGTTCGGAAAACTTTTTTGTCGGTGGTGGGGCCGCGGAACTCAACACGGGAAAGATCTCAAGTCCCAGCACCACGAGTTGTACTCTGTCGTCAGTTGTTAATCTCGAGCTAGATCAGAATATCGCCTTACCTTTGGGCGGTGTCTACAGCGCCGCAAATTCAACAATAGTGAGATCGATCAATGGTAACAACATTACCTTCGATCCGATTCGAACTCCGCCCGATACTGGGGGCACGGCACAATGGGCAGCGACGCCATCGTACATAGAATTTCGACGTAACTATCTTTACAAACCCTTGAAGTGGCGAGCCGGCCATCCTTCTTACGTAGGCTTTGATATACAGATCAAGAATCTCTGGGAGACAAAGAACAGCCGTTATGTAGTTGTGGACGCAAATGTGATGGAAAATACCTGGGTCAAAGATCAGTCCTACGCAATCGCCATCACGCCCAGAAAAACAAATGGTGGGGAAACCGTCGCCGCTGTGACACGCGAGCTCCAGTTCTCAAACAACATAATTAGAAGCGCCGGAAATGGAGTAATCATCGCGGCGGCAGATGGACAGAATCCTTACAACGCCGTACAGCTTACGACCGACATTACTTTTCGAAACAATCTGTTTTGGAATGTCGGTATTAACTGGGATTCGACTGGCGCCAGTCACATGATGCTCAATCTCAACGGCGGTCCAGATGGTAGCGGAGGATCTGTACAGTCCAAGCGGATCTTCATTATTCACAACACCCACGATAACGGCGTGCCAGATAATACATACGGCCAGATCATAGATTTTGGAGATCCGAGTTGGGGTGGCGGAGCTCTTGAATCGATGTGGTTCAACAACGTCCACCAGCACGGTGGCTACGGTTTCCGGAGCAACCTGAGCGTTGTAGACTCGGCCGCAAACATTGCGCGGTTTCTTCCGCCAGGTAATACCACAGTCTGGAATCGTAATCTGATCGTTAACAAGGGCGACGCGAACTATCCGGCAAGCGGAATTTACGTCAGCGGCTCTTGGCCAAAGCTGTTCGTAGATTACGCAAACGGCAACTTTGCCTTGGCTTCTGGAATGCGAGGCAAGGGAGCGGCAACCGACGGTACCGATGTGGGCGTAGATATGGGGGCGCTCATTGAAGCCACGGCGGGGGTCCAGACGGGTTCATCCGGGAGTATCCAATCAACCAGACCGCGCAGAGTGTCAGATTGAGCTGGAAGAAACTCCACCGGCCTTGAACAGTTGGAGGCACATTTCCGAGTTCAGGGCCTTTCAAATAGACAAAGTGGCTGTAATAATCGGGCTGGCGAGCGGAACCTGAGAGCTATTCGGTTTTTATTCCTACTGGCGATGCTAACGCCGGTTTGGAGATTCCAATCTGATTCTATCGAAACTGACCCATATGAAAACAATCAAGGTGTTCGTTCCTCTGGCGCTAGTGTTGACTATCTGGCTGCTCCCGGTGTCAGTCCAGGCTGACCCTATCGCGATTACAGGGGGGACGTTAACTTATTCAAGAACCGGTAGCACGTCGTTTCTGCTCACCGGAGGGGGCCTGGCACTCAACGGCTCAGCGTCGTCTTTGAACCCTTCGGTAAGTCTATTAGCTAATGGACCAGTGGCTCCCGGACAGATTCGTTTGACAGGCGGCAGTCTTGATTCTCAAGACGGGGAACTTGGCCTGTCCAACCCTCTCACTGTCGCCGGCGTTGTTTACTCGCCCGGCGCTTCGCTGTTGGCATTGAATATCAGCTCCGCTTCATTCACAGCGCCGATTGAGAGCGCGAGCGGCTTCATCGTAGTTGCTCCATTCATGCTCACCGCAGGAATCGTCGAAGGGTATCAGAGTGCAATCGGAGTTGGAGATCCATTGTTCAGCAGTTTACTGACGGGCTCGGGAACTACGACACTTCTTTACTTGATGACAGCCGCGGGTGATTATCAACTCTTCAGTCAAAGTTTCTCGTTTGGTCAGTCAGTAAGCGGGGTTACGGTGAACACAATCCCTGAACCGGCGACCTTGTTTCTTTTGGGTACGGGCATCGTTGGATTGATCGGAACCGCAAAAAAGAAATTCAGAACAAAGGACAAGCGATAAGTTACCTTGTTTCTCGCGCCGAACTCATGATGTGAAGCCCCCGTGCGATACCTGCCCGCCTGCGTCTCCCCATTGATGGTTCCGTCGAAGACCACCTTAATCGGTCTACTTCAGTCATCATGAGTAATTTGGTAAAGTCAAAGTGCGATGCAAACGGGCGAATCTAAAGACGTGAGAGGTTCCGTATCCTCGAAACTACGGGTGTTGATCGTTGCTCCGTCGCTGGATATCTGGGGTGGACAGTCGAGGCAGGCAGAACGTCTCATGAGCGGGCTGCAGCAGGAAGGTTCGCTGGAGGTCGGTTTTCTACCACACAACCCCCGCCTGCCGGGCGTGCTTAGAAATCTACAACGAATTATCTACGTCCGCACTGTTATTACCACTCTGTACTTCTTCATCTTGCTTCTATTGCGAGTGCGTAAGTACGACATCACCCACATTTTCTCCGCGTCATATTATTCGTACCTGTTCGCGCCTGCCCTGGCGATACTTGTTTCGCGAGCCTTTGGCAAGAAGTGCATTCTCAACTATCGCAGCGGCGAAGCCGAAGATCACCTGGCGAACTGGCGCTTAACCGGCAAACCGATCATGCGTCTGGCCGACGTGATCGTGACGCCATCGGGGTACCTGGTGGACGTCTTTGCACGTTTCGGTTTGCCTGCACGCGCTATCTACAACATCGTCGAGCTTGATCGGTTTTGCTATCGTGAGCGTTCACCTTTGCGCCCGGTCTTTCTCGTGAGCCGTCTTTTAGAGCCGCTGTATAACGTCGCTTGCGTGCTACGTGCATTTGCAATTATTCAAAAGCGTTATCCGGAAGCGAGTTTGACTGTAGCGGCTGATGGTTGGCTGCGTCCGGAGCTGGAAAAGCTGGCGAGTGATTTGAAGCTAAGGAATACAAGGTTCATTGGCTTTGTACCGTTTGAGAAGATGCCGGAAGTGTATGACGCCGCCGACATATATTTGACTGCCACCGATCTCGATAATATGCCAAGCTCCATCACCGAATGTATGGCGTCTGGCGTTCCCGTTGTGACAACTGATGCGGGTGGTATTCCTTACATCGTAAAGCACGAGGAAACGTGTCTGATGATCCCTCGTAACGATCATGACGCGATGGCCGCTAGCGCGTTTCGTATGCTTGATGACGACGAGCTGGCAGTTCAAATCGCACGCCGGGCCCGGGAGGCCAGTCGAAAGTTTACCTGGAAGGCGGTGAAGAACGAGTGGGTCAAACTCTATTTTGAATTAGCTTCCCAGGAAATTCCGCTGGAGGTTCAAACAGTTGGAGCCAGAGAGATCTCAGGCGAGCCAAACAGCACTAACCAACAAATAGATCGGACGGGGAGTCTGCCTTGTTGACCCTCAAACAAAAAGTGTGGCTTGCCAAATCGGCGCCGGGAAACTAAATATTGCCAAAATCTTTGGAGACTCGAGCGAAGGATTAGGGAGGGAAAGCGATGTTACGATCTATCGTAGTCTTGGGAGCACGTTGGACGCCGTCTTTTATCAAGAAGTGGGTTCATAAGAACCGTTTGGTTGACCGTGCGTCTCGGAAAATCTTTTCCGGTGCGGTGGGAGTCGACGGAAGCGTCGTAAAAATACAATCTGGCCCACTAGAAGGTATCAAGTTGGTGGTGACCGAGCACATCTCCCACGCACACATAAGCGGCACCTATGAATTGGAAACTCAACGAGCAATAGACCGTCTCATCTCCTCTGATTTTGTCTGTTATGATTTGGGTGCGAGCATTGGCTACCTGTCTCTGTTGATGGCGCGAAAAACCAAGCAGGTTTACTCATTTGAACCCGCTCCGCACGCCGCCGAACAACTTCGGAAGCATGCAGCCGCGAATGATCTTACCAATATTAGCATCGTGTCGAGCCCTGTAAGCGATTCTGAGCGCATCGTTGAGTTTGCTCTGACTGATAATGCCTACGGTTCAAGCATCGTAGGATCGGCATCAAAATGGCCGACTCTAAAACTGACCACAATTACATTGGATGACTTTGCCGCCACGCATCCGCTTCCGAATTTTATTAAGATGGACGTCGAAGGTGAAGAAGGCCGGGTGTTTCAAGGTGCGCGAACCATTCTCCGGGAAAAGCAACCCTTGATTTGCTGTGAGCTGCATTCAGAAGAAGCCGCGCGAGAGGTGCAGGAGATCTTGACCGAGTACGGTTACCGAATTACAACATTGGACGGCAAGCCGTTTGAAATTTCAGGTCCGATTATTCCGGGCGATGTGCAAATCATCGCAACCCCAGGTTCATATACCAATGCCTAAAAGCGAGTGGTTGAGTATGAGCGGGTAACTGTTTTTAGATCCCCTCGAGTGTTCCTGATCGTCTTGGGCAAATTATCGTTGGGCCATTATCAAGCGAATAACTCGTCCATCTGTGTAACAGTCAAATCATGAAACAAGTCATTCGCAAGGGTTTCAAGGACATCATCGTTGATGAGGTACCCGATCCAATAGTTACTTCTCACCACGTACTCGTCCGTCCAGTTTATTCACTCATCAGCAGCGGCACGGAGACAGCTAGCATTCACAGTGAAGGCGTGCTTAAAGAGGTCAGTGAGAACCCCTCTCATTTACGGAAGATCTGGGAGGTAATGAAGGACAAGGGACCGGCAAGGACCGCTGCAGAAGTCTACGCAAAATTCAGCGAGTACGCTGTGCTCGGTTACTCGGGCGCGGGCGTGGTTGCTGATAAGCACGAAACGGTCACGGATTTGGAGATTGGCGATCGGGTAAGCTACGGAGGGGAAGGTACGGGACATGCGGAAACCATCCTGACGGGACGCAACCTGGTTGCACAGATTCCGGAAGAGGTTCCTTTCGAGCACGCATGCTTTGCAACACTGGGCAGCATAGCTTTGAATGCTGTGCGCACGGCAAAGATCAGCCTTGGCGATGTTGTCGCGGTCATCGGTCTTGGGTTGGTTGGGCAGTTGATTGCGCAGTTGGTGCGGGCGCAAGGCGGTGTCGTCGTTGGCATCGATCTAAAACCTGAGCGAGTCGACCTCGCCACAAAGCTCGGAGCTGACAATGCCCTCGTTGGTGGTCCGTCAACCGCTGAAGCCGTCAGGTCATTGACTAATGGTGTGGGCGCAGACTGCGTGATTGTAGCAGCCGCGGCGAAGTCGTCGGGTCCTTGCCGGCAGGCACTGGAGCTGTGCCGCGATCGCGCGCGAATCGTAGTAGTCGGTGCTGTGGAAATGAGTTTTCCGTGGGGCGAGATGTACATGAAAGAGATTCAGCTTTTCATGTCGCGCGCGTACGGACCTGGAAGTTACGATCCCCTCTATGAGAAGAAGGGACAGGATTATCCCCTCGCCTATGTACGCTGGACTGAAAACAGAAACATGGAAGAGTTTCTGCGAACAATAGCTGCGGAGCGCATCCAGCTAGAACCGCTAATTACGCACCGTTTTGCTCTCGCAGACGCAACCGAGGCTTATAAAACGATCCTCGACCCGTCGTCTAACAGTCTGGCTGTGCTATTGCGATATCCTGCCGCAGAAACTCCCGAGCCTGCTGGGAAGTTTCAGCCGCGACGTAAAACTGAGGTAGTACCCTTAAAGCTGGACACCAACGACTTACGCGTGGCCCTCGTCGGCGCTGGTAATCTCGCTCGTTGGGCGCACCTGCCAAATTTGCAGAAGATTCCGCATGCGACATTGCAAGCGGTCTATTCAACCAACGGTGCTCGCGGTAAGAGCTACGCGCGCCGATTCGGTGCAGCGTATTGCTGTTCAGATTATGATGAGATCCTGCATGACCCTGAGATAGACGTTGTTCTCATTTTGAGTCGCAATCAACATCACGCTTCGCAAACTGTCGCCGCGCTTCGCGCCGGCAAACATGTCTTTCTCGAAAAGCCAATGGCCCTTACCGAAGGGGAATGCCGCGAGATTTACCGTGCCGTCGAAGAGACAGGAAAACAACTTACCGTCGGTTTCAACCGTCGCTTCGCACCTTTTTACGTGGCGCAGAAAAAGTATCTTGCACGCCGTACGGGGCCCGCGGTGATTAATTGTCGAGTCAACTCACCGGGCATTTCGGGTTCTTACTGGATGGCTGACCCGTCAATCGGAGGCGCTATTCTTGGTGAAGCCTGCCACTTTGTTGATTTGATGTACTGGCTTCTTGAATCAGAGCCAGTAAGTGTCTCAGCGTACAGTCTACCGACGAACAAGACCGAGCCCATAGGCCAAAACAATATCGTCGCGAGCTTTCGCTTTGCTGATGGTTCCATTGGAAATCTCACTTACTGCACGGTGGGCAGCAAGAAGTCAGCTGGGGAGCGCGTTGAGGTCTTTGCGCAAGGGCTCGGCGTAGTAACCGAGGACTTTAGAAGCCTGAGCCTAAACACCGATGTCCGACGAGCGAACTCATCATGGTGGGCAAAGAAAGGCTATCGAGCTCAACTGGAGGCATTTCTGGATGGGCTCCGAGGAAATACCTCTCCAGAAGTCACTGTGAAGGACGGGGCGCGGGCTACGATCGTCTGCCTCCGCATGCTGGAATCCGCCCGCCTCCAATCCCCCAGGGACATCACTCTGGAGGGGCATCTGGGGTAAAACAGCGACCCAAAAAGCCCCGCAGAAAAGACACAATCCCCTTTTAAGCCATCATTTAACCCCTTCTTTGAGTACCAAGATTAGTCTTGACAAAGTTGTGCCAACCTTGTTTAATGAGTGTTGCTTGTCGAGGCGCGGTCTCGGCAATGATCTTTCGAAAATAGCGATTGCACACGATAAAGGCCAACCTGTCGCGAGGCAGGGGCGCAAAGCCGTGAATCTCTCTAAGGCGACAGCATTAACGGCCACGAGAGATTGTCTGGTTGCCGAAGGCGATCGAAGAAACAGCTATTCAGTCTCGCTGATTAGATTCAGCAGCGACTATCTGTCTTTGATTGGAGCGACCTCATCCCGGCACCGATCAAAGTTTTAGCTGGGACCTTTGGCAGTGTGTAATTAGTCTTGCCAGAGTTCCACTTCCTTCCCACTTCTTCCCGACAATACATCTGCATTGATAGCAGGCGTTTTCATTTCGCGGTCAGCTCCCTGACATGGAAGAGAAATCGAGTTGCAAGAAAACTGCAATTCTAAATTTCTCTCCGTAATGTAACTTTTTCCTCGCTCTTATATGTCAGTCATCTAAGGCTCTCGCCTAAGCTTGCAATCCAATCACCGACCAAAGGCACCCCCGCAGCGATGCGGGTCCGCAAAGCCAGGAGTCTCTTTGTAGAGAACGTCCGGCTACCGAAGTGAGGCTGCAAAATGTTTAGTTCCCCCGTGTTGGGTCATTCACAGATTCCATACAGATTTCTTGTTTCGGTTCTCCGATTCACAATAGTATCGGTTCTTCTTTTTGTCTCTGCTAGTCTCAGCGCCCATGGTCAATCGCCTTCCGTCTCGCTGTCAGCGCCTTCAAGTGCCTACGTCAACGAAGTCATTCTGATCGACGCGCGCCAATCCCTCGGCGTTTCGAAAGCGCCGCAGTCGGATGGCCGGCCATCTGTCATCATCGACTTTGGTGATGGCTTTTCGGCCAACCTGCTTGCTACCGGCCATGCTTACCGCTCGCCTGGTACTTACACAATTACCCTTTCTGCCAAAAATGCCGCCGGAGAATCAGCTTTCACCAGTCGGACTATTACGATCTCTCATATTCCCTCTGCGACGGGCAGTAACGTTCAAACTCTTAGCGACTCAGGCAACCCTAGTACAAACGGGGCTAGCCTAGGAGCCGCCATCGCGCTGGCCGCAGCAAATAACAGCGTCGAGCAGGAGATAGTGTTACCAAGTGGCTTTGTGGCTGCTGGGCCAATCTGGCTTACACGGCCTACTGGCAACAAATACATCACAATCAGGTGGGCTAGTCTAACAACTCCTTATCAACAGAGAATTAATCCGGTGATTGCTGGGCCAAACATGCCAACAATCACAGCGCCAAGCTCAACCAATTCCACGTTGGCCGCCATGTGGACTCCTAGTCCCGCTGAGGCGTTGCCCTCGCATCACTACCGCATCCAGGGCATCCACTTCAGGAAAGACAGCGAGGCGCACTATTCTGCAATGCTGCTCAGTCTCGGCGATTTCAATTCAATCCAGGATACGCTCGCCGAGACACCGTACAACTTCATAGTTGACCGCTGCTGGTTCGACGGGGGTAATAGCCCGACCTCTCAAACGAATAGTGGTGTCAGAATCGCCGCCGACTACGTGTCGGTTGTTGATAGTGTTTCAGAGAATTTTCGTTTGATTGGTCCAGGTGTCGATACCACCGCCATCACAATCGGCAAGGGGCGAGGTCCCTATGCGATTCTGAATAACAAACTGGTAGCTGGGTCAGAGAACTTCTTTGTCGGGGGAGGGGCCGCCGAGGAGAATTCGGGAACGGTCTCCAACTCATCAACTACTAGCGCTACGCTCTCATCGGTCACAAACCTTGAGGTTGATCAGAATATCGCACTCAAAGTAGGCGGCACTTACAGCGCTGCCCAGTCAACCATTGTTCGCTCCATCGTTGGTAACAACATTACCTTTGATCCGATTCCTATTCCGCCGGATCCGGGCAGTGTTGCGGTATGGATGGCGACGCCGTCCTTCCTCGAGTTCCGTGGAAATTATCTCTTCAAGCCGTTGTCCTGGCGAGCTGCAGATCCTTCCTACACCGGCCAAAATGTCCAAATCAAGAATCTGTGGGAGACGAAGAACTCGCGCTATGTGGTAATCGATGGCAATTTGATGGAGAACACCTGGGTCAAGGATCAGGATTATGCTGTGGTCTTTACCCCCCGCAAGACCAACGGTGGTGAATCTGTGGCGTCGGTAGTAAGAGAGACTCAGTTCTCGAATAACATCATACGAAACGCCAGTAGCGGAATAATGATCGCGGCGGCCGATGGGCAAAGTCCCTATAACCCCGTGCAACTAACTACAGACATCACAATTCGTAACAACCTGTTTTGGAATGTGGGCGTTAATTGGGACAGTACTGGCGCCAACCACATGATGATCAACCTGAACGGAGGTCCTGATGGAAGTGGGGGATCTGTGCAGTCCCGGCGAATTTTTATCATTCACAACACGCACGACAATGGCACGCCTGATAATACAAACGGCCAGATCATAGATTTTGGAGATCCGAGTTGGGGTGGTGGCGCCGTTGAGTCAATGTGGATAAACAATGTGCACCAGCACGGCGGCTACGGCTTTAGAAGTAATTTCAGCGTCGTTGACTCGGCGGCGAACATCAGCAGGTTTCTACCTTCAGCCGGCGGTACAAACTGGAACCGAAATCTGGTTGTAAACTCGGGTGGAGCAATCTATCCGTCCACTGGGGTTTACACGACGGGTTCCTGGACCGGTCAGTTCCAGAACTACGCCGCTGGTGATTTCACCCTGGCAGCCGGTAACCCTGGCAAGGGAATGGCTACGGACGGCAGTGACATCGGTGTCGACATGCCGTTTTTAAACGGATCCACGCGAGGCGCAGTGTCTGGTGTCTGGGATGGTTCAGCCCCAACGCCAACACCAACGCCAACACCAACGCCATTGCCGACGCCAACGCCGACTCCGAATCCTACACCCTCCCCCAGCCCGACACCGACGCCGACGACTGGCGAAACCGTGTGGGTGGAAGATTCGCTGCCGGCTGGAGCAATAGTGGAGAGTGCAAGTGATCCGTGGAACTGGGTGAGTGGAAGCCCTTCTCCTTATTCCGGGGCGCTAGCGAGTCAATCGACAGTTCAGTCGGGAACACATCAATACTATTTCACAGGAGCTACAGCTACCTTGACCGTCAATACCGGCGACATCATGGTTGCTTATGTCTTTCTCGACCCCAGCAACGTTCCCAGCGAGATCATGCTGCAATGGAGCGATGGCGACTGGAACCATCGAGCTTATTGGGGCGCCAACAATATAAGTTTTGGTACAGATAATACTGAGAGCCGAAGGTACATGGGCCCAATGCCAGCAGCGGGACAATGGGTGCGCCTCGAGGCGCCAGCCAGCCAGGTAGGTCTGGAAAATAGAACGCTCAATGGTATGGCCTTCACTCTGCACGGCGGACGAGCTACCTGGGATCGCGCGGGCAAAACTTCGGGATCTACTCCCACGCCAACACCAAATCCCACGCCGAATCCAACTCCCAGTCCCACCCCGACCCCCACTCCCATTTCGCCACTTGGCGAGAGCATTTTAAGGGCGAAGAGGGACGGGCAGGATTTGAGCAACCAGCTTGCGTCTTCTGCAGGTGGATCTGCAGCTGAGTCAGGTGGCGCCAGCGCTCAGGAGATCGTCGCAGCGGAAACCGAAGCGCTGCAGCAGTTCATCGGCGAAATCCAAACGGCTATCACCCTGTTCACCGCGGATACAGGTATCTATCCCGCAGCTGCGAGAATCGGAGTGGAACTCAATACCGCGCTCGAATCCGCTCTCGAGGCACATTTGTCTTCAGTTCAGGGTAACCTACCCGCCGTTAGGACTCAGCTTCGTGAAACTATCAATCATCTAGAGTTGATCGGTGCGCTCATCTCACATCCCCACGTCAGTAATCCTATCGACGTCGCGTCCTATGTCGTGCGCCAGCACTACATTGATTTTCTTGACCGCGAACCGGACCGGGCGGGTACCGACTATTGGACCAACCAGTTCGCAGCTTGCGGAACTGACGTGGCGTGCTTTCAAGAGAAACGCATCCATGTCTCCGCCGCCTTTTTCCTTTCGACGGAATTCCAGCAGACGGGATACTTCGTCCATCGTCTTTACAAGACTTCTTTCAGGCGTGTCCCCACAATGGTCGAGTTTATGCCGGACACCGGGGTTATCGGTGATGGAGTGATCGTCGGGACGGCCGGTTGGGAATCGCGACTCGCAGCTAATAAAGCTCAGTTCCTCCAGAATTGGGTTCAGCGAGCCGGCTTCGTCTCGCGCTACTCAGCTTATTCTGACCGGCAATACGTCGATACGCTTATCTTTAACATCGCAGTAACAGTTAGTACGGCCGAACGCGATGCCTTAGTCCAGGATTTAGCCAACGGTGTGTCGCGAGCCACAGTACTTGGTAGATTGGCGGACCACGCCGTCTTCTCTGCCAATGAGTTCAACAGGGCCTTCGTCCTGATGCAGTATTTCGGCTACCTAAGGCGTGACTACGATAACGCTGGATTCACCTTCTGGTTTAACAAACTTAACGAGTTTGGCGGCAATTATCAGAGTGCGGATATGGTTAAGGCCTTTCTCGCCTCACAAGAGTATCGCCGGCGATTCGCTCTCTAAGCGCCGTCCCCCGCCGTTCCACTCATGCACGCCTGATTCATTAGCCTTCCATTCCCTTCCACTGAATAGGGCGACTCGAAAGAGTCGCCCTCTTTTAATTGGTGGGCGGCGGGTCCACGCAAAGGCGCACAGGGGGCAGTGGCATAGACTTCAGTCTGTGTTGCCGGGTGAGTTGCTTAGCTTAGGTTATTGTCAGAATCAGGCTGGCTTGAGATCCCAGACTGAAGTCTATGCCACTGCCCCTTTGATGCGTCTTTGCGTGACAGTCTGGGAAATATGCCCTCTTTAGCTGTTTATCCCTTTATTGCCGATGTTTGAAGCTTCGGCTTGGATTGAACCTTTAGGGCACTTGAGATAAGCTTTGCTGCGTATTTCTTCCGGGTGACTGCATTTCGAGTCATCCGTTCGTTTTCGCAAGGGAACTTGCCCTTTTCTTGCGAAGACCTTCAAAGGGAATTTAATAATGAGTGTCCTGGCCAGGAAACATCTTTGGCGAGTTCTCGCCGTCACTTCTGCGCTTGTATTCACCTATGCGATCGTCCTGTCCAAGCTTGGACAGACGTGGTGGAACGATGAGAACTACTCCCACGGTCTTCTCATTCCTCTCATCATTGGCTACATTTTATGGACTCAGCGCGAGCGGCTAGCCAGAGAAACCAGCAAGCCTTCAGCCTTATGGGGCGGCGCCCTGGTCTTACTTGCCTTGATGTCTCTCTGGGCAGGAACTGCGGGCGCTGAGTTGTTCCTCCAAAGAATCTCTCTGGTTCTGATCTTAGCGGGAACAGTTATTTACTTCTGGGGTTTTCGCCTGCTGCAACTTGTGCTCGTTCCTCTGGGCTTGCTCGTACTTGCCATTCCAATTCCCGCGATCATATTCAACAAAGTCGCCTTCCCATTGCAGCTTTTTGCTTCTCGCTGTGCGGTGTGGTCTATGAGCTTGCTTGATATTCCGGTCCTGCGACAAGGGAACGTAATCGAGTTGCTTCCGTTGGGCGCCCGGGAAACAAGAAAGCTGGAAGTGGTCGAGGCTTGCAGCGGTATTCGCTCGCTGATGACACTGGTAACTTTGGCCGTGGTATTTGCTTACTTTACGCATCCGAGATCGGACGATTCCTCTGGTGGCCCACGACGCGGAATCATCGAGTGGTTGAAGAGCTATGGCTTCTGGCGTTCCGCAATAATTATCTTGTCCGCGGTACCGATTGCGATCTTAACGAATGCTTTGCGGGTTAGCGGTACGGGTGTGCTGGCGCATTATTACGGACCTGAGGTGGCGGACGGCTTTTTCCACTCTTTTTCCGGGTGGGTGATCTACATCGCCGCTTTTCTCCTGTTGTTCGGTGTCGGCTGGCTGCTCGATCGTTTCCGGCCCTCGGACGACAAAACTCCACCTCCGCCGGCGTCCCCGGCTCAGGAAACAGTCGCGACAGGCGGGCGTGTTGTATCCGTAGCCGCTACTCCGGCGACACCAGTGATTCAAGTGGAAGGAACGGACTAATGAAAAGCTCCTGGCGTTTTGCAGTTTTGCTTACTCTGTTGCTGGTCGGCGGCATCGTGGTGAATGCCTGGGAATATCTGGGCGAGAAACCCGCCGCTCGCAAGGATCTGAAAGACTTTCCGAACCAACTTGGAGCCTGGCAGCAGTTAGGCCCGGATCAACGCTTTGACGACGCAACGCTCAGCGTATTGCGTGCGAGCGATTACCTCATGCGAAATTACCGCTCGGCGGAAGGGCAAGGCGGTAACCTTTATATTGGTTATTACGCGAGCCAGAGAGATGGCGCTACCTATCACAGCCCCTTGAACTGTTTGCCGGGATCCGGGTGGACCATGAGTGCGCCCGGCCTGGTCACCATCGCTCCACCAGGAAAGTCGCCTTTTGAAGCTAACAGATACGTGATCGAAAACGGCTCGACAAAAGAACTGCTGATCTATTGGTATCAAGGGCGGGGACGAGCTGTCGCCAGCGAATACTGGGGCAAGGTCTATACGGTAATCGATAGTGTGAGGCTGCGTCGCTCCGACGGCGCAATGGTGCGCGTCATGGTTCCAGTCGGGCCGTCTGAAACGGCTGCGCTGCAGGCAGCCACTGAGCTGGCCGCAAGTGCTTCGACGTTGCTTCCGGAGTTTATTCCGGATTGATATGCGGGAAATTGGAAGCCAGATCCCGGCGGGGTGGGCTTCCAATTTGCGGAAATATAGCGGAGTTGGCCTTTTCCTACTGGTATCAGCTCTGTGAACCATGTGAGGCGTTGCCCGCCTGGGATGATTAACAAACTGAGAATTAACGCGAGCGGAAACCTGGTTCGCGATGGAGTTAGAAGAATGAAAATGCAGTGCCGAATCAAATCCGTAGCCCTCCTGTCTCTTCTGCTAACAGCCGTACTTGCGATCGGGGGTTGCACCAATCCCGAAAAAGCCAAGGCCGATCACGTCAGCAGGGGCGACGCTTACCTGAAAGATTCCAAGTTCCAGGAAGCGTCCATCGAGTATCGCAACGCCATCCAGATCGACGACAAGCTGGCCGCCGCTCACTGGGGTCTGGCGCGCGCTTACGAAGGCCTTCAGCGCACTCAAGAAGCCTTTGAGGAATTGCAGAAGACCACTCAACTGGATCCGGACAATGTGGAAGCCCGTTGGAAGCTGGGAACGATCTATCTGGCGGCGAGCCGAGGCAAGACTGAGCATATTGCCGAAGCGGAGCGGCTTGCCAAGGAGATTCTGGATAAGGATCCGAACTACATTGAGGGTCACATTCTGCTGGGCAGTATCCGTTTTGCGCAGAATAAGCCCGATGAGGCGCTGGCAAAGTTCAATGACGCTGTGAACCTTGATCCCAAGCGCGTCGAGTCATACATGAGCGTGGCGCGATTCTATATTGTGAGAAGGGACGCAGCCAACGCTGAGGCAACTTTTAAACGGGCACTCGCGATCAATAACAGTTCCGCGTTGGCCCATACGGAGTATGGGAAGTTTCTTATTCAAGCGAATCGTCAAGACGAAGCTGAAGCAGAATTGCAGAAGGCGGTCGAAGTAGAGCCCTCGAATCGCGCCTCCCGATTTGTTCTCGCCAGTTACTACCTTATAAACAAACGGCTCGATAAGGCGGAAGAAGCCTACAAGTCGTTGGCCGACCTGGACAAGGACAAACCCGAAGGCCAGGCCGTGCTGGGTGACTTTTATTCATCTGTCAACCGGCTTGATGACGCGGTAAGAGTTTACCAGGACATTCTGACCAGGAACCCCGACTATAAACAGGGTCGCTACCGGCTGGGCGAGATCATGCTCATGCGCGGTGACACGAAAGCTGCCAATGAGCAGATCGATGCACTGCTGACGAAGGAACCGGGCGACAGACAAGCGCTACTTCTGCGCGCGAGAACCCACGCACGGGGCGGTCAGCCCGAAGGACTTAAGGCGGCGATCGAAGACTTGAAAGAAGTTTTGAAACAAGAACCCAATTCGAAGGTTGGGCTCTACTTCATGGCCCAGTCCAATCTCAGTCTTGGTTTAATCGATCAGGCTCGGGTGTTCGCTGCCGATCTGGAAAGAAACTATCCGGACTACCTTCCCGCCAAGTTAATGCAGATTCAAATAGCGCTGGCGACCGGAAACTCGAAGGGAGCCGTATCTCTATCGACCGACCTGCTGGATCGGCTTGGCAAGACCGGTCCGGACCGAGAAAACTCTCCGGAGATGCTCGCTGAGGTAAAAGCGAAAACCCTCATTGCGCGCGGGGCCGCCCACGCTCAACTTGGTAACAGAGCAGCTGCCCGACAAGACTTTACAGCTGCGCGCGATATAGCACCGAACAACACTGATAGCTACATCAACTTAGCCGCCATCGCCATGGGGGAGAACAAACCAGATGAGGCCGTGGCAATGTACGAGAAAGTCTTGTCTCTCGCTGCTACTGATTTCAGCGCATTAGACGGTTTGATAAAGGTTTACGCATCGCGCAAGGAACTTGATAAAGCTCACGCCAGGCTCGACCAGGTGTTGAGCACTTATCCTAATGATGCTTCGCTGCACTTCCTGAAAGCACAGATTTACGGGTACGAGCTAAACCAGCAGGGAGCCGAGGCCGCATTACGCAAAACGCTGGAATTGGATTCCAACTACATCAATGCCTACTACGCCCTGGGTGCTTTGTTCGTCAATACGAAACAAGAGTCCCGTGCCATTGCCGAGTATAAGCAGATCGTCGACCGGCGTCCCGATAACGCGGCGGCCTACACACTGATCGGCATGCTCCAAGACTCCCTCAAGGACTACAAGGCGGCCGCCGAGAACTATCGAAAAGCGCTCGAGAAAGATCAAAATTCGATAATTGCCGCCAACAACCTCGCGTGGCTTTATGCCGTTCACGGCGAAGGCAATCTGGATGAGGCGGTGCGGCTGGCGCAGGGTGTGGTTCAAAAGAATCCCCAGATCGCGGGTTTCGTGGACACCCTGGGGTGGGTCTACTACAAGAAAGGGCTAAATGCAGTAGCGGTTGAGCAGTTGCAGAAGGCAGTCGCTCTTGATGAGGCTGCCGCGAATAGGATCAAAGTCTCCCCGAGTCCGACTTATCGCTACCATCTGGGAATGGCGCTCAAAGCTAAAGGCGACAGAGAGGGCGCCAGACGGGAACTGGGAGTCGCTCTCCGGTTGGCTGATAAGGTTCCTTTTCGAGATGTAGAAGAGGCGCGGAAGGCCCTCGCGACCCTTTAATGACGAGATAGAAAGTAGGAGTGCAATATGAGTGTTGAGTTCCGCAATCGAACCCCTGGCGAATATGCAAAAATCGTCTGGAAGCGAAAATGGCTGATTATCCTGCCCGCAATCGCGGTGGCTACTTCTATTGCCTGGGTGGTCTACCGACTACCAGACGTTTACGAATCTTCGACGTTAATAGTTGTCAGGCCGTCAACTCTTCCTACCTCTGCCGTTCCCACCATGGGCGAGGACACTATCACCCGTCAGTTGAGTAGTATTGCGCAAGTGGTCACGAGTCGCAGTTCCCTCGAGCCGCTGGTTGAGAAGTATGAGATCTACAAGGCTGAAAGAATGCGCGGCGAGCCGATGGAATCCATCATCGACAAAATGCGCAAGGACATCAAGGTGGAGGTCAACACCAGTCGTAACGACATTACGAACGGCTTCAATATTATCTATCGGAGTCGAATCCCCAAAGCCACTCAGTTAGTCACTTCGGAACTGGCCAGCAAGTACATCGACGAACAAACAAAAAACAGCGTCAAATCCACGCAGTCGGCTAAGCAGTTCTTCGACCAACAGGTTAGTCAAGCCAAGGAGGAACTCGACGCAGTTGACAATCAACGTGGCGAATTCATGCAGCAGAACGTCAGCAATCTTCCTTCTGGAGCTGCCTCCCTGGTGGGACAACTGTCGGGTTTGCGCGAGCAGCAGAAGGCTTACATTTCAGAAATTGGCCGCTACCAGGATCGACGGTCGGCGCTGGCCGGACAACTCGCGCTGATTAAGAAAACGACCGAGCAGGTAAAGGAAGATGTAATCGAAAACACTACTGATCCGAAAACGACCTCGGCCTGGGCCCAACTTGCTACGAGGAAGGCGGACCTGGAAGCACAGATGCAACGCATGCTCACAGAACTGAAGCCTAAACATCCAGACGTGCAGTCCAAACAGGCTGAGATCGACTCAGTCAAACGGTCGATGGACGAAATGGTTAGCGAATGGAAGCAGAAGATTCAAGACAAGCAGGAAAAGCTTCGCGATCGCCCGGACCTTCACGTCGCCAGTATTGAGGCTGAATTAAGACTGATGGACAGTGAAATAAGGCGCGGTCAGGGGACGCTTGCGGACATCGAAAGACAAATCAGCGAGCTGATGCTGCGAATAAACACCGTTCCCGGTGTTGAAGTGGCTTTAGGCAAGCTCGATCGCGACTACCAGACCAAGAAGGCTGCCTACGATTCACTTCTGGCAACCCAACAGAGGATTGCTCTCGGTTATGATGCCGCTACGCAGCAGCAAGGCGAAAGCATCGAGGTCATCGACTCGGCCTACCTGCCTTCGCAGCCTGTAGCCCCGAAACGATTTCTGCTCTTTGCGATGGGCTTAGGGCTGGGATTGGGGCTGGGACTGACTCTGGCCGCAGCGTTTGAAGCTCCCAAGTTGCTAACCATCCAGAACCGTGAAGACGCCATGCACTATACAGGTCTGCCGGTGTTGGTCACGGTGCCTGACTTGCTGACGCCCCGGGAAGCTCGCGCTATTCCCCGCCGGCGCATGTTGCTGCTCTCGGCCGGGATCGTGGCTACGATCGTCAGTATTCCTTTGCTTGCGCTGGCCCTCAGGGCTACGCAAGTTATCGAGATGTTCTCGTCAGGACGCGCCTGATCGACACGGGGGTTGCGCGGTCGATCCCCGACATGGAGGTCCAACAGAGTGTACGCAGAATTTTATGGACTGAAAGAATTGCCGTTCGCGCTGACGCCTGATCCGCGCTTTATCTATTTCACTCCCTCGCATACCGAAGTGATGGCTAACCTTCACTACGGCATAGAAAGCGGTAAGGGGTTGGTGGTAGTAACCGGAGAAGTGGGGACTGGCAAGACAACGATTTTGCGTTGGATGATGCAGCGATTGGATCGCACAGTTCTCGTTGCCTATATCTTTAACCCCCGGCTTTCCGTCGCCGAGTTTTACCAGCACGTCGCGACGCTGCTTGACGTGCAGAAGTGGGAAACCAAGTCGGATCTGCTGATGGAGCTGGGACGCGGGCTGGAATCGCGGCATTCACGCGGGTTGCGTACGGTGCTAATCATCGACGAGGCCCAGGGACTCTCTCCACATGTCCTGGAAGAGATCCGGTTGCTGTCTAATTTCGAGTCTGACACGGCCAAGCAACTGCAAATCGTTTTGACCGGCCAGCCCGAACTGCGCGAGGTGCTCAACAATCCGGACCTTCGTCAGCTCAAGCAACGCGTCGCCCTCCGCTGCGTAATTAAGCCGCTGCCGAACATCGAGGAAACCGATCGCTACATTACTTCGCGTCTACTGGTTGGCGGCGCTGAACGGACCGACATCTTTTCCCCCAGCGCAATCGACTGCATCTTTCGTTGTTCTGAGGGAATTCCGCGCAACATCAATAATCTTTGCGACAACGCTTTGCTGGCGGGTTATGCCGCGGGCGAGCCAACCATCAGTCGCGGGGTAATAGAAGAGGTGGCGGAAACGTTCGACATGCTTCCCTCTGCTGCTCGGGGTATGCAACCGGGTGAAGAGAGAGAATCGCCTGCCGGTATCTTCTCGGCTGCGGGCCGTGCCGAACTCTGGGCCGCCGGAACCGGCAGCGCGGATGGCGAAAACGAAACCGTCGCACCGGTACCGGTGGAGCAAAGATAGCGCAACAACCATGACGCGGCGATGACTGGCAAAATCAAAATCGTCGCGTGGTGTAATTGAGCGGAAATAATAAGGGGAAAAGCTGATGGGAAGAGTTTTCGAAGCACTAAGACGCGCTAGCGCCACTCCAAAGAGTGGGCCGGGCAAGCAGCGATCATCACAAAATTCTGAGCACCGCACGGGAAGGGCCGATCCAGGCCTGCCTTCCGCGAAGCAGGTTGAAGAACAGCTGTTCAGCGGCTCTTCAATTCTGAGTTCGAACGATGCGTTGCATAGTTCAGCGTCCACTGCGCACACTGCGGATGCACCCGACGGGTCGGCACTCCCCGGCGGAATGGCTTCGCGTGCTGTTGGGGCAACTTTGGGCGCTGCCGGCGCGACGCGTACCGCGGGATTCGTCTCTTATGACGTTTCCGCGGCACGCGTCGAGCCTCATCTGGTTGCAATCAGCCAGCCTCGTTCCGCTTACTGTGAACAGTTTCGCTCGCTTCGTACTCGAATCCTGCAGGCTGGTGAACGCCTGCAGATGCGGGCCTTCGTGATTACCAGTTCGGGCATTGGCGAGGGCAAGACTCTGACCGCGCTTAATCTGGCCTGGCTGCTGGCTCAAAGCGAGGGAGTGCGCGCTTTGATCATTGACAGTGACTTGCGTCAACCGTGCGCTACCGACTATCTCGGGATTGATGTACCTGGGGGACTGTCAGAAGTGCTCGGCGGGGAAATCAGTCTGCAGCAGGCCGTCGTGCGCCTGGAGCCTGCGGGCCTTTTTCTTTTACCCGGCGGCAGGGCGCGTGAAGATGTGGCCGAGCTGCTTTCTGGCCCCACGTTCGCCCGGGTGATCACCGAAGCTCGGCGTATGTTCGACTACATCATTATCGACGCTCCCCCGTTGGGAATCTTCACCGATGCTAACGTTCTGATCAGTCGCGCAGACGCAGCCCTGCTGGTGGTGCGTGCCGGCAAGACACGCTATTCGCAGCTGGAGAAGTTGTTGGAGCAACTGCCGCGGGAAAGAGTCCTCGGTGTCGTTCTTAATCGCACGGAGGATCAACCTGATGCCAGCTCCTACTACTATCAGCAAAGATACTATCGCCGTGATCGGGAGCTGCTCGTCGAAGGTTCAACGGCCCTCACCGCAGAGAGCAAGAAGGAGGTTGCGATCGTCAGTTGAGACCGTCCCGACTCAATGCTCGCACTGTTCTGCTCATCCTCGCCGAAGCTGCGGTTGTCTTCGGCGCGCTGATGGGCGCTGTGTATTTGAGATTTGGCACCGAGGGTGCGGCTTACGAACTAATCGAGCGGCAGGGATTATTAAAGGCCGGACTGGCATCGGGCTTTTGCCTGGCCGCTTTCTACCTTTTCGATCTTTACGACTTTGTTGTCATGTACGACCGCCGGGAGTTGGTCCTGAGGTTGGTGCAGGCTCTGGGCCTGGCGTGGATGGCACTTGCTTTCATCTTTTACGCCTTCCCGCAACTAATGATTGGACGCGGCGTAGCCCTCTTGGCTTTGCCGCTGGCGCTGACCCTGATGGTCACCTGGCGCGTGTCGATTCACTGGTTCCTTGGACATCCGGATTTCGGCGAACGGATTCTAATAGTCGGATCAGGCAATCTGGCTGTGGATGTCGCTCGTGAGGTTCTGCAAAGACCGGACGCGGGTTACCGCGTCATCGGCTTTGTGGGTACCGATTCTGATTCAGATCTGCTGGGAAAGAGCTTAATCAATCCGAGGGTTATTGCAGTGACTTCCGAGCTCGCACAGGTAGTTAAACGGGAAAATATAGATCGCATCGTTGTGGCGATGGGCGAGAGACGTGGGCAATTACCCACCGAAGAGTTGCTGCGGCTGAGTCTGGCAGGGATCGTATCTATCGAGGAGGGGGCTTCTTTCTCAGAGCGGCTGACCGGCCGCGTGTCTCTGAATATGCTTCGTCCTTCCTGGCTGATTTTTTCGGGGCGTGGGAGACAGGCTCGAATCTCTGGAATCACCCGCAGCGTGGTTCACCGTTTGGTAGCATTGATTGGAGCAATTCTTTCCCTTCCGATCGTGTTGGTGACAGCGATTCTCATCAAGCTTGATTCGAAAGGCCCCGTTTTCTACCGGCAGGAGCGGGTTGGGAAAAACGGCCGTCCGTTTACGCTGCTGAAGTTTCGTTCCATGAGAGTAGATGCTGAGGAAGCAGGTCCTGTCTGGGCGAGCAAAGACGATGAGCGGGTTACGCGCCTGGGCCGGATCATTCGAAAGATACGCGTCGATGAAATCCCGCAGTTTTGGAACATACTGCGAGGCGAAATGAACTTCGTGGGACCTCGACCGGAACGGCCGCATTTTGTGGCGCAGCTGGCTAACGAGATTCCCTATTACGAACAGCGTCATTTGATCCCACCAGGGCTGACTGGTTGGGCCCAGATCAAATACGCCTATGGAGCTTCCATAGAAGATGCGAGGCAGAAGCTCCAGTACGATCTTTACTACGTAAAAAATCAGAGTCTGATCCTGGATGCTATAGTTTTGTTTGAGACGATCAAAATTATTCTCTTTGGACGTGGAGCGCACTAAGGAGATTGCCGATTGCCAATTGCCAATTGGTTCTTATCAGATTGAGCGTGATCTAGAAGATTGAGCGTAATTGAGCGTAGAAGCGAGGCGGCACAAAAAGGGTTTTGAGATCTGACTTTTAATCGGCAATCGGCAATCGGCAATGTATTTGTGGGAGGTTTGAAATGAAGACAGTGAACACAATTGTAGCTCTCGCATTCGCGACCGCGTTTACATTCTCCTCAGCAGCAGCCGTCATGGCCCAACCGCAGGATCCCGCCGGCACTCAGAGCCGCCAGAGAGTGGCCACAAAGCCGGCTCAGGAGCCCGTCAAGACGCCGGAACAGAAACCCAGTCCGGCCACCACGGGGGACAGGCTCGAGCCCGATGAAACGTCGGCTCAGCCTGGGGACGTTCCGGCTGATACTCAGGCAAACCGTGACGAACAAATCTCCGAAGAGTCGGCAGTGATTCCCTACTACAATAACTTTTTCACCACTTATCGGCTTGGACCCGAAGACGTCATCTCCGTGGCCGTCTTTGGACAGGAGCGCTATTCGCGGGCGGGGATCACTATTCCGCCGAGCGGACGCATATCTCTGGCGCTAATACCCGGCGGAGTTTTCGTTAATGGCAAAACCGTCGACGAAGTCGCGGAAATAATCAAGCAGCGATACGACGAGTACATCATCGACCCACAGGTGACGGTGTCGCTCGAAAAAGCTTCTTCATATCGCTACAGCATCATTGGAGACATTGCCAGTCCAGGAATTCGTTTAATGAGCCATCGAATGACTGTCACGGAGGCCATTGCTGAAGCGGGGGGTGTGCTGCCAACCGGCAACCGCAGCAAGGTGGTAGTTCTGCGGCGCCAACCAAATGGCGTCCTGGCGCCCATTGCCGTAAATGTCTCGGCCATCTATAAAGGCAAAGCTCCTGATAACACCTATCTCGTTCCGGGCGATCAGATCGTGGTTCCCGGCAACAAACTTAAGACCCTTCAGAAGATCATGAGCTTTGCGTCAATTCTGAGTTTCGGTCGCATCTTCACCGGAGGGCTTCCGTTCTAGAGCACGAGGCAGACGCAGGAGCCAGGAGCAGGACGCATTTTTCATGGGTCATTTCTCATTGGTCATTGTTCTAATGTCATTTCGTGGTGCTTCGTGTTACTTCGTGGATCGTTTCCATGGCCGGGGGATTAGAACGATCCTCGAAATCGCAAAACCAGCGAGGCTAATGAATTCGCGGAATCCCCAAATGAAAAATGAGAAATGATAAATGGAAAGTGAAATCCTGCTCCTGCCGACTGCCTCTTGCCGCCTGTCTTTTGCTGGCCGCAATCTTCTTTACAATATTCAGTCCGCAGGCTCTCGCTCAAAGCAGCTCCTGGAAGCGCCAGTCAACCGGCACACTAGCCTGGCTCCATTCAGTCTTCTTTCTCGATCAGAACCGGGGTTGGGCCGTCGGGAGCAAAGGCGCTTTACTGGCTACGGAGGATGGCGGCAGGAGTTGGAAAGCCAAATCGCGTCCCTCGGAGGACGTGCTGCGCGACATTTATTTTTCAGATGAACTCAACGGCTGGCTCGTCTGTGAACGAAACGTCTACGAACTTAAAACCAAAGAAGACCCGCGCACTTATCTGATGAACACGACTGACGGCGGCGAACACTGGAATCGGGTCAATATCGGTGGTGCGGATGTTGACGCACGTCTCGTTCGGGCCGTCTTTAGTCCCAGCGGGCGTAGCTGGGCCTTTGGCGAGCACGGGGCCATCTTCACGTCCCACGACTCCGGCGTAAATTGGACGAGGTTGCAGTCCCCCACTCGCCATCTGCTTCTCGGTGGCACTTTCATTGACGACTATCGCGGGTGGCTGGTGGGAGCCGGAGCCACAATCCTGCAAACCTCCGACGGCGGGGAAACATGGCATCAACCTCAGTTACCTGGCGCGAGAGACATCCGTCTCACCGCCACTTCATTTGTTGACAATCGTCTGGGTTGGGCCGTGGGTAGCGGTGGAAACGTCTACCGAACGGTTAACGGAGGACGTACCTGGCAGGCGCAAAACTCTACAGTGTCGGCTGACCTATTTGACGTCAAGTTTCTTGATTCCCGGGAGGGTTGGGCCGTGGGAGCCGACGGCACAGTAGTTTACACCCAGGACGGTGGTTTGAACTGGACAGTCGAACCGACCGGCACGACTCATCCGTTGGAGCGTGTCTTTTTCGCAAATCGCACACATGGTTGGGCCGTCGGATTCGGTGGCACCATCCTTACCTATGTAAGAGCGGAAGCGCCAAAGTTGCGCCGCTAACTTACCGCACGAATTGATCAAGATTTAAGGGGAACCGAGTGAGAAGTCTTCCACCAGTATCATTATTTCTCGTGCTGCCGTTGCTGGTTGTGACGCTGATTTTCACAGCGTCCGTTCCGGTAGCTGCGGGCCAGACATCGAACAGTTCGCCTCAGGCCAAGGCTCAGCCGGCAAGCTCACCGCAGCAAAGCTCGTCGCCGGAAGCAGCCATCACACGTTCCCGGCGCGCCGCCCAGGCTTCGCCAGAACCAAAACCTGACGAGACCAGTTCAACCACAGTTGAGCCAACGGTCCTGAATGAAAGCCCTGTTCCTAATTCTGAAATTGCCACGTTGCGTGACGAGATCAACTCCGCGACGAACGACCAGGAAAGAGCGCGTTTGCAACTGAAGCTGGTGGGCCATCTCATCTCAGTGGGCCAGAAGCAAGAGGCCATTGCCGAGCTCAAGTCGATGAGTGAGGAGGAGCGTTTCAATCCACAAGGCTTCTATAACATCGGTAACGCCCAGGTGCGACTTGGTGAGTGGGAGGGAGCAGTAAAGAGTTACCGCAAGGCTATCGAGCAGCGCAAGGGAAGGTACTCGCGGGCTGCCAACAATCTCGGAGTAGTGCTGTTACGGGAGGGACACTGGGATGAAGCTTATGAGGCTTTCATGTCCGCCTTACGGCAGGAGAGTTTCCGCTATGCGGAAGCCAGTTTCAACCTGGGCCGATTATATTCGGCACGCGGCGAAAACGATCTGGCGGTTCGTGAGTGGCGTCGCGCCCTCGCGGTCGATCCGGAGCACGACGCAGCGGCCAAAGCCATCTCAAATACCATGGGCGCCGGCCGCATCGTAGTAACGCCACGGGCTAACCGCTCGGTAGTCAGCACACCCGCGCGTCGTACCGTTGAGCCGGCGGAAACCCGTCCGACTGCGAGTGTCGCGGCAAGCAAACCAGCGCGCGTCAAAGCGAGCAATCCTCGGCGCGCAGCTTCACGCCCGCTGCCGGCGTACACCATGGATTCTGAGACGTACGCCCTGCTAAGACTCGGTCGGACAGCTCGTGAGCGGGGTCGCCTCACAGACGCAGCGGAGAATTTCCGTCAGGTGCTGGCCCGCATGGGCGGCTATTTCCCTCCTGCTAATCTTGAGCTTGGCTATGTTCTGATTGCACTAAAGCGCAACGACGAAGCCATCGACACCCTGCTTCCAATTGCCGTAAAGGATGGGAGTCAGATTCCTATCAGCTACTTTCACCTGGGCCGGCTCTACGAGCTACGAGGGGAACTAAAGCTGGCCGAGGATTACTTTAGCCGTGCAGCGGAGTCCTATGCCGAGAGTAATAACCAGTTCATCCTGGATGTCGGTCGAGTGCGGGAGAAGCAGGGGAATCTGTTGGGCGCTCTCATGAGTCTGGAGCAATATATAACCCTAATGGAGCGAGAGGGTCGGAGGCCCGAGTGGTCAGACGAGCGCCTTACCGCTCTGCGAGAAAAGCTGGCCGCCTCACCGCCAACGCCGTAAGAGTTGTAGGGGCGTCCCTCCTTAGAAACCATTATAGGTTTCATTAATGCATTAGCTCGATTTATGAGCTGGGATACTCCGTGGGCGCCCCATCGTGGATTGACCGGGGAATGTCCCGACAAATCATGCCACGATGGGGCGCCCACGGAGGGACGCCCCTACAACTCTTCTTGATTTCGCTCCGGGCGCATGTGTGGAAAGAGAATTACGTCGCGAATTGATTGTCGGTTTGTCAGCAACATGACGAACCGATCGATCCCGATGCCTATTCCTGCCGCCGGCGGCATCCCATACGACAACGCTCTAATGTAATCTTCATCCATTAACATTGCCTCTTCATCCCCACGCTCGCGCCGTGTCATCTGCTCGTTAAAGCGGTCGTACTGCTCTTTGGGATCATTGAGTTCAGAGAACCCGTTGGCGCATTCTACGCCCATGATAAAGAGCTCAAAACGCTCGGCTACTGAAGGATCATCAGGGGAGGCCTTCGAGAGTGGAGAAACAGGCTTAGGGAAATCTGTAATAAACGTGGGCTGGATGAGAGTGTGTTCGACAGTGGCTTCGAATAACTCCGCCAACCGCGGCCCCTTGAGATTATCGAGATTAGACTCCGCGGCGCCAGGCGACCCATATTTCCTGATCGCCTCCTTCATTGTCAGTCGTTCAAACGATTTCGCAAAATCGAGATCATGCTCGCCATAGCGCACCTGGGTGGTTCCCATCACCTTGACAACATTCGCTCGCAGCATCTCTTCACACAAATCCATCATCTGGTTTACGTCGGCATAGGACCAATAAAACTCAAGCATTGTGAACTCGGGATTGTGCACCCGGTCAATGCCTTCGTTGCGGAAGTTGCGGTTCAGTTCGTAAACCTTCTCAAAGCCACCTACCAGCAGTCGTTTCAAGTACAACTCGGGTGCAATGCGCGCGTATAGATCAATATCCAGCGCGTTGTGATGAGTCTTAAAAGGCCTGGCTGCTGCGCCGGTGGCCTTGGGTGTGAGCATTGGTGTCTCGACCTCCACGTAACCACGGGTTTCCAAAAAGCGGCGCATCTCCCGGATGATCGCCGAACGCCGTTCAAAGACTGCTCGGGGAGTTAGCTCGCCTTCCTCAACTTCTAATTTCAGACTGCCGGCGATCAGATCTGCATAGCGTTGGCGCTGGCGGATCTCAGGATCGTGAATGCCATGCATCTTGTCCGGCAGCGGCAGCAGCGCTTTGGCCAGAAACTGCAAACTATTCACGTGGACCGAGAGTTCGCCGGTTTTGGTAATAAAGAGGTAGCCGTCGGCCCCGATGAAATCTCCGTGATCCAGGAGCTCAAAGAGTTCCCAGCCCTTGCCTTCAACTTCCATGGGCGCCCTGGTGTCATTGTTGACGGCCTTCACGTCAGCCTTGCGAATGTAAATCTGGAGGCGTGACACGCCATCCGAGAGGTGCACAAACGCGGCCTTCCCCATAACGCGTGGGGGAGACGCGATTCGTCCTGCCAAACGAACGACAAGCTTGTTCAGTTGCTGGTTTGCTTCTTCAATCGCTTCAGGGGCCGGCCGCGCTCCGTCCACAGACTTGGGTTCAAACCCCCGAAACTTTTCAACGATCGCAGTGATTGTGTCTTCGCCAGCGCTGTCGACAACCCGGCTACGTTCGAATTTGTTTGGATAGACGTTGCCGACGAGCCGGCGCAGAGCTTCCAAATGCGCGTGACGCGCGCGCGTCTGATCGTTGTCTTCGATGAAAGGTATGGACAAAAAGTCTCTCTCCTTAAGCAAAGCGCTGATTATAGAGAGCGGATGACCGATTGCCAATTGCCAATTGCCGATGGTGCAGTTTGGCACAAGCTACGCTGTTACCACTCAACGCACAGTACCATTTGCAGGTAGCCAATGGATCTAGCACTCACTATCAGCAGAAGCGACTCAACGCACAGTACCATTTGCAAGTAGCCAATGGATCTAGCACTCACTGTCAGCAGAAGCGACTCAACGCACAGTACCGTTTGCGGTAGCCAATGGATCTAGCACTCACTGTCAGCAGGACCCCTCCACTCACTGTACCTTGCGGTAAGCTAATTGTACCCAAATGCGTTGAGTGTCTTCTGCGGGAACTGAGTGCTGGATCCATTGGCTACCGCAAACGGTTCTGTGGGTTGAGTGGTCCGACTCGTATGGCCAATCGGCAATCTGCAACGCCTCATGCTAGATTATTAGGCGAATGAGCGGCAAGATACTCAGCCTCGAAGATCTGCTTCGGGAGCGCACCACCCTGCGCGCGGAAGCTAAAAGCCTGGTTTTCACCAACGGCGTCTTCGACCTGTTACACGTCGGTCACGTACGTTACCTCCAGCAGGCGCGGGCGCTCGGAGACGCCCTGCTGGTGGCGATAAACAGCGATCGCAGTGTTCGGGAATTAAAGGGGGACAGCCGGCCGGTAATCGTCGAGCAGGAGCGCGCCGAAATCCTCTCGGCCCTGCGGCAGGTGACCTACGTAACCATTTTTGATGACATCTCACCGCGTAGCTTAATTGCGAGAGTGCTTCCCGATGTACTCGCCAAGGGTGGCGATTATGGCCTCGATGAGATTCATGGCCGTGAGGAGGTAGAGGCCGCTGGAGGCAGAGTGGTTTCATTGCCGTTCATTGAGGGTGCTTCAACCTCGGCGATAATTGAGAGGATGCGGAAGAGCAAATGATGTCAGTAGTCAGTTGTCAGTTGTTCGTGCTTTGTACTTTGTGCTTGGTGCTTTGTACTTGGATGTGTGATGAAAATTGCTCCCTGCGCCGAGGCATGACTCGCTGACGAGAAGTTCAAAGCCCAAAGCCCAAAGCCCAAAGTACAAAGTACAAAGCACAAAGTACAAACAACTGACCACTGACCACTGACAACTGACCACTGAACAATGAGTACCACGACCCAAACACCTTCAGCCTTAGCCAGTATGTTGCAGCGAGTGACGGAGACTGAGGAGTTTAACCAGCTCGCGGCCGAAATCGAACGCGGGACGCGCGTAATTTCTGTCGCTGGACTGGTGGCCGGCTCAGCCCGTGCCTTGGCTCTGGCAGCCCTGCAACGCCATACCGGAAAGCTCTTCGCTATCGTCACACAATCAAATCGCGATCTCGAGCCATTAGAGCGGGACCTGCGTTTCTGGTACTGCGCGCTGTCAGGCAAAAAAAATTGCGAGAACGAAGTGCTGCTCCTGCCAGCCTCGGAAAGCGATCCCTACGCCGGTTCATCACCGCATGCGGAAACTTTGGAACAGCGTGCGCTGACTCTCTGGCGCCTGGCGCGCCACCCCCAGGACTTCGTGCTGCTGACGGCGCGAGCCCTCGCCCGAAAGACTGTGGCTCCAACAGAGATTGCTAGCGCTGGAGCATTAATTAAACGCGACGAAGACCATTCTCCGGCAGAACTTGTCGCCAAACTGCTGAGCTCGGGTTACCTGCGTGAGGATCCGGTCGGCGCCATCGGTGAATTCTCTATCCGCGGCGGCATTCTCGACGTCTGGTCCCCTGGACTCGACTCACCGGTTCGCCTCGAGTTCTTTGGCGATACGGTAGAGTCGATTCGCGAATTCGATCCTGAAACCCAGCTCTCAACAACTCAGCGGGCGCAAATCGAAATTGCTCCGATGCGTGAACTGACAGTAACCAGCCGCGACTTTCAAGACTGGGCGGAAGCTGCGCGTGAGCGCTGGCCGGAGGCGCGTTATGCACGGTCGCTTGGCGATCGGACTGCGTTTGCTGATGAAGGTGAAGCATTTACCGGCTGGGAGTGGCTAATGCCTCTGGTGCAAAACCGCAATTCAACCGTATTTGACTATCTCAAGGATGCTGTGCTGGTAGTCGACGAGCCATCCGGGATTGAGTCTCACCTCGGCGAAGTCTACCAGTCACTCGCCGATCGTTTCAGTGAAACTGAGGCTGCAGACGATCTGGCGCTGGCTCCTGAAGAGTTATATCTGACAACGGAAGAGTTACGGGCGAAGACTGACCAAAGATCCCGCATTGAGCTACGGACGCTGGGCCGGGCGGCGGCGGAACCCGACGAACGGCTGGCGCTGGAGGCGGAATCCCCAAAAGTTCAACTCGGTCGCATCCGCAGCAAGCGCCACCCGATGTTTCTTTTTCCCGCGGTCGGACAGGTCCCGGAAGTGGATTGGAAGACGCAGTCAGTGATGCGCTATCACGGACGGCTGGCCGAGCTTGCCGCTGATATTTCCCGGGAACGCGAGAGCGGGACGACGACGTTGTTTGTGATGCCGAGCCTCGGTGTGGCCGAACGCATCGTCGACATTCTAGGTGAATATCAGGTTCATGCCGGGCTGCGGCTGGTTGGAGAAAACAGCGAGGCCGGGGCCTCGGCTGAAACCATTGTAACGGTCGGGCGGCTCAGTACGGGTTTTGAAATGCCCGGCTCGCGTCTGCTGGTTCATGTGGAGGGCGACCTCTTTGACGAGGCTGGCGAGCAGGCACTCGAGCGTCGCGGTGTCTCCGCAGATAGCAGAAGGTCGAGGGCCGAAAGCAAGAAACGAAAGTTAAAAACGTCGGCTTTTCTTTCCGACTTTCGCGATCTGAAGGTTGCCGACTTCGTAGTACACGTCGACCACGGTATCGGACGCTTTGGAGGCCTGCAGACTCTAGACCTGGGCCCGCGCAGCGGCGAGTTCATGCTGCTCTACTACTTTGAAGATTCCAAGCTTTACGTCCCAGTGGAGCGACTGGACCTCGTCCAAAGATATTCGAGCGCCGAGGGGCACCAGCCCACGCTCGATCGACTCGGAGGTCTGGGTTGGCAAAAGACGAAAGCCAAAGCGAAACGCGCCATGCGCGACATGGCTGATGAACTGCTGCGTCTCTACGCCGAGCGAAAACTCGTGGGCGGCCACGCGTTTGCGGCAGACACGCCATGGCAAAGAGAGTTTGAGGATGGATTTGAATATGTGCTAACGCCGGATCAGGAAACAGCCATTGAAGACGTGAAGCGAGATATGGAAGAGCCGACACCAATGGACCGTCTCTTGTGCGGGGACGTTGGTTACGGCAAGACTGAAGTTGCCATGCGCGCGGCGTTCAAGTCGGTGATGGAAGGAAAGCAAGCGGCCATACTGACGCCGACCACAGTGCTGGCTTACCAACACTTCGATACGTTGCGCACACGCTTCGCGCCGTTCCCGGTAAAGGTCGAGCTGCTATCTCGTTTCCGTTCCGCGAGGGAGCAGAAAGAAATCGTAAAGCGGGTGGAGTCCGGGGAGATTGACGTAATCATTGGCACCCATCGGATTCTTTCAAAGGATGTTCGATTCAAGGAGTTGGGACTGGTGGTAGTAGACGAAGAACAGCGGTTTGGCGTCGCCCATAAAGAGAAGCTCAAGCAACTGAAGAAGCGTGTTGACGTTCTGACACTCTCGGCAACCCCCATCCCGCGCACCCTGAACATGTCGCTGACAGGTCTCAGGGATATGTCGCTGATTGAAACCCCACCGCGCGATCGGCTGGCAATCCAGACCCAGGTCGTTCAGTTTTCGGAGAATGTCATAAAGTCAGCCATCGAGCTGGAACTCGGGCGAGGAGGTCAGGCCTTTTTTATCCACAATCGAGTGGAGACCATCGAAACAATCGCCGCACTGGTGCAACGGCTGGTGCCGCAGGCTCGAATTGCGGTAGGTCACGGCAAGATGAATGAGAAGGAAATGGAGCGGGTAATGCTCGATTTCATTGAATTTAAATATGATGTTCTCGTGGCAACCACCATCATTGAGAACGGGATAGACATCCCCCGTGCCAACACCATCATCATAAACCGCGCCGACGCTTACGGTCTTTCTCAGCTTTATCAACTGCGCGGCCGTGTAGGGCGGTCAAATCGCAGGGCTTACGCCTATCTTCTAATCCCGGGCGAACAGGAGCTTTCACCAATTGCCAGGCGCCGTCTGGCGGCCATTCGGGAGTTCTCGGATCTGGGAGCGGGGTTCCGCATTGCTGCTCTCGACCTGGAGCTTCGTGGGGCCGGAAACTTCCTGGGTGGGCAGCAGTCAGGCCACCTGGACGCGCTCGGTTTCGATCTATACACGCAGATGCTCGAGCGCACGGTAGCGGAGCTTCGTGGCGAGCAGGTGGACGATGAGACCAGCGTTTCCATCAACCTCGGCGTCAATGTTGCTATTCCCGATGATTACATTCAGGACATGGGCCAGCGGCTCAGAACCTATAAGAGAGTGTCATCAGCACGCGACGAGGGGAGCTTAGACGATATTCGCCGGGAGACTGAAGATCGTTACGGACGATTGCCCTTGCCGGTGGCAGAACTCTTCGCTTATGCGCGCTTGCGGCGATTGGCAGAAGAAGTTGGAGTGATTTCAATAGACAAGACAGCAGATGGGATGGCGATAAAGTTTGGCGAGAAAGCGCGCATTTCACCCGAGAAGCTGCGTATTTTAGTGAGCAACAGAGAGGGCGCGACTTTCACACCGAGCGGCGTGTTACGCATGGACCTGAGCGATGAAGAAGCTGACGGCGTGCTTCGCGTTGCGCGCGAGGCGTTGCTGGAACTTAAGGAAGAAGACTAGAATGCGCGTTGGTCATTAGTCACTGACTATAAACCAATATCAATACCAGGAGTAATCTTGTGAAATCCAAATTCATATCACTTACATTTGTGGCGCTAACACTGTTTGCGCTGTTCTTCTCTGTTTCACCGGCGGCGAGGGCCCAGGAGGGTGAACTCAAAGTCGTTGATGAAGTAATTGCCCAGGTTAACGAGGATGTGATCACGCTATCGATGGTGAGGCGCGAAACCAAACAGCGCATCGAAGCGCTTAAGCAGGGCGGCATGCCCGAGCAACAGGCCATCGATGATGTTACCAAGCACCAGGCTGACTTGATTGCTACGCTCATCAACGAGCAGCTTCTGATACAAAGGGGCAAGGAACTCGATCTGGCGAGCGAGGTCGAAGCGGAAGTTAACCGCCGCATGCTGGAAGTAGCGAAGGACGAGGGAATTACGTCCATCGAGAAACTGGACGAAGCGATGCGGGAAAGCGGACTGGATCCCGTGGCCACCCGTCAGTCACTGCGAACCGAAATTATGAAGCAGGCGGTGATTCAGCAGGAAGTTGACCGAAAGATCTTTTTCGGTGTGCCGTCGGAAGAACTGAAGAAATATTTTGACGCCAACCAGGGCAAATTCACCAAACCCGAGAGTGTGGTTCTCTCGGAGATATTTCTCAGTTATGCCGGCAAGAACGAAGCCGACGTAAGGGCCCGGGCGATGGAGCTGGTAACGCAGTTACGATCCGGCGCCGACTTTGGCGCGCTCGCGGCAGCTAACTCAGAACGAGAGTTGAATGGCGTGCGCGTGGCTCCACAGAACCAGGGCAAGGTGGGACGTTTTGAAATCCCGAACCTTCGCGAAGAGATTGCCAGGCAAATAAAGAATGTGAAAGTCGGAGGTGTTAGCGATCCGCTCAAGATTAACGACGGCTATCAAATCCTCCGCGTTGATGAGCGCAGCGAGGCGAGCAATACGGCAGTCTTTAATGAAAATCAGGTGCGCGAGGCGATTACTATCGAACGCTCGCCTAAGGAACGAGAGATGTATCTCCGCAATTTGCTTAACGACGCCTACATCAAGATTTCGGATGGTTACCGTGCCTCAGTAGAGCCGTTGCTGAAGCTCAACACTACGGCCGCGGTCAAGCCTGATGAAGCCACATCCGGAAAGACATCCGAAAAGAACAAGACTAAGAGGCCCTGATCATTTTCCATTTCTCATTTCTCATTTTTCATCTGCGATCTCCGGAAAATGGGTTTTGTGACCTGAATGCGTCTTGATCTGTTTCTTAAAGCGAGTCGTGTCTGTCAAAGGCGAACGGTGGCGCAGAAGTTGTGCGACGCGGGGCTTATATTCGTCAACGGGAAACCTGCCAAGTCTGCTCACACGGTCAAGCCAGGTGATGAAATAACGATCCGGCGTCGGAATCTAATAACCACATTGCGAGTTCTTCATTTGCCCGCAGCTCGCCAAACCTCACGCAAAGATGCAAGTGATCTTTTTGAACTCCTGAGCGAGGAGTGTTTAGCCACTGAGCAGGTTTGAGGATGCTGGCGACTTAGGGAGAGTATTCAGGGTTATGACCGCTTACAGAACGAAGGAACAGCAGAGTCGACTTGAAAACCCAGGAAGAGCTTCCTGACTGCAAATTAACCAGACTTGAGCAGCCCTTCCGTGAGGTCCAACTAAAACACTACGTGAGCTATGATCTGGTCTGGCTGAGGAAGCGATGAAATATCTAACGTATCGAGTGGGCCTCGGTCACAGCCCGGTTAATGACAAAGAGCGAGAGGGGGATCGCGCAACTCCTGAGGGTGAGTTTTACATTTTTACCAAGAATCCGAAGAGTGCTTACTACCTATCCCTGGGCATTAGTTACCCTAATATCGAAGATGCAGAGCGGGGCCTCAGCGCAGGGCTGATCACCCGTGCCCAGCATGACCAGATTGTGAGCGCGATCAAAAAGAAAACCGCTCCACCTCAGTACACAGCTTTAGGCGGTCTCATCTACATACACGGGAACGGAGCGGGAAGCGATTGGACATGGGGTTGTATCGCGTTAGAGAATGAGGACGTCAAGGAGTTGTATGACGCTGTGGGCACAGGGACCCCGGTTACGATAGAGCCATGATGCCTGAGATTAAATCGTTCAAAATTAGGGATATTGAAATCAATCCGCCGCTTATTCTTTCACCGATGGCGGGTGTAACGGACGTGTCTTTTCGCCGGTTACTCAAACGATGCGGCGGCGTCGGGCTTACTGTCTCGGAGTTCATCTCGGTCGAAGGCTTAACTCGGAGTAATCCGAAATCGAAGCGCCAGATGCGTTTCTACGCAGAAGAACGGCCGTTCGCCGCGCAGATCTTTGGCGGTCAGCCTGAGCGAATGCGTATGGCGGCGGAGATGGCGGAAGAGGTGGGCGCAGATATTCTGGACATTAACTGCGGTTGCCCGGCCCCGAAAGTAGTCAAACACGGCGGCGGTTCCGGCCTCTTAAAGGACCATGAAAGACTGGAAACAATCCTTAAAGAGATCAAGAAGGCGATCACGATTCCATTGACGATCAAGATTCGCGCCGGCTTTTATGACAGCACAATTAATGCAGTGGAAACCGCCAGGCTTGCCGAAGCATGCGGAGTCGAGCACATTGCTCTTCACGGGCGCACGAAGGAACAAGGCTATCGCGGACTTGCTAATTGGGACCTCGTAAGACAAATCAAGCAGGCCGTGAAGGTGCCGGTGTCGGGCAGCGGTGACGTGACCACGATCGAAAGTGCTTTTGCGCGTTTTCGTGAGACGGGCTGTGATGGAGTTTTGATTGGCCGCGGGGCGATGGCGAATCCATGGATCTTTCGTCAGATTGAAGATGTCAGCCAGAATCGCGAGCCCTTTCAACCCTCACTCGCCGACAAACGTCGGATCCTGCTCGAGTATTTCGACATGTTGCGCGAAGACATGCCTGAAACGCCGGCCATCAATCGTATGAAACAACTCGCCGGCCAGTTTACTCGCGGGCTGCAAGGCGGCGCACTCTTCCGCACCTCGCTGTATCATTCGCACTCCGTGGACGAGATCCTTTCACGCATCGAGGAATACTTTTCCGCAATTGAATCGGGCCAACCTTATTATGGAGAGGCCGGAGCACAGGTGGATGAAGCGCCTGTGCTTGATTCATGCGATGCCGCCGCTTAGGCCGACCATCGACCCGCCCAACTAGTCTGTACATTGAAGAGGCTCTGCCTTCCATTCACACCGTGGCTTTAGCCCGGTGATACTAACTGCGAAATCAATTGCCGAACCGTTTCAACAGTTTTGATTGCGTCCACGGAGCAAACCGTTAAAACGGTTCTTGGTTCTGTATCGAGCGGAGATCACCGGGCTGAAGCCACGGTGTGAATAAGAGGTTCGCAGATGTTGTTCTGTCCAAGTCGCGTCCCCAAGCGCAGACCGCTTGGGGGCGCTACCGAGTTGGTGACTTAGGTTTTCGCTTTCTGCGTCCCGGTACTACTGGCCGCCATCGCCGGGTAGCCCTTTCCTTTCAAGGCCGCAATCTCAATCACAATCTCTTTCTTGCCTTTGAAGCTGCGGGTGATTCTGCCGCTCTTTTGTGCGACCGCTTTGGGCGAAGGAACCGGTGAAGCGACGGGAGAAGCCGTGGTTTTGGCATTTGCCACGCTACCCGGGGCCACCCTCCCTTTCGCATCGCGGGACATTTCCTCAAGGGCCTCGAGAACTTGCGAGCGTTCTTCCTCGGTTAAGTCTTCGAGCTTGATGCCGTTAGCCTCTAACACAGCGCGGAGATTTTCTTCCGTGTTGGTGTGGCGATCATAAACGTCGCGGTAAATGTGCAGCTTCCCATCCTCTGCAACGATGGTTTCGTAACGCAGCTCCACTGGCACGGGGTTGCTTAATGTGACTTGCTTGGTCTCGCTTCTGTTCTTCTTGTAATTGGCGATATCTGCGTCAGATAGTTTTTGTCCGCCTATCTGCGCCAGAACCTTGGCGAAATCCTGGGCCAGAACATCCGTCAATCCAACGCATCCGTGGGAGGCAAAATTGCCAAGTTTTGCAGCGCTCTTGCCGCCGTGAATGAGTGATGGTGAACCGATCGGAATCTTCAACAGCCCAAGCGGGTTTAGCTTGCTACCCGCCTCGACCTTTTTCCCGACCTTGACCTTCGAGGATGGTGACTCCACCCACGGCTCATCGGGAGGTGTCCACGTGGGGTTAAATATGATCGCCCTGGCTTTGCGCAGGCCAGTGGGCAAGGGAAACTCCGGATAACCGATTCCTACCTTGTAAGATTTGACCAGACGCCCAGCTTCAAACACGTCCATCCTGTAAGCAGGTGTGTTAACTACCACTCGGGTGTCGGCAGGCACGGCATTGGGCGTGCTGGGGAGGCTCTCAGGGGCCGTCGTTTTTGAGTTCGGGTCATCGCCTCCTGCATGCCAGCGTGCAGTGACGAACTGAGCGAGCTGGGATCCTTTGTCCGCTCCCACGATTTCGTTGACTCGGTTAGCGGCGAGTTCACGAGCTTCGGTCGTTGAGCCGAGGTGGTCGCCGGTCTCGGTTTCCCGAAGTTTGCTGGTCTCTTCTCGGGCGACGGCCCGCAATTGAGCTATCTGATCGTCGGACAGGCTGAGTTTTGTTTTCAGTTCGGTAGTAAAGGCTTCGTCCGATGCGAAGAACGCATCGAGGACAGGTAAGGTCACCGGAACAGCCGCTACATCGGTCGGAGCCGCTGCTATTGGCGACGATGACGGCGAGGGCGCCGTTCGACCTGTTTCGGAATTCGAGTTGCCTGTTGGTTCTGTGACGCAGGACAGTCCGAAGATGGCCAATGCCACGGCCAGGGTTAGTCTTGCTAATTTTCTGTTACGCTTCATGATGATTCTTCCTTCCTTATTAGGGCTTAATCAGGGTTGCCTGACTATCTTAGGCTGAGGTCGAGTCTCGGCTTTCATGAAACATCCAGCAACAGGTGTTCCCACAGACGTTCGGCGTGTATTACCTCTGTTAATGCAGTTGTGACTACTGACTCGCTAACGGGCCTTGCACTATAAGCGAACGCCGAAGCGGGCTGTTCGAACAGACCCTCATCACCGAGGCAGCGGTCAGTTTCTTAATAGCGGATAGGGATTGATGTTAGTGCCTTCCCAATGTCGCTTCGGATCAGAGACAACCGCAATTGAGAAGTGCAGGTGGTAATTGCCGGGCCCGGCATTTCCCGTGTCTCCGACGTAAGCAATGACGTCGCCCTGACGTACGAACATGCCTTCGCTCAAGCCGTCGGCATAGCGCTGAAGATGCGCATAGTAAAAACCCAGCCTCTGGTCCGTACTTAACTGATAGATAGTCGTGCCCCCCAGTTCACTCTGAAACAGTCTCGTTATGTGCCCGTCCGCCGCCGCAATTACCGGCGTCCCCTGAGCTGCGGGGATATCGATTGCGTCGTGCACTCGTCCCTCGGAACGCGAGTCTGCAAAAGTGTCCAGTAGTTGATTCGGCTGGACGCCTGCAACGGGCACGATGAGTTTCAGGGTTCCTACAAACCCAATCGGCGGCGGCGCGTTAGCCGGTGATGGTCTGGGCGAAGCTGCGTGAGCTTCGGGCACTGGGCTGGTTGAGGACTGTGGCGTCTCGAGCACCGGCGCTGGCGAAGATCCGGGGGATGGATTGGCGGAGGCAGGATTAAGTGCCGGGTAGGTACCGCTGGAGGAGTAGTAACCCCATCGTCTTTGCAGAAACGCCACAATCGCGATCAGCAAAGCTATGCCAATCAGTAGAGCGAGAAAGACTCGTCCGCGCGCAGATATCTTCACGGGCTTGCTGCCGACTCTGTGTTCTGTTGTATTCCCAAGGGCAACAGGGGACGTGGGGTCGTACCTTCAAAGAACCAACTGGCCCCGACTTTGAGCCGGTGGTGCCAGGTGGGAAGGCGCGAGGTGTAAAGAGCAAAGCGTGCCCGGCGTGCGAGTGGCCCACCAAAGGCCTTGCCTCCGGCTAACACTGCCGCCCGTTCGGTCCCCAGGCTCACTGCTTCTCCCATCTCCTCGAAGTGTTTTGTGCGCAGTTTCAGCCCGTCGATTAGAGCGCGAACGTTGCGGGCGGCAAGACCGGCTTGCTGGAGAGCTAGTTGGGCGGTGCCCGCCAGGATTGGCGTAGCATCTTTGAAGAAGGCGATATCGCCTAGGGCGAAAACGTTCTCATGTGCGCGAATCTGCAGGGTTGGTTCCACAATTATCAACCCACGATCGGTTTTCTCGATATCCAAACTGTCGATCACGGGGTTTACGCGAACGCCGCCCGTCCAGACAACGGCAGCAGTTTCAATATCTGTCTTTGCACCCTCATGCTCAACAGTCACCCTGTTTTCAGTGATGCGTACCACCCGAGTTAGGGTGTGAACTTCGACGCGCGACTCGGTTAGAGCTTCTGCCACGAAATCTCGAATCTCGTCGCCCATTCCGGGTACAATTTTATGTCCCATCTCGATCACAAGCACGCGGGGCTCACCAGTCAACGCGCGCCGTTCGAACGCATCTCGAAGAAGATCGGCCATCTTCGTGGAGAGTTCGACACCGCTGGCGCCGGCGCCGACAATGGCGAACGTGAGCGCGCGGCGCGTGTCCTGCGGTGGAAGACTGGGAGGCACATGATCGAGGGCCGACACCATGCGATTCCGAAGCAGATCCGCATGGGCGATCTTGCGGAACGGTATTGCAAACTCCTCGGCCCCGGGAACTCCTGCGTAGCTGGTAACTCCGCCGACGGCAAGGACCAGGATGTCGTACTCAATTGGCTTGCCCGAGGGCCCGACCGTGACGCGTTTTTGAATCAAATCGATATCTGAAACGGCGCCTTGAACCCAATTTATCTTCTCGTCGAGCAGTTCCCGATACTTTGGCGCAATATGCCACTCTTCCACTTCACCGCTCAGGTACTCGTAAAGCATGGGGGTGAACAGGAAATGGTCTTCGTCGCTGATGAGGGTAACAGAGCCTGCCCCTGCGAGTTCCAGCGCGCTAAACAGACCACCAAAGCCGCCGCCTACTATTACAATCCGGGTTTCTGCCGCTGGCATCCAGGCTCCTTAAGGAATCAAATTGTGATCGAATCGGCCAGATGGTAACAAACTGTGGGCGATGAAGCACGGTAGTTCGAATGTGACCGGCTTTGAGGAAAGCGTCTCTGAAGGCGAGGGAGTACGGTTGATGCTAAACCTCACATCCGCGGGCTACCCGCTGGACAGTGCGAGAATGGGCGTGCTAGATTGGAGCGCTTTTTAAGTTTAGCGGTTGCCGTCTTTAGACGAGTTACTGCTGCCGAGGAGGATCATCTAAGCATTGGTGTTAGCAAAAGAGACAAAAGAACAGATTGTTACTGATTTTCGAACCCACGAGGCCGATACAGGCTCACCCCAAGTCCAGGTTGCTTTGTTAAGCAAGAGAATCAACGAACTCACCGAGCATTTCAAAACGCACAAGAAGGACAATCACTCGCGGCGCGGCCTGCTTAAGATGGTCTCGCAGCGCAGGAGTATGCTGGATTATTTGAAACGCACAGATATAGATCGTTACCACGAGGTAGTGAATCGTCTGGGCCTGCGTCGTTAAGACCAAGCTATTAGCATAGCCTAAAGAGAGATCTTCGAATCTCCGATTGTAACGCCCGCGTCTATCGAAGAGCTTGCGGCAGTGCCGAACGTGACGGCGATAACTGGTGGCAAGTGGACGTGTTAAGGCCTAATAGTAAGCATCAAAGGCGGCTGAGCTTCACGGTAAGAGGCTTTGCCGCCTTTTGAGTTGTCAGAGGTTTTCGAGTTTCCACACGCTTCACGTTGGCCCGGATTGACTCGAAACGAAGGAGTTTAAACCAAAGAAGCGAGGCGGATGAGACGCCCGCGCGCCTGAATCTCAGGCGTCATTGTCTGAAGGAGACAAAAACATGCCAGTTAAGAAGTACCTCAAAGAATCGATTAAATTAGGCGACAAGGAACTGACAGTGGAAACTGGGCGAATAGCCAAGCAAGCTGACGGCTCAGTCGTGATTCGTTACGGCGATACTATGTTGTTGGTGGCCGCGGTTGCCGCCTCAACTCAGCGCGAAGGAATTGATTTCTTTCCCCTGACGGTTGAATACCGGGAATCGCAGTTTGCGGCCGGACGCATTCCCGGAAACTATTTTCGGCGGGAAGGACGGCCGAACGAAAAGGAAGTGCTAACCTGCCGCCTGATTGACCGACCATGCAGGCCCCTGTTTGCTGAGGGCTTCCGTAACGAAACCCAGGTTATTGCCAGTGTCATCTCGGCCGACCCCGATAACAACCCGGACGTGATAGCGATTACGGGCGCTTCGTGCGCGCTCTTTCTGTCGGACATTCCGTTCATGAATCCCATCGCCGGTGTGCGAGTGGGCCTAATTGATGGTCGCTATATCATTAATCCAACCTACGATGAAGTCCGCGAATCCCGGTTGAACCTGATAGTAGCCGGCACTGAAGAGGCCATTGTCATGGTGGAGGCGGGGGCCGAGGAGGTTTCTGAAGAAATTATGGTCGAAGCGCTGATGTTGGCCCATAAGGAGATCAATCGCCTCTGCCGTTGGCAAAATGAGCTATATAAAGCGTTAGAAATCCAGAAGCGCGAAGTGGTGCAGCCGGAGCTCAATGAAGAGATGTTGGGCGAAATACAGAGGAATTATAGCGATCCTTTGCGTGCCGCCCTCGACACCACCAATCAGGAAAAGCGCTCGAGCTATTCTGCGGTCGACGCCCTGAAAAAAGAGGTGGTGGAGGCTTATCCCGAAGATCAGCCCGCGCTGCGGCAAATGGCCAAAACAATCTTTGACCATTTGAAGGAAAAGATTTTTAGAGAGGACATTCTCGACAAACGGCGCCGCCCGGATGGCCGGCGGTTCTCGGAAATTCGACCCATTACTTGCGAAGTGGGCTGGCTGCCGCGCGTTCACGGATCTGCGCTCTTCACCCGAGGGGAAACTCAGGCTCTGGTAACTACCACCCTGGGGACAAAGGAAGATGAGCAGTACATTGACGACCTGGAGAAAGGCGAGGTCAAGCGCCGCTTCCTGCTCCATTACAACTTCCCGCATTTCTCTGTGGGCGAGGTGGGACGGTTTGGCACTTCGAGCCGCCGTGAAATCGGGCACGGCGCGCTGGCACGGCGCGCGATCGAATCCGTATTGCCCGACGATTCAGCTTTTCCTTACACCATCCGTATTGTTTCGGACATCACTGAGTCGAATGGCTCTTCATCGATGGCCTCGGTTTGCGGAGGCATTCTTTCTTTGATGGATGCCGGTGTGCCATTGAAGGCGCCAGTAGCGGGCGTGGCCATGGGTCTGGTGATGGAGGGGAATAAGTACGCCATTCTCTCGGATATCGCGGGCGCTGAAGATCACTACGGTGACATGGATTTTAAGGTCACGGGAACGCGAGAAGGTATCACCGCCCTGCAGATGGACATCAAGATCGGCGGCATCAATGCACAGATCATGGCGGAGGCGCTCGAGCAGGCTAAGAAGGGGCGATTGTATATTTTGGATGTGATGGCAAAAGCGCTGGCAGAGCCGCGCACTGAGATTTCGTCATATGCACCGCGAATCATCCAAATCAAAATCAACCCTGACAAGATTCGAGATGTCATTGGACCAGGAGGCAAGATAATCCGTTCGCTCGTCGAAGAGACGGGAGCTAAGATTGACGTTTCCGACGACGGAACGATTTCAATCGCTACTGCAAGTGGCGAAGCCGCCGCCGCCGCCGTAGCTCGGATCCGTAGCCTTACCGCTGAAGCGGAGGTGGGCCAGAGTTACCTCGGCACTGTTTCGAGAATTGTAGACTTCGGAGCTTTTGTGGAAATCTTTCCGGGAACAGATGGTCTGCTGCACATTTCGGAAATCGCTGACCGCAGGGTTAAAGATGTGCGGGACGAGTTGAAGGAAGGACAGCAAATCCTGGTGAAGTGTATCGGCAAAGAAGGCAACAAAATCAAGCTGTCACGTAAAGCCGTATTGCGGGATGAGGGTCACAAAGCAGAAGCGGCTAGTGCCAGTGATACCGACTAAGGCGGCAATATGCGGGAGAATTGCTGTAACCCGAGCGAGAAAGGCTGAGTTGGGAGTCAATTTACCACAGGTCGGCTTTCAAATCCCCGCGGAGCTTACAGCAACTTATGAGTGGGCGGTTAAAGTTGTCTGAGATCTAGAACCCGCGTCCAAGATCGGGACTGTCCGTCTGCTTTTTATCCAGCTCTTGGACTAAAATCCGTCGATCTTGGGCCATGGCGTTTCAAATTATTTACAGCAGGGGTCGTGGACTGCGATTTGCTACACTTCTACATCCGAGTGTGATTTTAAGCTGACTGGCCTTGACATATTTTTAACACCGGTTACCTTACTAGAGCACCTTTCCCCCACCCCGCTCACGCCTTTTGCACGTCTCAGCGGCCGGCAGGCACTCTAGCTATCTTGCTCTTTTTCAGGTAATTAGGAAGATTCGACCTGGACCACGAACTGGAATTGCCGGGTTATTGAGAATGTTCTCCTAACACCAAGGACGGCACAAACGTGTTCGAGTGCGGCATGTCGATTTTGGCCTGAGCTTCGCGGATGTTTAAACAATGCAACTCCTTCCTTTCATGCTTCGAGGAAGAGATGTTTGGGGGAACTTCCAGAGGATGAGGAGTCGAGCTGTCCGGTCTATTGCTGCGATCCTCGGCATCTTGTTGCTGACGGGTGTCCCGGTCCAGGCTGGACCGGTGGCAATTCGTGAAGTCATACAGGTCCTGGGCCACTATCAAAACCCTCCAGAGCTCCGACTTCGGAGTCTAACCCAAACCCCTAGTACACCCATATCAGGATCGATCGATTCGCGAGTGAACCAGTCTGGCCCCGGGGGGCCATCCCAGGGAAGAGGGTCGCTGCTTGCAGGTATGGCAGTTAACTCTAACGATCCCCAGCGCGGCGTTGAAATCGTCGACCAAGGTGACGTCGAAGGTACAATTTGTGATTGCGGAGAGATCATAATTCCAGGTGGCTTCCCGAAATGGCCGCTGCTTTTCCTGGCAGCGATACCATTATTTTTTATTAACGGTGACGACGACATTGACACTCCTACTTTTACAACGACGCCCACACCGCCCGTCACTCCGACTCCAACTCCCGGCGAGACTCCAATACCCGAGCCGGCATCGCTTTTATTGTTTGGTTCAGGCCTGGCTGCTTTCGGAGCTGGCCTTCGGCGTCGGTATGCTAAGACAAAACCAGTGAACAAAGTTGACGCAGCGAAGGAGGCCTGATACACATGAGACGTAAGATGGCCCCTAATCGACACCTGCCTTACGGTACTTTCTTCTTCGCCGCATTGCTCGCAATTGGCCTCTGTTTGGCGTCTCCCGCCACTGCGCACGCAAAAAAGAAACCCGCGAAGTACGGCACGATCAAGGTTCAGACCACACCGGCTGGTTTGCCAATCGAAGTTGACGGCAAACCGGAAGGTCAGACAACAAGTGACTGGCGAGCCTGGGATCGGGATCCCGGCGTGCACACGGTTGTGATTATCCTGCCCAACGGGGTGCGATGGACACGCGAAATTATTCTTGAAGCCGGACGCGTTAAGTGTGTGGCGCTTAATTACAGGGCGGGGCAAGTCGCTGCGATCAGTCCTTGTCCGTTCCCGGTGAATCTTTCCGCACCTTCTTCGGTCAATGACGGAGAGGTAATAACCTATACCGCGGACGTCGCTTATGGCGGAACTTCAGCGCTGAACTACACCTGGACAGTAAGTCCGTCGAACGCCAGGGTTCTAAGTGGACCTGGCACTCCAACCATCACAGTCGATTCGACGGGATTGGCGGGTCAACGGATTCTGGCCACGCTCGTAGTCGATGATGGCTCAGGCGATCCCACTTGCCGGCAAACAGTGCAGGCGTCTACTTTCATTCCGGCTCTGCCTCCGCGAGAGAATCCGGTCCGAGAGTTTGACGTTTGTTGCAATTGTTCGTATGACGATCAAAAGGCTCGCCTCGATAATCTTGCGGTTGAACTTCAGAACGATCAGTCGACTACGACCTACATCTTCGCTTACGGTGGTCGCACCAGCCGTGTCGGCCAGGGCGACCGTCTTGGTGCGCGGGCCCGCGATTATCTCGTGAGTCAAAGAGGGATTGACCCGTCACGAATCATCGTTCTCAATGGCGGTTTTCGTGAAGACGATTGTGTCGAGCTGTGGATCGTGCCCAGCGGCGCCACACCTCCGCAGCCCCGGCCCACGGTCCAAGCGGGCGACGTTCGACCCCTCCGCAAGACGCCAACCCGGCGACGCCCGCGCGATTAAAGTCGGCGGTCTTAAGTCACGGTCAAGTTAATGGAGACAGGTAGCCTGTCTCCTTTTTCTTTTGGTTCAATTAGCTTCTCCGTACCGCTGGTCGCAACCTAAGGTCGAACTCTGAACTTCCTGACTGAAAATGAAGCATTCGGTTTTACTTAATTGACGGTACCGGAACCCTGTGGTAACAATCAGCTGGAATTTCCCACAAGGCCCCCAAACTAGTTTCCCTAAGAGGAGGAGTCCTTCATGGCTGAGAATGGTGGTGGTGGCGGGAGTACGGGTGTTGTCGCGGTGCTGGCGATCTTTGTAATCATCGTTCTGGTGCTGCTTTTCGTTTACAGGGGCCGGTTGTTTGGCGGCGGTGGCACCCAGCAAATTGATGTCAACGTCCAGACGCCGAGCAAATGATCCTAAGCTGATCGTACTGCCTGGTCCGTTTTTTAAAGGGGAGCGCCATCGCGCTCCTCTCTCGTTTTTATGACCGCAATAGAGGGGCATAGATAAGGTCAGCCGGTGCGACCAAACGTTTTACGATCTAATCATTACCCTTTAACATTCGCTAACTTATGAGTGCACCGAACATTGAAACCATCGTCTCGCTCGCCAAGCGGCGGGGATTTGTATTTCCATCGTCAGAGCTTTATGGCGGGCTTGGTAGCGCCTGGGACTATGGCCCACTAGGCGTGGAACTCTGCAACAACGTGAAGCAAGCCTGGTGGCGCTGGATGGTCTATGAGCGCGACGATATGGAGGGCTTAGACTCGTCCATCATCCTGAACCGCCTTGTTTGGAAGTATTCAGGACACGAAGACACGTTTAGTGATCCTCTGGTGGATTGTCGCGAATGTAACAGTCGCTTTCGCGCCGATAAACTCGAGTTGCCGGCCGCGCTAGCCAAGAGCGTCGGCGGCGACATTGCGGAGTTGATTCGGGACAGGAAAATCAAGTGCCCGAACTGCCAGTCAACGAACCTGACCGAGCCTCGTCCCTTCAACCTCATGTTTAGAACGCATGTAGGCGCAATGGGCGAAGAAGACCCCTCGTCCCTCGTGTATCTCCGTCCGGAGACCGCGCAGGGCATCTTCATAAACTTTGGTAATGTCTTGACGACCAGTCGTCGCAAACTTCCTTTCGGCGTCGCGCAGATTGGCAAATCATTTCGAAACGAAGTGACGCCCGGCAACTTCATTTTCCGCACGCGTGAGTTCGAGCAGATGGAAATGGAGTACTTTGTTCGACCTGGCGAAGACGAACAGGTACATCAGGAGTGGATTGATAACTGCTTCAATTGGTTCACGAGCCTGGGTATTTTCGCAGACAATCTGCGCCTCTACGAACAACCAAAGGAAGAACTGGCCCACTATGCCAAACGCACGGTTGATATCCAGTACCGGTTTTTTCCCGAACGCGAAGAACAGGAGCGGCAATGGGATGAGCTAATGGGTATCGCCAATCGCACGGATTTCGATCTGCGTACGCACTCAAAGAAACCCGAGGACGCGGAGGGCAGGCGCCTTAACGCTGATTCGACGGAAGACCTGTCCTATTTCGATGAAGCAACCAAGGAGCGTTTTTATCCTTCTGTAATCGAGCCGGCCGCGGGTGTGAATCGCACCGTGCTCTCCGTGCTCATGGATGCTTATTCAGAAAAGACTAACGACAAGGGCGAGACCCGGGTAATCCTGAAACTTCATCCAACCCTGTCGCCTATCAAAGCGGCCATCCTGCCATTGGCAAAAAACAAGCCCGAGATAGTTGGGATGGCCAAAGCAATCAAGCGCTCTCTACAGCCCGTGTTGCGAGCGGTCTATGACGATACTGGAGGCATCGGGAAGCTGTATGCGCGGCAGGATGAGATCGGCACACCGTTCTGTGTTACCGTCGACCACCAGTCTCTCGAGGATGAAGCAGTTACTGTGCGCGACCGAGACACGTGGGAGCAGGAGAGGGTGAAGGTATCGGAACTTCCGGAACATTTGTTAAGAAGACTTAAAGACTAGTCCAAAGTCCAATGTCCAAAGTCCAACGTCTGTTTTTGGGTTTTTGACATTGGACCTTGGACTTGAATTAGATATGCCGATAGTAAAGAAGCGTAACCAACAAACAGAAACCCGGTTGCTGTTGGAATCGGGCGATCCGGTTGAATTGCCGCCCGCCGAGGTTGACGAGCGCGCACTACTCGTACAGTTTGATCAGTTTAGGCCTTTCATTCCCGAATTGCTCGAAGAGCTGCGGGACGGCACTATGGCCGAGCCGGTGGCCGTAATGAACGACGGATCCACATTCGCAATCCACGGTGATACCAAGACCTTCTGGGTGAAACTCTGGCATGCAGCCGGCACAGAGATGACCCGGATCGATCGAGTCCAGGTGCTGAGCTGTATTCCTTCCACTCGGGGGATTCAAATCACAGTCCCTGATGAACCTGAAGATTAGTCCAACGTCCAAAGTCCAACCTCTCAGAGATGCTGTGGTGGTGTTAAGTGGCACAGACTTTAGTCTGTGATTTCCGGCTGCGATAACTTCAAGGTTGGATAATTGCCAGCGACTACACAGACTGAAGTCTATGCTACTGGAAACCGGTTGACTTTGGACTTTGGACGTTGGACATTGGACCCCATGTCCGGGATTCCCGATAAAGTAATCAAACTTGCGGAAAGCATTCGTGATGCCGGAGGGCGAGCGCTGCTGGTGGGCGGATGTGTGCGCGACATGCTCATGGTCAGGCACCCGAAGGACTGGGACTTGGAAGTCTATGGTATTGAGCCGGCGCGACTGCGGGAAATTCTGGATCGCTTTGGCAGCGTCAACGTCGCCGGCGAAGCTTTTACTGTCTACAAACTGGGCCCCGATCTGGATGTCTCGCTGCCGCGTCGCGAGCGCAAGTCCGGTCGTGGTCATCGCGCGTTCGTTGTCGAAGGCGACCCGGCAATGACGTCTTACGATGCGACGCGCCGGCGCGACTTCACGATCAACGCAATTCTTCGAGACCCGCTGACAGGAGAACTAATCGATCCCTTCAATGGCCAAAAAGATATCGAACAGGGAATACTGCGCGCAGTCGCCCCTGAAACATTCGTCGAGGACAGCTTGCGTGTGTTGCGGGCGGCGCAGTTCGCGGCCCGTTTCGAGTTTGATATTGATCCAGAGACCGTCGCCCTCTGTTGCACGGTGGATCTTTCGGATCTTCCCAGGGAGCGCGTATGGGGTGAGATAGAGAAGCTCCTCCTGGTAGCCAGGCGCCCTTCGATCGGAATTGAATGGCTGCGCACGCTGGGAGTGATTGACCAGCTGTTCCCGGAAATCAAGGCGCTGGAGGGTGTACCTCAAGATCCGGAGTGGCACCCGGAGGGTGATGTGTTCGTCCACACGAAGCTCGTAGTCGATGGCGCGCGCGATTCAATCGAAGATTTGCCATATGGGAAACAGGTGACTGTGATGCTCGCGGCCCTGGCCCACGACTTCGGTAAACCTGCAACAACTGAATTCCTGGAGGGCCGCTACCGCTCGCGCGGCCATGAGGAGGCTGGTGTCGGCCCGACAGAGAGTTTCCTTGATCGTCTTAACATTCATACTCTCGCCGGTTATGAAGTGCGTGCGCAGGTGATCGCCCTGGTGCGGGAACATCTGAAGCCGGGTGAGTTCTATAAGAAACGCGAAAAGGTCGGTGATGGGGCGTTCCGACGTCTGGCGCGCAAGTGCGAACTTGATCTGCTGTACCGGGTTGCGAAAGCGGATTCGCTTGGACGCAATGCGCCCTGGGTCCCACGGGAGAAATGGTATGACTCGGCGGCGCAGGAATGGTTCATCAAGCGCGCAAAGGAACTCGAGGTTGAGCTGCAACCCCCGGCGCCGTTGTTGATGGGCCGGCATCTACTTGAAATGGGTTTGACTCCAGGCCCCAGGATGGGAGAGATCGCTCGGGCAGTTTATGAAATGCAGTTGGACGATCGCGTCACAAGCCTTGAAGACGCCAAGAGGGAAGCGTATAAGATGCTATCCACAGATTACGCAGATTCCTCAAAAGAAAGGCCTCACCATGAAAGACCTCATGAAGAACCTCACAGAGAATGACCCAAGGACCTTCGCGATCATAGGAGCCGCAATGGAAGTGCACAGGTTTCTGGGATGTGGCCTCCTGGAACCTATTTACCAAGCGGCATTGATGCTGGAGTTCACGAAACGGAAGATCCCGTTCAGCGAGGAAGTAAAGCTTCCAGTTTCTATAAGGGAGTCCGGTTGAAAACGCCGTACAAAGTAGATTTCATCTGTAGATAGGGTTGGGGTTGTTGTTGCGTCACGCAGTGAATAGTTCCCATGCCCCAGACCAGCGGCTCGCAATTAATCCCCACCACTCGGCGGTCAGTAAACAACTTTTGAATTATCTCCAGGGCACGCTGGTCGTTGACGTGTCCGAAGATGGGAGCCAGCACTACGTTGTTGGCGATGTAGAAGTTTGCATAACTAGCCGGGAGGCGATCGAGCTGACGCGGAGAGGTATCGTTTGAAGCGCCGACAACGCCCGGCATGGGGAGGGTAACGATATCAAAAGCGCGCCCGTTAACGTCGGTGGCACGCTGCAATCGGTCGAGATTGTCTTGCAGCAGTTCGTAGTTGGCATCGTTTGGATCTTCTTCCAGCGCACAGACGATAGTAGTTGCCGATACGAAGCGGGCGATATCATCGATGTGCCCGTCGGTGTCGTCTCCAACGATTCCTTCCCCGAGCCAGAGCACTTTCTGAACTCCAAGAAATTCCCGCAAATACTGTTCGATTTCGCCTCGGTTCAAATCGGGATTGCGGTTCGGATTCAACAGGCATTGTTCGGTGGTCATCAACACGCCCTCGCCGTTGACTTCAATCGAACCACCTTCCATCACAATTCCCGGCTCAAAACGCGGCACGCTCAATAAGCCCTCCAGTTGCGAGGGAATTGAGTCGTCTTGTTTCAGTTCCTCATACTTGTTTCCCCAGGCGTTGAAAATCCAATCGTTGTAAGCCAGCTCTCTTTCTGTATTCACCAGAAAGTTTGGGCCGTAGTCGCGTATCCATGAATCCACCGTCGGGATTTGATGAAAGCGAATGTTCGCCGCGCCGGCAAATTTACCCCGCCCTCGCACTCTACGCTCAGCCGCGGCATCATCGACCAACAGATTCACCGTCTCGTGCGGCGCCAGAGCGGCCATCATTTGCAGGAAGACATCTTCTACGAGCGGCACGCGATCGGGCCAGGTAAGGGGGTCTTTGGGCCATGTCAGCCAGGTCGCCTGATGACTGCGCCATTCGGCAGGCATGTGATAACCGAGTTCAGCGGGAGTAGGCCTCTTCATTACTTGCTGGACGAGGTTTCAAGAAAACGTGCGGAGAGGGGAGCATACGCGTCGATGCGGCGATCGCGGAGGAACGGCCAGTTTTGCCTCGTCTCCTCAATCTTGTTAAGGTCGCATTCGACCACTAGTACTTCTTCCCTGTCGATAGATGCTTTCGCAATGATCCGGCCGAACGGGTCCGAGACGAACGACTGGCCCCAAAATGTAAGCTCACCCTCCCGTCCGACGCGATTTACGACTACGACGAAAAGCCCGTTGGCAATTGCATGCGCGCGCTGGATAGTTTCCCAGGCGGAATGCTGAGCCTGGTTCATTTCTTCTTTTTCTTCCGGCAGCCATCCGATCGCTGTGGGGTAGAAGAGAAACTCGGCGCCGGAAAGCGCCGTCAAACGAGCTGCCTCGGGAAACCATTGGTCCCAGCACACCAGGGCGCCGACTTTTCCAACGGTGGTGTCGTGTGTTTGAAACCCCAGATCTCCAGGCGTGAAATAAAACTTCTCGTAGTAGAGCGGATCGTCGGGTATATGCATCTTGCGATACTTGCCGGCAATCTTTCCGTCTGCATCGATAATGACGGCAGTGTTGTGATAGATGCCTGGAGTTCGTTTCTCAAACAGCGATGCAATGATCACAGTCTTTTTGTCGCGCGCAACTTTGGAAAGCGCCTCGGTAGAAGGCCCGGGGATCGGTTCCGCAAGCTTAAAAAGTTCAGTGTCTTCAGTCTGGCAGAAGTACTGAGACCGGAAGAGTTCCTGGAGGCAGACTATCCGCGCACCTTTTTTGGCGGCTTCACCGATGCGCGAGACCGCCTTCTTGAAATTCAATTCCGGGCTTTCATCGCAACTCATCTGCACGAGCCCGACCAACACGTTGTTCGACTTTGATTTTTTCGGCATGAAAGCGAGTATATCAAAGCGTGTTCTGTTTTGCCTTTGGCCTTGCGCTTCAACAACGGCGCTGGATCTAAAGCTCCGGTGTTTCCCGGTCAGATACATTCTATATTTGGTACTTTGTGTGGGGTTGGTTTCCTCTTGTTCGTGTTGTGTTCGTGTCAATTCGTGGATCGTTTTTTACCTGTGGCCAAAGAATACGATCCACGAAACAACACGAAGCACCACGAAATGAGTTTAGGAACATTCGAGAAATGAAAATCTAATTGTCTCAAATGAAGAATGAAAAATGTCCGGGTTTCTACCGCTCCTCGGTTCCTTCATTAAGTCAACTTATCAAAGCCTGGTCTCTCACGTTCACGTCAAACACTCTTCAGACATTGCGCTGTTTGGACATTGGACTTTGGACTGGGTAAGATGGCCGGTCAATTCTTAACCCAAATCCTAAGAGAGAATATCTAATGATTGAATTCGAACTAACCGACGACCATAAGGCCCTGAAACAGACTGTCCGTGAGTTTGCGGTAAAAGAGGTCGCTCCCTATATCAAAGAATGGGACGAGACGCAGGAATTTCATCCTGAGGTGCTGAAGAAGATGGGCGAACTTAATCTTCTCGGAGTGTGTGTGCCCGAGGAGTATGGCGGCGCAGGCTTTGATTACATTTCGCTCGGTCTGGTCTGTGAAGAGCTGGAAGCGGTTGATACTTTTCTCCGTGTAGTCATGTCAGTGCATACCGGGCTCAACTCGCTGACGCTTTATTCCTGGGGCACTGAGGATCAAAAGCGCAAGTATCTTGTTCCGCAAGCCAAAGGCGAGAAGTTGGCGACTTATGGTCTCACTGAACCAGGAGCAGGTTCGGACGTCGTGGGCTCTCGCTCAACAGCCCGGCGCGATGGTGACGAATATGTTCTTAACGGCGAGAAAATGTGGATCAGTCTCGCTGACGTCGCCGACAACTTCCTCTTCTTCTGCTGGACTGACGAAGAGAAGAGGCGGCAACGGGATCACAGTGGCATGTCCTGCTTTATTGTCGAACGTACCATGAAGGGATTCTCATCGGGAACGATTCACGGGAAGCTTGGTATCCGCGCCGGCAACACCGGGTATTTTTCATTGCAGGACGTGCGTGTCCCGAAGGATAACCTGGTCGGTGAAGAGGGCGAAGGGTTCAAGATAGCGATGTTTGCGCTTGAGCAGGGCCGCTACACTGTTGCTGCAGGAGCGACCGGCGTCATTCGGGCTTCGCGAGATGCTTCGGTCTCTTACGCGCTCGAGCGCGAGACCTTCGGCACGAAGATCGCGAACCACCAACTGGTGAAGCAGAAAATTGCTGAGATGGAGGCCGATTACCAGATGGCCCATTTGTTGTGGGTGCGTGCCGGCTATCTCAAAAACACAGGGCAAGCAAACGCTCGCGCTACGAGTCTGGCTAAGTGGCAGGCCACGGTGAGGAGCGAAAAAGCGGCTTCAATGGCCATCGAGGTTCACGGGGCCAACGGTTATTCCAACGACTATCCTGTCGAACGTTACTTGCGGAACTGCAAAGCCGCAATTATCTACGAGGGAACCCGTGACATACATACACTAATGCAAGCCGACTGGGCATTGGGTTTGAAAAGTGAGAAGTCTGCGCGTAGAACTCTACCGCGCTGGGACCCCGCGGAATCGCGTGAGGCGATAGCCCGTTAGCTCCCGAGCTAATCTATATAGAAGAACGTCCACCACGGACTTTTGAATCCTTCCTGTCCGGTCCTGTCTATTGCCCAGACACGCCATCTTCCGGGCTGTGTTCCAACAAACGTGAACACGTGGCTGGTTCCGATGACTTGTATTGGCCATTTCGTTCCTGGGTGTGGCTGAGGATTGAGACACGCTCGCCGGCTCTTGACCAAACCATGGCAGTAATCGACTTCAACTCTATATGCCACCGCGCCGTCCACTGGTTGCCATTCCAGCCTGGTGTGCCGAGGGAGGAACGCCTTGAGTTCAACCCGGTCGGCCGGTGAGGATTGAATGGGCGCCGGGAGATTAACCGAGCGCTGTTTTTCTGATTCATTCAGTGGCCGATTTACGGCCTCCGGTCGCCGCTTAAGATGGAAGATAACCTCCATTGTTGTCCCGGACGCTATGGAGATCGGTTCATTGTTTTGGAAGCCGTTAAGACCGAACCAGTTGTCGTAGGCATCCGCCGTTGCTCTTAAAGTGAATGGCACATGTGGGGTGAGAATCTTGAATTCCCCCTTGGCGTTTTTTGCGCTTGTGCTCCAGCACACTTTCGGGTCGCTTGAAAGACAGAAAAGAAAGTGAAGTGATTCGATAGGCCGTCCGGTTGTTGCATCGATGCTCTTGCCGACGAGTACTCCATTCTTAGGCGCGAGAGTGACAACCGCTGAAGCCGTCTTCTCAGTCTCAGTGAGAACCACCTCCACTATTCGCACCGCCGGATGTCTGAAGACGGGAGAGACCTGTATGAAATAGCCGGCCTCGGACTTCTCGGGAATAAGCTCGTAGCGCGCCGGCCTGCCGACCGGTATAGAGAAGGCTCCGTCGCCATCTGTCAAAGCGCGACGGACCACCCACAGAGCTGTCTGCTGAGGTTTTGCGAAAACCCAGACTCCGGCAACGGCACGATTCGACTCATCAACGACCCGGCCCGTAATGACATAGTCGTCCGTGGTTTGAGCGGGAGAAGAAACGCTTGCCAGAAGTGTCAACGCAGCAATCAGAAACAGGGCGGGGTAAGTAGATCGAAGCATGCAGAAACTCCTTTCGGGACGGGCAGCGGAAGTCTGGCACTTTTTTTACAATAAATCTACAAGGCTAAACTCGGAGCATTACCAAACTCGGCCGCCCGCCTCTAAGGGCTGGTCAACGTCGCGCTTCGAAGATTCGGTTGAACGGTGTCTCTGTAGCACGGCGGAACTGAGTGAAGCCGCCAGCAAGCACTGTGTCGCGAATTGCGTCTTCCGTAGCGACAGCCCCGAGCGCTGGACCATCGAGCGCCATTGAATTTGCTGTGCAGCAGAGAGTAGATGCGCCGGAAAAGGTGCGGCCGATGATATTGAAGTTCTCTTCGACGGTGTTGCCCGCCATTGGTTCCACAATCAAAACCGACCCGTCGTCTGCCAGCGTTTCAAACGCTCGCTTGCACGCGCTTACCGGGTCACCCATATCGTGCAGGCAATCGAAGAAAGTAATCATGTCATATTGTTGATCCGGAATGTCGCTGGCGTTTTTGACCTGGAAAGTCACCCGATCGGAAACATCGGCATCTTTCGCGCGCTGCCGCGCAGTCTCAGTCGACTTTTCGTGATTATCAAACCCCCAGAACTTAGAGTTCGGATAAGCCTGAGCCATGATGATCGTCGAAGAACCATGGCCGCAGCCGATGTCTGCAATCTTGCCCCCGGCCTTTAGTTTTTCCTCAACGCCCTCGAGCGCGGGAATCCACGAAGCAATCAAATGCGTGGCGTAACCCGGTCGGAAGAACCGTTCCGTGCCGACGAAGAGGTCTGGATCATGTTCTCCCCAGAGCATGCCGCCGCCGTTCTTAAATGCCCTCTCAATTCGCGGGACTGCGGCCGTCATGGCTTTAACCACAAAGAAACCTCCGCCCACAAAGAAAGGACTTGCTTCATCTGTCAGTGCCGCCGCCTGCTCTGGCGAAAGCGAATAGCGACCGCTTGCGGGGTCATAGTCAACATATCCGCTTGCTGCCTGGTTGATTAACCACTCGCGAATATAGCGTTCGTTAGTGGAAGTCTTTTGGGCGAGCTCGGCAGGAGTTACCTGCGCTTCGGCTGCCATCGCTTTGTATAGCCCGAGCTTTTGCCCGATATAGACGAGCGACGAGCTGAGAGCCGCGCCAAAATCACCAACAACCTTACCAAGAAACTCATGCATCTTTTCTTCGTTAATGGGTCGAATTTGACCAGCAGTTGCCATGTGAATTTTCTCCTGATTTTAGAGCGGGGTTTAATCTTGAGAGACGTTCCAAGTATTGATGGCGTTGCTTTTAAGCCAACCAGCCCTAACAAGTCAAGAGAACTCGGAGGCAGTGCTCAGTTTTTTGAAAACCGGCGCGATTTGCGTGGAACTATTAAGAGGACAATCGTGACGCCTAAGTTGGCTCGCCTGATTCAGCGCTAATACGGGCGGCTGGGGATTGAGTGGCGCCTTCGTCGTCGGCCGATGCCTTGTTGTTCTCGCGGGGTGTGGTCCGAAGTTCATGACTACGGGCAATCGCGCGAACAACCGTGTCCTCGATCACTTCCAATTGAAACGGTTTGGTGAGATATGCGAATGCCCCCAGTGCAAGTAATTCATCTGCTGCCTCAACGTTAGGATTTCCGGAAATCACTATCACAGGGGTGGCGGGATGGTTTTCCTGAACGCGTTTTAAGACCTCGCGGCCGCTTAACCGGGGCATTGAGATGTCTGTCAAGACTACGTCGTAGTTCTCGACCTCCAGATAGGCCAGCGCTTGCTCCGCTCGATCCGCTGTATGACATACGTAAGAAGTCGAGAGCAGTTCGTGGAGAGTGTCGCGGATGATGTTATCGTCGTCGACGATTAAGACTGTGGCCATGTCGAGTCTCTCCTGCGCTGCACCGCCCGATTGAACCCACAATAGCACAACCCGGAAAGTTGAGTCTCGATGAACATGTTGCCCCTAAACGCGACCTGGATGCAAGGAGGCTTTCAGGTTTCAGGTCTCAAATCTCAGATCTGAGATCTGAGATCTGAGATCTGAGATCATCACAGACTAGTCAGCTACAGTCTCGCTGAACGAGGGGGCCAGTTCCAGGGGTCCGATACGCGGCGCCATTGGCAGAGCGCCTTTTTCTGGAGTGTGATCCCCGGCCCCAAACTCGGCTTCCGCTTCCAGTATCACGAGAGTGGTTTGCAGGACGGTGTCAGGATTGAGAGAGATTGAGGAGATGCCCTTTTCCACAAGGAAGCGGGCGAACTCGGGATAGTCTGATGGCGCCTGACCACAAATTCCAATCTTCTTACCGGCTCGATGAGCTGCCTCAATAGCTATTGTCACCATTCGTTCAACTGCTCCATCGCGCTCGTCGAAAAGATGCGCCACCATTTCCGAATCGCGATCAAGACCGAGTGTTAACTGCGTCAGATCATTTGATCCAATCGAATAGCCGTCGAAGACGCGCAGGAACTCGTCGGCGTAAATGACGTTGGCGGGCAGTTCGCACATGGCGTAGATCTCGAGCCCGTGCTTACCCTGTTTTAGTCCAAACTCCTCCATCAAGCTGACCACCCGCTCTGCTTCAGCCACGGTACGGCAGAAGGGAATCATGGCTTTCACGTTCACCAGGCCCATCTCATCGCGCACGCGCTCAAGCGCCAGGCATTCCAGCTTGAAGCCTTCCCGGTAACGATCGTCGTAGTATCGCGACGCTCCGCGGAATCCGAGCATCGGATTCTCTTCCGTAGGTTCAAACTCCTGGCCCCCAATCAACATGGCATATTCGTTGGATTTGAAATCAGACATGCGCACTATCACCGGCTTTGGATAAAACGCCGCCGCGATGCGACCAATGCCTTCCGCCAATCGGCGCACAAAAAAGTCGCGGGGATCTTCCTCTCCAATGCGACGCCCAATCTCTCGGACCACTTCGGGACTTTGCAGATGCGGGTAATGTACCAGGGCCATCGGATGGATGCCGATGTGATTGTTAATAATGAATTCGAGACGTGCGAGTCCTACACCGTCATTCGGGAGCGAAGCCACCGCGAAGGCATGATCAGGATCCCCGACGTTCATCATTACCTGTGTGCGCGGCCTCTGTTCGTCACCCACGACGCGCCGGTCAACCGCGAATTCAATCCGACCTTCATAGATGTTTCCGTGCGCGCCTTCGGAACATGACACCGTCACATCGGCGCCACTCTGCAAAACTTGAGTAGCGTTTCCGGTGCCCACAATGCAGGGAAGCCCCAGCTCCCGGCTGATAATGGCGCTGTGACAAGTCCTGCCGCCGCGGTCCGTAACAATCGCCGCAGCTCGTTTCATGATAGGTTCCCAGGCCGGGTCGGTCATTGAAGTCACCAGCACGTCACCTGCTTTGAACTCCGCCAGGTGATCGGGATCGGCCAGCACGTGAACGCGGCCGTGGCTGATCTTTTCGCCTACCGCAATGCCGGAAACCAGCGGTGCAGCGTGCTCGCCGGTAAGTCTGTAGGTTTCGATGTAGTTCTGGCGGTTGCTGGCGTGGACCGTTTCAGGCCGGGCCTGGAGAATAAAAAGCTCACCGGTATATCCGTCTTTGGCCCATTCGATGTCCATGGGCGTGGAGCGGCCGGCGAGTGTTGAATAGTGTTCCTCGATCAGGCAGCCCCAGCGGGCGAGTTCCAAAACGTCGTAGTCGCCCAGCACGAATCGATCACGTTGGGCCTGAACCACTTCGCGCGTGCGCGTTCCGCGCCCGTCTAGCCCGTAGACCATCTTTACTTCTTTACCGCCGAGGCGACGGCTGACGATCGGACGAGCGCCGGTTTGCAGGGTTGGTTTGAAGACCACCCACTCGTCAGGTGTGGCCATGCCCTGCACAATTGCTTCGCCCAACCCCCATGCCCCGTTGATCACCACCACATCACGGAAGCCTGATTCGGTATCCAGGGTGAACATCACACCTGAGCAAGACTGGTCGGAGCGCACCATCGGCTGCACCCCGATCGATAGCGCTACCTCAAAGTGGTCGAACCCGCGAGCGGCGCGGTACGAAATCGCTCGATCGGTCCAAAGGGATGCAAAACAACGGTGACAGGCCTCGATCAGCCGATCTTCGCCGCGCACATTCAGGAGCGTGTCTTGTTGGCCGGCAAATGAGGCGTCAGGCAGATCTTCGGCCGTCGCTGAAGAGCGCACAGCAACTTCCGGTGTACGGCCAAGGCGTTGGCATAGGCGTCGGTAGGCGTCAAGGATTGCCTGATCCACCTCTTTGGGTAACGGCGTGTCGAGCATCAACGCGCGGGCTTCGCGACCAGCGTCGTTAAGCGCCCGGATATCGTTGTGATCCAGACCCCTCATCAATTCGCGTAGGCGTTCGCCCAATCCAGATGTGTTGAGTAACAAACGGTAAGCTTCGCTGGTGGTGGCAAAACCATCGACAGCGCGGACACCGCGGGGAACCAGCGCACGAAAGAGTTCGCCCAGGCTGGCGCATTTGCCCCCTACGAGTTCGACGTCCCCTGCGCCCACTTCGCTCAAGTCGAGCACGAGATGTTTAGAAGTTTTCATCTTGATGGTTCTCCGTGAGCAAGTTTCTGACAGTGTTGCCAATGGTATGCGCCTCCGAGTTTATCGGAACGACTGATGTCCGTCGATACCCTAATCCGGGACCACCGGGAAAAAGAGGCTTTAACCTAGATAACAGTGCGAATACTGGATGCTTTTCAGGGATGAATTCACTTGCCCAGCTACAAATTCAGGGGGCCCTCTGTTAGTATGAGGCCGCACTTCTTCATCTGCGAGCGGCGGCAATCTTTACTGTTTCGCAGCCAAATCCGGAATCAGGAGAGATAGAAATGGGTCACGAGCTAAAGACAGAGCGCGAGCTCTCTCTGGATTTCTTGCGAGTATGCGAGGCGGCTGCGATTTCTTCTGCACGCACCATGGGCCAGGGCGATCGGAAGTATTCAGATCACGTCGCCGTCGAGGCCATGCGCGAAATCATGGACACGGTCCCGATGCGCGGCCGTATCGTGATCGGTGAGGGCGAGCGCGACGAAGCCCCCATGCTCTACATCGGCGAAGAAGTGGGTGGTGGTTTTGGTGTCGGCGAGGAGCTGGCGGAATCTTGCCCCGAAGTGGACATCGCTGTCGATCCCCTGGAAGGCACAAATCTTTGTGCCCTGGGCGCCAACAACGCCATTGCCGTGCTGGCTGCCGCTGAGCGAGGGGGACTGCTTAACGCACCGGACATTTATATGGATAAGATTGTGGTTGGGCCTTCCTCACGAGGAGTTATCGATCTCGACGCACCAGTTAAAGATAATCTGAAAAACATCGCCCGCCGGCTGGGTCGCGACGTCGAAGACCTGACGGTAATTGTTCTTGACCGTTCGCGGCACAGGAAATTGATCGCCGATGTCCGGGAAGCAGGGGCTCGGATACGTTTAATTGGAGACGGGGATCTTTCGGCTGGTATCTCGGCGGCAGTTGCCGGGACGAATATTCATGCATTGATCGGCATTGGGGGTGCGCCAGAGGGAGTGATAACCGCTGCCGCTATGAAGTGTCTAAACGGAGAGATCCAGGCAAGACTTGTGTTTGATCCCGATCGGTTAGGTGTGGACAAGAGCAAGGTACCGTCGAAGGAGATAGTGCTCGAACGTCTGCAATCAATGGGAATCAAAGATCCGGACAAGATTTATGACACCAATGACCTGGCGCCGGGTAAGAAAATCATCTTCGCGGCCACCGGCGTGACTGACGGCGCTTTACTGAAAGGTGTGAGGTTCTTTGGGGCCGGGAAACGAACCCACTCCTTGGTAATGACCACCGAGTCGCGCCACATTCGGTTTGTTGATACGCTGCACATTGAAGGTGGGCCGGACACCGTCATTAGATTTTAGATTTGTGATTTTAGATTTTTGATTTGCTCAGGCACAGACTCGCCCTAGAGTTCGCATCCTTCAATCAAAAATCAAAAATCGAAAAGCGTATGTTAGGTCCCAACCATTACGTTTCCCAATGCGTCGCTGATCGGCGTCCACTGATAATGTGGTCGTTGGTTGTAGTGATCTCTCTTATTTTCATCGGAGTACTTGTTGCCGCTCCACTCGCGCAGGCTAATGGGTTGCAGTGGTTCTCGTTCGTAGTCTACGAAGCGTTCAGCCATGTCTGCCATCAGACTCCCGAGCGGTCGTTCTATCTTGCCGGTTATCCGTTAGCTGTTTGCGCCCGTTGCACGGGCCTCTACGTTGGCTTTGCCGCTGCTGTGGCCCTCTATCCGTCGATCACTTCCTTGAAGCGCACGCACACGCCCGAACGTAAGTGGCTCTTTATCGCGGCTGCACCTCTGGCAATCGACTTTACCTTGGGTTTCCTGGGAGTCTGGGGAAACAGTCACGTTTCGCGACTTTTGACAGGCGCCATCCTCGGTGCTGGTTCCGTCTTCTTCATCTTGCCGGGCCTGGTGCAATTAAGTCTCTACCAACCAATGTTCGGCCCCAGATCGGGAAAACAGGGCGAACCCAAGGCTGCCTACTCTCCCGCAACCTCAGAACAGGTTAACGCTGCACCCAGCGACTACAGTGCCCCTCTTCGCCGTATCTGATATTCGTCACATACTATGGACCCAACACGAAAACCTGTTCGTGTCGTCTCGAGAGACTTCGTGGATCGTCTTCCCGTTTCTGATAAGAGGGACCTATGAGTTAGAATCCTCTGACCGTTGGCCGCGACGCTGCAGTACCCGGTAGAGTCATGATGTTCTAGTTACCAAAGCAATTCATTAATGTTGTTTTCCTTTTTCCAGTCTATAACCACGCCATCCCTTACCGGCGATCTCTGCAACGACTTTCCCGGTTATTGTGATGCCATCACCAAGACAGCCGGCAACATAAGCCCCCTATATCGTCTCGATGCCTTCGATTGGACCGTACTCATTCTTTATTTTTTAATCCTTACGGTGCTGGCGGTCTACGGTGGCTACCGCGTCAAGCAGGTCATCGACTTCTGGCGCTACCGTAAGTTTATTCCTCAGCCCAAGGGCAGGTTCGCTGAAGTAGATCTGCCGGTCATTACCGTGCAGCTTCCCCTCTTCAATGAGATGTACGTTGTGGAGCGACTCGTAAAGGCCGTCACGGGGATCGACTATCCAAGAGAGAAACTTGAGATCCAAGTCCTCGATGATTCAACAGATGAGACCGTGAAGCTGGCGGAGATGACGGTCGCGAAGTATGCGCAGGAAGGCTTCGACATACATTACCTGCATCGCGAGGACCGGACCGGGTTTAAAGCCGGCGCCCTGGAACAGGGACTCAAGGTAGCCAAGGGTGAACTACTGGCGATTTTCGACGCTGACTTCGTACCAAAGCCGGACTGCTTGCGGAAGCTCGTCGACTTCTTTACAGATCCGCTGGTCGGCTGTGCCCAGATGCGCTGGTCTCACATCAACGGGGATTACAATCTGCTGACTCGGCTGCAGACCATAATGCTCGATGGTCATTTCGTTGTCGAACAGACCACTCGCAACCGTACTGGCGGCTTCTTCAATTTCAACGGCACCGCCGGCATCTGGCGTCGTCGAGCAATTGCGTTGAGCGGTGGCTGGCAGCACGACACCTTGACGGAAGACACTGACCTGAGCTTTCGCGCGCAGTTGATGGGATGGAAGTTTGTCTATCTGCTTGATGAAGAAGCGCCCGCCGAGATTCCGGTGGAGATAAATGCCTTTAAGGCCCAGCAGCGGCGTTGGGCCAAAGGCGTCATGCAGGTGGGGATCAAACTTTATCCGCGAATCTGGCGCGCGCCACTTCCCTTACGCGTCAAACTCGAGATGTTTTTCCGCCTGACAGGGAACATCAGCTACCCGCTGATGATCGTTGCCAGCTTCCTCCAGTTTCCATTGCTGCTGGTTCGTTACAATCAACCGTTTTACCACCTGATGATTCTCGATCTACCTCTGCTCTTTTTCTCATCGATCTCCGTCTTTCTGTTTTATGGAACGGCAGTGTGGTATCTCGATGAGAGACGCACGCCACGAATGTTGCATCTTCCGCTGGTAATGGCGCTGGGTATTGGTCTGGCTTTCTCAAACGCGCGGGCGGTGATGGAGGCCCTGATGGGAATCAAGTCAGACTTTATTCGGACTCCGAAGTACAGTGTAGAACAGACCAGTGACGAAACCTGGAAGGCCAAGAAGTACAAACGCAAGCGAGGATTGTTGCCCCTGCTCGAGTTGGCTTTCTCGCTCTATTTCATGCTGGCAATTATCTATGCCGGGCATTTTCATATGTGGGGCACAGTCCCCTTCCTTTCGCTGTTCTTTTTTGGCTTTGGCTACATGGGCACGATGAGCATTCTCCAGACTACGAACGGCAAGCGCTTGCTCTCTCTCTGGCGTCCGGTGCCAGTTGATCGACGCCCCTGAGGGTGCTTCCCAACGAGAGCTGGAGCCTGTAGGGACCCTTCCTAGTTTCCAGGGAATTTATTTTCGTCCCTACAACCTGCACCCGGAATGAAAGTAACGTTGTTACCCGCTCTCCCTGCAACTAAATGCATGATTGAATCGGGCCCGAGCCGACTCCGTAATGTACGCTAACGAACATACGTGCTATAGTTCTGGGTCGATCACTGTGTGACATCTGGACAAGGTTTCAACTCACGTCCACTTGCCATTCTGTTGCTCGTTCTTCCCCTGCAAAAAACCAAATGCAAAGGAACCTGGGCAGTGAAAATCTTACTCTATAACCCTGACAACGGCGTGACGCGTAACTTCATGCCGCATCTCTGGATGTTTTTGCTCCAATCGCTCACTCCTCCCGAACATCAGGTCCTATTAATTGATGGTAACGCCAAGCCCATGACTGAAGAGGAGTTGGTCCAGTATATCCGGGACGAAGGAATTGAATTAGTAGGAATTGGGGCGATGACCCGGATGGTGGCAAGGGCTTACCGGATGGCCGATGCCATTCGCGCGGTGGGAGTACCGGTCGTGATGGGTGGTCCCCACGTTACCGAAGCGGCGGATGAAGCACTCGGCAGAGACGGCGGTCCACGGCATGCGGACGCGGTAGCATTAGGAGAAGCAGATGAGACGTGGCCTAAGATTGTTGCTGATGCCGTACGAGGGCAGCTCAAAGAGGTTTATGAGCCCGTCGATGAGTCCGGCAAAGAACGCAAGCCAAGTTTGACTCCCTATCCATCTATCCCCTGGGAGACACTCGACCTCGATCAGTTCAACCTGGTCCCGAAAATAGCGCGTTCGTTTCTCGAGCGACACGGCGCCGGCTGGGGAACGTTCCATATGGTGCCCATCGAATCGGGACGTGGTTGCCCCTACGGCTGTGAGTTTTGCACGGTCACAGGGTTCTTTGGCGATTCGATTCGCTTCCGCACAAATGAAAGCGTAGTCGACGAACTCCTGCGGCTGAAAATGCGCGCGCGCAAAAATCTTGGTCAGATAGCTGTCTTTTTCATAGACGATAATTTCGCTATCAATATCAAGCGCACGAAGTCGCTTCTTAAAGAGATTATTGCTGCTGGTGCCCAGCTTCCCTGGACCGCCCAGATAAGTGCCAACCTTTTGCGCGATGAAGAACTGGTGGATCTGATCTCTGCTTCGGGTGGAAGGTGGATATTCATTGGAATGGAGTCAATCGATCCGGCCAATCTTGCGGACGTGAACAAGAACTTCAACAAGCCCGGCGAATATGCCGCAGTGCTGGAGCGGCTCTCAAGACGGAACATCTACGCGATTACGTCTTTCATCTTCGGCATGGATAACGATACGCCCGGCGTAGCGGACCGAACGCTGAAGGAAATCGCGAGTTGGCCTCCGGTGCTGCCCGTCTTCGGACAACTTACAGCGTTTCCGGGTACGCCGTTGTATGCCAGATTGGGAGCTACCGGTAGAATGACACGCCCCCGTCACTGGATGGATTTTGCACCCTTTAAGATGGCGCACACTCCTCTGAAGATGACTATTGAAGAGGCCCAGATGGAAGTGGATAAGGCCTGGAGGACCTCATATAGTGCTGAGAGTAATCAGAAAGCCCTTCAGTCAATCGCTGACCGGCGGATAGATGACAGACTGATGCACCTGATCGCGCGCTTATTCTTCCGAGGCATCTATTTCCCACAGTTGACCAAGCGCGATTGGACCAAACTGGTGGCTCAAAATCGACGTCCGGTTTTGAAGCTTGCCAAAGAAGCCTTCGCTTTGTATCGAGCAGCGCGAAAGAATACTCCCCGGGCTGATGCGCTCACAAGGCCACTGCAGTCCTAGTCGCTTTAAATTCTCTCTGCTACTGCTTACTCAAGCAACCTGTAGCCTTCGGGTCAGGGTCCGCCCTACAGGTTCCCCGCAATCCAGGTGGTGGCGTATTTTGAATCTTATAGAGGGCGATCCACGAATCACAGAATGAACACGAGTAATTTAGCGCCATTTCATGCGGTTCGATGATCGTTTTGACGTTAGCTTCCGCAATTAGTCCCTCTTGTACAATCTCTGAAAAGTAGTATCATACGTGGCACGATGTTCCGCGCTGTGGTTGAAGCTATGCCAGACAATCCTCCCGACCGGGTGCCGAATACGGGCTTGTGGAAGGTGGTTATTTACGATGGCCAGGATAGATTCGTGAGGACCGACAAAGACAACATTTCTTACTTCGAAGCAAAGAGGCTTTCCGATAAACTTAATGGCTGGATGAACACAAAGGCTAAAAGAGCAGGACAATGAGCGTAAAACACACTCGCTTTGGGATAGCACTCATAATCACCGCGACATGCCTCTCTGCGCGCGACCATCTGCTTTTAATTCAATCCGGAAGAACTCTTCTCAGACTGAAATAGAACCTCATCCCGCGGACACCATGCATGGTTGGTGTGCTTTTCATCAGGGCTCCATACTCTAAGCACGCAAAATAAAAACGGGCAGCCGTTTTTCACCCTACTCCTTAACTTGCCCCTAAATGTTTGGCTGGGAGGCAGGGATTCGAACCCCGATAGGCGGATTCAGAGTCCGCAGTCCTACCGTTAGACGACCTCCCAACAGGAAAATTAATGTACGTGCAAGGAGGTTTTTTTGTCAACCGCATGCAAGCAAAGCGTAAATCGTGAATCGTAAATCGTGAATCGTAAATCGTGAATCGTGAATGTCGGAATCGTAATTGGTCACAAGCGTTATTTGTAGTGGATGGAGCAACATCGGCCCGATTGCGCGGTTTCACTACGATTTACGATTCACGATTCACGATTCACGAATTAGCTTGTTCATTTCGACTGATCGGAGCACAATAGCCGCACTCACTCGCTCGCGCCCAGCAGCGACCACGAAAACTCTGGGCCTCCCACGTCGATAGCTAAATAGACTAACCGTGAGGTGTGTCGATGACTAAACGACAGGTAGGCCATAGTGCAGCAGTTGATACCGAAGACCAACTGCGTGCGCGGGTTGCTCATTGCGAAGCAAGAATAGTTGAGATTGCTGAGACGGTCGCCCGCGTACGTCACGAACTCAACAACCCGCTCACCGGCGTACTCGGGCAATCGCAACTGCTACTGCGCGAAGAACTAAACGATAAGGCGCGAAAACGCGCGCAGACAATAGAAGATCTGGCTATCCGAATGAGGGATATAGTGGGCCAGTTGCGTGAAGTGCAGTCATCACCTGCCAATACCAGCCAGGATGGAATCGATAAATCGGAATAAAAGTGCGCCAGGCCAATACTTCTTTATTTGATCCTGACGACCGTTTGGCCGTTCACGAACACCTCGTAGCGTTTGCCGGCAGGGATAAATGCGTCTTTGCCCCGCTTAAAACCGTGCAACAACGCAACGGGCGCAATGAATAGGAGCAGTGCCCCGGTGACGACCATTTGCGTCGCCACTTTTGCAGCCTTGCTATCGCCTCTGAGACGTTCCCGAACTGTTCGCAGTGGAACCTGTGAGCCATCAACAGCCGTAACAGTCTGCATGGTCCAAACAAGCAAACCTGCCTTGCCAAAGTGGCCGCCTCGTTTGGCCTTTTCAATAAGCCCCGTCGCGTTCGCACCTTGCTCAATCACCGTAACGCCGTTGATCTTAACCGGATTTATGACGCGGAAACTGATTTCATCATCCGGTTTAAACTCCTTCGAATTGACCCGGTACGGCGCTTCGATTTCTATGAGAGTGCCATCGGGAATCTGCAAGGACCCAGTCCGCTGAGGTTCAGAAGATCCGGAACTTCCCGCATTTAGCGGCCTTACTGCCTCGACCATAGCGGCAATGACCACGTCCGGAACGCCGCCCGTTTTCAATTCCTCCAACTCAGCGGGCGAAACCCCGAAGGCACAAAGGGAAGCCTTGATCTTGGAGAGAATGGCCTCGGGGGTGAGCTTAGCTTTGGCGAGAACGAGAACATCCTGGTTGGTGAGCGGACTGTTCGCGGTTTCCGACACGTGCAGATCTTTTCCTGCAGCGTTTTGGCCTGTAACCGCTATAGATGTCGCTTGCAGCAGTAGCAAAACTGTTAAAAACACTGAGATTAGCCGCATCATGATGCCTGACTCCAAACAGGTGGTGTTAATGCAGGACGGAAACTGCAAACACAGTGCCAGTCGCTATGACTCGAGAGAGCGCAGGTCTCCTGGGCTCCCACCCCGTACCCGTAATCAAACCATGGACGAGCCTGTAAGGCAGGTAGGATTGTGACGCTTAGATCAGTGTCACAGGATGTGCATTAGGTTACGCGGGCATATCGCAGGCAACTGGTTTGTTCCACCGTGCCTAATCACTGAGGATCTTTTTCCAATGTAGCATCAATGGTTATGCTACTACCCGAATTTAACGTTACTGTTCGGTTCCAAGGCTTGTAGCCACTCTTCTCCATCTTGACAGTATGTTCACCTGCTGACAGCTTCAAGGTGGACTGCGTCGTCCCCATGAATTTCCCATCAATTGTGATCTCAGCGCCTTCAGGATTAGATGTCACAACGATCGTTGAAACAGCTTCAATCAGAGGCTCTGCCTGTGGAAACGGCACAACGGCCGTTTCAGTTGCAGTTGGAGATGACGCAGAAATAATCGGTGTGTCGGCCGCGACATAAGCTGTGATCTCGGTGCCCTTTGGAATGATGATGTTCTTGCCTTTTATGAAAAAGAAAAGGGGGGCAGCTGGAAAAAAGACGATCGCTGTTGCCACTACAGCCCCGGTCATAACGCCAGTGCGAGTCCCGCCGCTCCCACCTTTCACTGCCCGTAACGCGACCTTATCACCGTTATTTAAACGAACATAGTCAATGTTAACGTTTAGTTTTCCTGATCGCCCAAAGCTCTTCTTGGTGCGCGCTTCTGTTACCGTGGCGATGGCTATTCCACCTTGAGGGATAACAGGTAGATTATTGACTTTAACATCTTCGATCACTTCAAAATCAACTTTGTCATTAACCTTAGATGTGCCAGATGAAATGGTTTGCGAAATACGGAGCCTTACCGGCGTATCCTCTTTGAGAACAAGTTCGGATGATCCTGCTGGATTGACAATAGGCATAGCTTGCTGCGGGATCTGCGAAATAGCCTGTTTGAAAGTGGTGGTTACTATAAGCGTTACTAGAAGGCTAAGCGCAACGACGTTTTTTGGCACAGTACGGTTTCCTTTGGCGGCATGAAGCCCTTCGGGTTCTCTTTAGACCCGGCAACTTTCCCTAGAGTTTTCGACTCTTGATTCCTAAATCAGTACGGGGAGTACTAAGGAGGATCTGGTTGGCTAGACGGAAATTACTTCTTCCTCATGTTCTTCTACCAGATACGGATTCACAGCCACGGGCTTCTCGTGCGCGTCTTCCGCGAGGACGGCCTGGATAATAGGCAGACTGAGTGAGTGCTTCCGGGAAATCCCAGGGACTTCATGACCTGCGGCATACACAGCATGGCGTCCGTGCTCTTCATACCACTCGGACAGGTTAGCCGTCTTGTGCATGTTTTCGATAATCTGCCGCCAACCCACGCCCGTGTTGTAAGCACAGAATGAAATCTCGCCTTCCTGCGTGCCGTAAGGGATCACGCACATCTCAGTGCGACGAAAATCGTAGTTGAAGAGATCCTGAAACCACATGCCCTCGACACAGAGTACGCGCCAAATATCGTTCGGGTCGTCAGCCTTCTCGGTCTTCATGCGATCGTTGCGATCGGAACTGGAATTTGTCGACGAAGGTTTGAAAAGATTGAGTATCTGAGAGATGGGAAAACCTTCCGGCGCGCGCTCAGCATTAAAGCTGCGCAGGATTGCCATGCCCAGTTGGGCATAGGAAAGCTTCTTTCCTCGAGCCGTGTCTGTGATGACAGCAACGTCCTTCATGAATTGCTCGTAATCGAAAAACTCAAACAACGACGTAAACTCACCGGTTTTTCGATTGACCACCATCAAAGTGAAGATGCCGCAATTCGGGTGGCAATTACAGGAAGACCAACCCCAGGGCGCGTCCGCGCCTTGCAACATGTCCATCACGCTCGTGAATGCCGAGTAGGATGAAAGGGGATACCAGTCACGCAGCGGCTGAAGTTGCCCGCGAAGCTGGTCCTTCAGATCATGAGTCATGCCGGCAAGGGTGTAACGCTGTTTGATCCGCAGTGCGTCGGAAATGTCTTCGTCGCGACCCGTGAATGAGACCGGTTGGAAGGCTATTGTCTGGACCTTGTCGATGTTCTTTGCCGCGAACTCAACGATCTGACCTATGCCGTCGTTGTTGATGGTGTTTACTATGGTGGTAACCAGCGTAACTTTAATTCCCACACTGGCGAGATTTTCAATTGCCTGCTGCTTCACATCAAACAGGTTGCCGACGCCGCGGTGTCTGTTTTTCTCTTCGCTTACGCCGTCGAACTGAAGGTACACACCATGTTGACCCGCAGCCTTCGCTGCTTTGCAAAACTCTATGTCTTCGGCAAAGCGAATGCCGTTGGTGGCGGCCAGGATTCTATAGAAACCAACTTTTTTCGCGTAGGCAACGGCGTCAAGGTAGTAAGGCGAGAGCGTCGGCTCGCCTCCTGAGAAGAGAATAATAATCTGACGTTTAGGTTTGAACGAAACTGCTCGATCGAGAATTGCTTTGGTATCTTCGTAAGTCGGCTCATGAACGTAACCAACCTGGTTTGCATCCATAAAGCAGGGATTGCACATCATGTTGCAGCGGTTGGTAAGATCAACGGTCAAAACGGCGCCCCGGCCAAACTTGATGTTTGATGTCCCATGCCGATGTACGTGTGTATCTTCGGCAGCGCGAAAGTCGCGTCCAAAGAAAAGCGATTCGATCCGCTCGAGAAACGCCGGATCAGTTGCCATCACGTCAACAAACTCGCCGTGCTTGGGACAGGTCTTGCGCATGACCACCTGCCCGTTCTCTTCGACTATCTGAGCTTTGATTTCCCCGGGATGCTCATTCATCAACGACTCGAGTGTCGTCTCGCCGCTAATGACTGCGTCGCGGACTTCCTTCACGCAACGCGGACAGAGGCTGTCAGTCTCACGTGGAAAGCCGAGGGGCGGAGAGGTTCGCTCATAGGACTTCAGCAGTGGTCCGGGGGCCCACTCGGGGGTGATCGCCTGGCCCTCAGGCAGCCGGCTGTTAACCGACTGAAAAGCCTTCCAGGCTACGTCCGAAAGATTCGAGAGCAGCTTGGAGCTCTTGACGCCTGTCAGCTTGCCCTTCTCGGACTCTCCCCTGCGAAACTGGTCACTAAACAAAGATCCTTCTCCTCGGGCACAATAGATCGTTGTGCCTCAATATCGTTAAGATCAACTATTACTTAAAATAAACGCCGCGGACGCACAGCCAAACCGTACCTGCTCGCAGCCGAGCCATGATAGTTTGCCGGACAGGCAATGGCAAGCACAAAAGAAGCCGCAGAAGGCCCACCCGCTTTGGAGTGCGGCGGCAAGGCTTTGCGCGACGCCGCTTTGGATTGGCCAGCCCTATCGATTTGAAGAATCCAAAGCGGCGTC
>JBGTHZ010000039.1:0-46611 GCA_041745915.1 Pyrinomonadaceae bacterium | reverse complement strand
TCCTGACTGTGAGGTGGGCTAAGTTGAAGGGTTGAACTGCTGCTAAATGGATTCTAGAGTTGCGGCGGGGACAGGGTCCGCCTTCCTGACTGTGAGGTGGGCTAAGTTGAAGGGTTGAACTGCTGCTAAATGGATTTTAGAGTTGCGCGGGGACAGGGTCCGCCTTCCTGACTGTGAGGTGGGCTAAGTTGAAGGGTTGATATTGGTTCAACCTGGCCCTTATCCAGTCCCCTTCTATCCGAGCAGTGCGTCCACCATTTCGCACCACAGATGTCCAATAATGATGTGTGCTTCTTGTACGCGTGAGGTGCGCTGGGATGGAACGCTGACCGCTATGTCGCAGAGTGAAGCAAGCGGTCCCCCGGTTCCGCCAGTGAGCGCAATTGTCCGACAACCCAGCTTTCTGGCCGCCTCCGCAGCCCTGATTACGTTTGCTGATGCGCCACTGGTGCTGAGTGCGATTAAGACATCACCCTCACCGGCAAGCGCCTGGACCTGACGCGCAAAAACCTCTTCGTATCCGAAATCGTTGCTGAGTGCGGTAAGGGCGGAAGTATCTGTAGTCAGAGCTATTGACGGCCAGGCGCGCCTTTGGAGTTCATATCTACCCACAAGTTCAGCGGCAATATGCTGGGCGTCGGCGGCGCTCCCGCCGTTTCCGCAAAGTAAAACCTTGTGGCCCTGGCCCAGAGCGGAGCAGATCATTTCGCCGCTACGCTCAATCTCGACCATTCGTGACTGGAGTAATACCTGGATTACGTCCAGGTGCTCCTGCAGAGAACGCTGCAGGAGGGTTGTTGAAGTCAAGCTCGCTGATTTCGGCGTATCCACTATGCACTTCACTCCACCAAATTAGATTACAATCCGCGAATCATTGCAGGCGTCAGTGGAGCGCTATCTTCGCGATTGGAAAAGTTGGGGCTGGAAATTACCATATAATCTCCTGAATCGTTAATGGTGAATCGCAAATGGTAAACTCTGAATCTGATTTCGTGGTGCTTCGTGTTACTTCGTGGATCGTTCGTTCACTCGCCCCCAGCAAACGATCCACGAAATCACACGAACGGACACGAACAAGAAGTACCGAGATAGCTCTAATGATGAGATCTAACCCCTATTGTCACCTCATACCATTTACCATTTACGATTTACCGTTTACTATTTTCCCGTTTAGCCTTTCAGTCCTCACTTAGTCATGACCACTGCCAATTCCACACCAATGCTGCGCCAGTACCACGAGTTGAAGCAGCAGCATCCAGGGACCTTGCTCTTTTTCCGGCTGGGCGACTTTTATGAGCTCTTCTTTGAAGACGCCGTTATCGGATCTCGCGAACTGCAAATCACCCTGACCGCACGTCACAAGGAGCGTGGTGACCCGATTCCAATGTGTGGCGTGCCTCACCACTCTGCGGCCAACTATATTGCCCGTCTGGTCCGACGTGGTTTTCGAGTCGCGATCTGCGAACAGACGGAAGACGCGTCCCCGACGAAAAAGCTGGTACGCCGCGAAGTGGTTCGTATCGTCACGCCCGGAACACCCATCGACCCACAACTTCTGGAAGCACGCGAATCAGTCTTTCTCGCCGCCGTGTGCAGCGCCGGCGAAACCGTGGGCGCAGCCTTCCTCGATATCTCCACTGGTGAATTTCGTTGCACGCAGGAAAGTGGACGAAACGCCTGGGAAAAGACTCGATCGGATCTCGAATCCTATGCTCCTCGCGAACTGCTCTTCCCTGCTTCCCTGACTCCGCTGATTAAAACCGGACTGTCTGGAAAGTCGCATACAGCAACTTTGCCACTGTCTATCGAAGCCAACCCTCAATCGGACACAGGTTCGGCAGGGGGTTCCTCAAGCAACCAGCTAATCGATGCGACCCTGACGCCGATCGAAGATTGGCTTTGGCAGGAAGATGAAGGCGCCGCGCTCTTGCGCAACCAGTTTGGCGTCCGCACGCTGGACGGCTACGGTCTCAAAGGCAAGCACGAAGCGGTAAGGGCCGCCGGAGCGTGCCTGCGTTATGCCCGCGATACCCAACGCGCAGCCGCGGCCCACGTTACGGATCTGGTCTACTTCGAACCCCAGGACCACCTGGTGCTCGATGGCATCACCGTTCGAAACCTCGAACTGGTTGAGTCTTTGGGTGGCGCGACCGGTCGATCGCTGCTGGACGTGCTAGACGAAACAGTGACCGGCATGGGGGCCCGTCTGCTGCGGTCATGGATGCTGCGTCCCGCGGTGCGAAGAGGAGAGATTGAAGCTCGGCTCTCAGCCGTCGAAGATCTAACCGCATCGCACATGCTGCGAGACAAACTCCGGGCGCTGCTGAAAGAGGTTGCGGATCTCGAGCGTTTGAACGGCAGAATTAACCTGGGCTCGGCAACGCCGCGCGATGTTAATGGTATTCAACGCTCGCTGAACCAGATTCCTCATGTACGGGCCCTCCTGGCGGGCGCGCAATCCTCTCTGTTGCAGATTTTGTGTGAAGGTACGGACGAGCTGCCGGAGCTGCGCGCTCTATTGGCCAGTGCTATTAGTGACGATCCGCCGGTAAAGCTGAGCGAGGGCGATACAATTCGGGAGGGGTATTCCACCGAACTTGATGAATTGCGCTCAACCAGCCGCAATGCCAAGCAAATCATCGCCGCGTTGGAAGCGACCGAGCGCGGTCGGAGCGGCATTGGCAACCTTCGAATCAGATACAACGGCGTCTTTGGCTACTACATAGAAGTGTCGAAAGCCAATGCTGCGCGTGTGCCTGCGGACTACGAACGACGACAGACGCTGGCCAACGCCGAAAGATATACAACTCCGGAATTAAGAGACTGGGAGAAGAAAGTCCTGGGTGCTGAAGAGCGCGTCATTCAGGTCGAAACCGAGCTGTTTAGCGATATCTGTCGTCAGGTTGCTGCCGAATCCAGACGCATTCAAGCCACGGCCAGGGCGGTGGCGGCAATGGATGCGCTAGCCTCTCTCGCTGAAGCCGCGGTTCGACGTCGTTTTGCTCGGCCCCTCATGCACGATGGCGATGAAATTGAGATTGTTCAGGGGCGCCACCCGGTAATTGAAATCTTCAACGAACAACCCTTTGTCCCTAACAGTCTCTACATGAATAACTCAACCGACCGGTTGCTGATCATCACCGGCCCAAACATGGGCGGTAAGAGCACTGTCCTGAGGCAAACTGCAATCATATGTCTGCTGGCGCAGATGGGAGGCTTTGTTCCGGCGGACAAAGCCAGGCTGCCCTTGTTTGATCGCATCTGGACCCGAGTGGGCGCCTCCGACGATCTTACCCGCGGACGTTCCACTTTCATGGTGGAGATGACAGAGACCGCCGCAATTCTTCACAGCGCCACGCCGCGCTCACTGGTGCTGCTGGACGAGATTGGACGCGGCACCGCGACCTTCGACGGACTGTCGATCGCCTGGGCCGTGGCGGAATACTTGCACGACTCGGCGGAGCACGCTGCCAAGACCCTCTTCGCTACTCACTATCACGAACTGACGGAACTTGCCGAAAGATTGCCCGGTGGGCAGAACTATCAAATCACTGCCACCGAGCGCGAGGGTGAGGTCGTCTTTCTGCACCGGCTTGAGCGGGGTCGGGCGTCGAAGTCTTATGGAATCGAAGTGGCGCGACTAGCGGGTCTGCCGCCCGCGGTGCTCGCAAATGCGCGAGAGGTTCTGGCGCGTCTCGAGCGCTATGAGCTGGATGTCTTTGCTGAAGAGGATGCGATCGAGGCGCAACGCCGCCGTCTGGCAGCAGAAGATGCCTTTGCGGCTACAGTTTCGGGCGCAAGTGCCGGGAGTTCAGTTTCATCAGACCCAGGCTCTTCGCCTAAAAGATCGCCAGGCGCTTCAAGCAATGCTCTATCCCTCGCAGCTAACCGGGCAGGCCGCAGAAAACTCGCCGCGCAAACATCACTGTTCGACCTGGCCAATCAAAAGATCGTCGATGATATCCGTAATATCGACACCGATCACTTGTCGCCAGAAGAAGCGAAGGAACTCTTAAGGAAGCTGCGCGAGCGATTGCTGTAAAGCAGGAAACTGAGGCCCCTTTTGAAGTTTGAACTTGAGAGTTTTCAAACTTGAGGCGGGGGTAAACCACCCTTCCCAACCTGTAAATTTGCGGAAGTTGGACTGCGCAATTCAAGTAGCACAAATTTGCAGGTTGGGAAGGGCGGTTTACCCCCGCTCAAGTTTCACCAGTTTCAGCCTCCAGTCCAAAACTCACATTAAAGACCTTGACTTCAAAACCAACATAGTGCAAGAAATACCTCACCAAAACCTTCTGTTCCTCACAAACTCATGGTTCGCAAATGGTCTAACTTGAATCTTCCAGGTGCTCTGCATTTTCTTACTGGGAACCTGGTCCACCGAACACCGGCTTTCACAAAAGAAGCATCGTGTCTGGCCTTTGTGGAAGTGTGTGGGTCTCTTGTAAGGGACTGGCCAGCCAAACTTATTGCCTACGTACTCATGCCTGATCATGTGCACTTGATCGTCAATCCTCGCGACGGCGACATCAAAGGCTTTGCTGGCGCGCTGAAGAGTTTGTCGGCTAAGAGGATCGTTGAAGTTAACCCGGACAGTAGATTTCTATTGGAATCCCCAGATGTTGATGGCTCGATCCATCAAGTGTGGCAAGAAAGCTTCAAAGGAATGCCATTGTGGAGCGAGTGGATGATCTGGCAAAAAATCAACTACATCCATGCTAATCCCGTGAAAGCGAGACTTGTATCTTCCGCTAAGGACTATCGCTGGTCCAGCTTCCGAGCCTTCTATTTAGACATCGGCGAGCCGCTTGCGGTTGATCATGACTGGTGGTGGGATGATGACTTGGAAAGACTCTCAAAAGCAGTCAAGAAGTTAGGCTGGAGGAGTTACCTCAAGAGGTCTGATAAGGATTGAGAAGCTAGGCTGAATGCTGTTGATAATGTTGAAAGCTTCCAAAACTTGAGCGGGGGTAAACCGCCCTTCCCAACCTGCCAATTAATGCGCGATGCGTCGTACGATTCAGCTTGGCCTTATTTGCAGGTTGGGAAGGGCGGTTTACCCCCGCCTCAAGTTGGCAGAGATTCACATTCCACAAGTGACCATTCAGATCAGATACTCACTTGCCGGCTGGTGAGGTCAAAGGTGTGTCACTGACCTTGAACCAATCGCCGGTGCCATCATTACTTCTAAGCATCCGAATCAATTCGCGATAGGTGAAGGGTCTCGCGCCGCGGCGGCCAAAGACAGAAATCTGATTTCCGCTCTCATCCGCCGCCCGGTCTCGATCCAGACCCTTGGAAACTCCCAAAGCTTCACCTTTGGTTTTGAAGGTGGCAATCAAAACCGGCTGCGGGCGCGGGCTAAACCCTGCATACTCAGGCATCGTTTCGGGTGAGGTGAGCTGCAGAATCCGTAGCCCATTATGCCCGTCGGCCACATAGGCAAAAAGACTCGCATTCGTCATTGCGACTTTCACCTGGTGGACGTCATTCAGTTTCCCATCGGCATTGAAGGTTTGATCCAGGCGCGGCTTTTCCGGCTGCTCCACATCAATAATCGCGATCCCCTCTTTACCGTTCGCCACATACGCGTAAGTGCGTGCCACATAAACATCGTGAGCATCCGCGAGGGCCACAGTTGCGCCTTCTACCAACCGCGCCTCAGCCGGAATCGTCACGTCTATAACTTTTAAACCCTCTGCATCGACCACAAACCCGTACCGGAACTGGATTGCCACAGCGCGTGGGTGCTTCAGCGGTATGGTCTGGACGATCCGGGGATTAAGCGGGTCGTCTATGCCAATGATCCCCAGGCTGTTCTCGGTTGTGATGTAAGCGTAGTTTCCGGCGATTGCGATGTTATTGGCGCCATCGAGCGCGCCGCCGGGATTAAATGCTCCGTTGGGAAACTTGCCGGGATCGAGCGCACGCTTGAGGTAATTGTTCAGCGGATCGCCATCGAGAAGCGTGGCGGCATTGACCATTATCAGGCCTTCGTATTTATCGGCGACATAAAGGTAGGCGTACAGCGGATGAATGGGTTGCTCTTCATTGAGCAACTGTTTCTTTTCTTCAGCAGAGAGGTTGGCTGCGGTCGCCGGGTCGATCATCTTTCCGCCAGCCATTAAACGCCAGCGGGCTGGATCCGCGGCCAGGGTGGTTGGCGCCGCCACGGCGGTAGCATATTTACTCTTCACCCAGAATTTCTGGCCAAACCGCGACACCGGCGCGGTCACGATTCGCTCTGAAAAGCCCTTCTGATCGATCTGCGCAACATCATAGACTCTCAGCCCGCCTTCACCGGCAGCCACGTAAGCATACTCACCGCGCAACTGCACTTGCAGCACTTTAGGATTGCCAACGTGCTCGTAAAACGTCCTCAGCTCCCGACCTCTTTCAACAAAGGTTTCGTAGTTAGATGGGAATGCGACCTTATGAAGCGTACTTCCGAATACGGCCTGCGGATCCTCTCGTTCAGTGGCCACTACTACTTCGAGCGCGTGATCTCCCGCGACATAAACATAGCGGCCCATGAAATTGACAAAGTTAGTCCCCTGCAAAAGCACCTGGGCCAACCAGGCATTGTTGTCGTTCTTATCGGAAACATGACAGTCGCTGCATGCTTTTGTTTCTTTGGTGCGCACCGTATGCGGTACGTGAGTGTTGAATGCCTGACCGGCGAAGCCCTCGGCCGAAGTGGTCTGCTGTTGGGAATATATCCACTCGCGGTTCTGATTCTGGGAGCTGACCAGCACCGCCGAAGACGAACGGACCGGGGCAATGCGATTGCCGGTCACGGTGCCATCTCGCCCCAGCATAAAAATGTCATCGCGAAGCACCTGATAGTTGTACTGCGTGAAGTTCCGCGTATTGCCGCCTTCATTGTGCCGGTTGGGCATCTTTTTATTCGCCGTCATCGAGAGGTGACAACCAAAACAACTGGTGACCCACGAAGAGTGGCAGGCGAAGCAGGTCATGTTGCTGTCGCGATGCGCGAGCTGGTTGTCATCACCCGGGACATCGCCCCACGTCTGATTGTCTTTGCGGATAGTTTTCGCGTATTGCGACTTCTCGTTGTAATCGCGACTTCCCGGGGTGACCGTATCCGCTGTTTGTGACACTCGCCACCAGCGGCCGGGCACCACCAATGAGTTTTGGACGATGTCGCCGGTCTTCAAATCTATCTCATTCCCCTGCTCATCCTTTTTCTTCTGGTCCCGACGGAGCACCTGGAAGGCTGATATCCTTTCACCATCAGGACTGCGAAACTGGATTTGCCGCAGGTCGCGTCCCACCAGCGGCTGGTTCTGTGTCTTACGTCGGGTAGCGACTCCACCAGTTACGGTCGCAGCTGCCGGGCCCGACGTGAATAGCTTGGCTTTCTCCCGGATAGTCCCGTGGCAGTCTTCGCAGGCGATCTCAATTGCGGCCCGCGGTTCGTTATAGAGATTCCCATCGCCATGCGCGTCCTGACGGAAGTGGCAGTCAACGCAGTGCATGCCTTTCTCTAAATGGATGTCGTTAAGGTGGACGGCTTTCTTGAACTTGTCCGGATCATCCGACGCCACCACGCTACCGGCGGTGTCAAGTAGATTGCCCTTACGATCCCGCTTAAAGACTTTGCGAAACATCCACCCGTGACCGTGGAAATCTCCAAACTGAGTGTTCTTTAAGAGGGCGTTGAAATCGGATGTGCCGGTTTGCGAAAGGAATTTAAGATCGGACCAGAGCCCTCGCATGCTTGCCGCATCAGGATTGCGGTCCAGTTTCTCGGCTTCCTCATCCTGCGACGGGTTGTGCTGCTCTTTCGGATACATTTTGTCGCCGTCGCTTTCGTTATCCCACCAGGTCATGCCGACGTAAGTGGCGACCATGTTGGTACCGGGGTGCATATGACAGACCATGCACTGCGACGTCGGAATCTGGATGGTGAACTGATGTTTGATCGGGTGTCCAGAGATATTTCTTTGAATGCTTGGATCGCTGGTTTGCGAGTTTCCCATGTTGCCGGCCGCGCTGTATCCGGCGGAATGAACCGGGTCGCGATCGTTGGCATAGATAACGTGGCAGGCGGTACATCCGGAGGAGCGGTAGTCTCCGGGATGATCATTGGTGCCGAGAAAATTGAGTGTGGGGTCTAGTAGACGTGTTTTCTGCAGACCCAGAAACACCGGATCAGTGCGATTGTTCGATCCGAATCCGCGCGGACTTAATCCTTTGTCGGGTTTGCCGGGCTCCTCTTCTCTGTCCGGCAGTCCTACTTCGAGCCGGCGTCTTCCGCCGCGCTCGAACACGCGCAGCACGTTGCCAGGTTGGGAAATCTGCCAGCGCGGCATGGGATCCAGGAATTCAAGCAGACCTTTGGTGCGTCGCTCTTCGAGCGTTGGTTGCGGCACTTGCACCAGGGTCTGGGGAGCCCCGGTTTCGCTATAGCTTTCTCCAAAGCGCGCGTCTTTGAGAGGGAAGCTGCCGTTGTTGTAAAGCGCTGCACCCCAGAGCATCGCGCCATGCGTCATCATGCTGCGAGCCACATTTTTCGACGCAATCTCGTGGCAAGCGCTGCTGCCGCACGTCTGCGCCGCGACACGATTATCGCCAGGGTTAATGAAACGCACGAACTCCCAACTCTCGCGCGTCAACAGAGTGTTGCTGCGCTCCGGGTTTGCGCCGGTGTATTTCCCATCTCGCTTCCACTCACTGGGGAACCGTGGACGTACGTGGGCCTGGTTTTTGATTCGTTCTATATCTTTTTGATCTTCGCTTGTCTTTCGCGGTATCGGATTGCCGCCGTGACAAGCGGTGCAGGTGAGACCGATTGCGTCTTTGCCGTCCTTAAGTTTTTCCAGCGTCTCGGTGGTGCCGTATTTGTGCATCGGCTCGATCTGACCATGGCAACTGATACAGCCTTCAACCTGAGGAGCTGCGGGGGTTTGTGAAACTTCCTGCGCACTAACCGCGGGGCTGGTCTCAGGTGTGAGATTGACGAGATCAGAACCACGGCGCGGTAGCGGGTGGGTTAAGCGACGATTGATCTCGGACCGAGGCACCGACCCGCTACCGCGTGGTGGTACTGACTCGTTGGACCGCAGCCAGCTCGATGCCGCCTCGGAGGCCGACGACTGTGAACTCCACACCAACATAGAGGCGAAGATGCTAAGAGCGATTATCGCCACCAGCAATCCAAACTGTTTTCCGCTTCTTCGCATAATTTGAAATCGGTCAAACTTAGGAGGTCACGTTTCTGTGACTCCTCGCTCTGGTATTGCAGCTGCTCTCAATAGTTAATGGATCGGCTTTCGTGCGCGTCATGTTAATTTCCTGGATCGAGTCTTTGCCATCGCCGAAAAAGGCGATCCACGAAATCACACGAAACGACACCAAAGCTTTTTCGTGTTACTTCGTGTCATTTCGTGGATCGTGTTTTTGTCTCGCGAAAAGGCGATCCACGAACTCCCCGAAGTAACACGAATAGTCCCCTGCTGGGAACATATCTCAGAAAATCAATTTCAACTGCGCAAACAGCGAATAAAGCGGCTTGCGCGGACTAATCACGTCCGGCTCGCAGAAGTCTCCCACGTTGGGCGGACAATTACGCGAGCGATCCGTGAAAATGTCTCGAAAACCCCGGCCCGTCTGTAGGGTCGAGGCGCCGAATGCGAACTGCACGTTATTGATCAAGAACGGTCTGTAAGCCACACCAACACTGTAGTCGAACCCGATGTCGTGCCGGATACGATTTTGAAACAGGAGGTACTCCAGCGGCTCAGTGCGATGAAAACGAAGATAGTTGACGTTGAATATCGCTTTGATTCGCTGCGTCACCTCTACGTCAACGCCTGCGTTATAAATAAAGATTCCCGGATTGACGAAGTTTGATTGTCCTTGAGTTTTGCTGCTGCGCAGGCTCGGTAAGAGACTATTTGGCTGAACCAGTCCCACCCCTGTTTGCGTCAGGCGAATGCCGCTGCGGTTCCAGAAAGAGAATTGACCACCGACAAAGTTTGGGTCGTCGATGATCGCGTCAAAGCCCGTGCCCTTTTCGTCGGTGGGGTTGCTGTCACCTTGCGCCCAGAAAGCTGATCCACGGAATCGCAGGTAATCATAGTCAATAGAAGCCTCGACGGCGGCCATGTGAGATTTAACGCGCACAGGGCGTCCGGCAATCGGGTTCCGACTGTCGCGGCCGAAGGCGTAATAGTAAGAGTTTGTCAGATTAATTCGGCCCAAATGGCCGTCACCATTCACGCCAATGTAGCCGACCTTAAGTGAGTGGGGGCGGACATCACCGATTAACGATGGTCGCACCAGAAAGCCGTTGCGATCAAACTGGATGCTGCTGCGATCGTCGTTGAAGTGGAGGTTGGCCTGGATGGTGTAACCCCTGGTAATGAAATCCTGACGAAAGAGATTGGCGATGTAAACGTTTTGATGCCGCGTGTCGAAGCGATTCAAACCGCTATTGGTGTCCTTCTCGAGCATCGAGAGGTACATACCGTTGAATTGATAGCGGTTGTTATCAAACGCGCCGAAGATGCGCGCCCCTAGATTGTTATCGGTGAAGATAAAGCCGCGAAAATCGGAAACAAAGGGCTGAATGCCGGCGCGCACCGAGATGAAGTCGTAGTTCTCATTCGTGTCCGTTAGTTTCACTTCCGCGAAGGCCTCTTCCAATGAGATATGCGAGTCGGTGCGATTGGTTCCCCGCCTGACGTCGATGTTAACCACGCCATTCTCGCGCGCGTTGAGGTAATTAGGAATACTGAAGGTCGGCGAAATCTTAATGGCCCAGTCTCTTGGTTTAAAAACGGAGTCGCCATGAAAGAGCTCAAAGGAAAGCTGGAGGGTTTCGAAGACCGCAAGCTGTTCCGGCTGGCCAAAGAACTCGGCGCTGATGGGCTCGTCGGTGCTGACATTCGAATCAGTCGGCACCCGGCGGAGTTCCAGACCGGTTGTGCTGGCCCCTGAGAGAATCATAAAAATCTTGTTACCTATGATCGGGTAGTCGCCTTTGAGAACGCTCTGGTTGTAAGGATCCCACCAGCGGCCCTTACGGAAAGGAATATCGCGTCCTCGAGCTCCACGATCGCCATAGCGATCGTATTCGGGAAATCCGATGCGCCAGCGATCACGAGCTTCTCGCCGTTCTGCTGTTGTTTGTGGCGCGGACCTGACACTCTCGTCACCGGTATACCCAGTAGGTTTGTCCGGTGTGGTTGCGGGAACCGGTTCGGGCTTGGCTTCTTCGACTACAAGATCAAGCGGATCTTGTTGCCCTCCCTGGATAATCAGATTCTCAAGGGCGTCGCCACGTACAGAGGCGAAGGTTCCGTAGTTCTTGTCCTTATCAAACTTCGCCAGGTGAGGTCGCTCGATGGTTACTCGATAGGCGCCGGCGGGTAATTGAATCGAAAACGAGCCATCAGGGCCCGTGAGTGCTCTGCGGGAATCGCTGTTAACCTGGTTTGTGAAGACAATAGTTACTCCCGGTACGTTAGCGCCCGCGGCATTGCGGACCACACCGGAGATTCGCCCCTGGTCCTGACCAAAAGCGTCTCCTCCCGCCATTATGACAAGAGCCAGAAGCAGCAGAGCGGGCCGCAACGCGGGGGTTGGGGTGAATCGTTGCATCAGCTAAGCGATCGCCAGTTACCAGTCTGAAGTGGTATGGGTACGCTGAAAGCGTTGGCTAATTTCAGCCCAGGGTTGCAGCAACCCTGGGATTCAAGTTCCAAGCCATACTCCAACCCTGAAAGAGTTCGCGAAGTCGCCTACGCAAGCATTCGCCAACGCTTTCAGCCTTATGAACCTTTGGTACGTAGATCCCAGGGTTGCAGCAACTCTTGGGCTGAAACTAGCCAACGCCTTTGGCGTAATTCCTGGACTACCTGCTGAGCCTCAGTGTGGTCAGAGTAGCCTCATTCTCAGTTGCGGGTACTATCGTCAATGTTACCGGGCGCCCGCGGCTGATGTGATGGCGCCAGGAACGGGAAAACGGTCCTGAACGGCACGTCGTTGCCGTTTACATTGTCGCCCAGGGGCTGCCTGTTATTGATTAGAGTCATAAGGATGTCAATCACATCATCGGTCAATCTTCTACCATTCGGAAACGAGGCTTGGGGATTGGTGCCTGTGTTTGGAACGGTAAGATCGAGTCGCAGAATGTCCCCCCTGGTTACGGCAACACTCGCCAGGATGGCGATACTGGTAGCATCGGTACGGTAGAAGTTCTGCAGGATATCAACGATGCCAGGGGCAAACCTGCCGTTAGCGTCGTCAACCGAAGTGGCCGCGTTGTAAGTGTTTTTGAGATTGAATGGCACGAGGGCCACGTTCACGGCCGGTACGCCTTCGCGATCGACGTTCACCCACCTTCCAGCGCCCGCGATTTCTCCAGTTCGTGAGTTATAGAACTGAGGGCTCCTTCGTTGCGTATCGCAAGCTAATCCAAGTTCATTGCCGGGACCGCGGATGAAAGAGAGGGGTATGCTAAGCGCGATCGCTAGCGTGTTGTAGCCGGCGAAGGTGTCGCGGCCGCGACTGAATACACCTGGATTCGGAGCGCCAGCTCGGATCGATCCGTTGAAACGAGCAAATGCGGGAATGTCGAAAAAGAACGGGTCGTCCGTGAGCCCGGCGAAAAAGATAACGCCAGTCTGAGAATCCGTCGTCAGCACGGGCGTAGGGGCGACGTCGGCGGCGTTGTTGGAGTTAGTAGAGGGCGCAGTAAAAGTTCGGCCATTGGGCAAGTTGATCGTAGCGGTTTGTGCCAGCGGTACTCCTGCGGCGTTTGCCACACGCGGCGAGAAGCGGACGTCAATGAATTTGTCGGGCTTGGCGTCGCCGGTGGTCTCGATCTCAAAACGATAACGAAGTGCCGGATCAAAGATCCCGAAATTTGCGTTCTCACCGGGCACAATGAACCCATGAACGGTCATGATCATAATCACCCGTGTATTGTCGTTTGGATCGAGGAACATGTAGGCGTCGTTAAGATCGGCCCCAAGATCGTGAGCCGTTAGAGGCGCATCCCCATGATCGGCGGCCTCAAGCCTTATCGCAGGGGCCAAAAGGACGGCGATCACCAGCAACATCACCACACCAATAACCGGACCGTCTGTTCCTACGAAACGCATCTTCCCTCCTCTCAAAATCTTACCCTGCCGGCCCAAAGCGAAGCCGGTATTCGGTCGAGTTCATGAAAGCCTTCACCATTTCAGCTTGAATGAAGTTACCGTTGAACTGGTTGAGCTTGGCCAGCCAGAAGTTATAACCATCGAAGTTATTGTCCGGCGCATCGTTTGGATTGCGCCGTAGATAGCCGAAGTACTGCATCAATACGAACGCTTTATTAAACTCCTGACGTGCGAGGGCAGAGTTCTCGGCAACACGCCGCAGCACGCGCGCCCTGGCTGCTGCATCTGCCGTGTTGGTTGCGGAACCAAACTCATCGATCGCCGCCTGACGCTCCGCGGCGTTAGGTGTGACCCCGGCTTTGGCGTAGAGGGCGTCAACGAAGGCCGCAGGCGTCAGCGTCTCCGGATAGGCGGTAGTGAAACGCGAACGCATGACGAAGTCCAGGATGAAATTACGCTTATTGTCCTCTAACACCTGCTCCCAGCCCGCCTGTCCCACAATCACACCTTTTCCTATCTGCTGTGTGTCAACCAAAAACTCCCTAAGCCGTAGAGGTACGGGAGCACCCGGCAGATCGCCATGTGCAGCTTTGTAAGTCCGGTAGACCAAATAACCGGTTTCCTGGAACTCTATCGATAGGAAGAACGCGGCTGAGACGTTGATGCGCCGCAGTTCCAAACACGACAGATTGGCGCCGCAGCTGGTGATCTGGTTGGTCCAGAAATCCAGGCCACCCTGATCCGGCGCCCGGTTCAGGAAATCGATGTAGTGTTGGGTAACGAAGAACCGTGCGGTGTCGACCGGGTTGAGATTCAGTTGAACCGTGTCGTTGTCCAGAATGGTCAGCGTCGCGGTATTAAGACCGCCCAGCACGGCGCCTGACGGATTACTTAAAGTCACGGTTAGCGTCTGATCGCCTTCCACAAATACGTCATCTGTGATGAACACTATGAAGGTTTTACTTGTTTCTCCAGGGTTAAATAGGAGCGTACCGAAGTGAGCCGCGTAATCTGCTCGGTCCGTGGCGGTCCCGTTGACGGTAGCGAAATCGACGGTTAAGACGGCGCCGGTGTCGCCCGTGCGCAGTACCGTGAGAGTACCGAATGAACTTCCCTCGCTAACGCTGTAGTCAATGCTGCTGAACTGCAAAGTAGCGGCGCCCGCTGCCGGCGGCGGGGGAATCACGCCCTGCGGCTGCAGAGCAGGCTGCAGGTCGGCAGCGCTATTCGTTGTCAACCTGACTAGCCCAGTTCCGTCCCCGTTCATCAGATAGATTTCCAGGTTATCGTCACGACTGGTCGAAAATGAGATTTTTGACCCGTCTAAAAGCTGCGAGGGATCAATATCAAATTCATCACCGTTAGTTAGTCGGACTTGATTCTGACCATTGGCGTTTATTGAGTAAAGTTCGTCATTGCCGTCGCGATTGCTCTGGAAAGCTATACGTTGCGAAGACCAGGACGGATTTATGTCATCTCCCTCAGATGTAGTCAGCCGCGTCGCGACTCCGCCGCTCGAGCCCATTGTGTATATCTCATACTGACTATCTTCCCGCGTACTGGAAAAAGCGATCGCCAGCCCGTCAGGTGAGAAGGAGAAAGAAGCATCATCGGCCGGGTTATTAGTAAGGTTTGTCTGATTGCTGCCGTCAGCATTCATTAAATAGATCTCATCGTTGCCATCACGGTTCGTCACAAATCCAATCTGCGACCCGTCACGCGTCCAGCCGGGAGCCAAATCCCCGGCAGTGTTGTTGGTTAGCCTCGTCTGACCGCTTCCGTCCGCGTTCATGACGTAAACCTCCGCATTGCCATCACGATCGCTGACAAACGCTATTCTTTGGCCATCCGGCGACCAGGCAGGGCTGAAGTCTTCGCCGTCATTCTCAGTCAACCGGGTCTGACCGCCGCCGTCCGTGTCCATCGTGTAGATCTCAGAGTTGCCATCGCGATCGCTGACGAAGGCAATCTTGCCGATTATTCGGGCCGCCTCTGAGCCGGTTGGTGTCGGTGTGTTGGGCTTTACTGGCTTTAAGGCTTGCCGTTTGAGCACTATTCGGGCTAAAGCTGTATTTGACGTTGCGGGGAGACACGCCAACAGAATGATGCAACTCATGATGCGTGCGATCGCTGTGGCAATAGAGCTACTCATAACCCGTCCCTTAATTTACGTGTAAGAAGTATTTCTGGTTTTCGGAGCCCGAACAGTATGAATCTGTGACGCGAACATAGTGTAGGGCACTCAAAAGAGTCAAGTGATTTTTCTTCACTCGTTTCAGCGCCAGCTCAATATCGAGCCTGCCGGAAATGATTTTGAAGGCTTTCACTCCATAGGAATAAGATGACTATAGACCGAAAACGGCCGGCTCTCATAAACCCGTCGGAGGAGCGGAAGGCATCCAGACATACACTCTTCAAGCTACATTCCGCTCCTCAGAAAGGAGAGTCGTTGAGTTGGGTCCGGTGCTATAAACATCTTACCCCTAACGGGGACAAACCAACTGATCTCACGACAAACTTTTTCGACCCGCGCGTTTGTATTTCCGCACCGGACCTGAACGGTTCTCATCCGCGAATGCTATCAGAGCGAGACCTGGGATTCGTTATCCCGCGTCGTCGAAGGCCGGAAAGTCACAGAATCATCTTGACTGGACGAGCTTTAGTGATAAATTGAGCGGCCAAGTTTGATATTGCATCCTTAACAACCTCGTTGGTGACTAATAATGGATAGCCGAATCCTTTCTCGCTGGTCTTACCTTCTGGCGCTGAGTGCTCTGCTGATGCTGGCGCTTGCGGCTGGTCTTCGGTTCCCGCAGACCTCAGCCCAAACCGCGCGACCGGTGTTGTTTAGCGAGCCCCAGTCGACTCGAGCGATTGCCGTCGAATCCGTAACAAAAACGCGTGAGCCTTTTTCGGCAGTGGCCAGGATTTCTTTTGGAGCGGACAACAAAACGAGGATCACGCTCTTCGCCGGCAACCTACAACTCGCGCCCAATGAGGGAAGCAATGCGGTCACTGCAGATGCAGAAGATGCCTCACACAACATTTATCCGCTGACTGTCGAGCATGTGGGACCTGTTCCCAATCAGAGTTGGGCCACCGCTGTAATAGTCAAGCTCAATGAGAACATGGGCGATCTCGGGGACGTCCTGGTGAGGATTTATTACCGGGGCGCAGCCAGCAATCGGGTGCGCGTAGGTGTCGGGCATGTCGGCGGTGGGCCACCCGACGATCCGGGGGCCGTACCAACACCGGGGCCGGTCAGTGATGAGCTGGATATCAACCCGATGACTGCCGGCACGCTCACTCCCGACGAAGTGCGCACAATAATCGCGCAGGCTGTATCCGCAGCCGTGGCGCTGAACAGACGGGTTACAGTGGCCGTCACCGATCGCGAAGGAAATGTTCTGGGGTTATTTAGCATGACGGACGCTCCCACCATGATGCAGATTCGCGGCGGCGGTCCGTTGCAAACTCCAGATCCAGTCACTGGATTAGTTCCGGTCGGACTAGAAGGGACGCGTTTAGCGTCTCGCTTTGGAGCAATTTCAAAAGCCGGCACTGCCTCGCTGTTTAGCACCATGGGCAATGCTTTCACTTCGCGGACTGCGGGCTTCATTATTCAGGACCATTTACCGCCGGCTGTGAACTTCCGCCCCAGTGGGCCTCTTTACGGCGTTCAGTACTCCTCACTTCCCTGCTCGGACATCAAGATACCGGGACTTCCGCTGGGCCTCAGTGCTGATCCTGGCAGCATGCCTATCTACAAGAATGGTATTTCGCAGGGTGGAGTGGGAATCGAAGGCGATGGTGTTTATGGGATAGACCGCGACCCGGCGGACTTTGACCTTCCCTTTGAGGAGGTGATTGCCCTTTCGGCAGTAAGAGGATTTGAAACCCCGCCGCTGATTCGCGGCGACAACATCCTGGTTGACGGTGTGCGGCTTCCTTTCATTAATGCAACCGAAGTACTGCGCCCTGCCACAATTCCTTTTGCCAGCCTGCCGGGGGCAGTTGATTCTCGCTTCCCTATCCGCGGGGCTCAACCCTCGGCGTTTCTGGCCGCCACGGTGGGCGGAATTGTGGGCGAAGCAGACCCGCGCTTCTTCCCTTTCATCTCCAGTCCTTCGGGAGGAGCAAATTCGCTTACTGCCGCGGATGTCAACGTGATTATTTCCCACGCTGCGCAGCAGGCGAATATCACTCGCGCAGCGATACGCCAGCCGTTGGGTAGCAATGCGCGCGTCAGCATCGCCGTGGTAGACACCGAGGGACGCGTACTCGGTCTCTTCCGGCAGCAGGACGCTCCCGTTTTTGGTTTTGATGTTTCCGTGCAGAAAGCCAGAACTGCGGCCTTCTATTCAGGGGCAAACGCTGCCACGTTGCTACGGGGCGCCGGGCTTGGTTCGTATGTGGACAGGGCGGCCGCCGACGGCCTAAGACTTGACGGCGCAATTGCATTTAGCGATCGCGCGGGAGGCTTTTTGCACCGCCCGTTTTTTCCAGACGGAATCAACGGCACAGCTGCGGGCCCGTTTAGTACTGAGATTACCCAATGGAGTGTCTTCAATGTCGGGTTCCAGCTGGATTTGATTAAAACCAATCTCCAGGCGGCGATTGTTGGCGCGACCGTTCCGTGTACCACGATTCCGAGTCTGCCAAACGGAGTTCAGATCTTTCCCGGCAGCATACCGCTATACAAGAACGGCGTATTGGTCGGAGCGATTGGAATCAGTGGCGATGGAGTTGACCAGGATGATCTTATCGCGGCCGGAGGAGCTAATGGATACTCTCCGGCACCGGCAATCAGGTCAGATCAGGTCTTCGTGCGAGGTGTGCGTTTGCCCTTCGTGAAGTTCCCAAGAAGTCCTAACCTCTGATGTCAAGACAGACACAAGCAGGCTGTTTAAATGGCTTCAATTCAACGACTCTTCGCCCTCACTAAGCCACAGCGGGGATTGATCCTCGTCACCGTCCTGCTGCTGGCGGTGATCTGTGCAGCTCAAACCCCGACCTTGCCGCCTGCGCAGGCAACCGGCGTAGTCAGATTGAGGGTGAGAGTGAAGGTGGGTGATAAGACCGTAGGCCTTTCTCGCAAACGCTTCTTTCTAATTAAAGGAACGCTGGCACAGAACAAGCCCTTGATCGACGCGATTGAGCAACGCACCGCAACCTCACGCGACTGCTACTATCGCCGTCTCGGAGCCAGCGAAGCGCTAATCAAATGGTTGAAGGAAAGCGACTGCGAATCGGTCTATTGCCGGGAGATAGAACCAGAAGATACAGACGGCGCCGAGGCAGTACCCGAATTTAGCCTGGCCGTCGCGGTGGGCGAAAAAGAGTTCCTCAGTCGAGACCTGGCTCGCAAGTGGCTGACCGTAAATCTGCCCGAGAACATCAGGGACGGCTTTTATAAAAAGCGACAGGAAGAATTGCGCGGGCTGCTAAAACGCGCAGAAGAAATCTCGCAAGCACCGGTCCTGTCCGTGATGACGGATACCAAGGGCACAGCATACTTCACTGAATTACCGATTGGAACCTACGTCGTTTCAAATCTGGTCCCGGGCGAAACCGGCGCCACCACCATCGCCTGGAACTGCGAGATTCAGGTTAAGCCCGGCGACCTGGCGTCTGAGAGACCTTACTTAGTTTCCAATACTAAGGAAAGGACCGTGAAGTGTGTCGGCGTCGAAAAACCTCTGCCGGCTTGTGACGCAGCAGCCCACCGCGGGTGGTAGCGGTTGTTGAAACCAGGTCTTTACTCCGTAGGAGTGCGATGTTTATAGATCGGGACACAAATTATCCCTTCGCCGTTCGGAGGGGCGGAATGATACTGGATAAGTACCTGCCAACTTGAGTTCCGCCCCACCGAACGGCTCCGGAGGAGGGTTGGGCGCCCGGTGCTATAGACATCTCACCCCTACGGGGAAAATTTCGATGACAAATGGCCGCTCTAATCTCGCAGTAATGACTCCGCGGCGTCGCCAAGGTCGCGGTAACTTGTCAGCTCTAGCTGCAGGCTTAGCAGCCTTTCTTTTTGTGCTATCTCTGGTTTGCTTTCCTGACCTGACGCTGGCCCAGCGCAGGACAACGCGGCGCCAACCGAGACGGGTAACACGACCGGCCATCGACTATTCAAAGTTTTCCCACTCTACAGATAAGCACAAAGGTTCCTGCAATACTTGCCACAAAGTGCCAACCAGGAATTGGCAGAAGGCAGGAGACTTTCCCGACGTAGCTGATTATCCAGACCATGACGCTTGTGTCGCGTGTCACCGGCGACAATTTTTCCGGGGCGCACGTCCGCCCATTTGCACGGTCTGCCACAGTAAAGTCTCCCCACGGGATGACGCTCGGTTCACTTTTCGCGACCCGGCGGCGATGCGCCAGTTTTCAATAGAGTTTCCACACGATAAACATCAGGACGTGATTGCCAGGACTCGGAAGCCGGTTGAACCCTGGAGGCAGGTTGAATTTCGCGCGGCGTCGTTCAAGTTCAGCGATGGAGTCCCCGGCGGGTTTGTGAGGCGTGTCCAATCGAATGTCCTGGCCGAAGTACCATCCCCGGTCGCGTGGAAGTCCGTCGCCCAGGATGTAAAGCCCAGGACCTACAACAACTGCACGATTTGTCATGGCAGCGGCGCCAGTAATCCAATTGCGCCTGCCGGTGGGTGGATTGATTCCTTCGCGCCCGACGCCGCCACTTTCAAAGCGGTCCCGACAAGTCACACCGCTTGCTTCAATTGCCATTGGAAGGCGCAACCACCAGTAAGCCACGACTGTGGGGGTTGCCATAAACCAGCCAATCCCTACCGCGCGATTCCCTCTCCGACGAGAATCTCAATGAAGTTTAGACATGGGCGCGAGCAGCACGTCGCCGAGTGCACGGCGTGTCACATCAACATAACCAAGGAATCCAGCCTGCGAGGTCTAAAGCCCGATGTGCCAATTACTTCGTGCACTGAATGTCATAACAAAGATGGGTTGCGTCTCGACGTGGCTAAGGAACTACAATCGGTGGACAAAAACCCCGGGTTCGTTTGCATCTACTGTCACACTTCCGATGTTGGTCGACTTGACCCGCCCGCGAGCCACTATTTGATAGCCGAGCGAGAGCCGATTAAGCGCGGCGCAATAAAATGAAAGAGTCTGGGGGAAAAAGCAGTCTAAGACGGCGACTCGTAGTTCTGAGCGTGTTCGCGGTTGCCTCTGTTTTCTCTATTCGAGGGATGAACGGAGACTCCACCTCGATACTGCAGGGAGAGTCCAGATTGACTTTAGCGGGTACCACCGCCAACCTTGCCGCCCAGGGCCCGGAGCTCGACTATTCGAAATTCATCCACAGCACCCAACGGCACGCGTCCCTGGCTTGCACTTCATGCCATGAACGTGGCGACAATTCAGCCACACCAAAATTTCCCGGTCACAAAGCCTGCACTAACTGTCATCTGACCCAGTTCGTCACTCCGGCCATTCCTATGTGCCAGATCTGTCATGCGAATGTACAGAGCTCTAATCCGCCGCTTAAGGGTTTCCCTTCGCGGTTCAATGAGAGCTTCAATGTCAAGTTTGACCACGCACAACACAATACCGGAGCTGCGCGTCCGCCCAATGGCTGCAACGGCTGTCACAACAGACCACTCTTGCGCGGCGCGGCTTTCTCCATCCCGGTTGGGCTGAACGCGCACAACGGTTGTTACACCTGTCACACCCCGAGCAGCAAAACGAACGCCGGAATAGAAATGGCGTCGTGCGGTGTCTGTCACGAACAGAAACGCTTCGTCCGGACATCGACTAACTCCCGAGCGTTTCGCTTTGCTTTCAGTCACGCCAAACACGGTGCACGCCAGCGTCTCGCTTGTGCCGACTGCCATTCATTGATAGCCGGCGCGCCTCAATCGCGTCAGGTGAGCTCCCCCGCAACCGCCGAACACTTTCCCCTGGGCCGTATGAACTGCCTCACCTGTCATAACGGAAGGCGCTCGTTTGGCGGGGATCTGGCTTTCAAAGACTGCCGCCGGTGTCATACTGGCCAGACTTTCCGACAGGGGGGTTAGATACTCAGGCGATCTTGATCCCAATCGATTCCAGAAACCTGGTGGGGCGATCACCGCCGATCATGGCGAAGATGTAATCGTTGGGTATGGTGATCTTTTCTTCGCTTGTCCGCGCGTTCATTAACACGACCTCGGCGTCACGTATCTCTTTGATCCCAGTCCCAAAGTAGGCCTTGATTTTGCTTTCATCGATGCACTGGTAGACCTGGAGTTTGTTAATAAACTTTAAATCATTTTTCATGTCGCTCCGTATGACCAGAGTGACATCGTTGATCTCATCCTCATTCCGAAAAGTGATCTGATCCCCATTGCGCCGGGCCACGAGATCGACCGCGGCTTCAATAGCGGAGTTTCCCGCGCCCACGACGACAATGCGTTTTCGCTTGTAGACTGCCGGATCAGTCAGTTTGTATTTAACCTTGTCTTCCGTGCGTTCGTCGCGCGTGATCTTCAACTCCTCGCCCGGCACTTTCAACTTCATCGGCGTACCCCGGTTGCCTAGCGCCAGCACGATCCGTCGGGCTCGATAGCCCACCTTCTCTCGTTCAACACCTTTCTCAGTCTGAACCACAAAGTAATCGCCGTCCTCGGCCTTCTTGACTGATTTACAGCTCTCTCCTTCGTTGATTAAGACGCCGTTACTCTTCATTGTCCCGGTCCACGACTCGAGAATTTTTTCCCGCTGCTCGCCGGCTCCCTCAACTGCGATGGGGCTGCGCGAATCCATGGTCTCAGGCTTGAAGAAGACGTATTTACCCTTTGGATAAGCGTCAATGGTCGCGAGAACCCTGTCCTGCTCGAGCCCAACGTATCTGAGCTTGAATTGTTGGGCGGCGATGGCAGCGGAGAGACCGGCCGGCCCGATGCCGACAATTACCACGTCAACTTCGGCCTTTGGCTCGGCGCCCGCGCCGTTGTTGAGCTCACGCGCGATGTGTTTGATCACGTCGGCACCTTCGTTGGCTGCGTTTTTTATAAGCGGCGTTCCTGACACGTCGCCAATGATGTAACAGCCCGGGACATTTGTCATAAACGAAGGATCGCGCACGGGTACCGGACGGGGCTTAATTTTCTTGGTTGTGTTGATGACGATGCAGGCTTTGGGACTAACCGGACACTCCACCTGACAGGAGGTGTCTTCCATACACTGATCGCGGGCTACGGGCGACGCGATCCCATTGACGATTGCCAGAACGTCGTGAGGGCAGGCGTCGACACACGCATGACAGCCGATGCAGCGTTCCGGAAAAATCACCGGGTGAGGGTAATCGGGGGCGTCTGGCGCGAGCCGTTCGAGATCTTCCTTTGTGATCACGGACACCTGGTCACTGGGGGCCTGGGCTGGCGTCACCGGCTCTTCCAGCAGGCGGCGAGCGCGCTCCGCATCGCGGATCGCAAACCAGAAGCCTGCGATCGCCAGAAAAACGCTAACGCCGGCCCAGCCGTACCAGGGCAGACCACCAAAATAACTTTTGCTTTGATCTTCGGAAATCAGATTGATCGCCAGAAGCATCATTAGCAATGTGAGGATGATCAGAAGTTGCGACTTTTTCATTTCTTAGCGCCCTTCGGCCCCTCTTTTTTAGTCGTTCATCTTATTAATTTTGTAATCCTGTCTATTTAACTCCGGAGAAGGTTAGACAGGATTCACAGAATTTACAGGATTGCTCTTGCGGAGTTGGCCCCGGAAAGTCGTCGTTTCGATGGACAGCTCATGATAGTCCCGTCCGGTCAATCTCCAACCTACTTTCCCTCTGCGGCTGACGGTACTGTTGGAGGCAGCAGGTCCGGATTTCGGCGCCGCTTATCCAGGACGTGTTGTACATGGCACGAAACGCAATCCGGCGCCCCGACCGCAATTGTTCCACTTTCTGACGAGTCGGCTGCACCACTGTGGCAGGAAATACACGTCTGACGCGGATACTCTCGATCGGGCGGGTCGAAAGAGCGGTGGCAGCTCGAGCAGGAGAGCACCTTGGGCGAATTTGGACCTGCGCCCGTGACTCCTGTTACCCCGCGCGCAGCTCGCACACGGTAAAGGTGGAGCGCGTGAAATTGTTTGCTGCGCCAAACCTGCTCGCTATCGGCTGGCAGGCGCAGGGCAGCGATCTCGGGTCTTTCCGCCAGTTCGAATGGGTCCAGGCCTTTCCACTTCCACTCGCCGCCGACCACCGGATAGCCCAACGTGCCTCCGTGGGGCGTGCCCACCGTCCGGCCATTATAAGTCTTTTTGTTTTTGTCGTTGTGACACTTAGTGCAGGAATTCAACGCCCCGCGGGTCGCAGAGAATGCTGTCCCTTTATGTTCCGCGTGACAGTCCAAACATCCGATCCCTGCATCGGAGTGCGATTTGGTGACGGTGGCGGTGAAGGCTTCGGTTGTGTGGCAAGACGCGCAACGTCCTTCCATCCCAGCGCTGAGGGAATGGCAAGTAGTGCATGATCCAGCGTTTGCTTGTTTAGCCACCGCCGGCATCATTGCCAGACTCGTGCGGCTGTGTGCATCTGAGATGGGCTCGGGAGCATAGGCAGACGTATACCAGTAAGCCGCCGCGATCGATAAAACTCCCACCACTAATGCTGACCAGAGGAAAACTGAAAACGGCCAGGGACGCACCAGGTCTCGTGTCGGTGTCCAGTTAAAGCGGGCCTTTCCCAGTCGCGGCGGCCGTCGCGGATGCAGCGGGGATCTCCGCCCGGCTTTCTCTCGCGTACGTTTGCCCCAGAAGAGATCGAGAGCCTGAGCCACGGCTGTTGGCGCGGCTGCCATTTCTCCCAGGTCCTGCGTAACCGGCGTCTGTGCTCGTGCTTCGGCCTCCCCGATGCGCAGGCCGAATTGCAAGGTGACGACGATTTCTAAAGCGTCATCCTTCCGTTCCGTGCGCAGGAAAAACGGGCCGATTCGGATCTCGTCGCCGCTGGCCAGCACTATCGCCTCTTCCCGGACAACCAATCTGCCATTGAGCGTTGTCGAGTTCGATGAACTGAGATTGACGAGATAAAAGCGTCCATCGATCTCTTTGATACCGGCATGCAAACGCGAAACGTCCGGGTGATTCAAGGACAGATCACGGCCGGGTGCGCGCCCGATCTTCAATGCTTCCGCAAGCAAAGTTGTCGGATCGAGCCCCCGATCCTCACGAACGATAATAAAAGTGCTGAGCTGCGCCATTTGTGTTAGCGAGCGACGAAGAACACGACCTGTATGATGTGCACGACCAGCAATACCAACATCACTGCTGAGGTAACCACATGAGGTGCGAGCCACAGTTTGAGCAATTGATGCAGGTAAATTAGCGCATCAACGCGGCGCAATGTGGCGCTCGTTTCCACGGCGTTAATCAACTCACGACGAGCATCAGAATCACTCAGGTTAGCTGATTCAATTTCAAATTCCTCGCGAGCCTCGGCCAGCAGCGCCGATAGGGGTTCGCGACGCACATACTGCCGCAGCAGGTATGAGAAAGAGAGAAACCGCCGTCGCACCTTCCCTTCGATTAACCGGCGCAGTTGATTGTCGCTGGTGTCGATCTCCGCCAGGGTCTGCCGCAATTCTTCGCGACGCGTCGTCAGGTCTTCAAATAACAACGGATCCCCTTCGATGCTGGTCATGATACGAGGCACGACGAGGTAGCAGGCAATACCAAACAGGCCTGACAGGATCACCAGATCGAAAGACACCATCAACATAGAAGTAAGTAAGCCTCCCGAGCTGCGCCCTCCGTGCAAGAGCAGCAGGATCCCGGCGATGACCCCGAGATAGACATGGGCCAGCAACCAGTACCGAAGTGGACCAGCCCGGCGCCGGAACACCTGTTTACGACCGGGGTACGTCATCACAGCCGCGATGCCCACCAGGCCAACAATTCCGGTAATCCAGCGAACAGTCAGCCAGGTGTCACCAAGTCGACCATCAAGTGTATATTTTCGCGCTGCCCAGACAGTACCAATCGTTAGCAAGAGTATTCCCAGAACTCCGACAATGTGGCAAAGCTTCGCGAGTGGGTCGCTCTTATGGATGTTTCTGCCGATTGCATGCGTCTGGTCTTGATAGATGAACCCAACCGCGTTCCTGGCTTCGGCAAAATATTCCTTCGGATTAACGCGAACTAGCGCGCCCGTCGGACAATTCTCCTGGCATGAGTAGGCCTGATGCTTAGTCCCTTCCGGATTGAGCGGGGTGTTGTTGCAGAGATTACACTTCACCGCGAGCAGATCTTCTGTATCTGTGACGGCGGCGGGAAGTGTGGGCGTCGCCAGCGAAAACCACTGTCTAATCCTCGTCCCAAACGACTGCGAGTGGGGTGCGGCCGGTTTGCGCGGTACCATGGATATTGCGTTGTACGGGCACTGCGTGGCGCAATCGCCACACCCGATGCAGGTTTTGGGTTCTATGTCGATCTGCCCGCCGGGGAGACGACCAATCGCGCCAGTAGGACAGCCGGTGAGACATTCGGGATCCTGACAATGGAGGCAGACTTCGGGTGAGAGCACGTGCTGAATCGAATTACTCTGTGGCCTGACTGGCCTCGCGATATGAATTCCTCGTCTCAACAGGCGGGATTGCCCATGAACTTTGTGACAAGCAAGTGAGCAATTGCCGCAGCGTATACACAAATCCATGTCCATCACGAGCAGATTTGTGCCGTCAATGATTCCAGTATCAATCTCCTTACTGAGGGCGGGTATTCCTCTCTCGGAAGCCGCCTCGAGCGGCACGTCGTCGTCCGCGACCGAAAACTTAGAAAAACTTTGATAAAAGCTCTCGGCGAGTTGCGGGTCGGCGAGCAGAGCCGCAACCGGTATCTCCAATATTTCTGTACGAGCAAGCACCGTCGCCGTGTAGTTCCATTTCACCTCTCCGCGCAGTCCTTCCAGTCCCAGACAGTTGCCGGCGCCTAGAAAGTCGACATTAATATCCTCGTCGACCTCCATCATCATGTCGGTCGTATAAGGAGCTAAGCCTGTTCCCTGAGAACGCCGGACCCAGCCGTGCTTGATGAAAATGACCCGATCCAGGATCAAGCCTTCGCGACAGATTATGTGCTGCTTGCCAAAGACTCTGAATGCGCCGATCTGCCCCAATCGCCCCATCAATTCGCTACTGAAGGCGCCGCTCGCCTGCGAGAGATCTTGCAGCGTGCGTGCCAAGCCATATTCCCGGTAAGTGGCTTCAAGCGCTCCCCCAAACTTCGGCAGTTTTCTCAACAATCTCAGGGCAGGGCGACCGATTCCGAGTACCTTAGCCTCACTGTCGGGAGGAACGACGATAGTTGCGTTGCGCGGCAATCCGGCAAGGATGGACATCTCTCCAAAACTTCGACCCTGTTGAACCTCACTTACTTTTCGAAGGCCGCCGACCTCGCTGTCATTTATGTAAACATCAAGTTTGCCTTCAACCAGAATATAGAAAGTGTTGCCGCCCCATTGGCCCTCGTGAATTATTTCCTCGCCGGGACCATAGACTAAGAGACTGAGATAAGGTCCCACCTTCTTTCCGGTATAGTTGCGGCCGTAAGCGATGACTTCCAGATCGAGTTCGTAGGTAAATTGGCCGTTGCGTTTCTCAACTAACTCGTCGATGAGGTTGACGCTGCGGATCGCGTCAAGAATTTTGGTGTGATTGGTGATTTGGTGAGACATGTTGAATTAACTTGCACCGAAAAGGAACATAGTAAGAGAACGATTCAGGACGTGATGAAGACTTTCCGCGAGATACGCGCGTACTTATACCATCTACTGAATAGGGAATTGAACAGAAAAAAACCGCCGACGCGACCCGCTGTTAAGAAAATGGGGAGGTGTTGGCAAAGCAGGTCGGATAGCGGGCTTCTCCTATGCAATTCTTCCATCCGGATTCCGCCCCGCGGCAAACTTTGGCTCGCGCTCTCTCTAAACGCATTTATGTGTTAATATCCGCGACGCTCGAACCCGTAATAAGTAATGCCAGTAAGTTCCACCTGGCCGTCACCTCAGTCTCTAGCCGCTACGGTTTCCCGTCTTGCGGGGTGGCCTGAGTCAGCCATTATTAACAGCGTTCACCTGGACCGAAGGTAAGCTCTTCTGTTTGAAAAGCTTTTGGCTCCTGAGCCACTGCTTGCAATCGTTCCTGTCCCAAACCTGTCCAGTAGGAGGTCCAGACCAGCCATGGAAGCGACCGCTTTACAGCCGCCCGCCCAACTTGATTCCTTAAGTGTCAACACCATCCGCACATTGGCGATGGATGCAGTGCAGGCGGCGAACTCCGGTCATCCCGGAACGCCGATGGCCATGGCTCCAGTAGCTTATACACTCTGGAACGATTTTCTTCGTTTTGATCCGGCCGATCCAATCTGGCCAAACCGCGATCGCTTTGTGCTATCGATGGGCCATGCTTCGACGTTACTTTATAGCCTGCTGCACCTGACAGGGGTTAAAGCTGTAAACGCCCAGTATGAGACGACCGGCCAGCCCAGTGTCACACTTGACGACATCAAGAGTTTTCGCCAGCTCGACAGCCGCTGCCCGGGACATCCCGAATACCGTTGGACTTCCGGGGTCGAGACCACGACGGGTCCGCTGGGGCAGGGGATCGCCACCAGCGTCGGAATGGCGATCGCGGCCCGGTGGCAGGCTGCTACTTTCAACCGGCCAGGCTTTGAGATGTTTGATTATCGCACCTACGCGCTGTGCGGAGACGGCTGCATGATGGAGGGCATTTCCCATGAAGCTGCGTCGCTAGCCGGGCATCTTAAACTCTCGAATCTATGCTGGATTTACGACAACAACAAGATAACTATCGAAGGCAACACTTCGTGGGCTTTTACTGAGGACGTCGCCACTCGCTTCATCGGATATGGCTGGAACGTCACTCGTGTCGGAGACGCGAATGATCTGGAGATGTTAAAGCGCGCCTTCCAGGTCGCGCAGAAGGAAGTCGAACGTCCGACGCTAATCATCGTGGATAGCCACATCGCCTGGGGCGCCCCGAACAAACAAGATACGCACGCTGCCCACGGCGAACCGCTCGGCGAAGAAGAAATTAGGCTCACTAAACGAAACTACGGCTGGCCTGAGGACGCAAAGTTTCTTGTGCCCGATGAAGTACTGTCGAACTTTCAGAATACGATTGGCACCCGTGGCAAAGCCCTCCGCGATGGGTGGTTCACAATGTTGACCGAATACACAAAGGCGTATCCGGAGCTGGCGGATCAACTCGTACGAATGCAAAAACGCGAACTGCCGGACGGCTGGGACAAGGACATTCCCAAGTTTGACGCTGACGCGAAAGGACTCGCCGGTCGTGATGCTTCGGCGAAGGTGCTCAACGCAATAGCCCGGAACGTGCCCTGGCTAATCGGCGGCGCGGCCGACCTGGCCCCTTCCACCAAAACCCGACTGACCTTTGACGGCGCGGGCGACTTTTTGGCTGAGACTCCAGCCGGCAGGAACCTTCACTTCGGGGTGCGCGAGCACTTGATGTCGTCAATCCTGAACGGCCTTTCACTTTCTAAAGTTCGTCCCTACGGATCGGGCTTTTTAATCTTTTCGGACTACGCGCGCGGGGCAATCCGGCTGAGCGCGATCATGGAGATTCCCACCATTCACATTTTTACGCACGACTCAATCGGCGTCGGCGAAGATGGGCCAACACATCAGCCGGTAGAGCAGCTTGCCAGCTTGCGGGCTATTCCCAATCTGATCGTGTTGCGCCCGGGCGATGCGAACGAGGTCGCCGAGGCGTGGCGCGTAATCATGCAGCTGAAACATGAGCCGGTTTGCCTGATCTTGAGTCGCCAGGCACTGCCCACACTCGATCGCACAATTTATGCAGGCGCGGAGAACACCAGGTTTGGCGGATATGTGCTCGCTGATTCCGCGGGACCTGACGGGCAGCTCGACGTGATTCTGATCGGTGCGGGCTCCGAGGTTTCACTGTGTGTGGGAGCCTACGAAAAACTTGTGGCCGAGGGCGTAAAAGCACGGGTCGTTAGCCTTCCCTCCTGGGAGCTTTTCGAACACCAATCCCAGGACTACAAAGACAAAGTAATCCCACCGACGGTGAACGCGCGGGTCGCGGTCGAGCAAGGCGCACGATTCGGCTGGCAACGATACGCCAGCAGCACCGACGCGATTATTGGCATGCGAACATTCGGAGCCAGCGCCCCGCTGAAAGAGCTGACGAAAAAGTTCGGTTTTTCGGTTGACGCTGTGGTCGCGGCCGCCAAAAGAGAGATCAAGAGAGTCAATTGACGTGATTACGCACACCGCTATTTGGTTCCAGACTTAAAGGAGCAAACTTATGAACAACAAGCTTGTTGAAGTAATGGCACTGGGCCAGTCAATCTGGTACGACAACATACGTCGCGCGATGCTTGTCAGCGGTGACCTGAAAAAGAAGATCGACGAAGATGATCTACGGGGCGTAACCTCAAATCCTACTATCTTTGAAAAAGCGATCACTGGTTCAACGGACTACGACGAGCAAATGCAGTCCCTGATCAACGCCGGCAAGAGCGTAAAAGAAATCTACGAAGCCCTGGTCATTGATGACATTGCCCGTGCCGCCGACATCCTGAAACCTGTCTACGATAAGACTGATGGTGTGGATGGGTACATAAGTCTGGAAGTGAACCCGCGTCTCGCCTATGACACCCAGGGCACAATCGAAGAGGCCGATCGCCTCTTCCAAACGCTCGGACGCAAGAACGTAATGATCAAAATCCCGGCTGCGCAGGAAGGACTACCCGCAATCGAAGAAGCGATCTACCGCGGCATTAACGTGAACGTCACAATGATCTTCTCGATTGAGAACTACGAGCAGGTGGCCTACGCTTTTATCAAGGGGCTGGAACGGCGCGCTGCCGAAGGCAAACCAGTCGATCACATCGCTTCGGTGGCCAGCTTTTTCGTCTCGCGAGTCGATACGATGATCGATACGGATCTGGAATACCGCGCGCGTCACAGCGCTCCAGCGGAGAAAGCCGAACTGGAAAACCTATGCGGGAAGGCGGCGATAGCCAACGCCAAGTTGGCTTACCAGCGATTCAAAGGGATCTTTCATGGTGATGGATTTGCAGCTCTGAAGGCCAAAGGCGCACAGGTGCAAAGACAACTATGGGCCTCGACCGGAACCAAAAACCCAAAATATTCCGATGTCTTATACCTGGACAACTTGATTGGTCCGGACACGGTTAATACCGTTCCGCCAGCGACGTACACGGCCTTCCGCGATCATGGCAAAGTGGCTCTCACACTTGAACAGGGGCTTGATGAGTGCCGCAACGCAATCTCGAAACTGGCCGAATTGGGAATCGATCTGAAGGAAGTCACTGCGAAACTGCAGTCCGATGGGCTCGCCTCTTTTGTCGGTTCATTCGATACCCTGGTCGAGTCTATTGAGGCAAAGCGTGACGCGCTCGTTTCCGGGATCCATCAACGGTTAACGGCTTCGTTGGGGAAGTATGACGATGCGGTCAGCTCGGCAATCAAGGAAGCCGACAAAGGCGATGTTATTCGCCGCATCTGGCGCAAGGACGTATCACTTTGGAAAGAAGACCCGGCGCATCAGAAGATCATTAAGAATGCGCTCGGCTGGCTCACCGTGCCGGACATGATGATCGGCGTTGAAGATGACCTGATTGCCTTCGCCGATCGCATCCGCGGCGTGCGCGAGTTCAAGCACGTTATGCTCTGCGGCATGGGTGGCTCCTCGCTCTGCCCGGAGGTCCTGCGTCAGACCTTTGGCCCCCAGGAAGGCTATCCCAAGCTGCTGGTACTTGACTCGACTGATCCGGATGCCTTCTGCGACATCGCGGATCAGATCGACATTACCAAGTGCCTTTTCATCATCTCATCGAAATCGGGGACGACGACCGAGCCGCTGGTTTTCTACAAATACTGGTACGACCAGGTCGGCAAGCGTAAGGATAATCCTGGCGAATGCTTCGTCGCGATCACCGATCCGGGAACTTTGATGGAGCAGATGGCGACAGACGATAAGTTTAAACGCATCTTTTTGAACCCGGCGGACATCGGCGGGCGCTACTCGGCACTCTCCTATTTTGGCATGGTGCCAGCCGCGTTGATGGGGCTCGATATTAAGAAGCTGTTGGATCGCGCGGAAAGAATTGTTCACTCCTGCGCTTCGGTCGTCCCGGCGGGCGATAACCCAGGCGCGCGGCTGGGCGCGATTATCGGCGAGTGCGCCCGTGCCGGGCGCGATAAGCTCACAATTGTCGCCGATCCGAAGATTTCATCTCTTGGTCTCTGGGTCGAGCAATTAATTGCCGAAAGCACCGGCAAGGAAGGCAAAGGGATCGTGCCCGTGTCCGGAGAAACATTGGGGTCACCTTCAGTCTACGGAAACGACCGGCTGTTCGTGTCAATCTCAGTGGGGAAACTCGATAGTCAAACCGACGTCAAGCTAAAGGCGCTGGAAGCTGCGGGCCATCCGGTCGTTTACCGCACCCTTACCGACACTTACGATCTCGGCGAAGAGTTTTTTCTATGGGAGATTGCCACGGCCTTTGCCGGCTACCGCCTCGGCATCAATCCCTTCGACCAACCGAATGTGCAAGAGTCGAAGGATGCTACTAAAGAGCTGCTCGAGAAGTTTGCCAATGAGGGCAAGTTGCAGGAACAGCCGCTGCTGGTCACCGACGGTACACTGAAAGTCCATGCTGACGAAAAAACAGTCGCAGCGCTTCCCTCCTCTTCCGTCCTGGAGGCGTTGCGTGCGCATCTCGCGCGTGCCGGTGCCGGCGACTATATTGCGCTGCTAAACTACATTGAGGAAACGCCCGAGAACGAATCGATAATCCAGCAGATGCGCACTCATTTGCGCGATGCGACCCGGTGCGCCACCACCACCGGTTATGGTCCAAGGTTTTTGCACTCTACTGGACAGCTTCACAAGGGCGGTCCCGACACGGGTGTCTTTATTCAGGTGACCGCGCCGGACGCGACCGATCTACCGATACCCAATCAACCTTATACATTTAGCATCCTGAAGCAGGCCCAGGCGCTGGGTGATTTCCGTTCGCTTTCTTCGCGGGGACGCCGCGCGATCCGCGTTGACCTGGGAGCGGATACAACCGCGGGCCTACGCCGCCTGAGCAACCTGATCGCGGAGGCCGTGCCCCGCTCGACCGCAACCACGAAGTAACAAAACTGGCAGGCTGCTGATATGAAAACAGGAAATTTGGAGTGCGGGGGCAAGGCTTTGCGCGACGCCGCTTTTGTTGGCGAGCCCAATGGACCTGAAGAATCCAAAGCGGCGTCGCCCAAAGCCTTGCCGCCAAACTCCAAAGCGGTTTTCAGCAGCCTGCAAGGGCTTGCGCTGATTTAACTTCTGAACCGAAGGACAAAAACAATGTCTACTCCCGAACAAAGTACAAAGACTGCCAAGATCGGCATGATCGGTCTGGCCGTGATGGGCGAGAATCTGGCTATGAACATCGAGCGAAACGGCTTTCCCATTGCTGTTTTCAATCGCGATCCGGCCAAGGTAGATAATTTCGTCGCGCGAGCCCGTGGCAAACAGGTGATCCCGACTAAGTCACCCGAAGAATTTGTGAGATCGCTAGAGCGGCCCCGCAAAGCGATTCTCCTGGTCAAGGCTGGCGACCCTGTGGACTGGACCATCGCTCAAATAAAACCGTTTATGGACCAGGGCGACATCATCATCGACGGAGGCAATTCCTATTTCGTCGACACCGAACGGCGAGAGAAGGCGTTGAAGGCAGAAGGCATTAACTTTATTGGCTCGGGAGTTTCCGGCGGGGAAAAGGGAGCTTTATGGGGCCCAAGTCTGATGCCTGGCGGCGACCGCGACGCTTACGAGCAGATCCGTCCGATTTGGGAAGCCATTGCCGCCAAGGTCGACGATGGACCATGCGTGACCTACATCGGACCCGGCGGCGCCGGCCACTTCGTCAAGATGGTACATAACGGGATCGAATACGGAGACATGCAGCTCATTGCCGAAGCTTACGACATTATGCGGAATGTGCTGGGGCTCGGCGCGGCGGAAATGGCGGACATTTTTGATGAGTGGAACCGCGGCGATCTCGAGTCATTTCTGATAGAGATCACGGCGAATATTCTGCGTGTCAAAGACCCGGAAACGGGCCAGCCGCTGGTCGATCTAATTCTCGACAAGGCCGGTCAGAAGGGCACGGGAAAATGGACTAGTGAGGTGGCCCTCAATCTCGGCGTGATTGTCCCCACTATCGACGCGGCCATCGACACGCGGACACTTTCAGGCCGTAAGGAAGAGCGTCTCGAGGCCAGCAAACAAATCAGCGGACCACCGCGAGCTCAATACACCGGCGACAAGAGCGCTATGATCGAGGCCATACATGACGCACTTTACGCTTCGAAAATCTGCTCATACGCGCAAGGCATGAACCTGATTCGCGCCGGCTCGGAAAAGTGGAACTGGAACATAAACCTTGGCGAAGTGTCGCGCATCTGGAAGGGCGGCTGTATCATTCGCGCCCAGTTTCTGGACAAAATAAAACAGGCTTACCAGCGCCGGCTCGAGCTGCCTAACCTGCTGCTCGATCCCGATTTCAAAGCGTGGGTCGAAGAAGCACAGCCAAACTGGCGACTCGCGGTAACCACGGCGATGCAGCACGGCGTTCCTGTACTGGCGATGGCCTGCAGCCTGAACTACTTCGACATGTATCGCGCCGCTAACCTGCCGCTCAATCTAACTCAAGCGCAACGTGACTTTTTCGGATCGCACACCTACGAGCGAATCGACAAGCCCGGTGCGGCCCCGGTTCACACAGAGTGGGAAGAGATGCTGGAGAAACGGTGAGCGCTGTATTAGAGAATCCACTGCGCCAGGGCATCCGGCTGGAACAAACCGCGGAGCCCTGTACCGTCGTCATTTTTGGCGCCTCCGGAGATCTGACTAAGCGAAAGCTGGTCCCTGCGCTTTACCGGCTGGTACAGGAACGCCTCCTGCCTGCCGAGTTCTCGATTGTCGGTTTGGCGAGAACCGAAATGGGCGACGACGAGTTTCGCGAAAAGATGAAAGAGGCAGTCGCAGAGTTCTCCGAGGCCAAACAAGTCGAAGAAGAGGTTTGGAACTCATTCGCACAGGGACTCTATTACGTTACCGCGGACATCGGGAATTCGGACGATTACAAAAAGCTAAACGACGTGCTCGAGCGCATCGATGGCGACCGAGGAACCAGTGGTAACCGCCTATTTTATCTTTCAGTCGCTCCCCGATTTTATGCCGAGGCAGTGAAACAACTGGGACAAGCCGGGCTTACAAAAGCAAAAGAAGGGAGCTGGGTGCGGGTCATTATCGAAAAGCCTTTCGGCTCAGACCTCGAGAGCGCCCGGCTACTGAATAAGCAGATTCTCGAATACCTCGACGAATCGCAGATTTATCGTATCGATCATTACCTTGGTAAAGAAACGGTTCAGAACCTTCTCGCCTTCCGGTTTGCAAACGGAATTTTTGAGCCGCTGTGGAACCGCCACTACATCAACCACGTGCAGATAACGAACGCAGAATCGGTCGGTGTGGAAGGGCGGGGCGGTTACTATGAAACGGCCGGAGTGTTGCGCGACATGATCCAGAACCACGTGTTCCAGGTCTTGTCGCTGGTGGCGATGGAACCGCCTGCGCACCTGGGTTCGGAAGCTGTGCGCGACGAGAAGATAAAAGCGATGACTGCGGTGCGAGAATTCACCCCCGAACGAGTGCGAAACGAGTGCGTGCGCGGCCAGTACGGACCGGGATCAATCGGCGGCAAACCCGTTCCCGGTTACCGCCAGGAAGAGGGGGTGGCTCCCGATTCAACCACGGAAACCTACGCCATGCTGACGATGTACTTCGACAACTGGCGGTGGGCAGGCGTCCCCTTTTACATTCGCTCCGGCAAGCGTCTACCAAAGCGAGTGACGGAAATTGCGATTGAGTTCCTGGCCGCTCCTCCTCATCTCTTCAGCGCGGAAGTTATGAAAAAGGTCACGCCTAACCAGTTAATCATCCGTATCCAACCCGACGAAGGAATCACACTGCGATTCGCCGTCAAGGTGCCCGGACAAATCACTCATATCCGCGATGTGAATATGGACTTTCGTTATGGCTCGTCGTTCGGTGTCCAGCTTGCCGAAGCTTATGAGCGTTTGTTGTTGGACTGCATTCTTGGGGATTCGACGCTTTACGCGCGCAAAGACATGACTGAGCGGGGTTGGGAAATTGTCATGCCGATTCTGAACGAATGGGCTGCCACCAAAGATCAAGTTGCATTTCCGAATTACGAGGCGGGAAGCTGGGGTCCGAAAGCGGCTGATGATTTGATCGAACGCCAGGGCAGACGCTGGCGCCGCCCGTAAAGCAAATTTTTGATTTTTGATTGGCAGGAAGCAGGTGCGGGATCACAGACTTAAAGGAACCTGTGATCAAGTCGGTGATCACGCAGCGACTGACCACAACCAATGAGAATATCACTCAACTACAGAACAGGAAGCGGTAGCGACCTGGCCGTTGCGACAGAGTCAAATTGTGTTAGTGGTACCCAGACGGCCAGGTCGCTACCGCTTCCTGTTCTGTAGTTGAGTGCATAACGTCAGAGGGTAATGATTTCGCCGCCAATCTGTTTTCAGTTTTCACTTACCCGCTACCGCGCGGTGGTTCTGACCTCATGACACGAAAGTAATTGGAATCGAACGATCGACAGACTAAAGTCTTGTCACGAAATTGTGATGCCGATAGAAACACAGGTTAACTTGGTTCCCGGGTTGCCATCGAAAGGGATCGATGTCGATCAGATCGAGAAGGAGCTGGCGTCCATGTGGGCGAATACCAGCGAAGGTGAAAACGGAACAAGTTCAGGCGTGACTCGCGCCTGCGCCCTGAACCTGATCGTCTACACAACGCCGCGTGACAATCGCGAGAGTCTTGAAGAGCTGCTCAGCCAGGTCAACGAACAACATCCCGGACGAACGTTGATTCTCGTTGCCGACCGCGAAACCCGGGAACCCAAACTCGAAGCCTACGTTTCCACGCGCTGCCGGCTTTTGGGCGGCGCCGCCAAGCAGATTTGCGGCGAGCAGATCACCATCGAGGCTAGCGGCCCCATTGTTGAAACGGCGGCCACGGCTGTAGCTCCCCTGCTGGTTCCTGACGTTCCGGTTTACCTTTGGTGGAAAGATATCCCTCACTACGAAGATAAACTGTTCGATCGAATGGCCGAAATGGCCGATCGCATCGTCATCAATTCGGCGGCCTTCGATCGCCCCTACGACGACTTGCTGCGTCTGGCGAAAATGATTTCCGACCCCTCGCGGCAGTTGCGAGTGAGTGATCTGAACTGGGGGGCGCTTACCTCCTGGCGCACGTTACTGGCCAGCTTCTGGGATGTTCACGAGTACCGCCCCTTGCTGGATAAGATCGATCGCGTGGCAGCTCATTATCATCCCCGGAGCGATGCGCCCGAACAGATTGCGCCCAAAGCGCTGCTGCTGGCTGGCTGGTTCTCATCGCGGCTCGGCTGGAAGGTTGGCGACGCGGTGCAGGTGAATGAAGGACTGGTTGAGTGTGTTTTGACTTCAGACGATCGTGAGATTGTTTTCTCTCTAATCCGGGAGCAAACCCTGGAACTGGACCATGGCATGATTTCATCCTTTGCTCTTTCGGCTACCAGCGAAACAGCAGATTTTTCGGTTTCGCTACGCGCTGGCGCCACTAAGCTTGAGACTGTAGCCAGGATTGGCGCGGCGCATTCAGTCGGTCGCGTACTTGGCTACGAAATGCGCAGTGAAGCGACCCGTTTGAGCCGCGAGCTTGCCTTTCTAAGCCACGATGCCATCTACGAGGAAGCGCTGGCCCAGGCTGCGCAACTGATTGAAGCAATAACGACTCGAACTTGAAAACGCCGACGGCAAAAAAAGCTGATCTTATTATGATTCTTGCGGGAGACATCGGTGGCACAAAAACCAATGTAGCTCTTTTCCAGACCAACGGGAGCGAAGTTGGCGCTGTTATCAAGCAGCAAACCTTTCGCAGCGCGGACTACGATTCGCTTGAAACCATTCTCAAGGAGTTTGTGGGTGAGAATGAGTTAGGAATAACCGGCGCTTGCTTTGGGATTGCCGCTCCAGTGGTCCAAGGGCACGCCAAGCCTCCCAATCTTAACTGGACTGTTAACGCAGCATCTCTTGCCGAGATGCTGGAAATTGATCGGGTCGGTCTAATCAACGATCTGGAAGCGACGGCGCGTGGGATTCAGGCCCTCAGCTCTTCTCAATTACTGACGCTCAACCCAGGCGATCCGAAGCGTGGCGGCGACCGGGCGCTGATTGCTGCCGGGACGGGCCTGGGAGTGGCCGGCATTTTCTATCGAGACGGCGAATATGAGTTCATACCGTCTGAGGGGGGACACAGCGACTTTGCGCCGCGGACATCGCTTGAGATAGAACTCTTGCGCTATCTCACGGAAAAGTTTTCTGGTCACGTAAGTTACGAACGCGTGCTTTCGGGACCAGGCCTTTTTAACATCTATTGCTTTCTTCGCGATCGCAATCATGCGGAGGAGCCAGCCTGGCTAGCCCAACAAATTGAATCCGGCAATAAAACCGCGGCTGTTTCGGCCGCTGCTTTAGCGAACAAATCTGAGCTGGCCGTCAAAGCTCTGGATATGTTTGTTGACGTTTACGGAGCCATGGCCGGAAACATAGCTTTGTTGATGATGTCGATCGGAGGTCTGTACGTCGGCGGCGGGATTGCTCCGAAGATCCTGGAAAAACTTAAGGACGGCACTTTTATGCAGGCGTTCAGCGACAAGGGCAGGCTCTCTCCTTTGCTTGCCACCGTTCCTGTTCACATCATTCTCGATGACAAGACGGCACTTTTTGGCGCTGCACGCGGGGCTCTCGACGTGAGCGGTTAGATTCAGATGGAAGCCACAGGAACTGGTGCAGAGATTCGAGTTCTGGAAAGCGATCAAGAAGTCGCTCGCGCGGCAGCGAATTACTTCGTCGATATTGCGCTAAGCTCAATCTCTGCCCTGGGACGGTTTAGCGTAGTCCTGTCAGGCGGGTCGACCCCGCGACGCACTTATGAGTTGCTCGCATCCGAGGAGTATAGAGATCTTATCCCGTGGCAAAAGGTGCACATTTTTTTCGGTGATGAGCGGTGTGTTCCACCATCGGACCCGGCCAGCAATTACCGAATGGCGGATGAAGCGCTTATTTCGCTATTACCTATCCCTGCCGAGAACGTTCATCGAATAGCCGGAGAGGGAGACGCGGTCTCGAATGCAAGTCTGTACCAAAGCGAGCTGCAGACGTTTTTTGACCAGGCAGAGTGGCCGCGATTTGACCTAATGATGCTGGGCATGGGAGACGATGGCCACACTGCGTCGCTCTTTCCCGGCACCCAGGCCTTACTCGAGAGAGCCGCATGGGTGCTTGCCAACTGGGTCGACAAACTGAATGCATATCGAATTACATTGACCCCGCCGGCGATCAATCACGCTGCCAAGGTACTTTTTCTCGTCACCGGCGCGGGTAAGGCCAAAACACTACTTCAGGTATTACGCGGGGCGCGCGATCCTATGAGGTTACCCGCTCAGTTGATTCGTCCTAAGGACGGCTCGGTTACATGGCTCGTTGATAAAACGGCGGCTCGAGATCTCTGAATCGCACTTCAAAAATGGAACCACAAAAAATAGCCATAGGCAGCGACCATGCCGGATTCGAGTCAAAAGAGAGGGCCAAGAGCGAGCTTTTAGCCCTGGGCGTCGAAGTAGTTGATAAGGGCACTCACAACCTGGATAGCGTTGACTATCCGGATTTCGGCGCCGCGGTGGCACGTGCCGTCGCCTCTGGAGAAGTTGAACGAGGAGTTTTGATCTGCGGATCGGGTATCGGGGTATCGATTGCCGCGAATAAAATTCCGGGCGCAAGAGCGGCGCTTTGCTGGAACGAAGAAACCACGCGGCTCGCCCGCGAGCATAATGACGCCAACGTACTCTGCTTTGGCGCCCGCTTCATAGATCCTGAGCAGGCTGCTCGAATGGTTCGCCTTTTTTTAGAGACTGAGTTCGCCGGCGAACGGCACACGCGGCGAGTTGAGAAACTTAGAGCACTTGACAGAAGGTAACCCCATTAGCCTTCCAGATCTGAATTGCCTATGAAAACTAAAGAGCACCTGAGGTTACAGGAGAACCAAACCTCACACGTTCCGCCGTGGAGGAAATGGGGTCCATATGTATCTGAACGTGCGTGGGGAACTGTGCGTGAAGACTATAGCCCTTATGGCACGGCATGGGATTTCTTTCCTCACGATTTGGCCCGTTCTAAGACCTACCGCTGGGGCGAGGACGGCCTGGCGGGCATCTGTGATCGCTATCAGATCCTGACCTTTGCCCTGGCCTTATGGAACGGCCGCGATCCGATCCTGAAGGAAAGGCTCTATGGACTGGTCCCCGGTGAGGCAAACCATGGCGAAGACGTTAAGGAATATTATTTCTATCTCGACTCCACACCGACGCACTCGTACATGAAGTATCTGTACAAGTATCCGCAGTCCGCATTTCCGTACTCACAGTTAATCGAAGAGAACAGGCGCCGGCGTGGACGGCAATTACCCGAGTATGAACTGATGGACACGGGGGTCTTTGACGACGATCGCTATTTCGATGTGTTTGTCGAATACGCGAAAGCTGATCCGGAAGACATCTGCATTCGCATTGAAGTCGCCAATCGGGGGCCAGAAGACGCCACCGTACACCTGTTGCCGCAGATCTGGTTTCGAAACACTTGGGCCTGGGGACCTGAACCGCGGCCCGAACCGGCCATTCGCACGGGTCCAGCGGGTAAGACATTTAAGAGCCTGGAAGCTGACGACTCTCAAGCTCAGCAGCTGCCGACGCTCGCCTTCGAATACCATCTTGGCAAGCGTTACCTCTACGCCGGCACGGACGCGCAGCAGCTCTTCACCAATAACGAGACCAATGCGCCGCGCGTCTGGGGACCCGGCGCCGAGAGCCGCAGCCCTTTCGTCAAAGACGCATTTCATCGCTATGTCATCGGTGGTGAACAATGTGTGAACCCCGCGCAGGTTGGCACCAAGGCCTGCTTTCATTATGCGGAGCTCAATGTTCCCGCGGGAGGTTCGATAGTTATCCACCTGCGCTTCACAGACAAAGTCCTAAAGCAGCCGCTCGCCGACGTTGAAAAGATCATAGCGGAACGACGCGCCGAGGCTGACGAGTTTTACGAGGCCATCCATCCCGCGAAAGCTACCGAAGACGAACGCCGCATTCAACGCCAGGCTTTCGCCGGCATGCTCTGGGGCAAACAGATTTTCTTCTACGACGTCGACGTCTGGCTCAAAGGTGATAATCCGAATTGGCCACCGCCCGAGTCGCGCCGACATGGCCGCAACACTCGTTGGCTGCACCTGAATTCCATGCGGGTGATGTCGATGCCGGACAAGTGGGAGTATCCGTGGTTTGCTGCCTGGGACCTGGCATTTCATTGCGTCCCGCTCGCTCTAGTTGATCCGGAATTTGCGAAGGAGCAGTTGTGGTTGTTGCTCTTTGAACAGTTTCAGCATCCGAACGGGCAGATTCCTGCTTACGAGTGGGAGTTCTCTGATTTGAATCCGCCGGTCCACGCCTGGGCGGTGTGGCGAATCTACAACATGGACCGGATTCGCTCAGGCAAAGCCGACCGCGCGTTTCTGGAAAAGTGTTTTCACAAACTGCTGATCAACTTCACCTGGTGGGTGAACAAGGTAGACAGCGAAGGCAACAATGTTTTTGAAGGCGGCTTCCTCGGCCTTGACAACATAACCGTCATCGACCGCAGTCACGAGTTACCGCGCGGGGCCCAGCTTGAACAATCTGATGCCACGGGATGGATGGGTTCCTTTTGCCTCTACCTGATGCGCATCGCCCTGGAACTCGCGAAAGAGAACAGTGTGTACGAGTCGCTGGCGACCAAATTCTTCCAGCACTACGTCTACGTGGGTGCGGCAATGAAGCGCATGGGCAAGAGTAATTTCCAACTCTGGGACGAGCAGGATCTGTTTTTCTACGATGTGCTGCGCCTACCCGAAGGCGGGTTTCATAAGTTCCGCGTGCGCTCGCTGGTCGGCCTCATTCCTCTCTTCGCGATCGAACGGTTGGAAGAGGATTGGATCAAACCATTCACCAGGTTCAGCGCGAACCTTCAATGGTTTTTGAAAAATCGACAGGACCTGGTACAGCGATGCGTGACAACCGTCGAGCGGGACGGAAAGAGGGTTTACATTCTGGCGATCGTTGATGAAAGTCAGATACGTCACCTATTCGAGCGTATTTGGGACCCGACAGAGTTCCGCTCGGACTATGGCCTGCGAAGTCTCTCAAAGTGTCATGAAGCTCAGCCTTTCGTTTTCGAGAACAGCCGGGTAGGTTACGAGCCCGCCGAATCAATTGAGATGTTGAAGGGAGGTAATTCCAACTGGCGCGGACCGGTCTGGTTTCCCACAACATTCATGATGATTGAATCGCTGCGCAAACTGGGTAAGGCTTATGGGCCCTTGATGGAGATCAACAACCCCGTCGCGGACGAACCTCCAATTACTTTTGACCAGATGGCAAAGGGCTTTGCCGATCGCCTGATTTCGATCTTCACGCGGGACGCTCGAGGCAGACGCCCGGTTTACGGCGAGATTGAGAAATTTCAAAACGATCCTAACTGGCGTGATCTGATCCTCTTCTACGAATATTTTCACGGCGACACTGGCTTTGGTTTGGGCGCCTCGCATCAGACGGGCTGGACCGGATTGATGGCCTCGCTCATTGACGAGTGGAGACGATGAAAAGGAGTCAGAACCGGGAGCTGTAGCGACCGGGTTATGGATGGGCGGCTAAACTTCGCTTGAACCCGGTGGCTACCGAAGCGCGTTACCTGAATAGTTCTCCGCGGCGAGAGCGAATTTGCTGGCAAAGGGTTTAAAGCATAGTAGGGTTTTGAGCGGTCTCGATAGAGTTGAGAGCTAGCATCCGCTGGCTACAGCAAGCGGTTCTGTGAGTTGAGTGCTGATAACTGCGCAGCACGACAATCCACTCGTGACCGCTCCCCGTTCCGGCTGTTCCTGATGTCCCTATCGTTCGACTCTGAAGAACTCACCATGCTGCGCGCGCTGGCGGCGCGTTTCGCTACTGCGGATGCGGCTCTTGCGGAGGTATCCGCCTTACGAGCCGGTCTGTCTTTGCCCAAGGGGACGGTTCACGTGGTCAGCGATGTACACGGCGAGTACAAAAAACTGCGACACATTATCAACAACGGTTCCGGCACGCTGCGCCCGCTAGTGCAAGCACTATTTGCAGATCGCTTGACCGAAAGAGAGATGCAGGACCTGCTTGCCCTTCTCTATTATCCACGCGAGGCGATGGGTCATCTGAGCGAGCGACTGGGCGATGCGACGACCCGCGAGGCGTGGGTGCGGGCCACTCTGCGCCTCCAGTTCGATATCGTCCGCCGATTAGCAGGCGTCTATCGACATGCAATTGTCGTCTCGCTGTTTCCGCCAGCCTACGAGGAGTTGTTCACAGAACTGCTTCACGAGCCGAGCAACGCTCGGGGGCAGGAGTATGTCGACGCAATGATCGATGGGCTTATAAGCCATGGACGCGATTTAGCTGCCGTGCGCGCCGCGGCTCGTCTGGTGCGCAATCTTAGCGTGTCGGAAATCGTGGTGGCCGGTGACCTCGGTGACCGTGGTCCGCGAGTAGATCGCGTTATCGAGTATCTCACCCATCAGCCAAGTGTTTCGATCGCCTGGGGTAACCATGATGTTTTATGGATGGGCGCCTGTTTGGGCCAGGAAGCGTTAATTGCAACCGTGGTGCGCATCTCCCTTCGCTACCGGCGCCTTTCGCAGCTCGAAGAGGGCTATGGGTTGATCATGTCGCCGCTCGAGAAGCTGGCCCGCACCATTTATGCCGATGACTCCGCCGAAAGATTTAAGACCCGCGGAACCGGGCTGCGCGATGATCTCTTGATGGCTCGGATGCAAAAGGCCGCCGCGATCATGCAGTTTAAGCTCGAGGGCCAACTAAGCCGGCGCCATCCAGAGTGGGAAATGGAGCATCGCAACCTGCTCCATAGGATCGATCGGTCGGCAGGGACAGTTGAAATCGAAGGACGATCCCACCCGTTGCGCGATACATACATTCCCACCCTTGACCCTGCGGACCCTTACGAACTTTCCTCGGAAGAGCGCGCCTGTATGGATCGCCTCAGGCAGTCCTTCATTTCCAGCGCCCGTCTCTGGGAACACATGTTATTTGTCGCCAGGCGAGGCGCCATGTCCCTGCGCCGTGATCACGCTTTGATCTTTCACGGCTGTGTGCCGGTGAATGAAGCCGGAGAGTTTCTACCTCTAAGGGTCGATGGCAGAGAGTATTCAGGGCGCGGGCTTTTCAATGCGCTCGACTCGGTGGTACGTAGCGCTTTTCGACGAGGCGAAGCGGCAGGTGGAGACGCTGACTGGCTCTGGTATCTCTGGACCGGCCCGCGCTCTCCCCTTTTCGGCAAGGATCGCATGTCCACTTTCGAAAACTATTTCGTCGATGACAAAGAGGCTCGAAAGGAACATAAGAATCCTTATTTCACACTCATTCATGATGATGGTTTTTGTAGGCGCACTCTGGAAGAGTTTGGCGTGATGAATGATGGGCTGATCGTTAACGGTCACGTGCCGGTTAAAGTCGAAAAAGGCGAGGAGCCGGTCAAGCGAAGCGGCGCCGCGGTGACAATCGATGGCGCGTTCTCCGAAAGCTACGGAGATCGTGGTTATACTTTAATACTCGCGCCCGAACGAATTGCGCTCGCCGAGCATCACCACTTCGAGTCGATCTCAGAGGCTATTACCTCGGGCGCCGACATCGTGCCGAAAGTCTCGAATCTCCGCGTTTATGATCCGCCTCGGCTCATAGGCGATACCGAAGAAGGCGATGCTCATCGGCAGGACATTGCAGCACTTGAAAGACTGATGCTGGCCTATCATGAAGGCGCTCTGCCTGAAAGCCTTGACGCTAATGGGTAGTGGGTCAGTTTGAAATCTTTCTCTGCGCTATCTCAGCGTCCTCTGCGGCTCTGCGGTTATATTTCCGGCCCACAACAACCGCAGAGGACGCTGAGGTTGCGCAGAGGGTTAAAACTGACCCACTATGCGCTAATGGAGGGGCCCCCCTATGATCCAATTCACAAAAGAAGTCGTCGGCAACCTGGACGTCTCGCTATCCCGGGAATGGCTTGAAACGAACGGCCTTGGTGGCTTCGCTTCATCAACCATAGTCGGCTTGAATACCCGCCGATATCATGGCCTGCTCACCGCTGCCACCAAACCACCGGTCGGACGAATCGTCATGCTATCTAAGCTGGAGGAAACGCTGATCATCGACGAGCGCCGCTATGAGCTTTCCGCGAATCAATATCCAGGTGCGATTCATCCCCGGGGGTTCCTTTATCAAACCAACTTTCGGCTCGATCCATTTCCCCTCTTTACCTATGAAGTTGGGGGCCTGGTGCTCGAGAAATCTGTCTTTATGGTCCAGGGACAGAACACCACCGTGGTTCATTATGAACTCGGGCCTAATAGAAACGCGACCGAGTATCCCGGCGTGGTAAAGCTTGAAATCCGTCCTCTGATTGCCTTTCGCGATTATCACAACACTACGCACGAGAACAGCGCAATCAATCGGACGCTGGACGCGGCCGGGGGAATCGTTTCGTTGCAGCCGTATGCCGATCTTCCTGCACTCCACATTTCACATGACGACGCTGAGCTGGATGCGAATGGCCAATGGTATCGGAACTTTGAATATGCAGTCGAACAGGAGCGGGGGCTCGACTCCAACGAAGATCTTTTCAATCCATTTACCTTGACCTTCGATCTGACTCGTCACCGTCGGGTCAGGATTATTGCTTCCACTGAACGGCTTGAGATTCGTAGGGCGGACCGTCTTCGCGATGCCGAGAGTCGCCGGCGCAAGTCGCTGGGCCCAACTTCAACACAGACAGACGACCTGGTGCGCTCGCTGTTTTCTGCGGCAGATCAGTTCATCGTCGCGCGCGGATCTCAAAAGACCATCATCGCCGGTTACCACTGGTTCAGCGACTGGGGTCGCGACACGATGATCGCGCTTCCCGGTTTGACACTGGCCACCGATCGCGCCGAGATTGCCAAGAGCGTTCTTTCCGAGTTTGCTCAACATGTGAATCAGGGCATGCTGCCCAACCGATTTCCTGATGGAGGTGAAACACCGGAGTACAACACAGTCGACGCCACCCTCTGGTTTTTCGAGGCAGTGCGGTCACTGCTGCAATATACAAACGATTACGACTTTGTGCAGGTCAAGCTTTATGAGGTTTTGAAGGACATTATCGCCTGGCACGTGCGCGGCACGCGTTACCACATTCAGGTCGATCAGGATGGTCTGCTCTACTCGGGTGCGCCGGGAGTGCAATTAACCTGGATGGACGCCAAAGTGGGTGATTGGGTGGTTACTCCGCGTACCGGGAAGCCGGTAGAGATTCAAGCGCTCTGGTATAACGCTCTGCGTCTGATGGAAATCCTGGCGCGCCGATTTGGAGAAAAAGACAATGACGAGCAGTACGCAAAACTAGCAGTGCGTGCTCATAAAAGTTTCAACGCACAGTTCTGGAATGAAGAAGCTGGTTGTCTCTACGATGTCGTAAACGGAGATACTCGCGATGGCTCCGTCCGGCCGAACCAGATCATTGCCCTTAGTCTGACCCATTCAATGGTTTCAAAACTTAGAGCGAAGAGTATTCTCCGGGTCGTCGAACGTGAGCTGCTGACGCCACGCGGTTTGCGTACTCTATCTCCAAAGGACCCGCAGTATCGCGGTCGTTATGAAGGCAACGCTTTGAACCGCGACGGTGCTTATCATCAAGGCACGGTGTGGCCGTGGCTGATGGGTCCATATATCACCGCGTATGTAAAGGTGTTCGGCGCGAGTGGTCGAAAAGTTGCCGCCGATTGGCTGAACGTCTTCCAGCAACATCTTGAAGAAGCTTGTCCGGGTCAGGTCTCAGAGATCTTCGACGCCGACCCTCCGCACGCTGCGCGCGGGTGCATTGCACAGGCTTGGAGCGTAGCCGAACTGCTGCGCGCCGCAACTGAAGATGTCTACACCAAAGTTCCCGCCGCTCATGCCGCAAGCGTGACTCATGGTTCGGCAACTCTTGAATGAAGCTTGTGTTCGGATTGAGGGTGTCACGCAAAGACGCAAAGTCATTACGTTTTCTTCTTTGCGCCTTTGCCCCCTTTGATGTCATGAAACAGGCACCTCCCGCCGAGAGTGGTTACACTCAAGGCGTTTTGGTTTGTGATCGCAAACGGAGGTGCCCAATGACAGTATACGTTGGAGTTGATTTTCATGCGCGGCA
>JBGTHZ010000038.1:0-5720 GCA_041745915.1 Pyrinomonadaceae bacterium | reverse complement strand
TTCACTTGGCCGCGGAGGCTACCTTCGTCCGGTTTTTCCCGGAGCCGGAACCTCTCTGTAACCGTTTGTCGCCCAGTCGTATTCCTCTCCACGATGCGTAAGGAGTGCGAGTCGAAATCCACCGCTGACCCCTCCTATTACCTTGGCCGAGCCGGTACCTGGAATTTCAAATTGAAACAGAGGACACTTCATCTTCGGTGTCAGCCCTGGCGCGGGTTCTGGGGTTGGGATTTTGTCCGTCTTGGCCCAACGACAATACTTTTCCGTCTGCTTGACTCCCTCAGGCACCAAAGCCATAAAGAACTTAACCTTTTGGCTCGCATTGTTACGAAACTCGTCACTGCACGCCTGCTCCTTGGGTTTTAGCCTGTGTGCAAACGTCTTTTCGGCTATGCAGGCATTGGGCTTAAGGTCGAGGGCGGATCGCAAATGCGCACGCCTTTTGTATCCCACGGGGCAGGATCTGCAATAATCAGACAACATATCCCGCCATGCTCCAGGCGCGCATCCGGGTTTACCTACTAACGTGGCTCGTTGGGGCTTACCAAAAGTCCCCCTTTTACAAGCCTTAGCTGATGTGACTGCGAAGAGGGTTCTTCCGAATCCGTTTGGACACTTCCAACACTCACCCCCATTGCGCGGGTCTTTGAATGACCCCGGAAATTTGGTTTCGCAGCGGTAGCGTCCACGATCTTTGGAGGCGACTTCGAAAGCTTTTTGAACCTCGATCGTGGACCTCGAATTGTTGTAGATGCAATAACTGCCAGACTGAGGTGTGGTTACGGATTCCTTGGCAGTGCCATGCGAATTCACCGGAGCAGTCGCGCCAAACCAGAACATCAATCCGACAGCTATCGTCGTGACAAAGATTGCGCGAAGACCAATGGCCTGAATCCTTCTCGAAGTGCAGGCCTTCCCGTTGATTCTCTTTCTCGTTTGAGCGATCTCTCGTTCAGTTGTTGGCATGATGATTCTCCATAATTCTCCTTAATCTTGCGTCGAGGGTCGCAGAGCTTAGCAAAGCGGGGCTCGGCTGGGAAACACAATCGTACGGTCCGCTGATTCCTGAGCCAGTAACAATTGGTTTGGCTCAGTAATCTAAGCGACATCTGCAGGAGGATTCCCTCATAATAAGTGGACGATTTTCTGTGTTGTCTAGATTGCGAGGGTTAGGAAGGAACGACTCAGCAGGCTGGTCTAAAGCTGTCTCCCTCCAAACACCATTTCCTGTTGCTTGCGTTCGTCGCCGCTTCCTTCATAACGTGCGCCCGCGACATTATGCTTGAGGTATTTAGCTAACCGTTAACTTGTGTTGCAGAGTGCGGCCTAAACCCACGCGAGTAGAGTTATTTGTTATGAGACTCATGATGTGATTAGTGTGTTCATTCAGGCGCTTTCGATTCACCAGTAGAGACGGTTAACAACGCTTCTCGCCGCTCGAGTGGGCCAGGTTTGAGATCAATTCGATCCGGTGCAACTTGCCACCTCTGCAACAGGTAGTTAACGACTGCGCGTCTCCGCTCCTCCGTGACGCCATCGCGCTCACTCTTTTCCGCGCCCGCGAAGACCTCCGCACGCAAAGACCCGAACCTTTGTAGCTGTTGCCCGAGGCGATCCAGCAACTCAGCATCCCGGGCTGTGATTTGCGCTTGATTTCGACGGAACGAAAGCGGCGCCGAAGACACTTCAATTCTCTCGAAGATGACGCGCGCATCAAGGTTTTCAAAGCGCTCCCGCACGTTAACGGTAAGCAATCCCAACGCGTCCGGTTCGATATCGCGTTCGCTCAGATAGACCAGCCTGACCAGTGGCGACAAGCTCGCGTCTGTCGTTACTTCGTAGTCCACCAGAACAGCGGGGGGTGGCAGGCGCAAGTCACCGAGCGCTGTTTCGACAACCTCTGCATAATTCGTTTGCAATTGAGCAAGAGTGAGCACCTCCGGCGCGCGGTATTCCTCTTTCGTGAGTGCCGCATTCTGAGATTCTTCCCGCGCCTTGGTTAGAAGTTCCCTGCTGACGGTGGGAATTTCAATCAGCCTCAAGACGACGGCCTGCACGGGCCGGCCAATTCGAACCGCTACGAGCCGCGCATACTCTGCCTTTTCCTGCGTGGTGTAGGGCTTGATGGTGAAGACTCGCAACAATAGGGCCAGCTTGCCTTCACGGTCGACCAGCGAGAGATGTTCCAGGTAGCAGCGCGGTTCGCCGTCTGGCATCCGAGAAAAATTTTGCTCCCAGAGTTCTGTAGCCGCCAGGCGAACGCGGTTCTCCTGCTGCTTGCGTGAGATTTCTTCCTTGAGGAGGAGGAACGATTTCGTAAGCGGGATGAGGATAAGCAGGATGGTTATTCCAATCGCCACGAAACGGCCAGGGAGGGAACCGGCAATACGCAGCCTCTGAACGACCGGAAGCCTGCCGATCATTTGACGAACCCAGGAGCTCTCCCTGTCTTCATGCTGCCACTCGCGTACGCGTTCTTTCACTTGCCCGGTATCAATATGAAGCGCGACGAAGACAACCATTGCTGTGAAGATGATCGCCACGAGGTTGGTCAGAAACAGTAATCCGCCACCGCCCGCGATCCGTACACCCTCCTCCGGGTTCAGGCTAAGCGCAAGACCAATTCCGTACCCAACGACACACAATGGCGGCATCAAAGCCACTGCAATTGCGACACCGGGGATGGAAGTCACCACGCCTTTGACTTCTTTGCAAATTGCGATTGAGCCGACAGCGCCCGAGAAGAGAGCTATGACGAGGTCAAGTGTATTCGGCTGTGTGCGCGCTGCGATCTCCGCAGTGACCTCTTTGAATGGAAGCAACGCAACCAGTACCACGGCGAACAGGATTGCTACCAGGGAACTCAGCAAGAGGTTGGCTGTGGCACGCACGGCGAGCACGAAGTCTCCCACTGCAAGCGCCAGCCCGCTGGCGAGGATCGGCCCCATCAACGGTGAGATTAGCATTGCGCCAATAATCACTGCCGGACTGTTCAAAGCCAGCCCCAGCGTGGCAATCCCGGCGGAGAAAAACACCTGCGACCAATAGCTTACGTCAATCAATGAGGCTGAGCGCGAAACCTGCAGGTAAATCTCTTCCTTTTTTTCCTGCCGGACGCCGACACTTTCGGCGAACCAGTTGCGCAAGCGCTGGTGTCGCGGCGCGGACTCAACTTCTGCGCCAACATTCAGATGTTCCGCCATTAACGACAGCACCTTTCACGAAAAGTGGGACTGCTAACACCAGCATTTTGCCGTTCGTACTGGAGTATTCTATTGATTTCCTGCATGGAAACGAAGACTTTTTTGGAAGCGTCGGTATGAAAGTCGGCGAAATTATGCGACAAGCGGTTATCTCGATGCGCGCGGGCGATTCTCTTTGACGACGGCGCGAGCAAGAACTTGATAGAGTTATTGACGCCGAATCGATGCGGGCATTTGGAACCAACTAGGGCGTTACGAGCAGGCTGGCATTGCCAATACGTGGACTGATGAAACGTGGCGCGGAGGCCACATCCTTTTTCACCTTCCGGTGGCGGTCACCAATCCTATAAACCACTTGCCGCGAGCTTCTGGTTTGGCAACCCTTTCAAAGAAGCCGCTCTCTAACTGAGTATTTCGCGCCGTATCAATTCTCTAACGGATGCAATCATATTGAGCTTGGGTCCATCTGGCTACTTGAGGTCGATTCGGACCGCCGTCGTGATGGCACTTCAAAGCGCAGGATTTTGTCTGTCGTCAGAGCCTATAAACATCTCGCCTCTCCAGGGCGAAGCATACAAGGGCGGGTGTTCCTAAATTGAACTCAGCCGATTCAGTCATGTGTAATCTAAAGAAATTAGCAGTTGTCTTAGTCTTTCATGTAGCTGCAATCCACGCATTTTCGCAGGCGCCGATCGGTGATAAGGAACACGGCGAAGCCATCGAACAGGCTCGGCGAATAACTGTTGGGCTGGTATCGGAACAGAAGCTACCGGGACTAGCGATCTCTGTTTCCGTCGACAACAAGATCGTCTGGTCCGAAGGCTTCGGTTTCGCTGACCTGGAGAATCGCGTTCCGGTTACTGCGCAGACCCGCTTCCGCATTGGAAGCATTTCCAAACTATTCACCGCTGCGGCTGCTGCCAGGCTCTACGAACAGGGAGTGCTAGACCTCGACGCTCCAGTCCAAAAGTATGTTCCGTCATATCAGCAAAAGGAATTTCCGATAACATCGCGCCAGCTGCTCGGACACCTCGCCGGAGTTCGCCACTACAGACGGGATGATTACGTTAACCAGCGGCGTTTTGAAAACATTTCCGACAGCCTCTCAACTTTCAGGAATGATCCGCTTCTGCACCCGCCCCGGAGCAAGTACCTATATTCTTCTTACGGTTTTGTCTTGTTGAGCGCCGTTATCGAAGGGGCGTCTGAACAGGACTTCAAAGCCTTTTTGCAGAAGCAGGTCTTCGAACCCATGGGCATGCAAGATACGCTGGTGGATGACAATAGAAAAATAATAGACAATCGAAGCAGGTTCTACGCGAAGAGTTCTGAAGGCGCCATCAGCAACGAGATCTACATGGATACGAGCGACCGAATGGCCGCGGGAGGTTTTCTTTCGACGGCAGAAGATCTCGTGCGTTTCGGTTCGACGAGCTTGCAGGATCTTTTTCTGAAGCCAGCTAATCGGGCTCAGATGTTTAGGTCACAGGAGACGATAGACGGGAAACCAACCGGGGTTGGTTTCGCCTGGCGAATCGGAACGGACAGCAAGGATCGAAAAATTTACCACCATGGGGGCGACTCAATCGGCGGGCGAGCTTTCTTAATGGTTTATCCGGAAGAGCGAGTTGTAATTGCTGTCGTGTCTAATTTGTCATTCGCAAGGGTCGGCGAAAAAGAAGTTGAGCGAATCGCTGATCTTTTCCTACGTTGAATGACGGCTGCGTACGCGGGTTGACAACACAGCTTTGTCAATCTCAGCTTTAGTGGCACCTGAGAGACGGGCGTGACTGAGTTGTCCTGACGAGGACGCATCTGAAAGAGCGAGAGCATTCAGTTTCCAGATCTCTCGAACTTCATGCAATCGAAACCTAATCAGGAGTTTTTCAATGCCAGGTTCATACCGTTTCGGACGGTTCAAAGAGAACTCCCTTAGTGGAACGGATTTGTGATCTGGCAGGTAATAACTGGCGGCAATAATTAGGTGCCACGTGAACTCGGACATTAGGCGACGGCGAAAACTCTATGGACGACACTCCGCTGCCCCGCTTCCTCCATCTCCTGACAACCATTCACGCGATCGGCGCCTTCTCGTGTTTTGTAATGGCGGGCGGGAGCGCTGCTTCTAAAAGCTTCCGCGAAGCACTGTTCACGGCATGTGCGGTTATCATGCTGCTCGCGCGGCCTTGCGACAAATGTGAGACTTGTTCTTGCCGGAACTCACAACTGTTTACATGCAAGAGCCGAGGACGTGCAGTATTTAAAACGATGGCGAGAACGAAGGAGGGATTCGTTCCCTAGCAGGTTGCTGAAAACCCTTCAGGATATGAAAACAGCGAAATCTGGCACGCGCGCCTGGAACGTCAGCGCAAAGAGTTCACTTGGCCGCGGAGGCTACCTTCGTCCGGTTTTTCCCGGAGCCGGAACCTCTCTGTAACCGTTTGTCGCCCAGTCGTATTCCTCTCCACGATGCGTAAGGAGTGCGAGTCGAAATCCACCGCTGACCCCTCCTATTAC
>JBGTHZ010000037.1:0-55367 GCA_041745915.1 Pyrinomonadaceae bacterium | reverse complement strand
GGCATGCACCCGACCGCGAATAGCGGGGCTCTCATCGCTAGGCTTGGCCGAGGCGGAGTTGAGAGCGCGGCGGGTGATGCCGGGCGTTATGTTGCTCCGATGTTAGGTCGAACCTATATGCAACCAGAACACCCGGAATTGCGTCGCGACCAAGAGGTTCAAGGTCTTACGGCAACTCCCAGCAGTGAACCGCCCCTTAAAATCGGCGGCGTTCTAATACTCGTCGCTATTGGGCTGATTCTAAGTCTTGTTCAAAACCTAGGACACCTTCTAGGGAATCTAGCCCCATTTCGCCAAGTACAAGTCTGGGAGCGCCTTACGACGCCTGGATCGACTGCTTATCATCCCAATTGGAAGCCGGTCCTCTTGTTCGAGCTTGTCTCAAGCTCAGCTATTCTCGGCTTGAATGCTGTGGCCGTAGCGCTTTTCTTTCGCAAGCAAAGAGTGTTTCCCAAGTTCATTGTCATAGTGATCCCGATAATCTTTATTCTCATTCTCCTGGGTTATTATCTTTCTGGTTTGATCCCTGCTGTCGCCGAGAGCCCTGATTATTCAAAGCAAACGTCAGTGCTCATTGTAAGATTCGTGGCGTTGCATGTTTGGATTCCATATTTCCTTCTTTCGGAGCGAGTGAAGCAAACATTTGTTACATGAGGCTAAAGGCGCAACATAACAAAGCCTTGCAGCTGACGGCGCGATAGCATGCTTCTCAAGTAGCATCGTTCTCTCAGCTTGAACGCTGATCGCGCGCCGCAGCTGAAGGCGTCTGGCGGCGCTTACCTTGGGGTTGCAACCCCAGGAACAAAAGTTAAGGCTCACAGGAGGTGGACGCATGGCAAGCAGACGATCATTCCTACAGAAAGGCGGGCATTTCTGTGCCGGCGCAATTGCGGGCAGTACTATGGAATTGACCCCGTTAACCAACAGTGCTGATAAGCAAAGATTCTTTGTATTTTCGCTGGTCGGTTCGGAGAATCCGACGCGCGCCAATTTCCCATTCGTCTGGGCTGCCGCGTTGAGGGAAATGGGGCACGAGGTGCGGCTTGAATTAGCCGGGGACGCGACCGTCTTAATCCGAACTGTCGTCGCCAAGAACGTAAGCGCGGTCGGTTGGCCACCTCTCGGCCAGGCATTCGCTAAAGTCGTAGAGCTCAAGATTCCGGTCTTCGTTTGAAAAGTCTGCGCGACTGCCCGTGGGGTGGTAGAAGCAGATCTCGCCGGGAAGAATGCCCGGTATACGGACGCGAAACTCGCGGCAGAGAACTTTACGTGGGCGACGAAAGTTCTGATTGTTTAAGGCTTACTCTTCATTCAGCTAGCCGCCTAACTGATAGATGAAAGGGCGCCTGTTCGCGCGTAACGCCAACGTGGTACCGCAGCGCTGACCGCGCCAAGGTGGCCGTAGCCATCAGTTGGCGCGGCAAAACAACGGCATGCACTCGACCGCGAATAGCGCAACTTCCCGTTAGCGCGCAATACAACAAAGCCTTGCAGCTGACGGCGCGATAGCATGATTCTCAAAATAGTCTAATCCCTTCAGCTCGAATGCTGATTGCGCGCCGCAGCAAGAAGGCCGGCGTTAGATCGCCACGAGAGTCTCGATCCTAAAGGAGAAATAATGAGGAACCTCTTACCTCTTGTAGTTCTTAGCGCGCTGCTTTCTCTTCCCGCTTCCGGACAGCAAACGCCAGCAGACTTGATTTTGCTCAACGGCAAAGTTTTCACCGCCGATTCAGCAAAGCCTTCTGTCGAAGCCGTTGCCATTCGCGGAGAGCGCATCATGGCCGTCGGGACTTCGGAGGAAATTGAAAAACTCGCCGGGGCGAAGACGCGGCGGATTGATTTGCGAGGTCGCGTTGTGACGCCCGGCTTCAACGATGCGCATATTCATTTTGGCGCCGAACTTCAAGGCTTTAATCTGCAGTTCAAGACAATGGAGCCGAGTTGGGAAGAAACGAGAGCGGCACTCGAGGCGGCGGCCAGGCAAGCACCGGCGGGGACATGGATTTTCGGTTTCGTCGGCGCGAACGTGGTTCTGAACGAGCAGGTCACACGGTTTGCGCTCGACCTCGTCGCGCCCAATCATCCCGTCTTCCTCCGCTCTTTCTACGGCCACGGCTACATTGTGAACTCGAAGGCGATGCCGCTTCTCCAAATCGCCGAAGAGGAACCAGACCCCGCGGGCGGCCACTTCGAGCGCGTCTTGGGTTCGAAGAAAATCAACGGCAGGATCTGGGAATACGCTGAATGGAGGCTGAACCGCATTTTAAGTGAGATGGTTTCGGACGAAGAGGCGGTGAGGCAGTTGCGTCAGATGGCGGACGAAGCCGTCAGGTACGGAGTCACTTCGCTGCAAATATTTTCGACGGTCTCGGTCGAACGCTTTGCCCGCCTGCTCGTCAAAGCCAACCTGCCCGTTCGTGTTCACGCCAGGCCGTTCGCGCTGACAAGCCCAAAAGGACGCGACTTGAATGAGTTTCGCCAGCTCACGAAACTGCGATTTCCAAACCCTATGGTTTCGGCGAGCGGAATGAAGTGGGTTTTGGATGGAACGCCCTACGAACACGGCGCAGCGCTGCGGCGTCCTTACAACGACAAACCCGACCAGCGCGGGAAACTCAATTTCCCCGAAAGCGAGATCGCCCTGATAGTGAAAGAATCGCTCGATTTCAAGCAGCCGCTTCTCGCGCACTGTGCAGGAGACAAGTGTGTGGAGACAGTTTTCAATGCGCTGGAAAGCTACGGGGAGAAAGTCGATTGGAAATTGAAGCGCGTCCGAATCGAACACGGCGACGGAGTAACTAACGATTTGATCCCACGCGCCCGCAAATTGGGCGTGGTGGTCGTCCAGAATCCTACTCATTTCTCCGAGCCCGAGCTTTTTCAGCGGCGGTGGGGAACGGAGATGCAACCGCTCCGGTCGTTGATCGAAGGCGGGATTACGGTCGCGCTCGGCTCGGACGGCCCGATGAATCCATTTTTGAACATCATGTTTGCGACGATTCATCCGTCCAACCCGAAGGAAGCCATAACGCGCGAGCAGGCCGTCAAAGCTTACACCTACGGGTCGGCCTTCGCGGAATTCGCCGAAAACGAAAAAGGCACGATCGCCCCAGGCAAGCTGGCAGATTTGGTCGTCCTCTCGCAAGACATTTTCGCCGCGCCTGTGCCCGAATTGCCGAAAACGAGCAGCGTCTTGACCATAGTCGGCGGCAAGATTATCTATGACGCGAAAAAAGACTAGCAGACTCCCTTTGGTTGTGAGTTTCTTTGTGTGAGGTACCGGGAAGGACATCGCCCTACACCGATTCGATAATCAGTTCGCGTGCGAAAGTGAAATTGGGCCGTTTGCGACCCTTCATGTATTTTGCCGCTGTCTGGGAAAGCGCAGTTATTAAGATGGGCAAAGCGATGGTGGCGTCGCAATTCACATAAGCGGTGTGCGCCCCGCGTGCCAACTTGCCGTAAATCAACCCTTCATCAAAGGAAACGGCGTTGGATCTGCCACCCGGATGAGGAGTGTCAGTCGTGATCTGAATCGCGTACTTGTGCCCGTGATGATGATCTTTGGAGATAAAAGAGGAAACCTCAGTCTGTTGAATGAAGCTCTTGGGAGTGCCGCCGCCCAGATTGATAACTCCAGTAACCCTTGCGCGTCCGGTAATGTTCATCATATCAAGAACGTCTTGCACGATGTCGAACATGAAATTGTTCTTCTTCTCAAAGCGCGCTGCCGCGATGCCCACGGCAATGCCGCTATCCGCCATGGCCGGACAGAAAATCGGAACCCGGGCTTTGTAGGCCGAGGTGAGAACGCCGTCCTCCGAAGCGATCTCCGCCAGTTCGCGACCAATCAAGTGTAGGTACTCCCGCGTCGAATAGGGGCGCGTTTGGTCCAATTGATTTGTAAAGCCCCCAACCCACTCATTAGCCTCTCGATACTCTTCATCGCTGGCGAGCAGATCCCACATCCGGCTGATTTGGGACGCATCTAGTTCGGCGTCAGTCATGGTGGGATGGGCTTGAAAGTGGTAACGACCCAGGGTCTCATGGAGATCATGAAAGAGAAGCGAGCCGGAAAGCACTAACACATCAACAAACCGATTCTTGATCACGTAAGCGAGCAGGCGACGCATGCCGGCGGGAATAAGTGCTCCGGACCCGGCAACCATGATCGTCGTATTGTCACCAAGCATATCCAGCCAAATGCGGTGCGCTTCGGCAAGTTGGCGGCCGCCAAAGCCGGTGCCTTCCATTTTTTCCAACAGGCCCGCAACGGAACGATCCCGGTCCACCTGAACCGGACGGGTGGGTGTAATGAGATACTTCGATGCTTTTGGCTTTCGCTGCGTGACCATAAGGTTGTCAACCTCTCGATAGTAGACTTTCAGAAATAATTACTGGGATAAATCTTTATAACCAGTCCGCAGCTTAAAAATCGGTTCTGCGCCGGGCGCGGGGGCGAGCACCATTAACGGAAAGATATGTATATGAGTCGTAGCGCGACTCATAGAATTCGGCCAGTTCCGCGCCTTCGGCTTCGCTCAGCTCACCTTCCTTGACGCGTTGGCTAATCAAACGGCGGAACCCGTCGTGAAGCAGACTGCGTTCGTAACGCGCGCGCTCGGTCGCCTCGCCAATCGAGGTGCCGCGAATTACCTTCTTAATCAGGTAACCGTCTTCATCGATGTAGATATGCGCTTCATGTGGGGCGCCAAAGAGATTGTGATTGTTCCCCATCACCTCCTGGTAAGCGCCGACCAAAAGGAACGCCAGGTAGTAAGTTTCACCGGGAACGAGTGGATGGAGTTCGAGCACTTGCTTCACGTCGTGCAAATCCACGAACTTGGCGATCACGCCGTCGGAGTCGCAGGTAATGTCACAAAGAGTCGTGTATTCAGTCGGCGGCTTATTTAGCCAGTGGATCGGTACGATTGGAAATAGCTGATCCAGCGCCCAGTGGTCCGGAACGGAACGGAACACGGAAAAGTTTGTCAGATACTTGGCGCACAAGAGCCGCCGGAGATCGTCAAACTCTTCCGAAACATACTTGGCTTGTTGCGCATACTTGTCTGCCCGCTCGCAGACGTCCCAGAACAGCACCTCGCCTTTGGCGCGATCTTCAAGAGAGACCAGTCCCAGATTGAAGAGTGTAAATAGCTCCTCACGATGCTCGAGCGCGTCGTGATAGTACTCACGGTAGTTCTTGACGGTTATCGAGGCTCTAAGCTCTCCGAGCTCTGTTACCACCTGCGGATCGCCGTCATCGATTTCTATGGGAGTAATGTCTTCAACTATCGTTTCGATTTCGTCCTGAACGTTGGTAACCAGAATTGCGTGGTAGGCCGCCAGAAACCTGCCCGACTCTTGAATGATCGTTGGGTGGGGAACGTTTTCGTCATCGCACACTTGTTTGATGGTGTAGATAACATCATTGGCAAATTCCTCCGCCGTGTAGTTAGCAGACGAATCAAAAGCGGTCTTCGAGCCGTCGTAGTCCACGGCCATGCCGCCGCCCACGTCAAGAAAATCAATGGGAACCTTCAACTGGTGGACTTTCGCGTAAACGCGCGCGGCCTCTTTCATCGCATTCTTAATTCGTTTGATATCGGTAAGCTGCGACCCGATGTGGAAGTGCAGCAGTTTAAGCATGTCAATGCGACCGGCTTGCTCAAGACGACGGATAACTTCCAACATCTCGGTGGTAGTCAGGCCAAACTTGGCCGCCTCTCCACCGGATTTTTCCCAACGCCCGGAGCCCTTGGAATAAAGCTTGACGCGCATTCCCAGGATCGGCAGGTTGCTATCGTACCGCTCCGCAATATTCAGCACGTGATCAAGTTCGTTGAGTTTCTCAATGACGATCACCACGCGCTTGCCGCACCGAGCTCCCGCAAAAGCCAGTTCGATAAACTCCTCGTCTTTGAATCCGTTAAGCACCAGCAAGCTATCGGGCGTTTGCTCGAGTGCCAGGGCGGCGTAGAGTTCCGCTTTCGAACCGGCCTCCAGACCAAAGTCGTAACGCGAACCCTCGCGCAAGTACTCTTCAACCACGGATCTTTGCTGGTTGACCTTCATCGGGTAAACACAGAGGTGCGAGCCCTGATATTCAAACTCGCGGATCGAGCGGCTGAATGCGCGTTGCAGTTTTCTGACTTGAGCTGCGACCAGTTGAGGAAACCTCAACAGCACGGGAGCGCCAATGCCGCGTCTTGCCAGGTCGTCGATGATTTCTTTGAGATCGGCAGAGCGAGGATCGCCAGCGGCGGGCCGGACAACCAGATTCCCCTTGCGATTTACGTCAAAGTACCCAGCGCCCCAGTTTTCGATGCCATAGGTTTCGAGCGTTTGCTCGATTGCCGTCGTCAATTCGAGGTCTCCTGACGTACCTGCGGAACAACTTGTATGTTATTGATTTCAGTAGCGATAGCGTAGTTACACATCATCCGAATCGAGCTAGTGGAAATTCAGGGGCTGGATAGCTTTAGTCGCGCAATGTAGCAGAAAACGTGAAATGGGTCTATAACTTTTTTGTTACGAATGTGGTGGTTGAAACCGGCTTAAGTTATTCGTAGATATGATATTTACTCACAATCAGACGGTCAGCTTCCAGCGGACTTGCAACCCAAACCCTTGACATATTAGGCTGCCTAATTATAATGCAAACTTTTTTGCGCGCCGTCGCTCCATGACGTTCGCTTGTTGCTGCCGCATAGTTAAGCTTCCACAATACTTCGCACCACCCGCCATGAAGGGGCGAAGAGTACCTCTGACACTCCCTTTACCTTTCAGGAGAAATGATGAACCCAAAGACTGTCTTGAAGTATGCCTCTGATCAAGGGGCAAAATTTGTCTCCGTACGATTTACTGACCTGCCGGGTTCCTGGCAACATCTTACTTTTCCCATTGGCGAACTAGGCGAGGATACCTTCGAAGAAGGTTTCGGCTTCGACGCCTCCTCAATTCGCGGGTGGGCCGCGATTCATGAATCTGACATGCTTCTAGTTCCGGACGCGTCGCGATACTGGATCGACCCCTTCGCCGAGCAACCAACCCTGTGCCTGATCGGAAATGCGGTGGATCCTATCACCAAAGAGGGTTACGCATTTGATCCCCGCTCGGTAGCAGTTCGTGCTGAAAGCTACTTAAGGTTTACCGGGCTGGCAGACATAGCCTACTTCGGACCTGAAGCCGAGTTTTTCGTTTTTGATTCGGTGAAGTTTAATAACGAGCCCCACTCCGCGGGCTACACGATTGACTCTGACGAAGCCCACTGGAACAGCGGGCGGGATGCGAACGAGTTTTCGGGATCGAATCTCGGTTACCGCATTCGGGCCAAGGAAGGCTATGTGCCGGTTCCACCCACCGATTCTCTCAGCGACCTGCGCTCAGAAATCTCATTGACGCTGGCCAAGTGTGGAATAAATGTCGAGTGTCATCACCACGAAGTTGCGACCGCGGGCCAGTGTGAAATCGACTTCCGTTATTCAACGATGCTGGGAACGGCCGACAATCTTCAAATGTTCAAATATGTAGTTCGCAATACAGCATACCAGTATGGCAAGGCCGCCACTTTTATGCCCAAACCACTCTATGGAGACAACGGTTCGGGCATGCACTGTCACCAGTCCTTGTGGAAAGGGGATAAGCCTTTGTTCGCGGGCGATGGATATGCCGGACTTTCGGAGATAGCCCTTTACTACATCGGAGGACTCTTAAAACACGCAGCTGCTGTGGTGGCGTTTGCCGCTCCAACCACGAACAGCTATAAGCGCCTGGTGCCCGGTTTTGAAGCTCCGGTGAATCTCGCGTACTCAGCGCGCAATCGGTCGGCCGCGATCCGCATTCCAATGTTCTCTACCAAGCCCAAACTAAAACGGCTGGAATTTCGTCCGCCCGATCCGTCATGCAATGCCTACCTGGCATTTTCGGCCATGTTGCTTGCCGGTCTCGACGGAGTTCAGAACCGTATCGATCCGGGCGAGCCGTTGGAAAAGGACATTTACGATCTTTCGCCCGAAGAGCTCAAGGATGTACCAACGCTACCGGGCTCGCTTGATGACGCCCTTAAGGCACTCGAAGCCGACCACGAGTTCCTGCTGAAAGGCGATGTCTTTAGTCCACTGCTGATCGAGAGGTGGATTACCTACAAACGCGAGAAGGAAATCCAACCACTCAGAATGCGTCCCCACCCGCTCGAGTTTGGAATGTATTTCGATATCTAAACTGAAAGGGCCGATGTCAAGTCGAATCTCGAACTAAAACTGTCTTCCAGCAGACTTAAGTCGAAGAGTCAGAAAGCTGTCCGGTAATTTGCAGGTTGGGAAGGGCGGCTTGCCCACGCTCAAGGTGCAAATTCTGTCAGCTGGAGAGGGTAACTCAATGTTGAGTAGCAATGCACCTCGAGCGGGGGCAAGCCACCCTTCCCAACCTGCGAATTCTCTTAGCTTGAGAGGCTGATTCAAGATTGAGTGGCATTGCACCTTGAGCGGGGGCAAGCCACCCATCCCAACCTGCAAATTTGCCATGTCTTGAGTCGTCTTTGGGGATGCGGAATCTTGAGACAGTCTCAGTGCCACATGCCGCTACCTTTACTCTACTTCCCATCTGCAGCGTAATATAACTCTGTGCAAGTCTTCGATGAAAGAGTTGAATCGCTGCTGCGTGATTTACCCGATCAGCAGGGCGCTCGGCTGTTTCTCGAGCGGCTACAAAAGGAAAATCCCCGGGCTCATAAAAACCTGAGCCGCGAGCCAGGTTTGCTTTCCGACGTCTTGACCCTCGCCGCCTGGAGCCCACTGCTGGCAACGACACTCGAGCAAAATCCCGACTACATCTCATGGCTGACGCGCGAGCGCACTAACCCTCGCGTCAGAACTCGCGACGAGCTGAAAGAGTCGCTCGCGCGGTTCGCCATGACAAATTCTTCAGTGAGCTCGCAGGTATTGCTGGCGCGCTTTCGCCGGCGTGAGCTGCTGCGCACTTACCTGCACGATATCCGTCGCACCCACACGTTGGTTGAAACTACGGAGGAGTTATCTAACCTGGCTGATGCCATTCTGGATTATGCGTTGAGCCTCGCTCACCAGGACCTTGATAACCGGTACGGATCACCACAGCGCACGGACGATCACGGGCGCAGCGCCACCGCGGAGTTCTGCATTGTGGCTCTGGGAAAACTTGGCTCATACGAGCTCAATTACGCTTCCGACATCGATCTGGTGTTCATCTATTCCGACGAAGGCACAACATCGGCTATAGGTGAACGCGGTGAGGTCAGCAATCGCGAATATTTCATCAAGCTTGCGGAAACCATCGTCAAACTCGTGGGCCAGCCCTCTGGTGAGGGGGCTGCTTATCGAGTTGACCTGCGGCTGCGTCCTCATGGGCGCGATGGGGCGCTTGCCTGTTCTTTCAACGAAGCCACGCGTTACTACCGCGAAAACGCCCAGCCCTGGGAGCTGCAAACACTGATTCGCTCGCGCGCTGCAGCGGGTTCGGCACCACTGTTCTCTCGCTTTGCAAAAGACGTGCAGGAACACGTTTTTCGCAAGGACATTTCTGTCAAAGAAGCTCTTGCCAGTGTGCGCATGGCAAAACAAAAGATAGACAAACACATCGAACGTAGTTCCGGCGGATTCAACGTCAAACTCAATCGCGGGGGGATACGCGAGATTGAGTTTATTGCGCAGGCGCTGCAGCTCGCTCACGGTGGAAATGATGAATGGCTGCGCGTTGCTCACACTCTGATCAGCCTCGGCCGGCTCGGTGAAAGAAATCTGATCACCGAACAGGAACGCACGGATTTATCCGACGCGTACATGTTCCTGCGCACTCTTGAGCACCGATTGCAGATGGAGCACGGACTACAGACGCATAGCGTTCCCGTCGCCACGGAGCAGAAGGCTTTGGTAGCCCGGCGGATGAAGTTCTCCGGTCGAACGGCAACTGAACAGCTGGATCGCGCTTTGCAGTCGCATACATCCAAAGTAAGCAAAGCATATGAGCGGGTGTTTGGCAGACTGGAAACCGATTCAAAGGCTGAGTCCGCGCACAGTGAGACCCCCTCACCATCTGGGGAAGCAACTGGGGAAACCTCCTCGCATCGTGGGCGTGAGCAGCCTGTCCATACAGACACGACTGCGGCGTATGCGGCTGCCTCCGTTTTTGCACGGCACCTGGTAAACGCGGCAGGTGAATCCCAGGCTTTGGATGTTCAATCGATCGCGCTGATCTTGCAGAGAGAGGCACTCGCCTCGCTCAACCCGCATCGGGCGATCACCCTTGCCGCCCGCATCGCTTCATCGCTGGACAAGGCGGACCATCGCATAGCTGTCTCCGAACGGAGTTTGGTTGCTCTCGTTCGACTTTGCGGCTCGTCAGAGTTTTTCGGCGAGATGGTGGCGAGTAATCCCGCGTTGACGACTTCACTGAGTGCTGCGAGCGGCAAACCCCGCCGAGACTTCCGCTCTATGCTGCGCGCGAGCATTACGCCGGAGAAAAACTTCTCTGCAGAATTGTCAGCCTTACGACTCAACTGGGCCGGTTTGTTGCTCGACATTGGCACACGTGATGCCTCAGGTGAGATTTCGATCTTTGAATCAAATCGTCTTCAAACCGACCTGGCAACGGCAAGTATCAACGTTGCTTACCTGTCAGCGAAACGCGAGTTGGCCCGGCGCTATGGCCGTCTGGATAATGAACCACGGATCGCCATCCTGGGACTGGGACGCGTGGCCAGTGGCGGGGTCGATTATGGGTCAGATCTCGACATCATCATTGTTTACGATTCGTTTCTTCCTTCACCGGTTTCTGCATTGAGTCAGGAAGAGGCCTACGCCAGGCTGGGCGAATTGATGATTGCGGCGCTGGCCAGCGTGACTCGCGAAGGATATCTCTACCGCGTTGATTTGCGCCTGCGCCCCGACGGCAAGAACGGGCCTCTCGTCGTGAGTTCCCAGGCGTTCCTCGACTATCTCAAAACGCGCACAGTTGTCTGGGAATGGCTCGCTTACGTAAAACTGCGCGCGGTGGGCGGTGACCTGGACCTCGGCATGATGATCGAAACCCACGCCAGGCATGCGCTTCACGAGGCCGCGCGCCAGAGCGACCCGGAAGAGCTAAGAGGAGAGACGCGTAAGGTCCGCGACCGGCTCGAAAAAGAGAAAGGAAAGCAGCGTCGGCATCGGGGCATCGATGTAAAATATGCAGCGGGCGGCATGCTTGATGTCTATTTTGCCGCGCGCTATTTGCAGTTGCGCGACGACTTATCCGACGAAGGCAAAGACCGTTCTACCGCGACAACTCTCGAGCGACTGCGGGCTGCGGATTCCCTAAACGAGGAGGACTTTGCGGCACTAAGCAGCGGTTACACGCTGCTGAGGTCTATCGATCACCATCTGCGTTTGATTTTGGGGAGACAGGCACGTCTGCCCACAACGGACCATCCTGCGCTGAAAGATATTGCCAGGCAATTGGGATTTGTATCGGCCGTTGATCTTCACGAAATGCTTGTGGAAAAGATGAGGAGCATTCGCGAAGCGTATGACAGAATTACGAGATAAGCCCCATCAAATTGCAGTCAGGAAGGCGGACCCTGTCACCGCTATTAGTTGCTGAGTGGCGTCCAAGCTTGAGGCGGGGACAGGGTCCGCCTTCCTGACTGCAATTTGATGGGGACTGAGCGGTCAAGCTAGTAACTCGACCGTGCACATTCATTCAGGCTTGCGCTTCATTCCGCGTCGACTCATACCAGCAGCGCGTGCACCAGGAGTGCGTCGCTTGTCGTTCTTCGAGATGGTAGTAACGAGCGTGCGGCAATCGGCGCACGACCTCTTGTTCATCGTCGTCTAGTTCTGACCAGACCCGTAGCCGGCCTTCGCCGCAACGTGGGCAATTTTTGTCACTATTCACGTCACATTCCATGTAAATAAAGATGTTTGTTTACTGTTCCCGCCGTCTCGTGTAACTTAGACCTGGTGGCGTTCGGAAGCAACAGTAAACCACAGCATAGCATCCGGATATCAGTTGACGTTAAGGAAGAATGAATGTTCAGAATCAAAGCCTCGTACTCGGAACAACTGGAATTAAGAACAACGATAGAGCGTGCACGCGAGTTCTTTAGCGAGTTTCGCAACTTTGTCGATTTGATGCCCGGCATTGAAAGTATTCGCAAAGAGGCCGGTGGCATCATGCGCTGGATGGTGCACGCGGAAGTGCCCGTGATTGGAGCAGTGCACGCAAGCTTTGCGGTTGAGAAAACCGAGGACCGTCCGGAAAGGCTGGAATGGTCACCCGCCCGCAGCGAAGCGAAAAACTATCTTCGGTACGCGGCCGCATTCGAAGAGCGCGGTCATAAGGTCCTGGTTCGCATTGCGCAGCACGTGGAGTTGCGCCGGTCGCACGGCAGAGACCTGCATACGCTCGCGGGCCTCATTGGAGAAGGGGCCATCAGCGCGGAAATGCAGAAACGTGTCAGCGAGATGATCAAGACTTTCCTGGAGCGTGCCCAGGCCAAGTTGGAAGCAGAACCCGACTGCGAACAGCAGGCTGTCTAAATTGTAGGGGCGTCGCTAAATTGCAGGCGGACCCTGTCCCCGCTTGCGTTGAGTAAATTTCAAGCTTGAGGCGGGGACAGGGGCCGCCTGCAATTTAGCGACGCCCCCTCAATTCGGTTTTTCTCTTCGGGTGTCCGTAGCTGATCATGTTCGCAAACATCCGATAGGCTCCCGGTACGCCTGCCCCCAGTTGCCTGTACCACACCAGGCTCGTGTAAATGTAATAGCCGCGCCCGTATTTCGCCGCGAGCAAGCCGCCTTTCAACGGGGGTTCACCCTGATCTGCCGTTTCAAACAAGGTCTGATACTTTGGGTCCCACTCTTTTGGGAAATAGAGCCCGCGCTCCTGAATCCAGCGATCAAAATCAGCCCGAGTAATTCCGTTGGGAAAATTTAACAAACGGTGCTCTGGCGCGAGAAATTTGATAGCCGCGTTTTCTTCGGTGACGCGTTCGTTTCCTAAAATGATCGGATATGGCGCTAGTTGGGGGCGACCCCTTGCCGGATCGGGATTCCACTCATCAGTTTTGTGATAGAAAACAACTAGAGTCCCACCTTCTCGAACATAGCTCAACAGGTTTGAGTTTGCTGCGATTAACTCCGGATCAGCCTGGTAGCCGCGGTTATCGATTATCAGCGTGTCGTAATCGGCAAGCTCACCATTCTGGACCTGTTCGACGCTTACCTCCCGGGCGTTGACTCCCAGAGCAGTGAGCGACTGCTCGAGCGTTTTATCGTAGCTGGGAATGAAACCGACCCTTAGCCGTCTCACCACGCGCGACTCAGTGTAAACGACCTGAACATATCTTTGCGCAATTGGCTCGGGAGATTCTTCTGATTCGACCGTCAATAAGAATTGCCCAAAACTGTCGCGCGCGCGACGTCGTGTAGCAGCGGACTCCATGGGGAGGGCGTTGGATCTGATTGTCGCTTCGCGGGTTTCATTTGGTTCGAGAATGACCTCACTTTCAACTTCAAAAATATGATACTTCGGCGCGCTTACTTTCACTGCGCCTCGGAACTGTCTATTGAGGTTGTTCGAAAGTGTGATTTTCAGAACAAGTGGCTGGTTGATGATGGCCGGGGTAAAAACGTAAAGCGGCGGCGAAACCTCCTTGATCTCAACGGCGGGGGCGACGTCCAGTCTCGTTTCTTCTCTTACTGAAAACCATGCACCATCGATTTCCAGATCAGCATCGGCGAGGAATCGCTCACCAAATAACTTGCCATCGTAAAGATGATGTGCCGCAGGGACTGTTGGAGCAGCTGTGGTAGGAGTAACAAGATCTACTGTGTTGCTGGTTTCTGTATTAGCGACTAACTGTTCGGCTGCTTCGAGTGGGACACGAGTTCCCCAACTGCGAAAGGATAGCCTGGCGATCTGGATTGTCCTTTCGCCGGTGTTGGCCAGAGTGACGGTAAATCGTATGGGCTGGCCTGGTACAAGAAGTGAATTGTGTGAGTTCAGAGTCAACGCAACGCCTGAAGAAAGACCCAGAGCTCGATTTGAGCGTTCAGTTATCAGCCCCAGGCGGTGAGAGTGTTCTGCGGGGACACTCTTTGTGTATCTCTGCCTGCGGCGCCAGTCAATCAGAGCATTGACTACTCTGTCCGGCTCTTCTGTGAACTGGGTCAAAGGGCGACTGTCGATTGTCGGAGGTGCGAGCCGGGCACTGACTGCTTCGGGAAGAGATAAGCCTTCCAGAAAACTTTTTGCTCCAGCCGGAAGCTGCTCCGTATCCGGCGCTTCGCGCACCAGTGCGTATCGAATCATTGGCAGGCTGTTCTGACCTCGCATTCGTTCGGCAATGGTCTTCGGCCATGGGCCTTGGGAGGCGTGCTTTTGCAATGCCGCCAGAGCTTGCTCCGCATAGATTGTTCCGCGCATCGGATCGCGTTCGTTGGGATCTACCGTGATTAACTTTTCAGTGTTGCCAGTATCGGCCGAGGGAGTGGCGGCCCCGAACCCTCCCCTGCGCACAAAGAGCCGGCTGGGTTGCCAGACCGTTACCCTTTGCAGCTGTTCGGGAAATCGTTTGGGATCTGCTGCGGCATCGAACGCTTCGAGTATCAAGCGACCAGTTGCCTGGTGATGACCGTGGCCGCGCGAGGTACTGTGGTTCGTAATGATGATGTCGGGACGGAGCTCACGAATCTTGAGCACCATGCGCCGCAGCGATTCTTCGTGACCCCACAGACGAAAAGTTTCTTCCGCGCTCTTGGAAAATCCAAAATCACGCAAGCCGAGGAAGTAAGGCTCTGAGCCCTGGATCCTTGACGCCTCAATTGTCTCACGGGCGCGGATCACACCAAGTCCTTCGTACAATTCGGGGCCTACCGCATTCTGTCCGCCCTCACCGTAAGTCGAAAACAAACTAACTGTGTGTATGCCATGCTGGCGTCGCAAAATGGTCAGGGTGGTTCCGTCTTCGTCATCGGGATGTGCGGCTACACACATCACTGTCCAGGGGTTTGTGAGATCGAGCAGTGCCTGGTGGAGTTCTGGCTTGTCGATGGCGCGGACCGACGCAGTTGGCGAGGGTGTCGGATACACCGAAGGCTCAGGAATAGGTACTGGATCCTGGGCCGACGTTTGCGGTGCAAGCAAGAACGCGCAACCCAACGGCAGCGCCAGGGCCAGACATATCAAAGACTTGTTTTGTCCCATGCTCAATCCCTTTGGAGTGCGCCGGCAGAGCGGAGCGGCGACGGCGCTTTGGATTGGCTTATCGCTCAATACATACAAAGCGGTGTCGCGCTGCGCTTGCCACCGCACTCCAAACTCACGATCTCCGGCGCTCAAGTCTTGCTGCGATGATCATGGTCACAGCTATGACACCCATCAGAACCACGCCATAAGCGGCGGCCGCGCCCAGATTAAAATCGCGCAGCTCCGAGGCGATGGCAATGGAGACGGGCCGGTTCGAAGGCACAAACAGCAGAACCGAAGCAACATATTCACCCAGGGCGATTACAAACGCCAACAAGGTTCCCGCTGCCGCGCCCGGCAAAACCAGCGGCAAAGTAACACGCCGGAATCGCTGCCACCAGCGAGCACCCAGGCTTCCGGCCGCTTCTTCCAGCGCCGGATCGAGTTGTTCCATGCTCGCCTGCAGAGCGCGAACGACGAGCGGCATAAATCGCAAAAAATAGACGACCGGCAGAATCCAGAACGTTCCGATCAGAACATATGAACCCAGCAAAGGGCTTGGTTTGCCGTAAGCTTCAGCCAGCGCGACTGCGACAACCGTTCCGGGCAGAGCCCAAGGAATGAGTACCAGCAGCGACAGCAAACGCTTGCGCGTGCGGCTACCTTTGCCCAGCGCCAGAGTGACGACGCAGAAGCTCCAAACCAGGGCGGCCAGCGCCGCAATCCCCGACATCAACAAGCTGTTTATGAAAACCTCACTGGAGTTTTTCTCCGTCAGGATGCGTGCGTAATTCGCGAGCGTGTAGGCCGGAGGCAAGGTTTGGGTGGTCCATCGACCATCCTGCGCAAAGCTGACCAGTATCAGGGTGGCCACCGGAAGTACCAGCAAAGTTGCAAAGAGCACCCCGCAAACTATCGCTGCCGCGCGAGCCTTGCCACTACTTATGGGCTTAAGCCGGCGGCCGGTTCCCTTCATAGCGGCGGCGGCAAAGTTCCGAGTCCCTTCGTAACGCTGAAAGAAAATCAACGCACCCAGAGAAAACGCCGCCAGGATCACCGTTTCTGTCAGGGCCAGCTCCAAATCGCCGCGTTGGCGCGCGGTGAAGATTTCGAGGGTCAACACGCGCACGCTGCCGCCAAACAGAAGTGGAGCGCTGAATGAGGCCATCGAAGTCATGAATGTCAGTAGCCCTGCAGCGACCAGCGAAGGCGTTAGTTGTGGCAGGACCACGCGGAACAGCACTTGAACAGATCCAGCTCCCAGGCCGCGTCCAGCTTCTGCGAGTCCCGCATCAATCCTGCGGAGACCGGCGCCGGTGAGGACGTAAAAGAACGGATACATCGTATAGGTGTGAAAAAGGAGCAGGGCCGCCCAACCCTGCAGGGACCAGGGTGCTGTTTCCAGATTAAAGACCGACTGGACCAGCCGCGCCAGAATCCCTGACTCACCACACAGAAAAATGAAAGCTACCGTGCCGACTAGCGGCGGCAGTACCAAAGGCAGCGCTGCTAGAACCGCGAACAACCTGCGCGCAGGAAACGAGTAACGCTCGAATAGAAAAGCGAGCGGGATTCCCACCAGTGCGCAAAACAGCACCGTCAGAATTGAAACGCCGAGACTGGTGAATACCGATTCCAGCACCGCACTTTGCGACAACGCGTCTCGGTAGTTTGCCAGTGACCACTGATTGTTTCGCTGAAGTGAGCTGAGGACGACGTGCAAATTGGGGTAGATAACGCCGTAGAGCAGCACCAGGCCTGTGATGAGGAAGAGGAAGAGGCGAGGAGACACAGAAACACGGGGACGCCGCGATGCGAAGCCGGGGCGGTGGTGCGAAAGAGGGGAACTATGGTCACCAGAATCCGGCGGAACGGCTTTGCCGCCTGATGTGAGGTGGTGGCTCTGCCCCACCGTCAATGGGTGCTCCTTACTCATTGGGCTGCGCCCTGAAGTATTGGCGTAGCTGCCAAGACTCGGGAGGTGCTTGTGGATCTCGCATCTTGTTGCTAACCAAGCTCAGCGGGGGTAAACCGCCCTTCATAACCTGCAAATTAGTAGGCGCTGAGTCGTTCAATTCAACGAGGGCCTATTTGCAGGTTGGGAAGGGCGGTTTACCCCCGCTGACTAGGGTGGGGTCAACGCTGGATTTCTTTTCCTTCTTTCGCGGGGTGCCATTCATTCTTTTAGAAGCAAGAGCCGCTCGGCGGGCAGCGTGGCGAAGCAGGAGTCGCCGGTCGTGAGACCGTCTGGTTCCAGCACCAGGGCTTCAAGTTGTAGACCGTTGGCATCAAGCTTGAGGCTCGAGGTGGCTCCCGCAAAGTTAAGCTCCCTCACGCGCGCGGGCAAAACGTTTTCGGAGCTTTCGCTGCTCCTGGTGATCAGTAGATGCTCAGGACGGATGGCGAGAAAGCAGGGCTTATTCATTGGCGCCAGTTCGTCGTCCCGTAAGGGCAGTCGCAGCGTGTGGTCGCCGTCAAGAGTTTTGAATTCACCAAGAGCCGACTTGCTTGAGCTGAGACGTACCACCCGGATTAGATTGTTGCGTCCGAGAAAGCGAGCCACTGAGATCTGCGACGGATGTTCGTAAAGCTTGCGGGGCTTGCCGGTCTGCAGGATACGCCCTCCCATCATCACGCTGATTCGATCGCAGAGCGCAAAGGCCTCCTCCTGATCGTGAGTCACGTAAACAGCAGTCAGCCCCAGGCGGTTTACTAACTCGCGCAGCTCGCCACGCGTTTCCTGGCGCAAGGCCACGTCGAGGTTGGAGAGCGGTTCGTCAAACAGCAATAGCGCCGGCTCGATAGCAATTGCCCGCGCAATGGCGACCCGCTGTTGCTGTCCTCCGGAAAGTTCGTCGACTCTTCGTTTCTCGTAGTTGGGAAGCTGGACCAGTTCGAGAGCGCTGGTTACCCGTTCAGCGATTTCCGCTTTGGGTTTGTGCCGGGCCCGCAAGCCGAAGGCAACGTTCTCAAAAACATTCAGGTGAGGGAAGAGCGCATAGTTTTGAAAGACCATGCCGAAGCCACGTCGCTCCGGCGAGAGATTGGTAATGTCCCTGCCGTCAAACTCGATGGTTCCGGAATCCGGCTTTTCCAGCCCGGCGATCATGCGTAGCGTAGTTGTCTTGCCACAGCCTGATGGACCAAGTAAGCCAAAAAATTCGCCCCGCTCAACGTCCAGAGACACGTCGGCGACGGCCGGAGTTGAATCGAAATGCTTGGAAATGTTCTTGATGGCAATGAGCGCCATTCTGTTATTCACTTGCTCCTGCCGCGAATTTCCGTGTCCCAATAGCGGAGCCATTCGTTTCCCTGGGTGCGCAGCAATTCCCAATCAAGTGGCATGCGGTTGAAAGGTTCGTTCATCCATTCCGGCAGCGGCGAGCGATCGATGTCGGTACGAACAGGAATGCGATAATAAGTACGTGCGGCCTGGACCAGATTCTCAGGCGTGGTAGCAAACTCATAGAATCGTCGCGCCTCCACTTCGTTAGGAGCCCCCCGCACGATAGCTATTCCATCGGAGACTACTGGCGTGCCGCTCGCGGGAATCACATAAGCTATCGGGAACCCTCTCTGTTCTTTGTAGATCCACACGTCCGGCAGATTCCAGAGACTGATTAGTCCTTCACGGCGAGCCAGCTTCTGCATTAACAACGTGCCGTCTGCAGTGTATTCATGGACGTTGGCGTCGAGCCGGCGCAGCCAATCATAACCTTTCTCGGGTGAACCGCTGCCCTCATAAAACCGCCAGATCATCGCCCCAAAGATGGCCCTCATAGAATCCGAAGGGTTGGGATTGCGAATCAGAACTTTGTCACGCCACTTAGGATCCAAAAAGTCGTCCCAGTCGCGAGGAGCATCCTCCGGCCGCACAGCCTCGTTGTTGTAAACGATCACTTGAGGCGTTTCGTAGATACCGTACCAGCGATCCTGAGCGTCACGACTTGACGAGGCCACTTTGTCAGACCAGGTGGGACGATATGACGCGAGGAGGTTCTCTTCAGCGGCAGTCTGAAATGTAGTGTGGCCAGCTCCCCACCAGAGATCCGCCTGGGGCCGGTTGCGCTCGGCACGCACGCGCTCCAGGATTTCGCGGGAACCCATATCGAGAAACTGCACATCAGTATCCGGATGTTGTTGATTGTAGCGGTCGATGAAATCGCGCAACTGGGCCTGGCCGTGTGGCGTGTAGATCAGAAGCTTGTTCGCGACCGGAGCATTAAAACGGTTGCAGGAGACCGCTGCAGCTAGAAGGCACAGCAGGGTCATTGCCAGGGCAGTCTTTAGCGACATCTATTCTTCCGCGATAAACAATATTGAAGTGATGAAATCGGCCCATGCTAGCACACAACTATTTCCGGCAATATCTCATCTGTTATCAGGTGCTGGTTGAGAGTCCAAGCTTTACCTTGTCCGGATCGTGGGCGCAACCTAAAGGTTGAACTCTAAACTTCTTGACTCTAATTGAAAGCAAGCGTACCGGCGATAGGCTGTGATAGATTCGCAACGGAATATGGTTAGGCTGACAAATCCATGACCGCAACAGTAAAAAGAAGAATCGCACGAGCGGGCGGTTGGGGGCTGGCAAAACGGCTGATCAAACCCATTCCGATTATCGGCTCTATCTTCGCTTTGGGACTTGCCGGCTACGAAATCAAAAGGAAAGGTCTGTTGCCGGGCGCAGTTCACGTGGGCCTTGATATCACTCCGGTTGTGGGCACCGCCAAAAACGTCATCGAAATCTTCACCGGCGATTGGATTCCAGACAAGCCATCTAAGAATGGCGCGGCTACGAACACTCCACAATTAGCCGCCAACACTCCACAACTAAGGGCTCCGGGAAGTTAGGATTCAAATCCAGCCGTAACTGTTACAGCAGTGGGTGGCTACCAAATCTGGAAAGCCCTTCCGCTAAATTGCAGTCAGGAAGGTGGACCCTGTCCCCGCCTCAACCTTGAAGGCCATTCCCGAAACTCCTTAACCTGATCACTGGCTTTGACAAGTCGATTGCAGCTTAGTCGTTTCTAATCTTGAGGCGGGGACAGGGTCCACCTTCCTGACTGCAATTTAGCGCATCTTGAGCATGTACTCGGTTCAGCGAGAATATGCTACCCGGCATAAATCGGAGGACGCGCAGAAAAAGGTTGTGCGCGCTCGTAGGCGTCCGCGAGTTTGAAGAGATTGGACTCGGACCAGTATGGTCCAAGCAATTGGAATCCGATAGGCAGTCGCTCGGTTGAGAGTCCGCAAGGCACATTGAGGCCGGGGACGCCTGCCAGATTAGCAGTCACGGTGTAGACATCGTTCAGATACATCGCCAGTGGATTATCGACCTTCTCACCCAGCAGAAAAGCCGTCGTTGGTGACGTTGGGGTGATGATAGCGTCGCAGCTCTCAAAAGCTTTACGAAAGTCCTCCCGCAGCAAGGCGCGCACCTGCTGGGCTTTCCGGTAGTAAGCGTCGTAATACCCTGCGGAAAGGACGTAGGTCCCCAACATTATCCGGCGCTTTACTTCCGGCCCAAATCCTTCGTCCCGCGTGCGGCGGTACATGCTGCGCAGTTCGGGCGCATCCTCTGCGCGAAAGCCATAACGCACCCCATCGTAACGAGCCAGATTCGAGGAAGCCTCGGCAGTGGCGATGATGTAGTACACAGAAATGCAATACTTGGCGCGTGGCAATTCAACGTCAACGATCTCCGCACCCAGATCCCTGTAAGTCTTTATCGCGCTCTCCACCGCAGTTCGCACCTCAACATCAAGTCCTTCGACAAATAGCGCTCGCGGAAATCCGAGGCGCAGACCTTTAATGTCGCCGGTGAGTTCTGCCGTGTAGTTGGGCACTGGAACGTCAGCAGTAGTTGCATCATGCAGGTCTCGGCCGGCAATCACTTCCAAAACCGTGGCGACATCGCGCACACAGCGACCGAAGATACCGACCTGATCTAACGACGAAGCAAACGCCACCAGGCCATAACGAGAGTTACGACCGTAGGTTGGTTTCAATCCGACAATGCCACACAAGGAAGCGGGCTGGCGCACAGAGCCGCCCGTGTCCGAACCCAAGGCAACCGGCACGATCCCCGCGGCCACCGCAGCGGCCGATCCGCCTGAGGAACCTCCAGGCACACGGCGTACGTCCCAGGGGTTCTTGACCGGTCCAAATGCCGAATTCTCATTCGAGGAACCCATCGCAAACTCATCGCAGTTCGTCTTCCCGATGATTACCGCGCCCGCTTCAAGCATTCTTTCAACAACTGTGGCGTTGTAGGGTGGATGATAGTCACCCAGGATGAGCGAGCCGCAGGATGTCTGCATTCCGCGAACGCAGAGATTGTCTTTGATAGCTATAGGAACGCCAGCGAGCGCTCCCTCGCGACCGGTAATCGACTCGGCCCGTTTCAACGCGCCGCTTCGATCGATCTCCAGGAAAGCATTGAGCGTTTCGTTGAGTGCTTCGGCGGCGCCGACAGATGATTCGACCACCCGACGGGCGGTTGTTTCGCCGTTATTGATTGATAAGGCGAGGTCGGTGGCAAATGTTTTTCCGAAATCCATTAGTCAGAAGAAGGAGCAGAAACTGTTGGTTTCATCATAGCTACAGCACCTTAGGTACCCGGAAATGCCCGGCAGCAGCATCGGGCGCTTCTGCCAGCGCAAGGTTCTGGCCCAACGAGGGAGTAACCACGTCCTCGCGAGCCGTATCGGTCCGTTCGCCTTCCGGTGTCAAACCGCCAAGCGCGGGTTCGACGTTGCTGGTGTCGAGCCCACTCAATTGTTCGACATAGGAGACAATCTCCGCGATCTGAGGAGCGAAAACCTTCAGCTCTTCACTGGTAATCTCAAGATGCGCAAGCTGAGCAATCTTTTCTATATCGGATTCGTTTATCGGCATCGGTTGTGTTTATTGTTGGCGACTTTAGATATGCGATTTGTCGATCCTGTTTATGCAACTCACTGCAGCACCCAGGAAAGCTCGGCGCAAGTCCTTGTCCTTGATTTCAGCAGCAGCAGTTACTAATTCCACTGAAACTGTCGCAGGATCCAGCTCAGGACTGGTCCGCGTGGCATCCCGCGACCCGCGCGCATTTGCGACCCCATTCGGATCCACGCGAAAGTCGATAAATGCCACCAGGGGCTGGCCCAAAATCGAGTTCAGACGGAAAAGCAATTGACCGCTCAAAGACTTTAATTGTTTTTGCCAGGTTGCATCGGCAACCAGGACGACCAGCGTATTGCGGTTTAGACCGAATGGCACCGCGTGGTCACGCAACCCATCGCCGGCCGCATGCTTCCAGGCAGCTATGCAAGCGGCTTCTGCAACTTCCGGCGAGTCGCCGGCAGCTTGGAGTATCTTCGGAAGCGATTTGATCAGGTTGTCCATTTGATAGAGGACGTGATTTTAATGCCGAACTTGGATCAGCACTGTCTTACGGAACCGGGAGCGGTAGCGACCGCACTCAGCTGGACCAGCGATCACTTCTCCCCTCAATTCGTGCCGTGAATAGAGCGTTCCTCGAGTGCGGTCGCTACCGCTCCCGGTTCTGTAACAAGGCGGTCGCTACGCTACCGCAGCCGGTTCTCAACTGTTCCACCAACGTTTGGGACAGCAGCGCCTTTCAATCTAAAATCAAAAAGCCAAAATCTAAAATCTGAGACAGCGTCGCAGTTTAGCGGAGAAGCTTAGGTAGCGACAAGCGGAGGCCCATTGTCCCACCAACACTTAATTGAAGATGCGCGGCAGGAGAAGCTGGTGCTCGCTTCCCGGAGTCCCCGTCGCGCCGAAATACTCAAAGCGGTCGGCTGGCCCTTTGAAATGGTTGCGGCAAACATCGACGAGAGTCGTTTCGCATCCGAAGCTGCGGTTCCGTATGTGAGACGGCTGGCTCGGACCAAGGCTGAAACGGTAGCCAAAATCCTACCTGCCGGTTTGGTGCTTGGCGCGGACACCGTGGTCCTGGTTGACGAGGAGATTCTGGGTCAGCCAGGCGATGCGGATGATGCCCGGCGAATGCTGAAACTGTTAAGCGGCAGGTGGCATGAGGTCTTGACTGCCGTGGCCCTTGTCCGCGCCGGCGCGGGTCAAGTGGTGGCCGACCACGAAAAGACGCGGGTGCGGTTTGCCGAGTTGACTGGCGCGGAGATTGATCGGTACGTGACGACCGGAGAACCGATGGACAAAGCCGGCGCGTATGCAGTGCAGGGAGTTGCGGCTCTCTTCATCGAAGAGATTCAGGGAGATTATTTCAACATCGTAGGCCTACCCATCCGGTTGGTTTATAAACTGATCCGCAAGATTCAAAAAGTTTAGAGTTCAACCTTTAGGTTGCGTTGGGAAAGCACAAGCTAAAGCTTGAACTCCGAACTACTTGATCGTTAGCCGCGAATAACCGAGCCCGTCGGGTTCCTTGCCCGCGGTGAGGCGATCCACAATCTGCCAGGTCTTCAAATCGATCATCGTCACGATGTCGGCGTTGGTGTTGGCCACGAATGCGTGCCCGACTTTCGGTGCGACGAGTATGCCCACGGGCACAGGACTTTGCCCAAACTGGCTGCCAAAGATTCGCGATGCTGCGCTGCTTGCCTCGTTCGCTTTAACCTGCATTGGTATCCGACGGATTTCTTTTTTGGTCGCCGCGTCAAAAACCGCGACGTCGCCCGATCGCGCATTCGACACCAGAACCAGTTTTCCTCCCGGTGCAAACTTCACTCGGATCGGAAAGTCCTTTGATTCGAGCGTCGTCGTAACCTTAAGAGAAGGAACGTCAATCACCGAAACCGTGTTGGCGGCGCGATTTGTAACCCAAACCTCTTTTTCATTCGGAGAAATATCGATCCCTTCAGCACCCGCACCCGTTTGAATGTCACCGATCTTCTTTTTCCCGCTGAGATCTATCACGGTAACAGAACCTGATCCTATATTTGCCACAAACGCCCGATGATGTTTTGGGGAGACGACGACCATGTGGGAAACGTTCTGATCGGTCGGAACCGCGCTCAGTACCTTGCCCGTGTCGACGTCAACGATCAGCAGTGCCTTGCTACCTTCAACAGTGACCGCAACCTGACTTTCTTTCAACCACATAATACCGTGGGGACGACGGTATTTGCCCAGGTCAATCGTCTTAATTGTTTTCTTCCCGGGAACGTCAATCACTGTGAGTGTGCTCCCCGGTTGTTGCCCCGTGCCGTAATTGGCGATCACGGCAATCCTGCCGTCCGGCGATACCGCGACCTCGTGTGGTCCATCTCCCGTGGGAATCGTCGCAACCACTTTCTTCGAAGACAGATCGATAAACGAGACTGTGTTGTCGGACTTATTGAGTACCAACAGCGTACCCGAATCCGCTGCCTTCACAACGTCAACGCCTGCCAACAGCAGAACCAACAGAGCCGAACTCAAAAGTACTTTCATACCTTTCTCCAAGGTTGGCTTCCTAGAACAGAACGGAGCCACCGTCAATATTTATCGCCTGCCCGTTTATGCTGCGCCCTTCCTCTGAAGCGAGTAAGAGTGCCAGTGCGGCAACTTCTTCTGCAGTAACCAGTCGATTTTGAGGACTCATTTTCAGTATCGCTTCCAGAGCCTGTTCGGCGGAACGGCCGGTTTTGGCGGTGACATTCTCGATGCCGCGGGTGGTCATATCGGTATCAACATAACCCGGACAGATGGCGTTGACCGTGATTCCTTTCGCGGCGACTTCCATGGCAATTGACCGCGTCAGCCCCAGCACCCCATGTTTTGAGGCCGAATAGGCTGTGATGTACGGGACGCCGGTTTTGCCAGCAATGGAAGCGATGTTGATAACGCGTCCCCAGCCTCGCTCAATCATGTCGGGCATGGCCGCGCGGGTGCAATAGAATGTGCCGGAAAGATTGATTGCCAGGTGACGCCGCCAAAGATCGTCATCTGTTTTCGCAAGCGGAGCGCTTTCCGCGATACCGGCGTTATTGACGAGGATATCCGGGCCGCGACCGAACTTTACTGAAACACGGCCGAACATGAGTTGCACGCTGGCAACGTCAGAAACGTCGCACACCACGGGTAGCGCAATTTCTTCATTTCCTATTTCGGCGGCGGTTCCTTCTATCTGCTGAGCGGTGCGAGCCGCGAGCGCAACCCGCGCGCCATCCCGTGCAAACGCCAGGGCAATCGCGCGTCCAATGCCGCGACCGCCTCCGGTGACCAATGCGATGCGATTCTCAAGCCTCATGGTCTGGACGACTCATCCGGATTGCTCAACTCTATGGAGTGCGCCCGGCAGGGCGAAGCGGCGACGGCGCTTTGCGTCCAGCCACATCGAAAGACATACGAAGCGGTGTCGCGATGCGCTTGCCACCGCACTCCAAAGGTTGAAAGCTCGCATCGCTTTGACCGTTTGATCAGGTCACGCATGGGCCTATTGCGGGCTGGCAGCTCGAGTTATGAGGTTTAGCTCAATCTCGACCGCGTCGCCGAGAAAGGTCGGGTTGTCCGGCCGCGCGAAGTTGATGCCGTAATCGCGACGGTTAACGGTTGTCTTGCCGGTCGCGCCGAGCACCGTCTTTCCAGTCTTCTCGTCACGAGTGATGCCGTTAAGCGTGAACGGTATCGCAATCTCTTTCGAGACGCCATGCATTGAAAAAGTCCCGTGAGCGATGAAGTCCTTACCCTTTTTCTCGATACGGCTGCTCTTAAAAGTGATCTCAGGATACTTTTCGACGTCGAAGAAGTCGGGGTTGCGCAGGTGGGCATCACGTTTCTCAATGCCCGTGTCGATGCTGGTTGCCTTGATCACCGCGTCAACGGAAGACTTGGTCACGTCTTTGTCGTCGTAGACGATCGTCACGGTGAAATCGCTGAACTTACCGCGTACATGGGAAAGCCCGCCTGCAATCGGAATGGAGAAACCGATGTTCGAGTGGGCAGCGTCAATATCGTACTTCGTGACGGCTGCGAAAAACGGCGTCGCGGCGATCAGCAGGGTCAGAAGTGACGGGATGAAAAGGTGTTTGCGCATTAATAGACTCTCCTTATAGAATTTGGACGGCCGGGGATTTAACTAACTGGGTTTGAAGCCTAATCTAAGCTGCCGCCTGGAACAAGCCGCCACGCCGACCGGTACTGGTTTAGTTTGGGTCAAGAAGTTCAGAGTTCAACCTTTAGGTTGCAGCCCTAGCGATACCGACAAGCTAAAGCTCGAACTCTAAACTACCAGCACCAGCCGAAACTCGGAATCACTGGCCGGAAAACTTTGGCGGACGCTTTTCCAGGAACGCGCGAATGCCCTCGCGACCGTCCTCAGATTCGAAACAGCGTAGTTGGGCCTCTGTCTCATAGCGAAGCATGTCTTCCAGCTCGGCAGACTGGCTTAGATAAACTGCTTGCTTAGCCGCGGCGATTGAAATCGGTGGCGCGTCGCGGAGACGTTCAGCTAACTCGCGAACAGCCGGCTTCAAATCCTGCTGCGCCACCACTCGATTCACAATGTCCAGCCGCAACGCCTCTTCTGCACTCATCGCCTCTCCCAGAAAAAACATCTCACAAGCCCGGTTTGGAGTCACCAGGCGAGGCAGGAAATATGTACCGCCCCAGTCGGGATGCAGGCCCACGTTCACAAACGATTGACTGAACGTCGCCTCAGTGGAAGCAATTCGAAGATCGCAAGCCAAAGCGAGATTGCAACCGGCGCCTGATGCCGGGCCGTTAACTGCGCCGATTACCGGCTTGTTCATTTGCCTGATTGCCATCACCACGCGTCGAGCAGCCCCGAGCAGCCGGGAAAACTCCTCCGAGTCCTGACGCTCGATGAGGTCCGCCATAAACGAAATATCTCCCCCGGCACAAAACGCGCGCCCGGCGCCGGTAACAATTACCACGCGAATCTCCCGGTCGCTTCCCGTTGTTTCCAGTGCTTCCGCGAGGTCACGGCGCATGTGCCCAACAAAAGCATTCAGCTTCTCGGGGCGGTTTAGCGTAATCGTAGCGATACCGGAATCTTCAATGACATTGATGTGTTCGTACATAAGGGCGGGTAAATAGTAAATGGTAAATAGTTAAAAGTAAGGAGAAGAATAACTCGGACCATTTACCATTTACTATTCACCTGCCTTTAAATTGAGGTTTGCGTTTGTTTACGTAAGCTTCGATGCCTTCCTTCGCGTCTTCCGACTGAAACAGTTGCTGCTGCAGCTCGCGCTCGAGTGCCAATCCTGACTCGAAAGGAATCTCCGCGCCGGTCTGAACACTGCGCTTGATGCGACCCACTGCGTGAGAGGCCCGGTTAGGCGGAGTAAACTGACGCGCGTAGTCCAAGACTCTTTCAATAAAAGTTGCCGCGTTCTCTGCTTCGTAGATGTTGTTGATTATTCCCAGTTGATGTCCTCGTTCAAAGTCAAACAGCTCGCCCGTAGCCATTAGCTCAATCGATTTCGACTTGCCCACTATGCGGACCAGGCGCTGCGTGCCACCGGTTCCGGGAAGAACACCGAGAGAAACTTCCGGCAAGCCCATCTTGCCCGCCCCTTTGCGGGCAATCCGAAGGTCGGCGGCCATCGCCACCTCCAGCCCCCCGCCCACGCAGTGTCCGTTGATCGCGGCTATCACGAGTTTTGGAGTTTGTTCCAGACGCGAGAGGGTTTCATTAGCGTGCAGGCAAAAGTAGTACTTGAATGTGGGTGTCATGTCGGCAAGCATTTGAATGTTGGCGCCGGCGCAGAAAAACTTCTCGCCACTGCCGGTAATCACAATCACCTGGACACCATCGTCCATACGCGCGGCGAGGATACGTTGATCCAGCGTCTGCATCATCTCGTAGGTGTAAGTGTTTGCAGGCGGATCATTTAGCGTCAGAACGGCGACGCCTTCGTCGATTTTATACTGAACGAGATGGGACTCCATTCTGCTTGCCTCAATGCGAACTTACTTTTGCCTTTATTTTTTCCTGCAACAAGCGCCGTTTGTTAATGCCCTCGATAAATCCGATCATGTCGATTATTTTTGCCTTCGTATATTTTCGCTGCGTCGGGAGGGCTGTAGCGCAATCAAAGGTGTAAATCTCAATGCTATCAATGAGGCTTTTGTTCTCTTCGTAAAATTCGGCGATGAGGATTAAGGACTTTTTGCCAAGCGAATGCGTTAAAAACCCTTTCCGAAAAAAGTCATCAAAAGCCGGGACGTTGCCGAACACGCCGAGCATGATTTTGGTAACCAGAGTGTCCGATGGTTTGTACTCTTTGCCAAGCGATTCGACAATCATGTTCTGGCAGGCAAGCAACACTGGGATATTTTCGTGGTCGTAAGAGTCAGCGTCGATAGTCCAAATTCGTTTATCAAAGGTTGCGATGCCGTGAATAAGTGGTTGATAAAACCTTACGCTCTTCTCCAGCAAGAATGAATTACGCAGCATGCCCCAGCTGGCTAAGTAGAAGCCGAGCTGTAGGCAGCTCACCTGCATGTGAGCTGGTTCCGCTAGTTCTTCGATCTTGTCTTCCTCACGAAAGGCTTGAAAGTAGTTAAAGCAGTAGTCAAACGAAGCATACCGCTCAGCAGCTTGTCTGCCTCTATTCTTACCTAGTCCTTCAACAAAAAACTTTAGGTTTTGTGTAATATCCATCAAACTAGCTGTCGGAATGCGCGCGCCAGACACTTAATGACTCGGTCCTGGGCTGAGCGGTGGAGTTTAGTTCTTCCGGGGCCAATTCATCAACAAATCCATGCAGAAATAGTCGCGTTACGTGCTCAACCAGTTCGGCGATCTTCAACTTGCCGCTCGGATCATACCAATTGTAAATCCAGTTCATCATTCCGAAGAGCGCATAGGTTGCTGCGGTGAGGTCCACACGGCGATTCTCAGGTTGCCCGGCCTGCAGCTCGCTCAGAATCTCTCGGGCCAGTTTTGTATATTTCTGCTTCTTGCCGGACACATGTTGATGTAGATCACCGGCAAGTGAATCGGCCTCGTGCGAAAGCACCTTCATCTCCGCCATGTTGGCCGCAAAGAACGCCAGGTGATTGTCGATGAAGATTCGTAGCTTTTGAACTGGTTCCGACACTTCCGCCAGGCGCTGCTCCAACCTCTCCAGGACACGCCCGAAGCAATTGTCCTGAATTAGAAAGAGTAATTCCTCTTTTGATTTACAGTAATGGTAGAGGCCAGCCAGGCTAACCTCCGTGGCGCGCGAGATGTCCCGCATCGAAGTAGAGTGGTAGCTCTTTTCCGCAAAAATGCGCGCCGCGGTACGCAGAATAAACTCGAGTTTCTGATCATGGCGCGTGAAGTCTTGTATGTTGGTGGCCATTACCTGTTAGATTGTCGGCGTCTCGACGTCAAGCAGCTGTGAAAGAGAAACGATCTCATCTGTTACCCAGCCCAGGCCGAAGCACTTCCCGCAGACAATATTGTTGCAAGCATGCTCTTCGAGTACCAGACATCCGGATCCCTTGCACATAGAGCATTGCTCGGCATCTTCTGGTTTCTTTGGCAATAGCACTTCTAGTTCGGTATAGATTTTGCCTCCGGTTACCAAAGTAAGGAGTTGCCATGCAGGTGTTCTCTTCAGCAATCTTACTCGTATCCCAATCATGATGTACGAAGGAGCCATCCGGCTTGAGGGCAATACAGCCTCCCATATCTGACCATAATGGGAGAGCCACCATGGAAGCGGCGACTTCGCGCATTTCGGCAGAAGTAGATTCTGAAACGATGTACTCGCTGATTCGCTTATTAATCTGTTCAGCCAAGTCAACCATCTTAAAAGTGTCGAACGAAGGCCGCTGCCTGCGCCTTCAAGGTTAAAGACGAACGTATTCAAACTCGAAGGGCTTACCTTTGACTCCCGCTGCTGGAGGCGCGATCCAGTTTGCGATCTTGCCGGGCTCGACTACTGGATGCATCAGGCTGCGGACGTATTCGCGATCCTCCAGGGTCGGAAGCCATTGCGCCTTCCCAGCCTCAAATTGATCAGCGGCGATCGGATTACCTTCGATGTCGAAATGGTGACCGGCATATTCACCCAGGTGGCGGTGAAATCGTGGATTGGGCAAGTAGATTCGATCGCCGATGCCCGCTTCCGCCAGTGTCTTGTTCCAACGCGCCAGACCTTTCTCACAGTCTTTAACGTATTCGCCACGCAGCACTTCGTTGAGAGCGTTTCTGAGCGCAACCTCGCGCGTGTTCAGCTTCCCGTCTTCGACGACTGTCATTGTGAACGTTTGATCGGCGGCGATATGATCGGCGTACAATTCCTGCTCCTTGTAGCGACCCTTGAGTCCGGCTGCGAAAAAGTCGGCCGAGTTGGAGCTGATCTCGCCACCGAACAAGTCGAGCGAATAGCTAAACCAGAAGTTCACGTGCTTCTGAATAATATCCAGAGGAATGCCGCCCAGCCGGCGCACATCACCTTCCTTCATTAACTGCGCCGTGCGCTTAACGATACGATTGATGCCGGTGTCGCCGACAAACATGTGGTGAGCTTCTTCAGTCAGCATGAACTGGCAAGTGCGAGCGAGTGGCTCAAAACCAGATTCAGCCAGCGCCGAGAGTTGATACTTGCCGTCCCGATCCGTGAACATCGTGAAACAGAAAAAGTTGAGCCAGTCGTCACAGGGCTGGTTAAAGGCCTCCAGGATACGCGGCTTGTCGGGATGGCCACTGCGGCGTTCCAACAAAGCGTCCGCTTCGTCGCGGCCATCGCGCCCGAAGTAACGCTGCAGAAGGTAAACCATGGCCCAGAGATGCCGGCCCTCTTCCACATTTACCTGAAACAGGTTGCGCAAGTCGTAAAGCGAAGGGCAGGTCTTGCCGAGCTCGCGTTGCTGTTCGACTGAGGCTGGCTCCGTGTCGCCCTGCGTCACGATGATGCGGCGCAATGAATTGCGAAACTCACCAGGTACTTCCTGGTATGCAGGCTGGCCATAGTTGTCACCGAAACCAATCGTCGCGCCGGGCGCAGCCGGTTTGAGAAAAATGCCCCAACGATAATCGGGCATCTTCACGAAGTCGAAATTCGCCCAACCGTCAGGTTCGACGCTGATCGCCGTGCGCAAATACACGTCCTTGTTCTGAAAACCATCAGGTCCCATCTCGCGCCACCACTCGAGATAATTCGGGAGCCATTTTTCCAGAGCCCGCTGCAGCTTCTTGTCTTCCGCCAGATTAACGTTATTTGGTATGCGTTCGTAGAGATTCATGAATCACCATCGTTTGTACTTAGTTCTTTGTACTTGTTTCTTTGTATTTGTCAGTAGTCAGTAGTCAGTAGTCAGTTGTCAGTAGTCGGTATTTCTAAACGTACCAACATTGAAAACGAAGGACGAAAGAGCCGACTCCCGAACACCAACCACTGACAACTGACCACTGACAAATACAAGCACAAAGAACGAAGTACAAAGCTCAATGAACTACGTTCTTTTGAAATCAAATTGTGCCTGCGTAGGCTTCCCGTAATTAGTCAATGCTCCATGCTCGCCCACGGCATTAGGCCGTTGGAAGATCCAGTTTTGCCAGGCCGTCAAACGGCCGTAGATCTTTGTATCCATCGTTTCCGGTCCGGCGAACCTGAGGGATGCTTCCATTCCCGTCAGCGCATCGGGCGACAACGAAGTTCTTTCCTCGATTGCCAACCGGATTTCATCTTCCCAATCCAAATCGTCCGGCGCGAATGTAACCAGGCCCAGTTTGTCCGCCCGTTCGGTGTCCAGCAGCGCTTTCTCCGAAAGGATCTCAGCCACTTTTTCAGGCGTTCGGATGAAGCGGGACTCCAATCGAGTCAGTCCATTGCTCATTGGCAAGGCCCCGGCATTCAACTCACTCACCGCGAGCTCAATGGATTGATCCGGGTTGTTGAGCATGTAAGTCCGATCTGAGGCAATTGCAAGTTCAAGCAAATTTCCGGCAAAGCAACTGCCCGGCTCAATCAAAGCAAAGAAGCTCTTGGCGGTGAGATCAAGTCGCCTGAGCACGCGAGCCATGTTCAAGGTGATTTCGCGGATCAGCCAATGGTCCTGGTGGGCCGCGAGAGTCTTATCAACAGCCAAAACTTCGTCTATCTCTCCTTCGGTGCGCATGCAAACCAGGCCGATTTCCAGTTCATTCACGCGCAGATGCAGCAAGGCATCGTCAAGTTCCCGGTATGCCTGCAACGGCCAGTATGAGTCACCCAGGGTTTGAATATCCTCCGGCGTTTTCGGCAGACCAGACTGCGGACCGCGAATCGTCAAATCCACGTAACGTTTTTCCCGGTTCAGCTTCACGCTCACGTGCTTGTATTCCCTACCATTTTCTCCGGACTCAAACGCTAATGGATTGAGCTTTATGCCAGGCCCGGAATTTTTATGGCCATTCTGGTCGACAATGCTACGTACCCGTGCATCCATTCCTTCCTGAAACTTGCTGGTAGGGAAGTGGTCGTCGATCAGTCCCCATTCTTTGGCACGCTTACCCTTCAGTCCTTCTGCGAGGGTCGAGAAGACGTCAGCGCGGTCCCTGCGGATCTTTCGTTTGTCCACCAGTCGCGTCAAACCTCCGGTTCCAGGCAACACACCTAGCAAAGGAACTTCGGGAAGGGAAACGGCGGAGTTGCCGTCGTCGACCAAATAGATCTCATCGCAGGCGATTGCCAGTTCATAGCCTCCGCCTGAGGCTGTGCCATTGAGAGCGGCAACGAATTTCTTGCCCGAATGAGCTGAAGAGTCCTCAATCGCGCATCGCGTTTCATTCGTGAACTTACAGAAGTTGACCTTGAAAGCGTGGGACGAGGTGCCAAGCATGTAGATATTGGCGCCGGCGCAAAAGATGCGCGGCTTGAGGCTGGTGATGACCACAACCCGGACCTCCGGGTGCTCGAATCGCAGACGCTGGACGGCATCGGCCAATTCGATGTCGACTCCAAGGTCATAGGAATTGAGCTTGAGTTTGTACCCCTCGGCAAGCGTCTCATCCTCCTGAACGTCCATTGAGAGTGTGGCTACCGGACCCTCAGTGCTAAGCCTCCAATGTCTGTACTGTTCGGGTGATGTCTGAAAGTTGATGATCAAGTTCGCTCTCCAGCCTCCGGTTTGCTGTGTTTGGTCCCACGGGTAAACAGCAAAAAAGGCTCGCACCGCTTAATTTGTTTAGCACGTTCGAACGTTCGTTCGAAAGTTTTGAATAATAGCCTTCGGGGTATCCCAAGGTCAAGCTGGCAGTTTTGGATCTTGGGGCGCGATTGAAGAGTTTGGCAGCGTTGCTGCTGGGTTTGCTGAGTTAATCCGGCTTGACAGTGCCACCTGACGGCGCGTAGGGTTGCGGCTTTGGCGGCCAGTTGTGGGATTCGTGGAGGCGAATCTGTTCTGGTGAACGGCGCGGTCTTCAAAACCGTCAGTGAGACTGTGAGAACAGGCTCAGGTAGGTTCGATTCCTACACGCCTCCGCCAGAAGCGAGGAGGCAGTAGGCAGGAGCAGACGGCTAGGCGTGGTTAGCTGGTCGCGGATTTACAGTTGTCGCCTCACTAACGAAAAGTTCGACAGATGATTGAACGAGCGCGCAACTCCAGCGCTCAAAGGATTCCTCACATGATCAGAGAATGGGTTGCACTCAACATGACCCCGGGCATCGGACCTCGCGCCGCTGCCAAACTCCTGGAACGCTTCGGCGCCGCTGAAGCTGTTTATGGTGCAACCAGGGCCGAGTTGGAAAAGTTACGACTTTTGCCCGAAGCTGTCGACAGCATCATTGCCCGCGACCATTTTGAGAATGCCGAAGCCGAGATTGAGAACGTAAGGAAATTCGGCGCCGATCTTTTAATACTTGACGATGGCGTTTATCCCGCGATGTTGCGCGAGATATACGATCCACCAATCACTCTCTACGTAAAGGGCGCCTGGGAAGAGTGTCTGGAGCAGCCGTGCGTGGCGATTGTGGGCTCTCGCAGATGTTCGACGTACGGGCAGAATGCGGCATTAATGCTGGCGCGTGATTTGGCCCAAAGGGGAGTCACAGTAGTGTCGGGCTTCGCGCGCGGAATCGATGCCTCTGCACACCGCGGGGCTCTCGAAGGCGGTGGTCGGACAGTCGCGGTGCTGGGCACGGGAATTGACCGGGTCTACCCGCGCGACCATAGAAAACTTGCGGACGAGATTCTGGAGCGCGGGGGGTCAGCAGTTACACAGTTCCCGCTTGGCACCCCACCGGTGTCGGAAAACTTTCCGTACCGTAACCGCATCATTAGCGGCTTGAGCCTCGGCGTTGTGGTTGTTGAGGCAGCGGAGAATTCCGGATCTTTGATAACGGCGCGGTTGGCCATTGAGCAAAACAGGGAAGTATTCGCGGTCCCGGGTAACATTACTTCACGTAACTCTTTCGGGACGAATTACCTGATTAAAGGAGCGGGCGCAAAGCTCGTGCAGCAGTGGCAGGACATCGCAGCGGAATTGCCACCGCAAATAGCGGCGAAGTTATTGCCGCCCCCATTTGGAGAGAGAAAGAAAGAGAGGTCGCTGGCTGATCAGCTTTCTTTGGTACCGCACGGGCTTTCAGATTCTGAAACGACGGTTTTGAGGCTATTGGCTGCAGACACTCCGGAACATATTGATTCACTTGTCGACCGGAGTAAGCTTTCGATTTCAGATTTGACCGCGGCGCTGCTAGCGTTGGAGATGCGCGAATTGGTGCGGGCTCTGCCGGGAAGGTGTTTCGTGCGGAAGATGTAACGAAGAAGTTTTATGGGAACGATATTAGTCAACGAGCCGATTTCAACTCAACAGCTGCGTGAAGCTGGAGAAGAACTGTATGGCGACATGGTTAAGGCTGTGATCGACATCGAGAAGGGAGTAATGGCGGTTGGGGCTGAGCTACATGCGGACGAAGAAGCGTTTTTGATTGAACGGAATTCAAGGCAGGAGAATCTGTGGGGTATTAACTTGTATACGAACCGCGCAATGCCTGAAATGGTAGAGTTCGATTCTATGATTAATATACGACCCAGGCAGAACAATAGGTCTCGCGGGGTGGAAGACCCCAACGTGCGGGAAGGGATAATTGGGATCGTTCGCATGCTAGTGCAGTAGGCAGGAGGAAATGACAACCTATCATCCAGATCTGGCCGAAGGTCGCTGGTTCACCTTTTCACTTGCCGCTCAACTTGGAAATGTCGGCAGCGAGTATGAGCGAGCCCTGCGATGGAAAGAGAGTGGCGATGAGGTTCGTTTTGAGCATGCCTTTGCGCGCCTGCTCGAGTTACTCGACCTGACAATTGCTGACCCCAGGTGGAAGAATCATCGGCTCAAAGAGTTGACGCGGTTGAGGGAAGTAATTTGCGATGAACTCTGCAATGAGAACCGCGAAATTGATTCGCCCTCTGACCTGCGAGAGTATTTTCTGTATTTCGGAATTCTGGCTCGAAGCGAACGAGATAAAGCGGTCGATGCCGTTGGTGTCGCAAGTAAATAGTAATGGCAAAAAAACTGGTCATCGTGGAATCGCCGGCTAAGGCGAAGACGATTAATAAATACCTGGGAAAGGACTATCTGGTTAAGGCCTCGATAGGCCACATCAAGGATCTACCTTCCAAAGGCCTTGGCGTCGATGTCGAGGATGATTTCAAACCAACCTACGAAGTAATTCCCGACTCCCGTAAGCGGAACAACAAAAGAATCGTGGCGGAACTTAAGAAGGCAGCCAAAGATGCGGACGCCGTTTATCTTGCTGCCGACCCGGACCGAGAGGGCGAAGCCATCTGCCAGCACCTTGCCGAAGAGATTATTCCTAAACGACCCGCCAAGCCCACCTACCGAGTGATGTTCAATGAAATCACCAAACGCGCTGTAAACGCGGCGTTTGATAATCCAGGACAAATAGACGGAAACCTCGTCGACGCACAACAGGCTCGTCGGGTTTTGGACCGGCTGGTTGGTTACAAAGTCTCACCGCTTCTGTGCCGCACAATCGGGGGCCGGCTTAGCGCAGGTCGGGTTCAATCAGTCGCCTTGAGGATGGTGGTTGAGCGCGAACGAGAAATCGAAAAGTTTTTGAAAACGGAGTACTGGACGATCGTAGCCAACGTAGCGGCGAAAATGCCGCCGGCGTTTGATGCCAGGCTTTTCAGGGTAGGCGAGAAAACGGTTAAGACGAGCGGTTTCGATCAGGAGATTAAGAAAAGCGAGATCCTGATTAACGAAGAAGCCCGGGCCACAGAAATTGTTGCCGAGGCAGAAAAAGAAACTTTCGTTGTCGGCGAGGTAGCCACTAAAGAGCGGAAACGAAATCCCGTGCCACCCTTCATCACTTCAAAACTTCAACAGGAAGCGTCTCGCAAGCTTGGTTACGCGGTAAAGAAGACGATGATGCTGGCGCAAAAGCTGTACGAGGGTGTGGAACTGGGATCGGAAGGATCGGTCGGTCTGATCACCTACATGCGCACCGATTCTCTGCGCGTTTCAGAAGCAACCCTCGGTGAGCTCCGTGATTTCATTGTGAAGCAATACGGTCCCGCGTATCTGCCGGAGAAGGCGGTTCACTATCGCTCCAAGAAAGATGCGCAGGACGCACACGAGGCTATTCGCCCAACCGAGGTTGCGCGCACTCCGGATTCCCTGGCCCAGTACCTGAACAAGGACGAGTTGAGACTCTACCGACTTATCTGGCAGCGTACTGTCGCTTCGCAGATGACTCCCGCGATCTTCGATCAAACAACTATCGACATCAACGCCGGTCGTTTCCTTTTTCGCGCGACAGGTTCGGTGCAGAAGTTTGACGGATTTTTGAAACTCTACCAGGAAGGACGCGACGAAAAAACCGAAGAAGACGAGGAAGCTGAGCGCACTCTGCCTAAGGTTGAAAAGGGCGAGGTACTGGATTTGAAGACAATAACTCCAGAGCAGCACTTTACGGAGCCGCCGCCTCGTTATACGGAAGCTACCCTGGTCAAAGCGCTCGAGGAACAGGGAATAGGACGACCGTCAACTTACGCTGCCATCATGACAACGATCCAGGACCGTGAATACGTTGAGAAGCTGGAAGGTCGGTTTCATCCTACCGGTCTGGGCAAGACAGTGAACGATGTGCTGATCGAAGGCGGGTTCGACGACCTCTTCAATGTCACGTACACAGCGCGCATGGAGGAAGAGCTCGATCAAGTCGAGGAAGGAAAGCTCAAATGGACCGCCGCGTTGCACGACTTCTATGACAAGTTCAAAGACGATCTGGGCAAGTTCAAGAAATACACTGATGAGATCAAGAATGTAGATACACCCACGGACGAGGTATGTCTCAAGTGCGAAACCAAGGGCATGGTCCAGAAGTTTGGGCGCTTCGGCAAGTATCTCAAATGTCTTAAGTGCGGCGCCACCCGTGACGCTGAGCCCAAGGCCGGTGCAAATGGCGGTGCAGCAGCATTACAGGCAAGTGCCGGAGGTAATGGAACTGAAGAGCCGGAACCCTGCGATCTGTGTGGCAAACCCATGCAGCTCAAGCGCGGTCGCTTCGGGCAATTCCTGGGCTGCACGGGTTATCCCGAGTGCCGCAACATTCGTAAGATCTCCAAGGGCGGAGCCGTTTCCCCGGCGCCAATCCCGCTCGATGAGAAGTGCCCGGTCGATGAAGCGCAACTCGTGAGACGGTTCGGGCGTTTCGGGGAGTTTATCTCCTGCTCAAACTACCCAAAATGTAAATACATCAAGCAGGAATCGACGGGTGTCGCGTGTCCGCGAGAGGGATGTGTGGGTGAGCTGGTCGTCAAGAAATCGAAGCGGGGAAAAACATTTTACAGTTGTTCGCAGTACCCTACCTGTGACGCGGTCTTCTGGAACAAGCCGGTCACGGAAGCGTGCCCCAAGTGTCAGGCGCCTTTTCTACTGGAGAAGACCACGAAGAAGCAGGGCATTTTCCGTTATTGCGCAAACGAAGAGTGTGGGTACAATTCGAACGAAACGGGAACCGAAATCGCCAAGGTCAAGCAGACCAAAGTGGAGAAAGCCCGCCAACCTGCACGATAAATCCCGGCCGTGGTCTGCGAGTGGCATAGACTTTAGTCTGTGATTGCTGCTTGAGTAGCTTCAAATTAGAGGTATCGGACCCGGCACAGACTAAAAGTCTATGCTACTTTTTTTCCAAGGAGAATAGTCATGCTACGACGTTACGCCTCTCTGGCCCTGCTTGTGATCTTTGTTTTCTCGCCGAACGCTATTTTCACACAGCAGCCAACTCAAACTCCGTCCAGTCAGGTGGCGGTTCGAGTGCAGCAGCCGGGTCAACAAACGCCGGCAACGGACCCGAACGATCCCATCGAGCGAATAAAGGACGAGGGTATGAAACGTTCGCAGGTAATGGAGACGCTGAGTTATTTGACTGACGTGATTGGTCCTCGTCTTACTAATTCGCCGGGAATGAAAAGAGCAAACGAATGGACGCGCGATCAAATGGCCGGGTGGGGATTGCAGAACGCCCATCTCGAAGCATGGGGGCCATTTGGACGGGGCTGGACCCTAAAACGATTTTCCGCGCAGGTGGTTGAGCCCCAGGCAATACCGTTGATCGCCTACCCGAAAGCCTGGTCGCCGGGTACTGACGGACCACTGACGGCGGAAGTGATTTACTTCGATGCTAAAGACGAAGCAGATCTGCAAAGGTTCAAAGGCAAGGTAAAGGGAGCCATCGTGCTGACCGCCCCCACGCGAGAAGTGAAAGCTCGTTTTGAGGCGCCAGGTACGCGCAGAGACGAGAAGAATTTGCTCGGGCTTGCCGACGCATCTGACCCGCGGGTTGGAGCACCGCGACGTCAAATCACCCCTGAGATGCGGGCCGCATTCAATCTGGCTGCAAAGAAGAATCTCTTCCTGCATGAAGAGGGCGCTGCACTCTTGATTGAACCCAGCCGCATCGGTGACGGCGGCACAATCTTCGTGGGATCGGCATCAGTACCCCAGCCCGCGCCGGCGGAACCGTTTGGTCCGAACTCCCGCTCGATTCCCCCCTACGACAAGAGCGCCCCAAAGGTTGCCCCTCAAGTTGTGCTTGCAGTTGAGCACTACAACCGTATTGTCCGTCTTATTCAGGCCGGTGAAAAAGTGACCATGACGGTTGACCTGGGCGTCGAATGGCAGGATACCGATCTCATGGGTTACAACACAATTGCGGAGATCCCTGGCTCCGATTTGAAAGACGAAGTGGTAATGCTGGGCGGTCACATGGACTCTTGGCACTCCGGAACCGGCGCGACTGACAATGGCGCCGGCGTGGCGGTGGCCATGGAGGCAGTCCGTATTCTGCAGGCATTAAATCTGAAACCACGTCGCACCATTCGCGTCGGGTTGTGGTCGGGTGAGGAACAGGGACTGCTGGGTTCTCGCGCTTATGTGGCCGAACATTACGGCCGATTCGAAACTCTCGCCACCGGCTCCGCTGCTGCTGCGGCGAGTCCCGCGCCCGCGCCCAAGCTCTTGACGAAGCCGGAATACGAAAAGTTTAGCGGCTACTTCAATCTGGACAATGGAACCGGAAGGATCCGTGGCGTGTACCTGCAGGGCAACGAAGGAGTGCGCTCCTTGTTTCGCGAGTGGCTAACTCCATTCCGCGATCTGGGGGCTGCGACGCTTTCGATTTCGAATACGGGGGGCACGGACCATTTGGCATTCGACGCTATCGGTTTGCCGGGCTTTCAGTTTATTCAGGATGAGATCGAGTACGACACTCGCACCCATCACTCCAACCAGGACGTCTTCGACCGCATTCAGGCCGACGATATGAAACAGGCAGCGACCATTATGGCGGCGTTTGTCTACAAGGCAGCGACGCGAGATGAGAAACTGCCGCGCAAACCGATGCCGGGACGACGCTGAACTATTCAGCAAGGGAAAAGCGAGCCTGGTGGCTCGCTTCCTTGGCATGAAGTGTGTGCTGCCGTGGTTAGCTCGGGTTACGTTCAAGCACCGGCTCGTATGCGCCGGTACGTGGACGCATGCTGGCGGCAGGCGCCGCTTGCGACTCCCCCTTCTCCGAAAGATCGGCGCCAATCAGGTCACGGATTTTTCGAATCAATGCCGGCAGGACCACCGTTTGCGCCGTCGTTGAAAGTTCTTCGACTAGCCGATCTCCCAGGGAACCGACTTCCTGCTGCAAGCGATCAAAAGCCCGGGTTCCTTTAAACCGCTCTACCAATCCTGGACCTTCGTCCTTGCCGTTAGTCTTATCGGCAGCGTCAAGACTAGCTGACAAAGGCGTGTACGCCCGTCCGGTGATGGGCTGGCTCGCGTAAGCGTGGGGGTCCGAGGAAACGTATCCTTGCGATTCAGACTCCTCGCCCTTGACTGTAGCAGCAATGCAATAACCGACGCAGAATCCGACGCCGGCAGCTCCCAGGCTCCAGGTGACGGGACGTTTCTTAAATTGTTCACGCCAATCGAGTGCGTCTTTAACGTTTTCGTATTGATGCACGACTGTCTCCTTGATTTCAGTTACGGTCTGGGTGATGGAATCCCGAGCTTCCTCCATCCGGAGCTGAAGGTCTTCTTTCGAGAGGTCTTCTTCCGCGACGTCGCGTGCTCGAGCCACACCTAGAGTTCGTTCTTCAGCCATTGCTTGTCCTTTCTTAGTTCCTCCACCGTCTTATTAGGAACCAGGTCTTGATTAGCCAGACGGCTTTTCACCGTCAAGATAACGATGCCACCTATGACCAGGTAAAAGACACCCGTCAGCACAAAGCCGAGCGCGTATTTGGCTGCCTGGCTGAGGTTGGCGTCCGCAAAAAGCGTCGAAACTGCGAAAGCGACGGCTACGTTAAGCAACGCAAACCCCACGGCGGAGACTATTCCTCCAAGTGCGATTGCAATCCCGCCTTTTACGTAGGCATTTGCTTCCTCTTTGATTTCGACTTTAAGCAAAGTCAGCTTCGTGTCCAAGAGTTGCATCACGTCGTCGCCGAGTCGTCCCACTAACGCGGGCAAACTCTCGGTTTCGGCTCTGAGCGACGAATCTCTTGCAGTGGCAACAGCGTTTGATGGAGCTGCCATGAGTGCTACCTCCTTTTATTAAGTCCAGCCATAGGTGGCATCAGTCTCACGAGGTTCGCGAATGCCTACTGGCGCCTCCCGCGAAGAATTAGCCCGAGCACGAGTCCCGCGGCCGCCGAGATTAGAATGGCCTGGCCCGGATTCTTTCTTGCATACTCTTTGGCGTTCTCAGCAACCTCGCCCAGGTCTGCGTTCTGTAGCTCTTTGAGCTTGTCTCCTACGACTGAGACTTTGTCGCTCACGTAATCTTTCGCCTGCGTGGCAGCTTCGGTAATTTTATGACCGTAGTCTTGCGCAGTCTGTGAAAGTGCTGTACCCGTTCCGGCGCCAGCGGAGCCAGGAGTACCGGAGCCAGTGGCGCCGGATCCGTAACTGCCAGAGCCTATGCCGCTTGAGCCGGAGCCCGCGCCTGTACCTGTATTTGTTGCCGGGGAATTCGGATTAAAGCCTTCTCGGTTTTGTGACATTTCGAAAATTCTCCTTTTCAATCTTGTTATGAACCGCTTGCTTTCGCTCTTGCATAGGCGCGCGTTCGCAAAGTTATAGAGAAGCATCGAGCAAGAAACGTGCCGATAACTCTTCTAGTGATTCGAGCGAGGTTACCTCGGTTATATGAAGCGCCTGGTGCGATGGGGTTGTTTCCTTGTTGTGAAAAGGTACAAGCCTTCGATCGCCAAAGGTTCGGGAACCATACAAACCGACGATTCATTACTGGTTCATTCTGAGTCCCGAAGTGTAGTTCAACCGTTGCGCATCTGCTACCCCATGGAGACGGGCTCGAGATTGAACTCCAAACTAATCAATTTGCCCGGAGGGGTTGACAGTTCCTCTCACCTGATGGTAAGTAAGTGCTTACTTTGGACTTCAGATCCGATCAGCTGACGTTAGAGACGAACTGTGACTAAGGAAATTACAGCGCCTGGCCAACACTCTGCTTCCGGCGGACGCATGGCTGGAGATGAACGGCGGCTGCAGATCCTCCGGGTGGCCGTAAGTCTCTTTGCCCATGAGGGTTTCAGGGGGACTACCACCAAGAAAATAGCCCAGGCGGCCGGAGTTTCGGAGGCCATGGTCTTCCGTCACTACGCTAATAAAGAAGAACTCTATACTGCTATTCTCGACCATAAGGCCTGTTCCGGCGATGCCATCGATCCCGAAATAATGGTGGCCGACGCTCTCAAACAGAAAGACGACCGCGCAGTCTTCGAAGGGCTGGCTTTTGGAGCCCTTGAACATCACGAGAGAGATCCCGAATTCCAGCGACTGCTGCTCCACTCCGCTTTGGAAGGGCATGAACTCGCTCAGATGTTTTTTGAAAAGTTCGTGCGGCGAGTGTACGAGTTTCTGGGTGCCTATATTCGTGAGCGACAACGGGACGGCGCCATCATCAAGATCGATCCAGCAATTGTGGTGCGCGCGTTTGTCGGCATGATTATTCACCACTCGCTCAACAATAATCTTTGGGACCCTCAGCGTCGCCTCTTGAGTCTCTCGAATGAAAGCGCCGCAAAACACTTCACCGACATTCTTCTGGGAGGAATCAGCATTAAACCGGCGCTGAAAAACTCCAGGAGAGATCGCAAGGCGGACGCAAACGGTTCACAAGTAAAAAGGTAACGGGATGATTTCTCACAGGCTAAACCAGGTGGTTCTTGTCGTTGTCGTCGTAATGGCGCTCAGTGTGTTAGCGGTCTCCTGCGGGGGTTCGAAAGCTAATGTCAGAACCGAAGCCACTCCCGCCACGTCGCCGGCGACGGTCGATGTGACCACAGCGCCGGCGATTACGCGCGAGCTGCCACGCTTTTTTGAGGCGACGGGCAGTCTGGCCGGCGACCAGCAGACGGATGTGGCCCCCTCAATCGAGGGCAAGGTGGTGGCCGTGGGTGTCGATCTTGGCAGTTATGTTAAGCGCGGACAGATGATCGTTCGTCTCGACGATGTGGATTCCAAACTTCGCGTGGCGCAGGCACAGGCCCAGGTTGAGCAGGCGAAAGCAGCTCTGCGTCAGGCCGAAGAGAAGATCGGTTTGCGACCTGGTCAGGCGTTTGATCCAAACCGCGTCCCGGAGGTGGCAAACGCTCGCGTAGCTCTGGAGCTGGCTGAAAAGAACCTGCGGCGGGCCGAGAAGTTGATCGAATCGGGAGATGTCTCACGCTCTTCTTACGATCAGCAAAAAGCGCAACGCGACCAATTGAAAGAACAGTATGAATCGGCATTGTCGCTGGCCCGGCAGAATTACGCCGCGGTTGCTACTGCCCGAGCAAATGTGACGAATGCCGAAAGCCAGCTGGGGCTGGCTCGAAGATCTCTTTCGTACGCGCTGGTTTTTTCCCCGATCGACGGATACGTCGCCGAGCGCACTGCCGATCTGGGCGAATATGTTTCGCCCACTACCAAGGTCGCGACGGTCGTTCGTACTAATCCACTGCGAATTCGCATTGATATTCCTGAACAGGCAATTTCAGCAGTAACAGTAGGGCAGTCAGTTTCAGTAACTACGAGTGCCTGGCCGGACAAAAACTTCAGTGGCCGTATTGCCAGGATTTCTCCGAACGTGACCGCCAGCTCGCGCACCTTATCGGTGGAGGCTGATATTGAAAACAGCGGAGGAGCGTTAAAGCCTGGTCAGTTCGCGACTGTGCGCATTCTGCAGTCGCATTCGGAGCCGGCGGTGCTGATTCCAGCTCGAGCAGTGCGAACAGAGTCGGGAGTAAGTCGCGTGTTCGTTATCAAGGACGGACACGCTGAACAGCGCTTGGTCCAGGTGGGGCAGTCTGAAAGCGACCTGGTGGAAGTGAAAAGCGGCGTCGGCGCAGGCGAACAGGTAGCGACCAGCAACGTCGAACAATTGAGTGATGGGATAGCAGTAAGGCAGTAGTGAATTTTTGATTTGCGATTTTAGATTTTTGATTTGAAGACCCTAGCTTGAGAATGAGAACTCTTCCAACCAAAAATCTAAAATCAAAAATATCAAGCGGAGCTTTTCGTGCAAAAACTAGCTGAAATCTGTGTCCGGCGGCCTGTCTTTGCCACGATGCTGATCTTGAGCCTGACGGTCGTCGGTCTCTTCTCGTATCGTTCACTCGGCGTCGACCTCTTCCCCAAAATTGATCTACCGACAATCACAATCACGGTCGTCAATCCAGGCGCCTCTCCGCAGGAAATCGAAACTGAGATCACCGACAAGGTTGAGGGCGCGGTAAACACGATTAGCGGCATCGACGAGCTTCGCTCGACTTCGGTCGAGGGTGTTTCGCAGGTCTTCATTGGGTTCTTGTTGGAGAAGAACCCCGATATTGCGGCGCAGGAGGTTCGCAACAAGATTGATCTGATTGCCAACGATCTGCCCGTAACCGCCGAGCAACCCATTGTTCAGAAGCTCGATACAGATGCTGCTCCAGTTGTGCGCGTCGCCGTTTCCGCTCCGCGTTCCTTGCGCGAGGTTACGGACATCGCCGATAAGAAGATCAAAGAGCAGATTGAATCGATCAATGGCGTGGGTCAGGTGCAAATTATTGGTGGCCGGACCCGTGAGATACAAGTCTGGGTAGATCCTGATAAGTTGCGCGCCTTCAACGTCACGGTCGCCGAAGTGGCGAACGGCGTGCGGGCGCAAAACATGGAAGTGCCTGGCGGTCGAGTCGACGAAGGCACGCGTGAACTGACCGTCCGCACCATGGGGCGCATCGTGACGCCTGCGGAATTCAACGATCTCGTCGTGGCCAATCGAGGAAACTATTCCGTCAAACTCAGCGACATTGGTTATGCGGAAGACGGCGCAGAGGAGCCGCGCACCGAGGCTCGCCTCAACGGCCAGCCGGCCGTGACTCTCATCGTCTCGAAACAATCAGGACAGAATACTGTGGCCATCGCAGATGCCGTGAAAGAGCGTCTGGACGTTATTCAAAAGAGCTTACCGCCTGGATTCAAAATTCAGGTGGTCGGCGATCAGTCGATATTCATCAAGGCCTCAATCAAGTCAATCCAGACGCACCTGATTGAAGGAAGCATCCTGGCAGCCATCGTCGTCTTCATTTTCCTTTGGAGTTTTCGCTCGACGGTTATCGCCGCGCTGGCCATTCCGACTTCGTTGATTGCCACCTTCGGACTGATGGCGGCGATGGGATTTACTCTGAATCAAATCACGATGCTGGCGCTGACATTAATGGTCGGCATAGTGATAGATGATGCGATTGTGGTTCTGGAAAACATCTTTCGGTTCATTGAAGAAAAGGGTATGCCTCCTTTCCAGGCGGCGATTGAAGGAACAAAGGAAATCGGTCTCGCCGTCATGGCGACGACGCTGTCGCTGCTGGCGGTGTTCATACCAGTAGGCTTTATGGGCGGCATCTCAGGCCGTTTCATGTCGTCGTTTGGCTTCACCGCATCATTCGCTATCGCGGTCTCCCTGCTGGTTTCATTCACGCTGACCCCGATGTTGTCGGCGCGTTTAATCAAGCGCAGCAAAGATCGGACGACTCCCGACGGCGCTAAGCCAGCCCATCGCGATTCAAAGGAGTCGCGGTTCTATCGTCCGATCGATCGCGGCTACACCCGCCTGTTGACCTGGTCTATGTCGCATCGCTGGGTCATCGTCGCCGCCTCTTTGCTGGTAATCATAAGTATCGTGCCTCTGTTCATGTTTGTGGGGAAAAACTTTCTCCCGGTTGACGATCAATCGCAGTTTGAAATCAACGTCCGCACCCCGGAAGGGTCAACGCTAATGACAACTTCTGCCATCACCGGGCGGATTGCCGCGGACCTGCGTCAGCTTCCCGGCGTGACAGATACGTTAACCACAATTGGCGGTGGCCAGCAGGAACAGGTCAACGTCGCTACGATTTACGTCAAGCTGAAACCGATTGAGGAGCGCAGCATCAGTCAGGACGATTTGATGGTGCGGGCGCGCACCGAAATACTGGGCAAATACCTTAAAGAGTTTCCGGGGCAGTTGCGCACCAGCGTCCAACAGGTCGCCGCGATTGCTGGGGGTGGATTCCGCAACGCTGATATCCAGTATGTCATCAACGGGCCCGACCTGGAGAAGCTGACAAAATACTCGGACGAGTTGTTAGTCAGGATGAAAACGATTCCGGATGTGGTTGACGCGGACTCGACGCTGGTTACCGGCAAGCCTGAATTAAGAGTCGTCATTGACCGCGCGCGGGCGGCAGATCTCGGGGTGCGCGTCGGCGATATCGCCCAGGCACTTAATACTCTGGTTGCCGGTCAGAAGGTTTCTACCTTTAACGCGGGCACGGATCAATACAGCGTTCGCGTGCGGGCCGTTGGAGAATTTCGCGCCAGCGTAGAAGGTCTGAAACGCATGATAGTGACTTCATCCAAGATTGGCTGGGTCAGCCTCGACAACCTGGTTCGGATTGAGGAAGGCACCGGACCGTCGGCCATCGATCGCTTGAATCGTCAGCGACAAGTGATGTTGCTGGGCAACGTCAAACCAGGCGGATCGCAGGCAGCGGTCATCCAGCAGATGGATGAGTTTGCCAAAGAGATGAAGATTGACGGCGAGTACACGACCGGATTGGCCGGACGTTCAAAGGAATTGGGCCGCACGGCTTACTACTTCGGAGTCGCCTTCCTCCTGTCTTTTGTCTTCATGTACATGGTGCTGGCGGCCCAATTTGAGTCGTTCATTCACCCGGTTACTATCTTGTTGACACTGCCACTCGCAATCCCGTTCGGCATTCTTTCACTCCTGGTTACCGGACAGACCGTGAATATTTTCTCGGGACTCGGACTCTTGCTGCTTTTTGGCGTGGTCAAGAAAAACGCGATTCTTCAGATTGATCATACCAACCAACTGCGCGGCCAGGGTATGGAACGTTTCGAAGCCATCATTCGGGCGAACCGTGAACGCTTGCGGCCCATCCTGATGACCACTATCGCACTTGTAGCCGGCATGTTGCCCTTGACGATCTCCAGCGGCCCCGGGTCGGGTACGAGCCGGTCTATTGGAGTGCTGGTCGTCGGCGGTCAGTCACTGTGTCTGCTACTGACGCTGCTTGCAGTGCCGGTTTTCTATTCGCTCTTCGACGATCTCGCGCGCAGTCGCATCTGGGGCGCAATCGGCGCGAGGACGACCGGCGCAGTCGCCTGGATGCGACGCAAAGGAGCGAGCGCAACAGCATCGCTCTTTAGCCTGGTAACGAGAGACTAGGTGAATATGTTGTCTACGGACTCTCAGCGTAAGAGTGGCGTACGCTTTGATCACGCAGACGCCAAGGGGGCAAAGACGCAAAGATAGATTTTAGTGAGTGGGTTGAAGGTAGTAAGCAGGTTTAGAAGCCATGATTAAGTTTTCATTCAGATTGTTTCCGCTAACAGTTGTTTTCGGTCTACTCTGCGCCATGAGTGCTTTGGGCCAGGACCCGACGACATCACCTACGCCGGAATTACAGGTCCCGCCAATCGCTACTGACTTTCGATCCGAGGCGAAGCCTCTGCCGGAGCTCGGCCGTGTCGGCGTTGACATGGAACAGCAGCGACCGCTGTCGTTGCGTGAAGCGCTGGCCGCTGCCCTGGAGAACAACAAAGACATCGAAGTTGCTCGGCAAAATGTAAAGATTGCTGAATTTGATTTGCTGGGCTCACGCGGCGCTTACGATCCGCGCTTGAGTTCGGCTTCCTATTTCGAGCGGATCAAGACCCCGATCTCCAGCTTCTTGAGTGGTGGCTCCAACGGCGCGATTACACAAGACGACTTCACCAACACGGCACGCCTCGAAGGTCTCTCACCAAAGCTGGGCGGCACTTACCGACTTGATTTGTCGTCTATTCGCCTGACAACGGACAACCAGTTTACTGGGCTTAGTCCGCAGTATCCGACAGCGCTGACTTTCAGCTATACGCAGCCTTTGTTGCGCGGACTGAAGGTTGACAACAGTCGCCGGCAGATTGAGATTGCCAAGAAGAATCTCTCCCTTACTGACGCGCAATTCAGGCAGCGGGCAGTTGAGACAATAACAAGCGTACAGCGTGCTTACTGGGACCTGGTGTTCGCGCTAAGGAATCTGCAGATCCAGCGCGATGCTGTGCGAGATTCGCGGACCCAGCTGGAACACAACAAACGTCTGGTTACCGAGGGCGCGTTGGCGCCGATAGACGTCGTCGCAGTGGAGGCACAAGTCGCCGGCTTCGAACAAACACTTTTCACCGCTCTCGAAGAGGTGTCGCGCAGCGAGAACAATCTCAAGAATCTGATTGCCGAAAACCGGCAAGCCGAGATCTGGAACGCGTCATTGATTCCGACTGATTCAGTCGATCTGGCGCCACCCAACGTGTCCCTGGCGGAAGCGATGAAGGCCGCAATGGAGAACCGTGCGGAACTGCAGCAGTCGAACCTGGTGAGCGAGATCAATCAGATCGATCAGAGGTATTTTCGAGATCAAACCAAACCACAAGTCGATCTGGTTGGAAGTTACGGTATTGTTGGGCTGGCAGGAGCTATCAACACTGGCGCGATCAATCCCTTTTCCTCAGCGGACCAGATTCGTGACCGGGTAAACCTTTTGTCGGAATTGGCAGGAGTGCCGCCGTTGCCCACGCCGCCGCCTCAGACATTTCCAACGGACCTGATTGGCGGTTACGGCCAGTCACTGCAAAACCTGATTGGGAATCGATACAGCAACTTCCGATTCGGCGTCCAGATCAACTTGCCTTTGCGTAATCGAACAGCCAAGGCGCAGTTAGGCCGATCATTGGTTGAAGGCCAACGCATTGCCACACAGCGCGAACAACTAGAGCAGTCCATCCAGGTAGATGTAAGGAATGCCTTGCAGGTGGTGCGGAGTGCCGAAGCGCGGCTGCGCGCGGCGGCCGCAGCCCGCCAGGCGAGCGAGCAACAGTATGCCAGCGAACAAAGAAAGCTCGAGGCCGGGCAGTCGACTGTGTTTCTCGTACTGGAACGGCAAACGGCTTTAACTACTGCCCGTGGAAATGAGCTGCGAGCGCAGACGGATCTGAACAAGGCCGCTGCCGAATTACAACGGGCAACCGGCAACGCCCTTTCGGGAAATAGCATCGTTGTGAGTGTGCGCTGATCCATCCCCATCTCGACTCCGAAGCGATTTAAAGTCGCTTTCGGGTAGATACGTAATGACACGTGGAGTTTTTTTTGGAGCCGTAGACCCGACGCTCCGTTACGGTACTGACTTCATGGCGCTGCAGTCCTAGAGCAGCAAGTCGAGTAGGAAGAAGCCGCCGGCACCGGCTAGAATGAGGAGAACGGCGGCAATGATGTACCACTGAATTAGTCTGGTCCTACAGGCGCGGCAACGTGTTCTGGTCCACGTGACAGGCCTGTCACAATTTGGGCACCTCATTTCGTTGTCCCCGGGATTTTCAAGCGCACCACAACCCACAAAGGCCAGTGATCAGAGAGGGTGATCTTCTTATCGATTCCGTGGCTGGTTGCTTCCAGCCCACGCAGCCAAATCCAGTCCAGCTTGAGTTTTATCGGAATTACCAGAATGGTCTGCAGGAAAGTCGACTTACCATTAGCGAACGGTGTAGAGAAGTCTTCGCCAACAAAAAGCTCTGAGGTTTTCTTCACCGCGTCAGGCTCCCAGGTATTCAGGTCACCCAGAATGATTGCACGCATGTGCTTGGGATAATTCGCGAGATCCTCCAGCACAGCCTTCGTCTGCTCGATCTTCTTGTCTACCGAAATCCTGTTTTCAGAGTGAACCGAATAGACTCTTAAGGGCATTCCCTCGGCATCAACCGTGGCCCCAATTGCGACGCGCCTTCTACGGCCCGGACCCGGGTGCGGTAGAACGATCCGACGAACATCCTTCAAGGGATAACTGCTCAGGATCGCGACTCCTGTTTCCTCTTCCATTTCTGCCTTTGCCGTGGGTGGAGCAGCCCAGGCGTAGTACCGGCCGAGTTTCTCCGCGATCAATTTCACGGTATTCAGTTTTGCCGTTCGTTGCTTGTTCCGGTCGACTTCCTGTAAGCCGACAATACTTGCCCCGGCTATCGCGCTGTCCTGCTTGAAAAGTTTGATTAGTTCGTCCAACTCCTCGCCCCCACGCCAGCGAATATTGTAGGAAACCACCTTGATTTCGGCCGGAGCCTTCGGTGCATCTGCCAGGCTTGACGCGCGGCCTGTCTCCAATAATTCTGTATTAGGCGTGTGCGAACTCTGAGGAAGACCAATAGTAACGGAGAATAGTAACGCACAAAGAAGTGACAGCAGGCTGCATCGCAGCAATATCTTGAACCGAGGACTTCTAATCTCAGCCGTGGTACCAGCAATCTCTACGGGATTCCGCTGCATTACAATTACGACTTCTCAGTCAACTGAACCGCCTTAGAGGCCGTTTTGCGAGGTTGCTGCTGTTCGGGGCCTCCGCCGGGTAGGGCTTTTACGTCAAAGCGCATTATTGGTCGCGACTTTGATCGCCGTAACACTTCTACAAATCCAGCCGCTTTGAACGCCGATGGTATCCCGTGCCATAGAAAGGGATCGGGCATATTCTCCATCGACGGCTCAACCGGGTAACCTTCTACAATTTTGGCGCCGCGCTTTGCGGCAAACTCTACCGCAGCCTTCAACAGTTGTGTCGAGACACCTTTGCGCCGGTATGGCTTTTTAATAAACAAACAGGAGATTGACCAAACGGCTTGCTCATCCACGGGTTTTAGAACACGTGAACGCTCGAGCGCAACATACTCAACGCGAGGCGCGACGGCGCACCAGGCGACGGGCTGCTTGCCGAAGTATGCGAGTAAGCCAGGCTCACGATCAGCAGTCACAATCTTCTTAAACGCCCGTTTGTTGCCCGCGCCTTTACCCGCGTCGAACTCCTTACGCGGCAACCGCCAGAACATGCACCAGCAACCGCCGCACGCCCCACGGTCGCCAAACAGTTCTTCCACGTCAGACCAACGCGCGGGAGTGCAGGGGTGAAAAATCAAGCCGGGCTGTGTGTTTTTTGGTTGCGCCATGTCTTGAACTCTGCTGAAAAACTGGTAAGCAGCATAGAGGAAGAAGAACGATCCACGAAATGACACGAAGTGACGCGAATTACGGCATCCATTTCGTGCTGTTTCGTGTGGTTTCGTGGATCGTGTTTGTTCTTAAGCTTTCTGAAGACCGCAATATATCTGAATTCTTTCAGTCAGTCGGTTTTCCCGGAAGCAGTGCATCGCTCTTTATCGTTTGCGCGCCTCGATCGTTGCAGATCGCGAATGATGGACCTTCATACATCGTGACGCCGGCGTATTCAGCTTTCGCGTTCAGTATGTAGAAGTTGATGCCGAAACCTGGATTACCTCGGCTGTTAAGAAGCCGTTTCTCAACGGTGTTTGCCTTGATGCGTTTGAGCGCTTCCATGCCGGCGTCTTTCGGATGGGCGCCCCGACGCATTTCCTCAACTATGAGGAACGAGCACAGGTTATAGAGGTTTGCTTCGCCTCGTCCGGTGGAGCCGGCGGCGCCGACACTGCCATCAACGTAAAGGCCCGCTCCAAGGATGGGCGAGTCACCCACTCGGCCGGGAATCTTCCAGGCCAAACCGCTGGTGGTAGTCACGCCGCAGATCTCGCCTTTTGAGTTTATGCCGTTGCAGTTGATTGTGCCGTAGTAGTGGTCGCGGTCGATTAATCCCTCGCGGACCATTTTCAAGCCTTCGCGATGCCAGACTTCCGCCCGGGTCTTCGGATCAAGATAGTGGGAAGGATCGGTGCGACGCTTCCATTCCAGCCATATACGGCGCGAGTGTTCGGTGTTGAGGTCGTCCTCGATTTTGAATCCCATGTTCCGCGCAAACGTCTGAGCGCCTTTGCCGACGAGCAGATGATGATCGGTAGTGTCGAGAACCGCTTTGGCTACCAGCGATGGAGTGCGCACACCTTCCAGCGAGGCCACGGCTCCGGCACGTTTTCTGGGTCCATGCATGCATGAGGCATCAAGCTGTACTATCCCATCGGCATTTGGCAGTCCGCCGTATCCCACGCTGTCGTCCTGCGGATCGAGTTCACAGATATTGACGCCGGCAATCACTGAATCAAGGACGTCAGCGCCCTGCGTCATCATGGTGAAGGCTTTTTGGACAGAGGTTTCATTGCCGTCGTGCTTAAAGCGGTTTCCATTCGCGGAAGCTATAACCAGGGGTTTCACTCCGCTCTGAATAACGATGGCAGGGAACTGGCCCATCGCCGATTTACCTGCGGCAAGAGTAAGGCCCGCGAGGGCGCTATTTCTCATGAAGTCACGACGTTTGATCTTTTTCATCAGGATCCCCTTCAAATGGTTCAAGTAGTTCAGAGTTCAAGCTTTAGCTTGCGGGTACGGTTGACGGAGCATCGGGTGAACCGCGCAATTAGCGATCCCACTTTTTGCCGTAGTCGAGTATCGGATATTTCTTCCACAGCATTTTGGCGCGCTCATAACCAACTTGTTCCAGAAACTCCCTAGCACTTGACCACGGCCAAATCCTGCCAATGTTCAACATATCCATGCTGTACAGGGTTATGGTGCACGTAATTCAGAGTAGCCAGGAAGTGGCGTTCGGATTTCATCCGGCGCTCGAAGCAGTTGTGCCAGACCTTGCGTCCGCGACGGTTGTCTTCTCCATTCCACTTAAATGATGAGCGTCCGTGGAATTGCCCCAGCTCACGGCGCAATTCTTTGATTCGATCAGTTTTGATTAGAGCGTGATAGTGATTCGGGAGTATACACCACGCATAAATCTGCGAACAAAACTCTTCACAGATTTGAATAACAGATGTTTCGCATTCCGTCATCCGTTCCGCAGAGGTGCCGATAACGGGCCGATGTTCGTAACACGCAGAAGAGATCAGGTATTGACGGGCCCCATCGAAATCCAGGTGAGGCGGAGAGTGCCAGGGAAGATGCCTTGACTGACGAAGCGCTAGGGCTTCCTGCTTCTGAATCTCAGTGAGTTTACGCCAGTTGTACATCGAGTCGTGAGGAGCGCGGTGTGGCGTGCAGCAAGCTAAAGCTTGAACTCTGAACTACTTGAGCATGGCACTGAACTGCTTGAACTTTAACCCGTTTGAGTTATCACCGCAAGCTCTCCTTAATCCGCTCCGCGGTCTTAGCTCCGATCCCGTCGACCATTTCCAAGCCGCCGCCGGCGACGAACTTCTTCAATTCAGCCAGCGATGAGACCTGGAACTTCTGATGAAGAGTAGCCGCAGTCTTTGGCCCAATCCCGGGAATTTCAAGCAAGTCCAGTACGGTTGCAGGCGTCTCTTTTGTGATCCGTTCCCACGCGTCGAAGGTGCCACGATCAAGAAGCTCAACAATCTTTCCAGCGATTGCTTTGCCGACTCCCGGAATGCTCTGCAGACCCGGGACACCCTCATTTGCGGCAATTGTCTTCAAGGGAGTGGGCCAGGTTTCGATGGCCTCACCGGCATTGCGATAAGAGCGCAATCGAAACGGATCGTCGCCACGAATCTCCATCAATGCCGCCAGGCGGTAGAAACTCCGGGCGATCGTTTCGTTGTCCATGAGTTAGGCTTGGAGATCAGGAGACTATGGCTTTCACGTATAGTCTAACGTCGAGTTGCCAGCGGGATCAAAGGCACCGTGGCCCGGCCTGATATACAGAACCGGGAGCGATAGCGACCGCACTCAACCAACGAGACACTTCTTGGAAGCGGGTCTGTTCCCGTAGGTTGAGTGCGGTCGCTATCGCTCCCGGTTCTGTATTAAGGACGACCGTGGCTCAGGTTCAAGTTCAGGCCACGATCATCGTGCCCGTTCCTTTGTCAGTGAAAATCTCGGAAAGGAGGGCATTGCGTTTTGTGCCGCTAATAACGTGCGCGCTGTGGACCCCGCGCCGCAGTAACTCGGAAATGTTTTGAAGTTTGGGAATCATTCCGCCTGTCGCGCTTCCGTCTTTTACCAAATCATCGGCCTGATCGGCAGTCAGTCGTGAGAGCTTGGTTTCGGGGTCGCCTGGCCGCAGATAAATGCCATCGACATCAGACAGCAGAATGAGTTTCTCCGCTTTAAGTTGAATAGCAATTTCGGCGGCGATAGTGTCGGCATTAATATTGAATACAGTGCCTTCGGCGTCAGCTCCCAGCGATGAGATAACGGGAAGATAGCCTTCCTTCAGCAAGACCATCAGCAAACGAGCGTTGATCTGCACCACATCGCCAACATGACCAAAATCGACATGCGCGCGTTCGCCGGTTGCGCGGTTGAGAATCTCCTTTGCCGGCCGGCGTTCCGCATGAACTATATTTCCATCGATACCTGACAGACCGACCGCTTCAATGCCTCTGTGACGCAATGCGGAAAGAATGTCTATATTGATTGTTCCGGCAAAAACCATCTTCGCCATCTCGAGTGTGGCGTCGTCGGTCACGCGACGGCCGTTGATGATGGTTTGCTCGATCCCCATGCGCGACGCCAGCTCGCTTAACTGCCTCCCGCCACCGTGCACGACGCAAATTCGTATGCCGACCTGGTGAAGCAACGCCAGTTCCTCAGCCAGCGAGCTTAGGTTGTTCAAATCCTCGGTCGCCTTACCAGAAAGTTTGACGACAAAAGTCTGACCTTTGAAGCGTTGAATATAGGGCAGCGCCTCTCGTAGCAAATCGAGGCGTAACTGGCTGCCGACTTCGTGTGTTGCTTCGCTCATGTCCGTCACTCTCGCGTCAATCGTGAATCGTAAATCGCTCAGAGTGGGACTATCCGCAGATTACGCAGATTTCACATCATGGCTGTTAGTCGAAAGAAGGAGACGATCCACGCATTCCACGAAACGACACCTAGGGCAATTAGTGTTCGTTCGTGTGATTTTGTGGATAGTTGATCTCATCTGCGTAATCTGCGGATAGTCCCTCTCTTCACGATTTACGATTCACGATTGACGCTAAGATCGCCTTCTGCACGTGCAAGCGATTCTCTGCTTCGTCGATGACCACCGACGCCGGGGAATCAATTACGCCATCGGTCACGATCACGTTGCGCCTCACCGGCAGGCAGTGCATGAAGATCCCGTTATGCGTGGTCGACATCTTCACTTCATCAACAATCCACTTATCACGATACCGCGCCCGCTCAGCAATGTCCCGATCCGGTGCTCCATAGAACTGTTTTGCGCCCCAGCTTTTCGCATAAACAACCTCGGCGCCGTTAACAGCCCGGTCCATGTCTCTCGTTATCTCCACAGTGCCGCCCGCTTCA
>JBGTHZ010000036.1:0-77233 GCA_041745915.1 Pyrinomonadaceae bacterium | reverse complement strand
GTCCTCGTCATCTCCACCACCACCACCGGTAAGCGGTGTCGTATCGTCACCAAAGTACGCGGAGTAGATTTCCTGCGCGCGATCCAGATCGCGCTCATCGACGAGCACAATGCTGCCAGTCGAGGCGGTCGCAAGTAGCGGTGACAATGCGTCTGCGCCGCCAGATTGCACTGCCGAACGAATTCCGTTCTGTCGCAACATGTCGTTCACCATCTCGGCTTCGGCCGGTGAACCGAGGTGGTGCAAATGAACAAAGCGCGCCTCGCTGTCATCTGTGGCCGTAGCCTCATCGAGTTGTGGCACCAGATCCGTATTGTCATCCGGACACCGAGTCACACCCGCTTCATATTCCGATTCACAAACTGGACAGAACATTGGAACCTCCCTGGAAATGTTGGCGACGAACTCACGTCAGTTCGTCTCAATTCTTATTTCGCAACTCGAACAGTTGCTTCAAAAGGAATGTCCTCGAAATAGGTCATGTCCTTGAACGCGTGAAAGCGATCATTGATTTCATCGTGAGTGAGCCGCCGCACACGTTCGGTGCCAAACTCTTCCACGTTGAAGGAAGCCATCACCGATCCGAAGATCATCGCGCGTCTCATGGCGGCATCGTCCAGCACCGCCTCGCTCGCGAGGTACCCCATGAATCCGCCGGCAAAGGTGTCTCCCGCGCCAGTGGGATCGAACACAGCTTCCAGCGGGTAAGCAGGGATAGCGAAATAGCTGTGCTCAGTAAACAAGGCGGCGCCATACTCTCCGCGTTTTACGATCAGCGCTTTCGGCCCCCACGAGAGGATCTCTCGTGCCGCTTTGATGAGATTCGGGATCTTAGTCAGCTGGCGAGCCTCAGCGTCGTTGATAATCACGACATCAACTCCCCTAATCGTCTTCAGCAGCGATTCTTTTGCGACGTCGATCCAAAGATTCATCGTGTCCAGCGCGACCAATTCGGCGTTGGGTACCTGCTCGCGAACTTCGCGCTGCAGATCAGGTTGGATGTTACCGAGAAAGACCAGTCGCGACTTCTTCGAATCTGCTGATAGCTTCGGTTTGAAATCGGCAAAAACGTTCAGTTGCGTGTCGAGTGTATGAGCAACATTCAAATCGTAGTCGTATCGACCTTGCCAGCGAAACGTTTTTCCGTCGTTGACGCGCTCGAGATCCGAAGTGTCGATGTTATGAGTGTCGAACACTCGCTGTTCTTCTTCACCGAAATCTCCACCCACCACGCCGACTATTCGGACTGACGTAAAGAAGCTTGCTGAAAGGGAAAAGTGAGACGTTGAGCCACCGAGCATCTTGTCGCATTTTCCGAACGGGGTCTCCACGGCGTCAAAAGCCACCGAGCCAACAACCAACAGGGACATTTTTGAGGTTCTCCAGTAACCAGTGTCTAAGAGCTAAATTGAAACGTTTTCTGTTTGCAGGGTCTATGGCTTACTAATGTCAGTTCTCTCTCTCGGTCCGCCAAGTGTGGACAAGCTGTCCTGCGCTTGCTTGAAAAATTCACTTTGCGGATGATCGCCGACAAGTTGTGAAAGATAATCGCGCGCATCTTCGCGCAGTTGCTCTGCGGTTTTGTCCTTAGCCGCTTGCTTGCCTTTGTTCTCGGCGAGACGCAGGCTGCTTTCCGCCGCTATGAATAGGACTTTATCCATCCGTGCGAACGTCGGATTGCCGGCAATGATCTCTTCGCAGCGCTTGATTGCCGCGACATAGGCTTTCTTTAATTTGAAGTAATGCCAGGCTACCTCAAGGTTGTGGGCGGAATCCTTCTCGAGTTCCGGGTCGCGCAGCGTCGAAGCATCTGGCCCACTCTTGACAGCGCCCTGGGCCTGCGTCGCAGGGACATGAAGCGCCATTACCAAAAGCGCAGCGGCCAGTACCAAAAGGTTTTTTTTCATTGTGGTGCCTTTCTTGCAGTGACAGGTGACAAGTCAGAACAGATGATGTCTCACTTGTCACTTGTCACCCGTTACCTGTCACCTGTTGCTTCCTATACATACTTTCCAATGATCGCCTCAAGCTTCGTCTTCGTGCTTTGCGGCCAAAGGTCCGGCGGCGTAAAGATCGCGTTCTTCAAAGCCGAACCACACTTGCATCTTCGCTCAAGGTCGCTCAAACGCCTAACAGCCTCTTTCATGATGATCTGGGCATTACGAACATTCTTGTTTAAGTATTCGACGACTGTCTCAACGCTGACCGCATCATGACTTGGATGCCAGCAATCGTAATCTGTAACCAGGGCAAGCGTCGCATAACAAATCTCAGCCTCACGCGCGAGTTTCGCCTCCTGCAGGTTTGTCATGCCGATGATGTCCATGCCCCAGGAGCGATAAACGTTCGATTCAGCGACGGTGGAAAACGCCGGGCCCTCCATACAAATGTAAGTCCCGCCCCGATGCGTTTTGACGTCGGCCACTGAACAAGATTGCTGCAGCACATCGCCCAGATCGCTGCACACGGGATGCGCGAACGAGACGTGCCCGACAATTCCCGCTCCAAAGAAAGTCGACTCGTGCGCGCGCGCCCGCGTGCGATCAAAAAACTGATTCGGAATCACCATGTCGAGTGGTGCGTACTGTTCCTGCAGAGACCCCACGGCTGAGGCGGAAAGGATACGTTCGACACCCAGCAGCTTCATCCCATAGATATTGGCGCGAAACGGAAGCTCAGTTGGCGTGAATCGATGGCCGCGACCGTGTCGAGGCAGAAACGCAACTCGCTCAGTATCAAGAGTACCTACAATAAAAGCGTCAGAAGGACTGCCGAACGGCGTATCAACACGCACCTCTTCTACGTCTTTCAGTTCGGGCATCTGATAAAGCCCGCTACCGCCAATGATCCCAATTTTTACATTCATGGTTTCCAGTTGTATGCAAACTCGGCAACCGGCGCCGATCGCAGTCTTCCGTCTTCACTAACTAATTTGCAAACGGGTTCATCCGGCTCGTGATAGAAGAGACACTGCCAGCCTTCATTCGCTGCCTGGGGCAACAATCGCTTCTTCGCTTCGACTGTCTCCACCGGATAAAGGTCGTAACCCATGACCCAGGCAAAAGGAACGTGCGCCCGCATCGGCACCAGGTCGGCAAAACCGAAAAGCGTTTGCTGCCCGCGAGCCAGTTTCCAACATTGCATCGACCGGTTATGACCAGCGACGGTTTCCATCCGCAAGCCAGGCACAACTTCGTATTCAGCGTCCTGCAACTCCAACTGGCCCTGCTCTGCCAGTGGTCGCCAATTTTCCGGCAGATAGCTGGCCCGATCTCGTTCGCTGGGGTTCTCTGCGTGCTCAAACTCTGACTGCGAGATGAAATAACGTGCATTCGGAAAAGTAGGAACTGCTTTCCCTGTCTCATCCAAAAAGGTGTTTCCCCCTGAGTGATCAAAATGAAGGTGTGTGTTGACGACGATGCTGATATCTTCCGGTTCCAGTCCAGTTTTCTCTCGCAGCGTTTCAACCAGCGTTCGTTCACGCGCGATGCCGTACATTGCCTCATGCTTCGCGGACCACTTGTCACCGATGCCGGTTTCAATCAGTACGCGCTCTTTTCCCGTATCGATGAATACACAATTCATGTTCATCCGGATGCGATTCTGGTCGTCAGGTGGGCAACTGCGGGACCAAAGAGTGCGCGGCACGACACCAAACATCGCGCCGCCGTCGAGTCGGAACTCTGTGTCGGGAATAATCTCGACTCGATAATCGCCAAACTGCATCACTCTCGGTCCCGCCAACCCGGCGGTTTACTTGGGTTTCTTTGGAGGGGGCTTGGTCGAACTCTCAGGCTTAGTTTGCTCTTCCACGGCGGCCGGCGGCGGTCCTTCCTGAGGGGCTCCAAATCCGGGAGGCATGGCCGGCATTGCAGACTGCTCAGGCTTCTTCACGGTGAAGTTCTCAGCGACAGTCACGTGTGAACGCTTCACGATCTCATCGAGCACTTTGTCGCGCTTCTCCTTCTCAACCGCCTCACGCGCCTGGTCGCGGCCGGACTTCGGCGGGCCAAACGGGTTATCGGCCGCGCCTGCGGTGTCGCCGATCAGAATGTGTCGCGCGTGAACCTGTTCTTGCTTCTTGCCGTCCTTCTCTTCTGTGCGACGCTCGTCAACTTTGATGATGTGATAGCCAAACTTTGATTCCACGATATCGCTGATCTCGCCGGGCTTCAGTGCGAAGGCGGCCTGCTCGAACTCGGGAACCATCTCGCCGGGACCAAACCAACCGAGATCGCCGCCTTTGTCTTTGCTACCGTCGGTCGAAAATTCCTGGGCCAGCTTGCCAAAGTCTTCGCCCGCTTTGACGCGTTTGAGGACTTCCTCGGCCTTCGTTCGCTTCTGCTTGATATCCAACTCGGGGTGCGCCGTGATGTAAGCATTCACCTCATCGTCAGTTGCCTTGAACTGTTCTGCTAAATTGTCGGTAGCGTATTTTTGGGCCAACGCACGCGCCTGCTGAAACATAATCTGCAATTGAGTGGCGCGTTGGTTCTCGACACCAGCGGCAATTCCCTTCTGCTCGCCGACCAAAACCTGACCTAGCTGCTCGCGAAACATCTTCAGCTGATCGGGTGGTATTTCACCACTCGCAAGTTGCGGGTTCTTGGCCTTGGCATCGGCAATGAGCTCGTCGAAGAGAGTTTTGTTTGCCGGCTGCTTGAAGGTTTCCTCTAGCTCCTGTTCAGAAACATCGGGTTTAGCATTCTCGCCGCCCTTTTGTTTGAAATAGTTCTCGGCAATGACGATCGCACGAGCGATTCGTAGCTGCCGCTTCATCTCAGGAGTCTTGTCGATCCCCTTGATGCGCGCCTCTTCGGCAACTGCAAGCAGGGTCTTGATGTCTTTGGCAAAATCCTTCCGCGCCGTCTCGTCTTCGGCGAGAGTGAGCCGAAACTGCGGTGCCTGGTCTTCCGCAACCAACGCCATATCTTCTGCCGTTAAATTGACGGCTTCCGAGCGCCGGGCTTTTACCTGCCAGGTGATCAAAGCAATTGAGAACACCACGGCAACGCCGGCGGCAATCCAGGCTTTTGTTGTTGAATTCAAAATAGATCCTTTCTTAAAACACTATTGATGCTGGACGAGCTCAAGGAGCACGCCGTTCGTTGCTGAAGGGTGAATGAAAGCGACGAGACAATTATTAGCGCCAGGTCTTGGCGTCTCATCGATTAGCCGAGCACCCTTCTCTCTTAAATTGGCCAAAGCCGCTTCAATATCCGGTACGGCTACCGCGATGTGATGGACACCGGGGCCGCGCTTTTCGAGAAACTTCCCTACTGGTGAATTAGCCGTCAGCGGCTCCAACAGTTCGATGTTGGTGTCACCGATAGGCAACATCGTTATGCGAACGCCCTGCTCGGGCACATCTTCCGTATGAGCCGGTTCTAAACCGAGCGCATCCAGCCAGATTTTCGCGGCATCCTGTAACTGATTCGTTGCGATTCCAATATGATCGATTTTCATAATTCGATTTGGTCAATTGGCCTTCTGTGCTTTGTGCTTTGTGCTTTGTACTTAGTGCTTTGTACTTACTACTGACTACTGACCATTTCCCAAAATCTCTTCCACCGCAGAATAGGGGTCTCGCTGACGCGTTGCAACCTCGCCCGCCAAACGGTCAAGTCGCTCAGATGCCGATTCTGACGCGAGGGTTCGCGCCACCAATCTCTCTCGCAACAGTTCCAGGATTCGCCAGCGCGCTATCGCGTGGCGCCGGCCAGTCCCGAGCTCAGCATTCAAGTGCGCCAGGCGATACTTCTCGATTGCCGCAGCCAAATCCTCCAAACCCTTATTCTCCGTAGCAACAGTCTTAACTATTGGCGGTTCCCAGTTATCCTCTCGACTGGAAAGCGATAACAGCGCCTCGATCTCTTTCTCAGTCGCGTAGACACCGTCGCGATCAGCCTTATTAATAACGAAAATATCGGCAATCTCCATCATGCCGGCCTTAATCGCCTGAATGTCGTCTCCCATACCGGGGACGAGAACGACTACAGAAACGTCCGCCGCCTTCACAATTTCAACTTCATCCTGACCAACTCCGACAGTTTCAACAATCACTCGGGAGTATCCGGCCGCATCCAGAATCGCTACCGCATCAACTGTCGCGCGCGCCAGGCCTCCAAGGTTTCCTCTCGTGGCCATCGAGCGAATGAACACTCCCTCATCCAAACCGAGGGTTTGCATTCTTATCCGGTCGCCGAGAATAGCGCCGCCGGAAAAGGGACTGGAAGGATCCACGGCAACAATGCCAACGCGCTCGCCCTGTTGGCGGTAAAGCAACGCCAACTTGTCCACGAGCGATGACTTCCCTGCTCCGGGTGCTCCGGTGATCCCAATGACCAACGCACGTCCGGTCATGGGAAAGATGACCTTCATCAATTCGCCGGCACGATCCGAAGCGTCTTCAATATGAGAAATTGCCCGCGCGACAGCGCGAGGATCTCCGGTTTTGATCCCGTTGATGAGCGAGTCGTTACTGTTCGGCGAGTCCATCAATTAACTCAGTCAAAAACTCCAAATTAGATTGCCTGTTGCAGGATCTCGCGCGCGATGATGATTCGCTGAATCTCCGACGTCCCCTCGCCAATTGTGCACAGCTTCGAATCGCGCCAATACTTCTCGGGCGGATAATCTTTCGTGTAGCCATAACCGCCGTGAATTTGAATCGCCTCTTCACAAACCTTCACGCTCATCTCTGAGGCAAACAACTTTGCCATGGACGACTCTTTGGTAAGTTTCTTTCCGCTGTCCTTTAACCACGCGGCGCGGTACATCAACAGACGCGCCGCATCCAGTTGCGTGGCCATGTCTGCAAGCTTGAACTGGATAGCCTGAAACTCGGAGATCGGCTGACCAAACTGTTGCCGTTCTTTTGAATAGCGCAACGCCGACTCGTACGCGCCTTGAGCAATGCCTATCGCGAGCGCGGCGATCGAGATGCGACCACCGTCCAGAATCTGCATCGCGTTAACGAAGCCTTGTCCCTCATCGCCGAGCCGATTTTCGTCAGGAACCAGACAGTCTTCGAAAACCACACTCGCGGTTTCTGAAGCGCGAAGCCCGAGCTTGTTCTCTTTCTTCGAAGGACTAAAGCCTTTCATTCCTTTCTCGAAAATGAAGGCTGAAATTCCCTTGCTGCGCTTCGAGCGATCAGTGACGGCAACTGCGACGCAGGTGTCGGCGTGAATGGCGTGCGTAATGAAATTCTTTGAGCCATTCACCAGCCAGCCGCCTTCAGTGCGCACCGCAGTAGTCCGCGTACGCGAAGCATCCGACCCGGCGCCGGGTTCCGTAAGGCCCCACGCGCCCAAATGCTCGCCGCCGGCCAACGGCACAAGATATTTTTGCCTTTGCTCCTCTGTGCCGTAGGAGTAGATATGATTCGAACAGAGCGAGTTGTGCGCCGCCACCGAGATGCCCACCGAGCCATCAACGCGCGACAACTCCTCGATGATGGTGGCGTATTCGATGTAACCCATCCCCGCGCCACCGTACTCTTCCGGAAAAATCACGCCCATCAATCCGAGTTCGGCCAGCTTTGGTTTCAACTCGATGGGGAAGTGTTGCGTCTCGTCCCACTCCATTACGTGCGGCGCTATCTCAGCTTCCGCAAACTCGCGCACGCTCATTCGGATCTGATTCTGCTCTTCAGTTAGTTCAAAATGCATCCCAATGCTCCGGCAATCGTAGACGTGACAAAAGGCATCCCTGCCTGCTCAGAACGCGCAAACAGGCAGAGTGCCTGTCTAACTTGTACGGTGACTTTATTCTACCTCAGTGGTCGACAAACTTCAGTTGGCGAGGAGGTCATCGGCCAATGCATGTCGAGATGAATTCTAACGACGCGCCCGGGGAGCTTTTGCCCGCGAACGCGGCTTCTCTTTCTTCATGAACAACGCGACCTCGTCCGGCTCAAGCAGACGCCACTCTTTCGGTCGCAATCGATCATCACGCAGAAAACCGATTCGCGATCGTCGCAGTTTTACAACCGAGTGCCCGACGCTGTCGAACATTTTTCGAATCTGCTGATTACGCCCTTCTTTCAGTACAACCTCATACCAGGCGTTTGAGGCAGTCTCTTCGAGTTTCTTAATTCCGGCCGGTTCGGTGCGCACGCCGTCGTCTAAAACAATGCCTCTTCTAAGACGTTGTATTGCCTCTTCTGGAGGCAAGCCTTTCACTTTTACCTCGTAGACTTTTTGCACATGGTTACGAGCGGCCGTGATGAAATTCGTGAAGTCTCCATCGTTGGTCAGGATCAAAAGGCCTTCGGTGTTGAAATCCAGACGGCCCACGGGATGAAGTCTTCCCAGCGAGGCCGGCAACAACTCGGTAACCAGGGGTCGCTTGTCCGGATCACTGACGCTCGAAAGATAACCCTTTGGTTTGTTCAGGAGTACGTAGACCTTCTCGCGCTTGGCAAGCGTCGGATTAATCAGCTTGCCTTTAACTTTGATGTGATCTTTGCCGGGATCTGCTTTGGTCCCGAGTTCGGTAACGACCTTGCCGTTAACGGTGACCTCGCCTGCAGTAATCAACTGCTCCGCGTGGCGACGAGACGCGATGCCGGCTTGAGCAATCAGTTTTTGTAAGCGTTCCATAAGATCCTGGGCGGCACTTCATTGTCTGCCCCTTGATGCTTGTCCTGCCGCAACCTTGTGAATAGAGCGACGAGTTAAAAGCGCCGACAAGTCGGCGCACTCCAAAGGCTTCGCATCCCGAACCTATCTAAACCGTTCCGCCGGCGAGATCCTGAAAGTCTTCGATGCTTGGCAACTCTGAAAGGTCCTTCAGCCCAAACTGAATCAAAAACTCCTTCGAAGTTCCGTACATCATGGGCCTGCCCACCGTATCCTTCCGACCCTTCGCCACTATCAATCGTTTATCCAGCAGAGTCTTAATCGATGATGGTGATTGCACGCCGCGAATCTCGAGTATCTCGGGCACCGTCACGGGCTGCCGGTAAGCAATGACCGCAAGCGTCTCGAGTGACGCCAGGGAAAGCTTTGCGCTCGGACGCGACTTCAGGAAAGCCCGCACATGCTCGTGATACTCAGGCCGGGTCGCAAACTGCCAACCACCGGCGACTTCGCGAAGCTGCAAGCCGCTGTTACGACCGTTGAACTCTTTCGCCAACGCAATAACTGCTTCTTCGATAAGCTGTCGATCTTCCTTCAGAACGTCGCCGATGATCTTAATTGTGAGTGGTTCTTCCGCCACGAAGATCAGCGATTCAATTACTGCCATGCGCTCGGCAGGACTTTGCAGCGTATGCAAAGGGCCTTCTGATTCTTCCGGTTCAACCGCGGCCTGAGGCTTGTCCGGTTCGCCGTCCGGCTCAAACTCAAGCTCAGGATCGCCCTCTGCTTCGATGACTTCAGTTGCTTCAGTTTCGTGCATTGTATTCGTCTCGTCTAAACAGGTTGTGAGATGCGTCGTTAACTGGCAACTTTTGCCGTGATCTCTCCAAACGTTGCGGCCTGGAACAACTTGATTTCCGTTGTGCGCACCAGTTCCAGAACCGATAAGAAGGCCAGCACCAACTCACGTCGCGACCGCGCCCGCTCAAAGAAAACTCGCAGGTTTAGCTCGCCGGCCGATAAGACCATATTTCGCAGCCGTTCCAGCATTTCCGCCATCGAGATCTCGTCCCGCTCGATCTCTAACATCACCTCTTCTTTATGACGAGCCAGGATCTGCTGAAAGACCTTGAGCAAATCAAATACTCCGACAGCTACCTCCGGATTGTTCTTGTCAGTCTCAATTTCCGCACGCCGAAACACAGCTCTCTCAACGGTGGCGCGAGACCAAAGCATCTGTGCGGCGGCTTTATATTTTTGATACTCGAGCAGTTGATCGACAAGTTCTCTGCGCGGATCCTCGAGCTCTTCTTCTTTCGCCGCAGGATCGCGCGGCAACAACATCTTCGTTTTCAGTTCAATCAACGTCGCAGCCATCACCAGGAAGTCCCCGGCCACGGCGATGTCGAGTTCCTGCATCAGTCGCAGATAGCGCAAGTATTCGTCCGTAATCCGCGCCACCGGAATGTCATAGATGCTGACCTGCTCCTGGCGAATCAAGTGCAGCAGCAAATCGAGCGGGCCTTCGAACTCGCCCATCACGATCTTGAGCTCGTCGCTCCCGTGCTCCGGAAAGATCTCCGGGCGCGAACCCGCAACGTTCAGCGTCGTTGGTGCCGCTCGTTCTGTTTCTTCCGGATCGATGTCCTGACTCTCTTCCATCATGAACTCAAGCGTTGGCGCCGGCGAGTCCCAGCTTCGCCTTCACGTCTTTCATCGTTGCCCGGGCGATCAGTTCAGCCTTGTCACGGCCTTTTGCGAGAACTTTGGACAGCTCGTCATCACTAATTCCGAGCGCGCGCTCTTGCAGCGGTCTTAAAAACTCGACAGTCGCATCCGCGAGGTTCTGTTTCAGTTGCGCATAGCCCTTGCCGGAAAAGTGTTCCTCGATTTGCTCAGGAGATTGCCCGGTCAGGAGTTGGTAAATCGTCAATAGATTCGTAATGGCTGGCCGTGATGCATCGAAGCGGATCTCAGTTCCAGAGTCGGTAACAGCGCGCTTGAACTTGCGCTGAACGGCGTCGGCGTCGTCGAGCAGCATTACACAACCGCCGGGATCGTCATCGGACTTTGACATCTTTCGCGTTGGCTCAGACAAGGACATGATCCGCGCCCCGACTTTAGGAATGAAAGGGTCGGGAACTCGGAAAGTATCTCCATAATCGCGATTGAATCTGACGGCCAGATCTCGCGTCAGCTCGAGATGTTGCTTCTGATCTTCGCCAACTGGAACCAGATCAGTCTGGTAAAGCAGGATGTCTGCCGCCATCAACACCGGATAATCGAACAAGCCAACCCCTACGTTCTCCTGCTGCTTCTTTGCTTTGTCTTTGAACTGCGTCATCCGTTCCAGTTCGGACATGCGCACGATGCAGTTGAGAATCCAGGTAAGCTCAGCATGTTCAATCACGTCCGACTGAACAAACACTGTCGAGATATTCGGATCAATCCCAACCGCCAAATATAGTCGGGCCAACTCACGAATTTTTTGCGCAAGCAACACCGGATCCTGTGGGATGGTTATCGCGTGCAGGTTGACGATACAGAAGAAACTTTCGTACTCGTGTTGGAGTGCGACCCAGTTGCGCAAAGCGCCGAGGTAATTACCAAGGTGGACGTTTCCGGTAGGCTGCGCGCCGCTAAAAATTCGCTTCATTAACTACGCCTAAGCACCTAAGAAGAGGAGCCGCCACGCGATGGGCATGACCACGCGGAAGATGGCAGTCAAAACACCCGTATACAGGGCAATGATCAGCAGGATAAATCCAAACCTTTCCAGTGCATCAAATCCCGACTCAAAACTCGGCCCCATAATGCTGGCGAGAACTTTGCTGCCATCAAGGGGCGGAATGGGTATCAAGTTGAACACACCCAATGCAACATTGAGCACGAAGAAAACATAAACGAGCTCCATTACTCCCTGGGCCACGATCGAGTCGCCGCTAACCATGAGATTTAGCGTACGGTCGACGATGCCAATTTCATAGAGAAGACGCAGCGCTATTCCGGCGATGATCGCGATCGCGAAATTGCAGATCACTCCGGCTACGGACACCCAAAAGTTCGCAACTCTCTTATTCCGCCAGCGAAGTGGATTGACTGGAGTTGGCTTAGCCCACCCAATCAGTGGAGCTCCAGTAAAGAACGAAATCGCAGGAAACAGCAGTGTGCCTATCGGATCTACGTGCACGACGGGGTTTAAGCTGATCCGGCCCTGCATACGCGCGAGGTCATCGCCGAAAAAGTTCGACATCCACGCGTGCGCTGACTCGTGAACAGACAAAGAGAAAATCAACGCAACCATGTACAAAATGAACTGACCGATCGCGTTGCTGTCAATGTTTCCCATCAATCAACCATTTATCAAAATCAGGAGTGCAAGATGAATGCCGGCTCACACTAGCATGGCCCTTTTGGCCTGTCAAAACGGGCTTTCCGTGGCCAGATGACAGAGTTTAAGTCCGCCTTCACTGGTCAGCGACTATGCGGGACAAACCCTCGGGTGCCCACACTCAAGCTGTACACCGAGTCGTTCGAAGCAATCGCCATTTCGCCTGTTGTACTAAACGCTAAACCAACCAGATTCATTCCGGCAGCGTACATCTCGGCCCGTTCTCCATCAGGTGAGATGCGAACGATCCCGCGGCGACCCTGCAACGAGGCGGCGAGATAAAGATTTCCATTCTCATCAAATGCCAATCCCTGGGGCCGGCCCAGTCCATGAAAGAAGACGCTAACCTCGCGATTGCGGTCGATTCGATAGATCGAGTCGAAACTCGTGACGGTTGGTCCGGCCACATACAGCGCATCGTCCGGTCCGAAGGCCAGATGGTAGGCCGAAACCGACGGCTCCAGTTGAACCCACGACTGCTCTTCGCCAATGCCGTTAACTTTATAGATAGTCCCGCTCCGATCGCCGACGTACATGGTGCCGGTGCTATCAAAGGCAAGGCCTGTGGCGATTCCAAGATTCCCGACGAAACGGACGGCTTCCTTGAAAGGGGTCACGCGATAGACCGTTCCATTCAAGCGACTGGTTACGAACATCTGATCGTAGCTGTCAAATGCAATACCGGTGGGGTTGGGGATGTCGCCCGAGAACTCGATAACTGTGCCATCAACGTCGATCTTGAATATTGAGACCGGAAGTTGCTCGCCTCGGGGACCGGACCTGGTAACGAACAGCGAGCCATCTTCCGGGTCAAATGCCGGATTGGCCACCGGATGCAGATCCTCGGCAAGCCGTTTGGCGCTGATAAAACTAGCTGCTTCACTGAGCTTGCCACCACTCTCAAGCCTTACGCTGACCTCACCGCTCACTCTAAGTTCCGGGACAGTGGCCAGGATTCGGTTCGGCCCCAGCGCGACGATGTGCGCGCGCTCTTCGTTGAACCAAACGGTGCACTGGTTCGGATTGCTCGTATCAAAACCCGCACAATCGATGCTGACCTCACCACCGGGAACTCCCCTCAGTGGGTCGAGTTTGAGAATTTGTCCTGCTTGCGTCATGTTCTCTACTCTTCTGCGATTCGACTGTTGTCACCAGATCCATGGCTCCCTCAGGGCTTTTCATCATAAGGCCACGGGTTGATCGTGTCTAACTGACTGTCAGCAAGGCTAGCCCGCCAACCCCACAGATCTTGAAGCTCACACTTCCACCCGTGGGTCGCTTCCCTCTCTCAGGTAACGGCTATGCTATAATTCGGCCCGTCAAACAGCACGTGCGGACTTAACAAACTCCAATTGTTTTGAGGATCCTAAGGACCGCCCAAAGTTAATGTAATGCTCAAGCGAGCAAGCGAATCACATATCGCGGAGCTATTTCACGAGTTCTTACCAGCGTCCGAAACCTACCGCTCGCAGCACTCCTTTTGTAACTTTACTCAGCAGCAATTGAATCCGCAGCCGCGCTCATGGGGTTCAGGCGTCGCGGGCTCCGGTGTGTTTGCAATTGGCAACTAAGGGGGAACCGGATCATCAGCACAGTCCTTGGAAACACTTTGGGTCTTAAGCCTAACCAACTGCGAAGGATCGAGAAACTCTATAACCGTCGCATCCCACCGCAGCAAATCGTAGCGCCTGAGTTCGCGCGACAGATGAGCGAGCTATCTCATGACACAGCTCGGCAGATCGGCGCGTTGATAGACCGCAAAGGTCACGTGCAGTATGTAATGGTTGGTGATAATCGCCGAATAGAGCTGCCCGACTTCAAGCGCATCCGCGTTGCCGAGGGACGTTTTCGTGGTCTCCGATGTGTTCATACGCATCTGCGCGGGGAGGATCTTACTCAGGATGATTTGACCGACCTCGCGCTGCTCAGGCTCGACCTGATGGTTGCCATTGCGGTCGATCAGGATAGTGGCCTTCCGGGAATTGTGAAGGCAGCCCATCTGCTTCCCATGCACGCTGGTGACAATACCAACGGTCAGACCGCGCCGTCGTACGCATTCCTGGAGCCTCGAATTCCGTCGCAGTTGGATATGGACTTTCTCGAGCTGATAAATTCACTCGAGGAAGAGATGGCTCGGAACCGTCGCAGCGGGCGACGGGCCACGGTTCGCGATCAAACAATCCTCGTTAATGTAACAACCGGTTCGTTGAATGACGCGGAAGAATCAATGGCCGAATTGGAAGAGTTGGCTAGTTCCGCGGATGTGGTAGTGCTCGACAAGATCATTCAAAGGCGCCAGGCAATCGATCCCCGAACTGTAGTCGGTCGAGGAAAGCTCGATGAACTCTTGATTCGCGCGCTTCAGTTGGGGGCTGACATGCTCCTTTTTGATCGCGAGCTGACGCCTGCCCAGGTTAGGTCTCTTTCGGAAGCAACCGACTTGAAGATTATCGATCGGTCCCAGCTCATCCTCGATATTTTTGCCCAGCGCGCGCAATCACGTGAAGGTAAGATTCAGGTCGAACTTGCGCAGTTGAAATACCTCCTGCCCAGACTGATAGCCGGACAAGATTCCGCGTTCTCGAGATTGGCGGGTGGGATCGGAGGCCGCGGACCGGGCGAGACCAAACTGGAAACGGACCGCCGCCGAGTGCGCGATCGAATCAATCGTCTCGATAAGGAGATTGATGCGCAACGAATGCGACGCCAGGAAAGGCGTAAGGGAAGACAGCGACAGGCCCTACCGGTTATCTCGATCGTAGGTTATACGAATGCGGGAAAATCTACGCTACTCAACACGCTCACTAATAGCCACGTAGGTGCTGAGCAACGAATGTTCGCCACCCTCGACCCAACTTCTCGTCGGCTCCGCCTTCCACGTGAACAGGAAGTAATCATAAATGACACCGTGGGGTTTATTCGCGATCTGCCGCCGGATCTGCTCTCTGCTTTCCGCGCGACGTTGGAAGAAATCAGTGGTAGCAGCCTCTTGATTCATTTGGTGGATGCGTCAAACCCGAGATTTCTGCAGCAGATAGAATCGGTGGAACGAATTCTTGCCGAACTCAAGCTTATCGAAATTCCCACGCTTCTGGCGTTAAACAAAAGCGACTTGCTTGCTTCAGATCACCTGGACTTGCTTATGAAACAGGTATCGCATGATGCCGCTCGGGAAGTGGTAGCCCTTTCGGCCCGCGCCAACGGGTCGATTCAACCGCTGCTCGAAAAGGCCGGCGCGATGCTAGCGCGCGATCTGATGGTGGGAACCCAGACCAGCCGCCTTTCAAGAACCGCATAACCATGGGACTTCGACCGCGATTCACCACCCCGCTGAGTCAAGCGCGCGACCGGTTCGTGCGGCGGTTGATTCGTCCGTTCGACTTGTTCCAACCACAGACACGTCTCTATGTCGGCTTCTCACTACTGGTGATCGCTACGACGCTGCTGCTGGTAACGAAGTTCGCTCCGGGCCTCACGGAAAACTACAGGGAAGGCGATGTCGTGCTGCAAACCGTTGTGGCTCCATCAGACATAACGACCATCGACGCCGCTGATACTGAACGCCGAAAAACAACTGCACGCGAATCGACCCGGCCAATCTTCAATTACGATTCGACCAGATCCGAAAGCTCTGCCCAGAGCTTTACCGCAGCCTGGAACGATCTTAAAAACCAGCAGAGCAATAACAAAGATGCGACGTGGAGTGGAGAAGGCGGGCCGGCTGTGGCAAAGGCAATAGTTGCGCATAAGTTTGATCCCGCTGAGCTGGAACGTTTGACTGGCCTGGTTCGCGAGATCAGCGATCGTTACATTTACGACGACGGCGAGGCCAACCGACTGGATCAGGAAGTTGTGCTGGTCGATGTCCGCAATCGGGCCGGCCAGATGATTGTGGCCGAACCGCGAACGAGAATGACCTCACTAACTGCTGCCCGGCGCAACCTTGAAATCCGAGTGCTGAGTCTTTCAGGTTGGAACCGCGAGGAGCGGGTGGCCCTCGCAGCGGCAATGATGCCGTTAATAAGACCCAACATTATTCTTGACCAGACTTCAACCGCCACTGCGCGTGAGAGTGAAGCGAACAAGATTCTGCCGAGTGTGATTTCGCTCAAACGGAATCAAGTTATTGCCCGGGCCGGTGATTCAGTAACTCCTGCGATGCTCGCGCAATTCGCCGCCATCAAAAGCACCGGACAACAAGGGAGGCCATGGCACCACCTGATTGGATTGTTGCTGGTAGTCACGGCGGTCTACTGGGTGGTCTGGAAGTTCACCGAGCACCGAAGCAATACCACCCCCTTGTCTCTCTCGAAACGGGGAGCATTTGCATTGGTTGGATCAGCGGTGTTGGTGCAGACTGCGTTGCTAAGAGTGGGTTTTGTTTTCGGCGACAGTATCGCTGCGAGGATGAGCAACGCCCCGTTCACTGACGCTGTAATCTGGAACTTTGCGATTCCATTTGCTGCCGCCGCGCTATTGGTGGCGATGCTGATCGACACTCAACTGGCGTTTCTCACAGGCGTGGTTTCTTCCTTGTACGCCGGAATGCTCGCGCCTACCGGCATGCAGAAGGCTGTGTATTCTTTCATCTCGTGCGCAGCGGCCGTTTATGGCATTGGACGTTATCGCGAGCGCCAATCAGTGACTATCGCCGGACTTCTGATTGGTGGCGTCAACATTATCGTCGCCCTCGCCTTAATCGCCTATTCTGAGCAGCCATTTACGCTAAAAGTCGTGCTGCTCGCCATTGGCTGCAGCTTTACGGCGGGACTATTAACAGCAGTCTTCACCGCGGGCGGATTGCCCGTAAACGAGTCGCTCTTTGGAATACTCACCGATGTGAAACTGCTGGAACTCTCGAATGCAGATCTTCCGGTCCTGGGACAAATGGCAATTCGAGCTCCCGGCACGAACCAGCATTCGCACGCGGTGGGCCAGCTAGCCGAAGATGCTTGCCGTGCGGTCGGCGCAAACCCGTTGCTGGCGCGGATTGGGGCGCTTTATCACGACATTGGTAAGCTTGCAGCGCCGGAGTATTTCGTCGAGAACCAGCAAGGAAATAATCCGCACGATCGACTGCGTCCCACGCAGAGCGCGAGGATCATTACTAGTCACGTGACGTACGGCTTGAGGTTGGCCAGGGAAATAGGCTTACCAGCTAAGATCGCAGACTTTATCCCGCAACACCACGGAACCCGCACTCTTCATTTCTTTCTGCGTAAGGCCCAGGCTTTGGCCAAGCCCGAAGAAGTCGTGGATGAAAAAGAGTTTCGCTATGCGGGACCGAAACCACAGTTTAAGGAAGCAGCCATCATGATGATTGCGGATTCCTGCGAAGCGGCAGCGCGCTCGTTGGAACGACCGGATCCTGAGAACATTCGCGTTATCGTAGTGAAAATAGTGGATGCAATCATTGCCGACGGACAGCTCGACGAATGCGATCTGACGCTACGAGAGTTAATGACCATCCGCGAAGCCATTATCAGCGCGCTGACCGCGATTTATCATGCACGCATCGACTACCCCGGCTTTAACCCGCCATCATTGTCCGGATCAATTCCACGGATCGCTGCGCCAGAGATCGACAGCGAAGAACGCGGCGTTACTTATAGTAAATCCTCGGATATCCCCATCAGTGAGGGCGGCGAAGTCGAAGACGAGGCCATCACGCGAAAAACGGCCAAGCGCTGAACTTATCCGCCTGTTTTATTTAGCTAAATTGTCGGCGAAGTTTCTGGTAAGTCGTGGTGAGATCTTCCGAAATGACGCGGGTGTCAGCAACTGTCGTCATAAAGTTCGTGTCGCCCGTCCAACGCGGCATGATGTGCAGATGGATGTGGTCAACGATTCCGGCGCCCGCAGCGTGCCCTAAGTTCATTCCCACATTGAACCCAGGCGGACTATAAGTCGCTCGGAGAGCCGTCTGAGAACGTTTTGTGAGATCCATTAGCTCGTCAGTGCTTTCCTTCACCGCGGCATCAAGATCGGACACGTGTTCATAAGGCACAATTAGCAGATGTCCGCTGATATACGGGTAGAGGTTGAGAACGATCAGTGCACGCTCGCCCCGGTAAACTACGAAGTTGCGTTCATCATTCGCCGCGTCGGACGTGATGGCGCAGAAGACGCAGCCGTCGGAGGCTAAGCCACTGCCGCCGGAGGCGACGTATTGACTTCGCCAGGGACTCCACAACCTCTCCAAGTTCTGCTCCTCGATTTTTGGGATTAAAGAATGGGTGGCTGGTGGTTGCCGTCGGGCGCGATAGTTAGTGAGTTTTCAGAGGCAGGAAGGGACCTGGGGCTGTCATCATTAATGAGTTCTTTGAGTTCTTTCCCTGGTTTGAAATATGGCACACGCTTCGCAGGAATACTTACGGGATCACCGGTCTTGGGATTTCTTCCACGACGAGCTCCGCGCTCACGCACGCGGAAACTGCCGAAACCACGAAGCTCGATCTTTTCGCCCTGATTCAGCGTTTCAATAATGCTCTCAAAGACTATCTCAACTAAACGTTCGGCATCTTTTTTTGTAAGTTCCGCCGCTCGGGCGACGTCTTCAACGAGCTCCGCTTTTGTCATGCGTCACCTCAAATTTGAAAAGATGGTTCTGGTTGACCACTCCGATAACGTAGCGAAATCCAATTTACTTGTTAGATTAGCGAGGTGTGCTCAGGGCCTTACACTATCAGAAAACATTCACACCGGGCAAGATAATGGACGCGGAAGCCAGCAGTTAGCAAAGCAGCCTGCGAAAATAAAAATAGACCTCGCCTCTGACTAGCTGACACGCCTGGAGTCGGGCGAGGCCTTTCTTAATTCGTCTACTATTTCTGCTCTTCGTCAGGTTCAGATCTGCCGAGTCCGAAATCAGCAAGTTCTCCGAGCGACGCCATGCCACTCCCAACTTCAGAGGAGTAGACTTTAGTATCGATTATGGGTTCGTCCTTGCCAACTGCACGGGCCGAGAGTCCAATTTTTTTGCTCTCAGAATCGATTCTTAGAATCTTAAAATCCATCTCTTGTCCAAGCTGGACCACATCTTCCGGCTTGGCGACTCGTTCCTCCGAAAGCTCCGAGATATGACAAAGCCCTTCCAGATTGTCGTCGAGTTCGACGAAGGCCCCGAAGTTTGCGAACCTTGCGATTTTACCGTGTACCACGTCACCAGGAGAATGCTCGGTAACAAACTTGTCCCAGGCATTTGGCTCGAGATCCTTGATTGAGAGCGAGAGCCTGCGGTTTTCGGTATCAATGCTGGTAATGATCGCGTCGATCTCCTGTCCTTTCTTTAGTACCTCGCTGGGATGCTTGATGCGTCGCGACCAGGAGATGTCAGAGACGTGTACCAGGCCATCGACGCCGTCCTCGATCTCGATAAAGGCGCCAAAGTCAGTAAGGTTCCGCACTCGACCATGGACACGCATTCCCACCTGGTAACGCTCGTGCAGAGTCTGCCACGGGTTCTCCTGAATCTGCTTCATTCCCAGGCTAATGCGTCGACCTTTGGGATCCACGCTCAGGATCTCAACTTCGACCGAGTCGCCCGGATTGACCAGCTTGCTGGGATGCTTGACACGCTTGGACCAGCTCATCTCCGAAACGTGCACCAGTCCCTCGACCCCGCTCTCCAACTCTACAAAGGCGCCGTAGTCTGCCACGCTTGCAACTTTGCCATTGACTCGCGCACCGATCGGAAACCGCTCCTCGACGCTGGACCAGGGATCCGGCAAGAGCTGCTTGTAACCCAATGAGACTCGCTCACGTTCTCGATCAAACTTCAGAACCTTTACCTGAATGACGTCTCCAACTTTGAAGAGCTCGTTGGGATTCTGCAGTCTGCCCCATGACATGTCAGTAACGTGAAGCAATCCGTCTACTCCACCCAGATCAACAAAGGCACCGTAATCAGTGAGGTTCTTAATCTGTCCCTCGACTACAATCTCTTCCTCGATGTGATGTAGCGTTTGGTCCTTCTTGCCGGCGTTTGCCTCTTCGAGCACGCCCTTACGAGAAAGAACAACGTTAGAGCGCTTGCGATTGAGCTTGATAACTTTAGCTTCAATCTCCTGGTTCCTCAGGCTATCCAAGTTGCGAACGGGGCGAACATCAACCTGGGAGCCCGGCAAAAACGCGGCGATCCCGTCGATGTCAACTCGCAGACCACCCTTGATGCGCTCGATGACGCGACCAGTAACATTGGTGCCATCGCGGTAGGCTTTCTCCAAATCATCCCAAGCCTTCATGCGAACGGCGTCCGCGCGAGACAGCACAGGCAGCCCATCCGCGGTTTCCATGCTTTTCACCAGCACTTCGACTTCATCGCCGGGCTTTACGGATAGCACTCCGTCCTCGGTAAATTCGGCAGGGTTAACGATACCTTCGGACTTGTAGCCGAAGTCAATCACCACTCCTCGCTCGCTGATCCCTACGACAGTGCCGCGCACAACCTCGCCCTCCTGGAGCGTGGCTTGTTCTTGCTCAAACTGGTCTAGCAATTCACCGAAGTCGACGTCACCACTCTGTCGTGGCTCGTCATCGTCGGATTCTGAAGGTGAATGGGTGGGTTGTTGGACTGCGGCAGCGGCTTGCGGTGCAGCTACTTGCTCACCGGAAGAGGGTTTGTCGGTTACCTCGCTGTCACTCAGCTTGGGTTCTTCACTAAACATGCAGACTCCTATGTCGCCCGGACTACCTCAGCACGTTAAAGATCATTTCGCGCTTAGTGGCACGCAAGCCGTTAGACATCCAACGACTCACGGATAGTGGTCAGCGGCCGCAAGGCTGATTGAACGTTGGTGTAGTGTCGAGAATTTGAAATGGAGCGAGGAATGCGAGCCGTGTTGATTTGGAAAAGGAGGTTTATTGGTTTCGATTTCCGCCGTGCCCGTAGTCACCCGCTCTCCGACAATCACCTGCCGCTTTACCGGGTAGGTGGGCAATGTACACGGCGTAATGACAGCGTGTCAAGGCGGTAACATTAACTGACGCAAAGCATAAAGGGGGCGACCGCCTTGCTGCACGGATCCCTCAAGGCTACTGACTCGAGACTGAAAGATTGCCGGAACTGCGGGGCACAACATAGACACCAGCCGAGTGTGAGCCAACAAAGAGTGTGTTCTGGTCCTGCGCATCAAAGGCCAAAGACCAGATGCGCTGGCTCGGTAAGCGATGCTCCTTCGGATCAATGCGAGCCCAGGTTAAACCAGCATCCAACGTTCGAAAAACGCCGCCACCAATCTCACCATTCTGGAAAGCATTGCCGACAAAGATCTCGTCACCATTTCGGGGGTTGACCAGGACGCTGGTAAAGTCTCCAAACGGCAGGTTCCCGCCTCTGCGATTCCAGGTACGTCCGCCATCATGTGAAGAATAGAACGCCTGCTTGGTGCCCACATAAACACGTTCTTCCCGCTGCGGGTCCAAGGCTACCGTGTTCACAGGAGCATCGGTTGGAAGACCCGCCAACTGTCGCCACGAGCTACCTCCATCGCGAGTAACCAAAACGCCGGATGATGCCGTTCCGACCCAGATCGTCTCAGGCATTTGCGGATTTGTCGCAATTGAAGTGGTCCGGTGATCAAGACCCGCGGTGTAGGGTAACTTTTTCCAGCCCTTGGCTGGATCGGTGGTCCTGTAGATCCCGATATTGGTGGCAGCCAGAAACGCAGGCCGTCCAGTTTCCGGATCCGAAGTTTGGACGAGGGCATTAACGGCTTCGGCTAAAATTATGAAAGCGCCGCCATTCCCGTTGGAATCCACTTCACTACGCGAGACCCCCAGCGCTGCAAGAGTGATGTCGTCAATTTTTCCGGTAAGGGGAAGGTGACGATCTGATTGAAATCTCTTGACTGCCGCGATTGTCTTTGAGCCGGCTCTACCATCCGGGACTCCAATCGCGTAACCACCAGCATTGAGCGCTTCCTGGGCCTGGCGAATTGCTTCGTCTGGTTTCTGGGAGGGACGAGGAGCCTTGGACTTGGCAACACTGACTCCCGGTTTCTTGCCGCGTGCAGTCGCTCGCTTTCCGGCTGCCGGCGCAGGTTTGTTAAGTGACCATATCGGGGCCCACGAAGTCCCGCGATCACTTGATCGGTATACGCCCAGATTGGTTCCAAGATAAATGATGTTTGGATCCTGTTGGTCCTGAAGAATCGAGTATGTGATCAAGCGCGAGGGCATGTTCCGCATCGAAGGTTTCCAGCTCTCGCCCTTGTCGTTGCTTACAAATAGAAAGCCGCCGCCAGTTGCGGTGTTGATTGTAGCGGCATAAATCCTGTTTGGATTTTCTCGATCAGCGACGATGGTGTTGGCAAACCTTCCGCTGAAACCACCATTGGTTGGCAGAAAGCTCTTGCCGCTGTCATACGAAACCATCACGCCATAATTATTGGTCCCAATGTAGATCGTTTCGGGTCGTGAGGGATGTACTGTGATGGAATTGATCTCAAGCTGCCGTGATGTCGTCACCATCCACGAATCCGCGTCACCACCCCGTTCAGATCTCCAGAAACCTTCCGTCGTGCCAGCAAAGACAAGACCGGGAATCGAGGGGTGCTGCAAGATCGCGCGCGTCCTTCTCGACTGAGAAGGAATGCCCTGAACTTTCTTCCAGCTATCCCCTCCGTTCCTTGTTTCGTATATACCGCTGCAGGCAGACATGATCACGTGGTTCGGATCTCGCGGGTCGATATTGATTGCAAAGATATCTGAATCATCGATGATTCCATTCTTTATCGATCGCCATGACTGGCCACCATCCGTGGATTTGAACGGAAGGTACCAGGTGCCAGCATAAATAGTATTTGAAGTTCTCGGATCTACAGCCAGCGATTCCACGTGAACTAACCCAGGTGTGTTGTAAGTTGGAAGTTGTTGCCACGATTCTCCAGAATCGTCAGATCTAAATATGCCATTGAAAGTACCGGCAAACATAACATTAGGATCCGAGTCAGATTGAATCAAGGAGTGCAGGGCTTCCTTCCTTAACTCCTGACTGTCTCGCCAATTCCTGCCTCCGTCAGTTGACTTAAAAAAGCCGCCGGGATCCTTGTGCTTATGAGCAGCGACGTAGAGCGTTCTCGAGTTACGAGGATCTACGATGATGTGGTCAACGAATAACTTCGGGCGATTGAAGTTATATAGCAGCTCCCACCGTTTACCACCGTCCCCGGAGGTATAGATCTGTCCATCGAGCGTGCCGAAGTAAAAGCGATCAGGATTATTAGGATCGACGACTAGCTCACGAACATCACCACCGGGAGGGCCGGTTGGGCGCCATTCCTGTGCATACAAGGCCGGGTCGGCAGCTGCATTGCTCGCAGCACCACGCTCCACAGCACCACCGAAGGGCTGAGCAATAAGGATAACTAAAACCAGAAAGAAAGGGGTCTGTTTAGAAATCATTCTCTTCATCGTCAATTCTCAGTTAATTCAGCCAACATGTTCACAGGGCGCTCGCAAAGCACTTGGCAAAGTCTAATACAAATTAGTTGGTTTGTATCGCACAACTTCACCGAAGATACGATGCCCGATAGCAAGGAAGCAGTTGTACCTCAACCGCAAAGGGAAGCGGGCGATGATTCTCAATCGAGAATCACCGCCCGCGGTAAGGGCTGCGTCAGATTCCGACGCAAGCGGTTAATTATTACTCGTCATCATCTCGTCGTCCTCGACGTCGGGGTGCGCGTCTGCACTCCGGGCAGGGCGACACTGCGGCATCCATACTTGCTGCTGGCTTGACCGCACTAGTTGGTACGACCCAAAGCTCAACAGTCAAATCAGCACGGCAGCCACCATCTACAGTAACAATGCGTGCTGCATCAATACCGCGATTGCTGACGAGATAGTTCTTTGCACGATCCGCCCGAGTCTGGCCTTCGCCAGTGCAAGTACCGTAGGCAATGATGTAGCCTTCGGCGCCCGGATCGTTCTGCAGTTGAATGGCGTAGTTGTCGAGACGGGCCTTTTCATCATTGAATCGGATGTTTCCGTACTCGTCAAACTTGATCGGGTTAATGATCGTTGGCGTCTGAACCTGTGTTGAGCACGATGCACTGGTCGAACAAGCTGGTGCGAAACCGCCTGTGTCAACAGTTGCAGTTACGGTCTGACCACCGAGATTGGCAGTATCCACCGTAATAGTTGTCGTACCCTGACCACTGGTTATTGTGCCGGCAGAAACCGACCAATTGTAGGTTGGCGATACGCTCGTATCCCCACCCTGAACATTCGCCGTAAACGTGATGGGCGTCCCTTCCGGCACGTCCGCAGGGCAACTGACTGAGACTTGCGGACACGGAGCAATACACCCTGTGCACTCAGCCACAGTCACAGTCGTTGAGGCATTCGCCGTATGACTGTTGCCATCGCTAACCTCGACCGTTGCCGTATAGGTACCAGCCTGCACACCAGTCAGATCCCACGTGACCATACGACCTTCGCCGGAAAGTCGGCCACCTGTAACTGAGTAGGTGTAAAGTAAAGTGTCGTTATCCGCATCGCGCCCATCCGCCGTGAGCTGAACTTCCCAACTTGAACTTGGGGTACAGCTTTCAGACACAAGTCCTGGCGGACACGGCGACGTAAGGGACGCAGTAGATGCCGACAGCGAAACAGTGGGTGCCACATTAGGTGGCGCAGGAACTAATCTCGCATTGCGGTGACCGATCCAGAATTGTCCAATGAAACCGTGCGGATCTTCTGAGAACCTAAATCCGTTTGGATTACCGCCCGTAGTTCCCGGAACTGTGAAACCGGGAACAACCACAATGCCTCTGCCTGGAACGTTCACGCCCGACAAGTTAATCACACTAACGTTATTGTTAGTCGCCGGATTGAAGTGGTTGTCATCCTGAGGATTTAGATGGATGCGATACGCAGCACCAAATCCCCACCAGCGTCGCGGATACACCTTCACGCCAGCCAGAGCATCAACCGGATTATTCTGAAAGGCATTTGGCGTCCGACCCGCCACATACTGAGTAGAGCGCACTTCGAAGATCGGCTGATAGTGCTTGCTGATCGGGAAATCAAACCCAACACCAGCGATAACCTCATCGGGCCGATCGAGCAACACAAAATCACCCAACCCTTTTGGATTGCTATTCAGGATGTAACCGAAATTAGCTGAAACATTAACGCTTCGGCTCAGACGGCCATCAACAAAGCCAATCAGACCAAAGTCGCCAATATCTCCACCTGGTCCAGCGCCGCGCTGCAGCTGAGTGAAACCACTAAGGTCATCACCCTTGTCTGGATACCAGCGGTAGAACGGTATGATTCCGGCACCGAGGGCGCTGTTGGGCCCGGTGAAGCGAATCTTTGCGCCAACGACGAAATTCGTAAAACTCGATTCGCCGTAGGGACGAGAAACGAACGGAGCGTCAGGCAAATAGCTCGGAGCTATCGTGAACGTTGTAGGAACTTCTATTGGACTCTGCGGGCCCGGAAGAAGTGGCGGCCGACAATTCCCTGTCAATATCGTACACGGAATAATCGTTGTCGACAGCACAATGCCCGGCAGGATACCGCCTACAGGCGATCCAATACCCGGAAAGGTGTCCGCCGTACCAAATGTACCGCTGTTCGGACTGGAGATTGGCGGGCCAAGGGTCGCCGAGAACCCTGGAAAACCAAACAGACTGCCTATGTGCCCTGGTCCCTGACCGAAGGTGCCGGCCGAACCGCCCACAAACGGGAACTGCACAAATGGCTGGTTATTAAATGGCCGGAAGATGGCAGTACCACGAAGCGTACCGACATTTGGCCCCTGAGGCGCCAGAATAATGGCGGGCAAACTACAAAACGCGCCTGGCCCACAACCACCCACGTTCGGCAGGTAAAAGCTTGAAAGGTTTTGCGGGGTGTTCAACTTAATCCCGCGATACCCATTGGTTTTGAAAAAGAGCTCAATGTGGTCGTTCAGACCAACGTTGAAACTTAACGGAATATCCGTAATATCAACGTTGCCGGGATCGCGATCATAATTGCTATACGCGATACTGAACGTGAACTCGCCGCGGCGTAGAGTTGCTCCGTCATATACAGTAAAAAGCCCGGTTGGACCACCTTCACTGCCACCTGTGCCTACAGCCGGAGACTGATTCCGCGGATCACTCTCGGGCCTCAAAGTCTGCGCTGATACTGCGGCACACAGCACCAACATGGCGAGCGCAACAATAAGCGCCCTGTTTGCGAGTCTCATCGCATTCCTCCTGCGAAATGAGTATAGATAGTTTGCTTAAGAGTGCCGCCGTCGTCGCAGGGTGCAATGCGTCCAGTGACAGCATATTATTCCTTGCTAGTGCGGAGGCTCCAACTACAAGTTGTCAAACAGAATAACTGCCACCGTCGTTGACCGCAAGGTCTTGCAAGTGGAGCGAACACAAGAGAAGTAGAGCGCATCTGCGCAACTTACCTCGCCCGCTATTCATAAATGACACTGAGAAAACTAAACGCCATTTCTTATACGAAATGAGCAGCCTAGTGTCAATGACTTAGGGAAAACCAGTAACGCAAAATACTGAATTTCGCTCGCTGGTTAGGCCACTAAATCATCGCAGACCATACTCTACCTTCTAGTGGAAATCAAGACCTTTTCACGACTTAGCGGGAAATTACTTATGTTTTTTCCGTCACGCATAGATACCTCTCATGCGTGTGTCATAGGCCACTCGGTCTATCGCTAACATGTACGCCGCGGTACGTGTGTCGACCGAGTGCGAGTCTGCGTATCGACAAAGATCATTGAAACTTGCAACCATCGTATCCTCAAGGCGCTGGTTGACTACATCCTCTCGCCAAAAGTAGCCCATTCTGTCCTGAACCCACTCGAAATACGAAACTGTTACTCCGCCCGCATTGGCAAGAATGTCTGGAATTACGAACACTCCTTTTCTATGAAGGATCTCATCGGCAGCGGCCGTGGTCGGCCCATTCGCCCCTTCGGCGAGGACCTTACACTTAATCCTGTCAGCATTTTGCGAGGTGATCTGATTTTCCGTTGCTGCTGGCACCAGTACGTCGCAAGGCAGCTCTAGCAATTCGCTGTTGCTCACGGGCTGCACCCCTTCATAACCTTCAAAAGATCGAGTCGCCTGCAGATAATCGAGGGCCTTCGGTATGTCAATGCCGTTCGGATTGTAAATCCCCCCATGAACATCAGATATGGCTACTACCTTATAACCTGCCTCATGCAATAGGCGCGCTCCGATTCCGCCGACGTTTCCGGATCCCTGAACAACCACCTGTGTCTCGGCCGGCAACATCTTGAACCGTTTGATCGCCTCATTGATCGTGAAAAGTATTCCGCGACCGGTCGCCTCTCGTCGCCCTGAAGAACCCCCAAGATCGATCGGCTTACCGGTCACAACAGCGGTAACTGTGTGCCTGGCGTGCATCGAGTAAGTGTCCATGATCCAAGCCATTGTTTGCTCGTTGGTGTTCATGTCTGGAGCAGGCACGTCTTTCTCAGGTCCGATAAAGTCGAGCAACTCTGCCGCGTATCGCCTCGTCATTCGTTCCAATTCGCCCATAGACATCTGTTGCGGATCACAAATAACTCCACCTTTTGCGCCACCGAAGGGAACGTTCACCACCGCGCACTTCCAAGTCATCCAGGCAGCAAGGGCGCGGACTTCGTCGAGATTTACATCAGGGGCGTAACGAATGCCACCCTTTGCGGGCCCGCGAGCAAAGTTGTGTTGCACCCTATAACCTTCAAAAACCTGAATGCGGCCCGAGTCCATTCGAGTAGGGATGTAAACTTTCAGCTCGCGATTTGGTACTCGCAGGACGGCATAAAGGTCCGGATCGAGATTCAGAAGCTGCGCCGCTCGGTCAAAACGGGACATCATTGATTCGAAAGGGTTCGCTTCTTTTATCTCTCGAATGTCATCTACGTAAACTGTGCTGTACATACTGGACATAACCACTCTCCATTTTGAGTCGGATAGATTCTGAACTTGATAGCAGCGACCGTCCAACCAGCAAAAGCGACCATATTCCTGAGTCTATGATCCAAGCACTTCATTCATCGCCCCACTGCGAAAGCCGAACAGATCAAGCGTCACATACTTGAAACCCAGTTCCCGAAAATGTTGCGCCAATTCATCCACGACTTTGCGATCAAGCACTCGGTTCATTTCATCTGAAGCGATTTCGATCCGAACCAAACTATCATGGTGCCGGACACGAAACTGACGAAAGCCCAAGCTCCTTAATATCTCTTCTCCTCGATCAACTGTAGATAAGCGCTCTATTGTCACTGGGGTGCCGTAAGCGATGCGCGAAGCGAGACAAGGACTCGCGGGTTTGTCCCAGGTCGGCAATCCGGCGCGCAGGCTGAGATCTCGAACTTCATTCTTACTCATCTCAACTTCAATCAACGGGCTGCGAACGCTGTGCTCAATAGACGCCTTACGTCCCGGTCGGTAATCTCCGAGGTCATCAGTTGTGGATCCGTCCACAACGACTGCAAGATTACGCTGCTGGGCTATCGTATTGAGTTTTGTGTACAGCTCGTCCTTACAAAAATAACAGCGAGTTGGACCATTCGCGGCATAGTCAGAATTATCAATCTCTTCTGTAGCGATTGTCTCGGCATGGAAACCATACTGCTCGACAAGTTGATGCGTTTGGGAACGTTGGTAGGACGAAAGGCTTGCTGACTCGCCGGTAACGCAGATAGCTCGATTGCCCAGCTCTCTGGTCGCGGTGTACGCAACATAGGTGCTATCAACTCCACCCGAAAACGCAACGAGCACAGAGCCCATATCTCGGAAGAGTTGTCGAAGGCGCTCCTCCTTGATCAACGCAGCTGTCTCGCTCGCCGTCTCAGAATCAGCTGGATCGAGGACCTCGGTTAACGGACAGTTCACTTTGAGCCTTCAAACGGTCTGCCTGGAGAGCTACATTAAAATTAAGATGGGATTGCGCGAACGGATGTTAGCGTATCGGTCGAGACAAGCGCAACCGGCATCATCTGCTTCTCAAACGCTTGAATGGTCATCGCCAGCTTTTGGACGCGACAACTTTTTGCGTGTTAACATCATCACCTCCCTGTGCACTCTTCCGATTTCTCTTTGCAGCGAAGTTTTCAATGCTGAAGCAGCCCACAATCTGGTCGCGATATTCAACCCCCAACGTGCTCGCGATCATCGCAGCGGTCATGATTCTTTGTTCGAACATCGTCGGCCTGGCGCAACACGAAAGCAGTTTTGACGATAACGATGCCGATCCCACGCGCTTATTCGAACGAGGCCAGGGTGCGCATGCCCGGGGAGATCTGGAACGCGCGGTCGGTTTCTATGAAGAAGCAATCAAGCTCAAACCGGAATTTCCCGAAGCAGAGTTTCAACGCGGAACTGCACTCGTTGCCCTTAAGCGTTTCGCAGAAGCGGAAACTGCTTTCCGACGAGCGACGGCACTCAAGAGCAACTGGGCAATGCCCCATGCCAGCCTCGGTCTACTGCTAGTCCGGCTAAACCGCGATCGTGACGCCGAAATAGCGTTAAGGCAGGCGCACAAATTAGATCCCCAAAATGAATTAGTCCTGCGATTACTCGCCGATATTCGCCTGCGTTCAGGAGATGCCAGGGAGGCTCTCGATCTCGCACGCCGTGCGACGGCCTTGAAAGACGCTCCTCCCGCCGCTTGGATTGTCAAAGCAATGGCTGAGAAGGCCACCGGCGCCAGAATAGAGGCCGCAGCAACTCTGGACCACGTGCTTCAACTTGAGCCGGATAACGTTCCGGCACTAATCGAAAGAGCAGATCTGTTTGTCGAAGAGAACAAGCACGCCGAAGCAATCAAGCTACTCATAACGGCTGATCGCATTCAGCCAAAGCACAAGGCCATCGCTTCTCGGCTGGCAATTGCCTACGAGCGCAACGGCCAGCCAGACGATGCGCGTCGCGTCGCGCAAGGTGCGGGATTGATCAGTCAAGCTGAGCTCTCTGCTGATGGCACGAAAGTCCTCGGCTCACCGGAAGAAATCGAGGCTGCCAATAGCGATGATCCGACGAAAGCAAGAGCGGCGCTCAGACAACTTTTGGAGAAGAATCCTGGTAGTGCGATGTTGTTGGCGCGACTGGGGGCCTCGTATCGAACGGACGATCCGGTACAGTCTCTGGAACTCTATCGGCGCGCTTCTGAGCTGCAACCGAAGAATCCTGATTACGCCACGGGTTATGCTTCGGCATTGGTGCAGGCGCGCCGTTTCGTTGACGCCACTACGATCTTGCGACGCGTTTTAGCATTTGCGCCTGACAGTTACGCCGCGCATGCGAATCTCGCAACTGCGCTTTACGCCCAAAAATCTTACGCCGAAGCCCTGGTGGAATACAGTTGGATTGTGCGTCAGAAGCCGGATCTTGCGATCGCTTACTATTTCATTGCCACCGCACACGATAATCTCGGACAATACACGGAAGCACTGGCAGCCTACGAAAGTTTCGTGGCGCGCGCCGACGCTCAAACCAATCAACTTGAAATTGATAAAGTGAAGTTGCGACTCCCGTTGCTGCGCCGTCAAGTGCAGCTCGGTGAAGGCGTCAAACCCAAAACGTCAAAGAAGAACTAGTGTCAACACCGAGCAATGCGTAGCATTCGTACCACATCATCAGTAATGCAAATTGCGGTTCTGTTGGTCGTAGGCGCGGGTGCGATTGCCGCTCAGGACCAACCAGTGCCGACCTCAACCGCGCCGCCTCCGGCAAAGATCGTCACCGCGGAAGAACGGTCGCTGCTCGAACGAACAGGCGACACTAAATCGCGCCTAAAGAAAACTCTCGAACTCGCAGAGGCTCATCTTCTAAAAGCGGAAGCCCACACTACTCAGGAGCACCATAACGAGGCGTCTGCCGAACTGGGTCGCTACTGGGCTTTGATTGAAGACGTCCTGCGGCACCTAAGTCCGTTGAATAACGACAAGACGAAGACGCGCGATCTCTACAAGCGCCTGGAGCTGGCGCTGCGGGCACACGGAACCCGGCTAGCTATGGTTCGACGAACCACCCCGGCGGAATACGCATTCTGGATAAAAGAGATTGAAGACTTCACACGCTCGAGTCGCACCGAGGCGTTGAATTCATTCTATGGCCACACCGTCGTGCGCGAGACGGCAAGGCCGACTGCTGAAAAAACTCCCAAGAACGGTTTGACTTCTCCTGAAAGCAAACAACCATGAGATCTAAACTCCCGCCACTAGTCGGTCCCCTCTTCATCATTGCCCTTATCACTTCAGTCGCAGCAAACCCTTTTCAGAGGAGGGACCACCTGACGCCTGAGGAACAAGAACTTGTAAAGGACGCACAGCTACTCGACAAGCGGATTGAAATATTCATCAAGGCCGCCGATCGCAGACTCATTGTTTTGCGAGGTGGTTCCGATCAAGCGACGGCGAAGTTGTTGAAGAAGGATGCGGAGAAGTGGGGCGAGTTACCGTCCGGGGCGCGCGGCGAACTCATCAGAGACGTTGCGAAAATACTTGATGAAGCGATAACCAATATCGACGATGTGAGTGCTCACGATGAAAGGAATCCGCTCATTGCCAAAGCGCTTCGCAAACTCGCTGCGGAAACCACACGGATCGTCGATCAACTCAAACCACTACAAGCGCAAGCCAAAGACGCCGCAGAAATTGGCAGCTTTGAAGAGTTGATCGACAACGCCGAATCAATCCTGCAAGCCGCCAACAAGCTGCCACCGCCAGTTGAAAAGAAAGATAAAGGCAAGAGCGAGAAAAAAACTAAGACCAGCTGAGGCAACTGGCAGGACGGGGCGAGTTGGAACACGAGCTTCGCCTATGACGTAACGGACAAGCTGACTTACGCACTGCCAATGGCGGGTTATTAGTAAACAATATGACGGACTCGATAGTTTGACGAGACTGTCGTATCGATTGCTCGTAACACGCCATTTGGCAGCGTCGTAAAGTCGCTGGGCATTTTTGTAATCAAGATCAGTAGATTCAACCGATTACTGCGCTACTAGAACTACGTCCCACGCCCAGCGTCCTAGTTGAGCGTCATGAGGATCTTTGACTTTCGCGCGATAGCGGAACTGGTTGCCGTGTTGGTCGGTGCGCTTGGAAACCTTGTAATCCAGGTCAATAGATTTCAGTCCAAGGTCACCCAGTGCGTGCAACTCATTCGGTTCGGATTGGCCATTGTGGTTTGTGTCCTGCCACAGCCGCAATGAATGAAATATCGCGTCCTTTTTACTAATCAATCCGTCGGCGTTGCCGCCATTCTGTGGCTTGTCGTATTCACGCAAACGCTTGGAAGCCGTTGCGCTCTTCACCGGGTGACGGACTTGGCTGGGGAGTAAAGTTACCGAATAACTCCTGCCCGTTTTCAATGACACCGTTGCCATTGCGATCAAGCGCGAGCCACGCGTCATCGGAGTTTTCCGATGTCCATGACAGCGAGTCTCCCCGTCCATCACTATTAAGATCGAAGACAACACCTTCAGCCGCACTGGTAAGGTTGAAACCGTTACCTTGCACGTCAATGAGTATGGGTGTGCCATTCCAGCAACAACCGGATTCTCTGGACACCCTGCCAGATCCTGGCGGACACCCTTTATGGGCAGGTCCCGGCCACGTGCACTCGTCATACGCCACATACCCCAACTCTCCCTCATGTTCGCAGTCCTCAGGGCAGGCCGACGGCGGAGGACATGACGTTCCCAGTGCATGTCCTCCTTGTTTGTCTTTGGCAGCACAAGCATCACAGGGGTTCGGTCGCGGCGGAGGCGGCATCGGTGCTTGACCCTTCAACTGTTGGTCAAAAACTGCTGGATCGTCCGTGAATTGCCGCATGATGGTTTCAACAGCGGGGCATCCGGACGGTGGTACATCAGCGAATCCTATTATGTGTCCCCATTCGTGTGAAGTGAGGCGGTCTTTTCCTGCCTCAGTCCAGTCGGGCCACTCGTTGGAAAAGATCATCTGGGGACCTTCGGGGCCGGGATGAACCGTTCCGTTTCTCTGTTGATAAAACGGATCCGCGCTAATCATGATCGTCACTTGTGCAGGTGTGTCTTCAGTGATGCTGACATTCGTCTTCACCGTCCAATCAGCGGCCGCTGCTGCAACACGACTCTTAAAATTATTGGCATCTTCTTCATTAAGGTAGAGGTTTACGCTGGAGTGGAACTGATATTTGATAGGCCTTGCACTGTGACGCCTCCGGAACTTGCGGTCGATAAGAACATTCATTGTAGGCCGTGCAACTAGACTGCGCCCAAACGATTCTGGGAGCTGGAATAATATCTCAGCTAAGAGCGCTGAAACAGCAAACACAAATATCAGACGGTGCTTGAACAGATGAAGAGGCATGTGTGTATTCTCAGAAGTTTTAGGAAGGCGTACTTATGGGTGTCCTTATTTGACTTGATTGATAAGGCTCTCCAGCGTCATGCCGCTGACTTGTGTTTTCATTTTCTCGGACGAAGCGAGCGACCGAAGGCTTGAGTCGTAATTGACCACTATCACACCCGAGATGTGACCGGCCAGGGAGTATGTTTTATAGGCCGAACTCCAGTACAAGAAGAAGATGTATTCTTGGCCGGGATTTATCTCTTCGAACCCTTTGACTTTCATCGATGCACGATGGCCGTTGACATAAACTACGCCCCCGTTTCGGGTGATTTTTAGGGGTGTTTTCAGCGGCGCAGCGGGCTCATCAGGCGGAAGCATGGGCCTGAGTTCTTCTGTCTTATCCTTCAGCACCCGAAGAACCTCCACCGTGTACGTCGTCATTATGATTCTCCCATGCTCGAAGGGCAGACCTGAATCGCTGAAATAGGAATTCCTTTCAACGATCCTCCCATAGACAATGGCGCGCGCATTCTTCGCGAGTTCCGAAACCTCTGAGTACTCGTAATACTCAGAGTTCTCTTCGAGTCCCGGCACCTCCACATCTCGCTCCATCGCGATCTCTCGTAGCTTTTTTGGTTCTTGTTGATTAGCCATGGGGGAGTTTGCAGCTTCGCGCTGGGACCCAACCCCAACGGCGATTACGGCGAACGCAATAACAAACACGATAGGCACTGCGGCGATGCGCAGAGATTTCTTTCTCATACAAGACTCCTCCTGGATTTAGAATTAATCGCTTTCGGATGATCCTTCTGCTCCCGGATGATACTTACATTGGTCTTAACAAACCCAATCAGCAGCCGCAGCCGCAACACGGTTTCCAAAATCATTCGGGTCATCACTGCTAAAACGGCTTGTCAATTTTCTCTTCGCGCGAAAGCTCGGCGGCGTCGGGAGTCAGTACAAACTTCATCTGACCCCTAACAGTCTGACATCATATTTCTCATCAGCTTCATTTTTTGATCGCCGTACGCACCTGTTTAGCTTCCGCATCTATCGCAACACCGGCGCTTTGCTCCTCACCCTCTTCCTTCGCCGACGCTGAAGACTGCAGTCTCGGCGCACTCTCACCGACTGCGAAAAGTTTGAACTCGACTTTGGCTTCAGTCTTGGCGATCCCACCGGCGCCAACAACACTCCCGAACATTCCGCCAATCTTCTTCGCCGCCGAAGACTTCAAACCGCTGATGTCGGTATAGAGAATAAAGTCACACTGCTTTGCCTTCGCTTCGATCTCCGCCTCTGCTTGCGAGATTGCATTCAACGGTATGGCTGCAACGCCCGAAGTCTCAAGACCCCCGACTAGGCGCTCACGCAGCGAATCGATCGACACAGGCTTGCCGGCGCGATTATTGATCGTCACCACACCTACGCGCACCACTCCAACAGCCTTAGTCTCAGAGTTACTCGACTGATTGTTGTTACCTTCAGCCTGTGACTGAGCAGCAGATGAATTCATCATTGCTGCCGTGGAAGGCATTGCATAAAGCTCTTGCGTGTCTTTCGCTTCCGTATAACCAGCCGGAACTTCAAACAAAGCTGCATCCAGCGGCTCACGAGAAAGCTCCACTACCTCTTTCGACGAACTGAAAATCACTTTACCGTCTGGGCCATACATCGTCGTGGTTTCTGATAGTGCGTAGCCAGTGCGCGCCGCCCCCATTCGCTTGAACTGAGTTCTATCCTGACAGCCACCCTGTGCGGCAGATGCGGCAGGCGACTGCACCTGCGTGACTTCACACTCAAGTCCGTAGGCCAGGTCGATGTACCAGCCATCGGTTTCCATTCGTTGCTGTACGGGATTGCATGCATCAGCCGACGACTCTATCTTCAGCGAGCTCTTGACGTGCCGCGCGGTGAAACCAAACATCTCTTTTCTTTCACCAGTATCGGTCGCGGTCGTCGTGTAGGTGACCAGACCACCGCGCGATGCCGGCTGACTGACATTCGAAGTCGCAACAGTTGCGTTGGTAGCTGTCGTACCGCTACCGGTTTCCATCGGAGTGATGAGGTATTTTTGCGACTTGTTATTGATCTGAATGCTTCTCTTCAGATCACACTGCGTAATAGTCACGCTGTCCATGTAGCCGCTGCGCATTTCACCGCGCTCGCGTTTGCCCTTGAGCATGGTGCTGCTTTCCATCGTCTGGCCGGACGTCGTCATCTTGTATGTGATCTTCAGATTAGTCGCAGCCGCTGCGGCCGAAGTTTGCGGCGCCGGCTTGGGACCCTTTCGCGTCTGCGCCAACACACTACTTCCCGAAACAATTACCAACAAAGCTATCAATACCAGTCTTGTAAACATTTTCCCTCTCCTTATTCTTTCCCTGGGTTATGACCCTATTTGCTAACGCGAAAAAACCAACGGCTTTCAGTCACGGGCTTTTCGCAGGGTAGCCGTCGCCCGCTGCAATGCTTCAATAATCCGATGCAGTCCCTCCTTTGCGTTGGAATCGTTGCGATCCTCAAGTCCCTGTCGAAAGTCCGGCAAAGGTTGCGCTGCGTAACCCGTATAGAAGCCCGGCGCATAGATCTGGTGCTTGTACCAGGGCCTGCCCCTTAATCCACGTTCATCGACCAACGAACGTTCAGCGGCGATCAAAGCCTTGTTGATACGAGTTAGTTTCGCGAGCACCGCGGCATCGCTTCCCTTGCTGCTCAAGTCTGTCAGTGCCTCGACGCGGTCTTGCTCGATTCGAGCCGCCTCTTTGGCAAACTCATCAAGCACTTTGTTCATAGCTTCTTGATCAAAGCCCGCGGCCAGCTTGCGCCGTTGTGCAAACCTCACACTCTCATTGAAGAAGTTACGAATCTCGCCTGCGTAGCTAGTGTAGTCGAAGGGCAGTCCGTCCGCGCCAGCCATGCGCATCGCCATCGTTCCCCAAAGCTGGGCCGCGGCAACGTGATAAGCAAAAGTCGGATCCCCAAAATTCGCCATCCAGTGAAACGAGTCGTAAGCCGAATGATAAACGCCATAGTCGCCGCCAAATCCCATGTCCGTCGAACTGATTCCAAGGTGCTGCAGAAACGGTGTGTAATCGGAACCGGAACCGAGCGCGCCGATGCGTGCCTCTGCTACTTGCGTGTCAGTCCCGGCTGCGGCGTTTGTCATTTCAGCGTCTGGCTCTGCATCCTGCGCGCGCGCTTGCCATTGCTGATAAACAGTCTTGCCGGATTTGGGATCGTTGATGTCTTTCGTTACGGCGCGAATGGTTTTCCAAAGCGTCGGCACGGAAGAAGCGCCAAAGTTGGCTCCCGAAACGGCAGCATCCATATTTAGATAGACGACTGCTTTCTCCCGCAGCTCTTTCGCGTTCTCCTCCGCCCATTCGGTTGAACCGATCAAGCCATATTCTTCCGCGTCCCAACTACCAAAAATGATCGTGCGTCTCGGCGTCCAACCTGCTTTCAATAATTTTCCCAGACCGCGCGCGACTTCGAGCATCGCAGTGCTGCCGCTGTTTGGATCCACCGCGCCGAACGTCCACGCGTCGCGATGGTTGCCCAAAATGATCCACTCATCGCGCAACTGCGCGCCGTCGATGCGCGCCATCACGTTCCAGATCTTTCGAATCTGGTAATCCATGTCGGTCTTCAAACGAAGTCTTACGTCCGGCGTGTCGCCGACATGATAGGCAAAGGGCAAACCACCCTGGAAGCCTCTGGGGCGGAGTGGACCACGCAACCTTTCCAATACCTTCCGCGCTTCGCCATATGAGATCGGTTGCACCGGAATTCGCGTCAGGTCGGTTGCTTCTTCAATCTTCAAACGAGGAACACCGGGAATCGATGGTCGTCCCGGCGTCAATGGATCGCCCGGATACTGAAACAGATACTGAACCGATCCGCGTTGGCCGGAACTGGCAGGACGCCAGGGGCCTTTCGGATAGACATCGCCTTGCATGTAACCATCGTCGGCCGGGTCAGAATAGATGATCAGTCCGACCGCGCCGTTCTCTTCGGCCACCTTCGCCTTCACTCCGCGAAACGAACTGCCATAACGCGCCAATACGATTTTGCCTTTCACATCGATGCCCAGGTTGCGCAGCGCTGCATAGTCCGGAGGCAAACCATAGTTCACGTAAACTACCGGAGCGGTAACGTCGCCACTGGCGCTGTAGCCATTGAACAAAGGAATGATTCGCGGATGCGACGAACTGGGATCCGCGGCAATCGGGGCCTCCCTTACCAACAAGCGTTCTCTCCGTGTTGCGATCAATTCCACGATGGGATCGGTTTTCGGATAAGGCAACAACACCTCGTACTCTTTCAGTTCTGCGCTAATGCCATAACTGCGAATCTGATCGCGAACATAGATAGCAGTGGCGTAATCTTCCTTTGTGCCGGCAACGTGCGGCTCAGCGGTCAAGCGCCTCAAATGTTCCCGAGACGATGCGGGGGACGGAACCGCTCGAAACTGTTGCTCCCAGTTTCGTTGAGTGGCGGAACTTGCTGGTGTGTAGCCGTCAAAAGTTCCGCCAGCGCTGTTCTGTGAAAACGCGCGTGGCAAACTCGTTTGGAAGACGACTATCGCGATCAATAAGACAACCGGGCTTACGCGAAATGATTTCAAGTTAAGGTCTCCTCAGTAGGACAGACATTCCTGTCTGTTTAAGTAGGACAGACATTCCTGTCTGTCTTCTGTGTATGTGTTCTCGGAGGGACAGACAAGAATGTCTGTCCTACTGAACATTGCTATTACTCCCCTCGTAGAGTAGAAAAAGCATCGAAAGGAAACTCCTGATGGACAGCAGATATTATCCCGGCGTAGAAGCCGACTCTTCTCAACTCATAGCTGAGCTGCGCAGTTTGTTTGATGACGAATATGAAGTGCAAACAATGCAGGTATCTTCTACGACCGTGTTGCAGGCGCGCAAGTCTAGCACGCTCCGGGACCTCACTGGCCTGTCAGCGGCGTTGACGATCAAAGTGACTCCCGAAGCCGGCGGCACGCGGGTAGAAATGGGTATGCAGAAGTGGTTCGACAAAGCAGCAGTCGCAGCGGTCGCACTGATACTGTCAGCCGGGCTGCTGGTGGCCTTGCCTGCACTCGGTGCTTACTGGCAATACAAGATCACCGAAGACGCATGGAAATTAATTGAAGCACACATCGCGCGCGTCGCCGGAGGCTACGTTCCGCCATTGCCGGGGCGCTGCGGAACATGCGGCGCCGCGAATTCTTCCGGCGCGGACTTTTGTTCGGCTTGCGGAGCGAATCTCCAGCTCGGCCGCAGCTGTAATTCCTGTGGCGCGGTACAGCGGGAAAGTTCCGCGCGGTTTTGCAACAAGTGTGGGAAGCAATTGGCGGGGTAAAGGGAGTGGTCCGTGGTTTGTGGTCAGTTGTCCGTTGCTGGTCTTTGGACTTTGGTCTTTGGTCTTTGGTCTTTGATGTGTAGCGCGAGCTTTGAGGTTCAAAGGTCTATTCAATTTCGAACAGAATGCAAAGACCAAAGGCCCAAGACCAAAGACCAACCTGACCACTGACCACTGACCAAACAGCCGTTGACTCCCTCTGACGAAAAGAATATGTTTTTGCCGCCCGCAACACTTGGTTTTCAGTAAGCTCGGGCAGCTTACACATCTCTCGTTTCACCCTCTACTTAGATCAGATTTGAAAACTCCGCAGCAGTAATCTGCCCGGGGTATCGTGCCCAGAACACTTCAAAAGATTCATTTCAACCCCCTGGAGGTGGGTGACCATGAAAAAGTCTCTCTACTGCTTTCTAATCCTACTGCTGTGCTGCTGTTCAGGATTTGCGCAGAACAGTAATCAACCGCCCGATCCGCCAAAAGTCCTGCTCATTGTCCGCGAAGACATCAAACCCGGAATGATGGGCCAGCACGGTAGGCATTCGGCCCAGTTCGCCAGCATGTTTGCAAAGCTCGGAACACCAAATCATCGCATCGCGATGGTGCCAGTCGCGGGCAGCGAAAACGAAGTCATCTACATCACCGGCGCCGAGACTTTTGCCGAAATAGAAAAAGTGACGATGGAGACAGACAAGCGGTTGTCGTCGCTAAACGCCAGCATGCAGGCCGACATGGATCGCCTGAACCACGAAGCTCCGGGAATGCACGCCGGCATGCGTGACATCCTGGCAATCTATCGCCCCGAGTTAAGTTTCAAACCGGCAGTGAATCTTCCGCAGATGCGCTACTTCGCAATAACAACCGTGCGAGTACGCCCAGGTCAGGATGATCAATTTACGGAGTACGTAAGAAACGTGCTCAACGCCGCTCGTGAAAAGGCGAACGCTGAGCTCCACATTGGCGCTTTTTCTGTTGTCGCCGGAACGCAGGCCGGCACTTACATGTTCTTTCGTCCTATGAAGTCCCTTGCCGACTACGACTTAAGAATTAACACACGCGTGCGTGCATCGATGAGTGACGATCAAAAGAAGAAGGCCGACAAGATGGCCAGTGAAGCGATCATGTCGAGCGAGACCAGCATCTACGCGATGAGTCCGCAGATGAGCTATGTAGACAAGCAATTCGCTGCGGTTGATCCCTCGTTCTGGACTCCAAAACCTGACATGGCCGTTAAGCCCAAGCCAAAACCGCGGAAGCCAAAGCCGCCCCCACCGCCGCCGGCTGGAAGGTGAGAGAAAAGGGTGTAGGGGGAAGGGTGTGGGTAAACGAAAACCTCTCTTTTTACCCTACACCCAACACCCAATCCCCTACACCCATTGTCTTCAGTCGTGGCGAAGGGCGCGCACTGGATCGATGCGTGCCGCTCGGGCCGCGGGATAAAGCGCAGCCAGGATCGAAATGATTAGCGCGAAGAGTATTGCGCCCGCTGAGAGATAAGGCGGCAACGAAAAGAAGTCGATGAAACTAGCGCCTTGCGGTTTCAGAAGAAATCGATAGGCCAGGCGGTTGGCAATTCCGTCCACCCCCCAGGCAAGCAACGTCCCAACCACTCCACCCGTCACGCCGATCACAGCGGCCTCGACGAAAAAGATCAGCTTGATCTCGCGATCCTCCGCACCGATCGCTTTCATGATCCCAATTTCGCGTGTCCGTTCGAGGATGGACATGATCATCGTGTTGGCAATACCGAACGACGCCACCAACAAGGAAATGCCACCGAGCAGTCCAAGCGCAGAATCCACAATCAGAAACACGGTCCTAATCTGGTCCAACTCATCCACGATCGAAAAACTCCCAAAGCCCTGATCGGTTAATCGCTGGCGCACCTTAGTCAACATTCCAGGATTCGTCACGCGAATAACCGCTGCGTCGTACCCTTCGTGCTGGTCCTCGGCGAGCGCACCGCTTTGTCGCGCCAACTCCAAAGCAACTTCGCCGATCGTCGAGCGATGTTCCAACGTCCACTCACGCGCCGTCTTCAGCGGGACGTAGATCCTTGCACCGGGCATCATTCCGCGAATGCCGCCCTGACCGGCGCCTTCCTTGATTTCGGTGCTTAAAACCCCGGCGATCAGAAACTTGCGCGCTACGAGTGATGAAGCGTTGGATTCGTTGGGTGTTTCATCCTCGAGCGGGATCCCGAAAAAGTTTGCCGGGCCTTCTTCTTCCTCGGTTGCGGACGCTTTCTTCGTTTCCCCTGGAGGCGCGAGAAACTCGATCGTCTTTCCGATTGCAGCTTCAGCATTTTCGAAGCCAAAATCGCGAATGAAACGCTCCGACACCACAACTTCGTCCGCTGTGGGCGAACTAATCATCTTCCCGGAAGCGAAGTGTTGAAAGCGTGAAGCGGAGTTTGGCACGTTCGCCCCTCCGGCGAACTGAGTGAGCACCTGGCCATTCGCGCGAATGTAGACCGTGAAGCTGATGCTCGGCTCAACATAAGCAACGCCGGGGATATTTGAGATCTCCGCGATCGCCGCATCGTCCAGGATGCGAGTGGGGGCTTTATCGGCACGCCCACGGTTCCCGCGTTCGTTATCTTCAGGCCGCGAACGGCGTTCGAACCTGGCCTGGGCGAGGTTTCCGAGGCTGCGACCAAACACCTGAATCTCATTGAAGAGATCCAGCGCCTGAAAACGCTCGAGCATGTTTTGCTGCAAGCCCAAGCCAAACGACACCATCGTGACGATCACGGCGACGCCAACAATCACGCCCATCGTCGTCAACCCCGCGCGCAGTTTTGCCTGGCGCAGATTGCGTAACGCGAGTTGGAGAATGTCGAGGAAGCTCATAGAAAGAAGTGCTGAGTACTGAGTACTGAGTACTAAGTTCCGTAGTTCTTGTATTTGGAACTTAGTGCTTTGTGCTTTGGGTTTTTATTTGAGATCTCAAATTTCAGATCTCAGATTTAATCAGACTTGAAACTCGAAACTCGAAACTAGAAACTTCTTCCTCCGGAACTCAGTACTCAGCACTCAGTACTTTTTTTTAGAAGACATGCCGCACAGCATCGGGTATCCAATCCGCGAGGCTATGAGTAACAACATCTGCGCCGGCTTCACGCAACTCTCTCTCTGAAACGGTGTTCGTAACGCCCAGGGTCTTCATTCCGGCGGCGCGACCGGCTCTAATCCCCGGCGGCGAATCTTCAATCGCGACGCACTCTTGCGGTAAGAGTGGCAGCAATCGTTGCTCCTGCCTTCTCAAATTCAACTTCTCCAAGCCACGTGCATAACAATCAGGAGCCGGCTTGCAGACTTTCACGTCGTCTGCACTGATGATGACTGAGAAAAAATTCCGCAGTCGCGCCCGCTCAAGCACGTAGTTGATCTCGTTAGTGTCCGCCATGCTGACAATACCAAGCGAATAGTGACGCGCCGTCGCTTTAATGAAGGTAACGACTCCAGGAAATAGCGGCAGTTCGTCTTCGATCATCTTCCGATGGGCCACGGACTTCGCTTTCAACACGGTTTCGTTAAGTTCCGGTGTCGATTTGCCGGCACGTTCGAGGGCCGTCCTCACGAACGTGCGATCGTCCATTCCGAGCGCTTCGAAATATTGCACCTCAGTCAGCTCAATTCCGTGCTCGAGCAAGACCTGTTGATAGGCCGTCATTTGCAGTCGCTCGTCGTCGATGATGACGCCGTTGAAATCGAAAAAGAGGGCTTTGATCATGGCTGGAGAGTTCTTTGTGCTTTGTGCTTTGTGCTTGGTGCTTGGTGCTTGGTGCTTGATGCTTGGTGCTTGATGCTTGGTGCTTGGTGCTTCGTTCTTGGACTTGACCTAGCGGTGCGTAAGAAACCACAAAGAACAAAGTTCAAAGCTCAAAGCTCAAAGCTCAAAGTACTAATGCTCTTTACTCCCCACTGACCACGCCAAGTTTTGCATTTCACGCACTTGTAACTATAATTCAGTTGCTCTGCATAATTTCTTATTCAATTCGCTCGATCCAAGATCACTGGCCTGAATGCCAAAGCTCAGCGGCAAAGGAGTGCGTGCTTGGTGACTCAATTGAGCAGGACGTTCGTCTTGCGCAAGCTGCATCAGCTATCCGGAATAGTTCCGCTGGGGATCTTCCTGCTGGAACACTTTTATACGAACTCGAAAGCCATTGACGGCGCGGCCTCCTTCAACAAGGCCGTTGTCGACCTGCAATCAATCCCTTACATCCTGTTCGTCGAGATCTTCGGGATCTTTATTCCCCTCATCTATCATGCCGTCTATGGTCTGGTGATAACCATGGAGGCGCGGCCCAATAACTTAAACTATCCTTATCCGCGCAATTGGTTCTACTTAATCCAGCGGATTACGGGCGTGGTGCTTTTCTTCTTTATCGCTTTCCATGTACTCAACTTCCGCTTCGGTATGATTCCCGGATTGAATACGATCTCCGTGGCCCACCGGCCGGACCTGGCCTTCGACATCGTTTCGAGGGAGTTTCGCCTGGTGCCTATCTTCCTGATCTACATGGTGGGCATAACAGCAACCGTATGGCACTTCGCCAACGGCATCTGGTTGTTCATGGTTGACTGGGGCATAACGATCGGCGAACGCGCTCAACGTCTGACCGGTTACGCCTGCATAGCTTTCGGTTTTTTCCTGCTGCTGGTTGGTATCAACGCCGCGGTCGCTTTCATACGTCCGGGCGGACTGTTGGGAGGCCTGCTCTAAGGATGGCAAGCAACGGAATCAAGATAGCAATCGTCGGCGGCGGACTTGCCGGTCTCGCCGCAGCGATGAAGATTGCGGAAGCAGGCCACTCCGTCTCTCTCTTCTCAGTCGTTCCGGTGAAGCGTTCCCACTCGGTTTGCGCTCAAGGTGGAATCAACGGCGCGGTCAACACGAAGGGCGAAGGCGACTCGACGTGGGAACACTTTGACGACACCGTCTATGGCGGCGACTTCCTCGCGAATCAAACTCCTGCCAAAGCGATGTGCGAAATGGCGCCCTCGATCATTTATCTTTTCGATCGCATGGGTGTTCCCTTCTCGCGCACCCAGGAAGGATTGCTGGACTTCCGTCGCTTCGGTGGCACGAAGCATCATCGCACGGCCTTCGCCGGCGCCTCCACCGGCCAGCAATTGCTCTATGCCCTGGACGAGCAGGTACGCCGATTCGAGGTGGCCGGTAAAGTTAAAAAGTATGAACACTGGGAGATGTTGTCCCTGGTGCTCGACGACGCCCAGGTGTGCCGGGGGCTCATCGCGATGAATTTGCAGACTCTGGAGCTGAAAGCGTTTCCCGCGGACGCTGTGATCGTTGCTACCGGGGGGCCGGGTCTTATCTTCGGAAAGTCGACCAACTCGATGGTTTGCACCGGCAGTGCAGTTTCAGCTTGTTATCAGCAGGGCGCGCAATACGCCAACGGCGAGTTCATCCAGGTTCACCCAACTTCGATACCTGGCGAAGACAAGCTCCGTTTGATGTCCGAATCTGCGCGCGGTGAGGGTGGGCGCGTCTGGGTTCCGCGGCAGCCTGACGATACCAGATCACCATCTTCGATTCCGGAAAAGGAGCGTTGGTATTTTCTCGAAGAGAAGTACCCGGCCTACGGTAATCTGGTTCCGCGGGACATCGCCACGCGCGAGATCTTCCAGGTCTGCATAGAAGGAAAAGGCGTCGGCCGCGACAATCAGGTCTATCTCGATCTGACACACATTCCCGCGGAGATGCTCGACCGCAAGCTGGGCGCGATTTTGGAAATTTACGAAATGTTCGTGGGCGACGATCCACGTCAGGTGCCAATGCGAATCTTTCCCGGCGTGCACTACTCGATGGGCGGCCTATGGGTAGATTTTAATCAACGCACGAATATACCCGGGCTGCTCGCTGCGGGTGAGTGTGACTACTCAATTCACGGCGCTAATCGCCTGGGCGCGAATTCTCTGGTTAGCTGTGTATACGGGGGCTTCGTGGCGGCGCCGGCGGCAATCGAGTTCGCAAAGAACATTGAACGCAACGGCGCTGACGGTTCCCGAATCTACGATCAGGAATTGATTCGCCAGCGGGAAATCAATGATGCCTTAATTAAGCAGACTGGAAACGAGAATCAATATGTGCTTCATCAGGAGATGGGCAAGTGGATGACGGACAACGTCACTGTTGTGCGTTACAACGATAAGCTAAAGGCGACCGATAATAAGTTGCTGGAGCTGATGGATCGTTACCAGCGCATCTCGATTAATGATTCAAACCTTTGGGCTACGATGGCCCTGCCCCATGCGCGGCACCTGGATAACATGCTCGAACTGGCTCGGGTGATTACGCTGGGTGCGTTAAATCGTAATGAGTCGCGCGGTGCACACTTTAAGCCGGATTTTCCCGATCGTGATGATGAGAACTTTTTGAAGACGACCATCGCGGAGTATTCCGGTGAGGGGCCGGTGATTTCGTATGAAGCCGTCGACGTCTCGTTGATCACGCCGCGCAAACGAGATTACAGCAAGGCTAAAAAGGAAACAGCCAAGGTTTAATTCATGTCAGCAAATGTCCACAGATCGGTCGAGATCCATATCAGACGACGTGCCAATCCCGATTCGCCTCAATACTGGGAAAGGTTTGCCATCCCTTACCGAGCGAATCTCAATATCATCTCCTGCCTGATGGAGATTCAGAAGAACCCGGTAACCAGCGATGGCCGGCCCACGACACCGCCCGTATGGAGTATGAATTGTCTTGAGCAGGTGTGCGGCATCTGCACGATGGTCATCAACGGAAAAGTGCGGCAGTCGTGCTCGGCTCTAATCGACAACCTCGATCAGCCTATCAAGCTTGAGCCGATGTCCAAATTTCCGAATGTCCGGGATCTTGTCGTCGACCGCTCGCAGATGTTTGATCATTTAAAGCGTGTTCACGCCTGGATCGAACTCGATGGCACTCACGATTTAGGCCCCGGACCGCGAATGGATCAGGACGACGTGCAGGAGCGCTACGCTTACTCACGCTGTATGACCTGTGGCTGCTGTCTTGAAGCCTGTCCGCAATATGACGGCGATAACTACATTGGTCCGCAGGCGATCGCACAGGTTCGTCTTTTCAACATGCATCCGACCGGAAAGATGACGCGCGAGGAACGCCTCGAAGCACTGCTGCAGGAAGATGGCATCACCAACTGCGGCAATGCGCAAAACTGCGTGCAAGTCTGTCCCATGAATATCCCGCTCACCAGAGCAATCTATGAAGAGAACCGCGAAGCCGTAGTCCACGGCTTGTTCGGCTGGCTGAAGAAATAGACCTCTAAGTTGTTGCCCTCCCCGTAGGAGAAGACTGTGGCCAGTGCACCGCCTCTGTTCCGCTTGATTCTGCAAGTTGGTGATCTGGACAAAGCGGCAGAGTTCTATGCAAAGCTAATGGGCGATCCGGGAAGAAGAATTCCGGGAGCCTCTCGTCACTACATCGATTGTGGTCCAGTGATTCTGGCGCTGGTAGATGTCACAGCAGGAGGCGAGGAGGCCAAACCGATCCCCGACTACATCTATTTCGCGGTAGGGGATCTCGAACGATTGCATGCGCAGGCGATTGAACTCGACTGTCTTTCGACAGAGGATGTTCACGGGGCCAGTGCCGGCGAGATGTTGGTTCGGCCCTGGGGTGAACGTTCGTTCTACATTCACGATCCCTGGAGCAACGGTCTCTGCTTCGTCGACGAGACGACGCTCTTCACCGGGCGTTAGTTCGTCGATTGATAGTCTGGTGAACATCCCATTCACAAAGAAAATCGCGGGACCTTATTTCACGCATTGTGCGGCGAGCCAATAAAACAAGCATAGCGGCTGGGGTCATAATGGTGAGCTAACCCATGGCGTTCAATTGGACCGAACGACCCTGCGAGGAAGCTCTTCAATGCGGCGCCTTGATTAAACTGAGTGTCCAAATTCTAGAAACCTAGTCCAAAACCAGGACAAATCTCCAGGGCCTCTTTAAAAACCCTGGCAAAAATTGGTGGTGACAGCGTCATCAAACTTGGAATAGGATTTGCGCGTGTTTTGCGTCTTACTGTCTATAGCGCGCCACAAGAATCCTTTACGTTCCCGCTGATAATGTTTCTCATCGGTTATAGGAACGTTTCTCTACGGGCTGTCACTTCCAAATAATGCGGCCAGTGGCGGATCGGAAAAGGCTCCAAAATGCGTTACATCGTCCTACTCAAAGGGACAATTCTGTTCATCGCTCTCATATGGGTCTTTTCTTCGCGCGCTCAGAGCTCGAGTATTTGTAGCTCAATCGCGTATCGAAATAATCCAAGCATCATGGTTGGCCAAACCCCAGTCTCTATCGCTGCGGCCGATTTTAATGGGGACGGTTTGACTGATCTGGCGGTGGCAAATAGCGGGTCGAACGACGTGTCTATCCTTATTCGAGATAGTAATGGCGAATTAGGTACTCCGAACACTGTTGCGGTTGGGAAAACTCCTCGTGCTCTAGCTGAGGCTGACTTCAATACCGATGGGTTTGTTGATTTGGCGGTTTCAAACAGCAGTTCCAATAACGTTTCCATTCTACTTGGCGATGGTAAAGGCAGTTTCCGGGAGAGTGGATCAAGTTTAGTCGGAACAGAACCCGTATCATTGGTTGTGAGTGACTTCAACAGTGATGGCAAGCCAGATATCGCCACCGCAAACGCGAAGTCTAACAATTTGTCGTTATTACTCGGTGATGGCAAAGGCCGGTTCGGCGCCGCAGTGAATTTTCTCGTGCCGCGGGGACCATTCTCGATAACCGCCGGCGATATCAACAATGACGGCAAAATCGATATGGTTAGCGCCAATTCCAGCTCTAATAATATTTCGGTGCTCATCGGCGATGGTGCGGGAAATTTTGCCGCCGCAATTAGCTATGTCGCCGGAACTTCTCCAGCCGCTGTAGCCATTACTAATTTTAACAACGACGGGAAAGGCGACCTGGTCGTGGCAAACTTCGCGTCGGATGATCTCTCAATACTGCTCGGCGGGTCGCACGGTCTTTCAGCAGCGCGCAGCTATGAAGTCGGGGAACGACCTGCAGCGATCGCCACTGCCGATTTTAACAAGGACGGGCGGCCGGACCTGGCGGTTGCAAATCAGGACTCCAGCACCGTAAGTATTCTGCTGGGACAGCCTGGCGGTAGCTTTGAGGCAATTGGAGCGCTATCAGTCGGGGCTGGTCCTCTGTCCGTAACCGCCAGCGACTTCAATAAAGACGGTAAGGAAGATCTGGCGGTAGCTAACTTCAATTCAAACAACATCTCGATTCTCTTAGGAGGCGGCAAAGGCGATTTTCGCCCTGCCACTAATTATACGGTCGGCTCGGGGCCTCGTACGGTTGCCGTTGTAGAGCTCAATGGTGATGGCCATCTTGATCTTGTGGTGCCGAATTTTGGTTCCCGGACCATTTCAACTCTTCTGGGTGTCAGCGACGGCACTTTCCGCGAACCGACAGCCTACCCGGTAGAAATCGAGCCGGTGGGTCTCGCCATCAGCGATTTCAACGGCGATGGTCATCAGGATCTGGCAGCCACAGATCCGCGCAGAGAAAAGCTGGCGATCCTGTTGGGTGACGGAAGAGGTGGTTTCGGCAAACCTTCAACGCAGACCGCGGGGCGCGGCGCGCGGTCCATTGCAACCGGCGACTTCAACGGCGACCGGAAGGCTGACCTGGCAATAGCGAATGATGGGCCTAACAATGTTTCAATGTTTCTGGGTAATGGTCAGGGAAGTTTCACCAGGAGTGGCGATTTTGCCGTGGGTTCAAGACCAGTCTGGATCCTGGCTCAGGACTTCAACGCTGATGGGACGCTGGACCTGGCAACCTCAGACACCAGGTCAGCCACCGTCTCGATCCTGATAGGAGACGGCAAGGGGGCATTCGGCGGAGCGAAGGGATTTGCGGTCGGTACCGCTCCATCTTCGGTCGCAGCAGGCGATTTCAACGGCGACAGAGTAGTTGATCTTGCTGTAACTAACTACGCGTCAAAGAGCGTGGCCGTTCTGTTTGGCGATGGACAGGGCGGTTTTATAGCGGGCAAGAACTTCCGTGCTGGTCGTAATCCCTTTGCCCTGGTGACGGGCGATTTCAATAATGATGGCTTCAGCGACGTGGCGGTAGTGAATGCAACATCCCGCGACGTATCCATTCTTATCGGCGACGGGAGCGGCGGTGTTGGGGCGGCAACGAATTATGCTGTCGGGAGCTATCCACGCGGGATAGCGTTAGGTGGTTTCCAAGGAGCGGGCAAATTGGATCTGGCGGTCGCGAACTCCGGATCGAACAGCGTTGCGATCCTATCTAATATTTGTCGGTAATCGATAACGCTTTTCTAGATGATTCAGGTAAACCCAATCATAGGAATGATTGTTGCGATTAGTGTTCTCTTCGTCGGTCTACCTGACAGATCGTGCAAGGACAACCAGTCGAAACCGCGCAGAGGAAACACCCCATCCAAGATGGAGATCACGAAAGTACCGGAGGGGGTCTGGGGTGGACCACATATAATCATGGAGGTCACGGCTGATAGCTCCGTGATTACGTGCGATTGCGCTGTCGGCACGATTGATGAGCCCATCAAGATCGACAAAGACGGCCGCTTTGCTGTTCGGGGCACTTTCACGCGTCAGCGAGGGGGGTCTGTAAGTTCAGATGAAACCCCGGATCGATCTCCAGCGCGCTACGCAGGCCGCGTAGACGGAAACTCCATGATCTTAGTTGTTACACTCCCGAATACGAAAGAAACCGTAGACACTTTTCATCTTAAGTACGGCGAACAACCAGAATTGACCAGATGTATGTAGTTCGATCAACTTAACCGTTGGGGTGTCTGACAAGTGTTCAGGTGCCCCGCAAAACCCTGAGAGGAAATCGAGATGAACGACTCAAAACCGCAAAACAAAAAGCTTGGTAACCAAAACAGATTAGTGAGCCAGACGAGCCGAGTAGCATTACTACTTACCTTTCTGGTTGCAGGTCTGTTCTTAACGACTAAACCCTATTCTGTGGAGGGGAAAAAACTCCTCGCTGCTCAGGGAGAAGTGCAAGTTCAGGGTGTCAAGGTTGAAGGTGTAACCTCGGCCGTCGTCAATTTTGAGGAACTCGCGAGGCAACAGGCCCTAAACCCGGAGATATCTGATCCCTCACCCCGGGCGATTGCGCCACCGAAAACTATTGAGGAGGTCGAGGATGACAAAGGGGAAGCCCAGGCACCAAACTCAGCTGCCCAGATGGATCTACCGTCTCCGCTAATACCCTCGCCTGCCCCGGCAACAAACTTCGCGGGACTCAACGACATACCGTTTGCTCCGCCGGGCACGGCGTTCTTTACGATTCCACCCGATACCACGGGAGCAGTCGGACCGGATTCGCTCGATAGAGTGTTTACAACTCTAAACAACAATTACCGTATTCAAGACAAGAATGGGGTCCAGATTGGGAGTGACGTGTCCATGGCAAACTTCTGGGCCCCTGTGGGTGCGACCAGTCCGTTTGATCCGCGCGTACAATACGACCCATACAATGACCGTTGGATATTAACCGGCGTCTCAAATGCGGGGTCTGCCAACACCTCGATTCTGGTCGGGATTTCCCAAACCGATGACCCGGGTGGCAGCTATTTCCTCTTCCGAGTTCTCGCAAGAATCGCTTCCGATCCGGCGGCTGTTAACTTTGCGGACTTTCCCATGCTCGGTTTCAACAAAAACTGGGTAGTGATCTCAATCAACATGTTCAGCAACGTGTTCGTCAACGGACGCTCACTGGTGATCGACTATCCCAACCTCCGCAACGGTGTAATCGGAGGTACATATTTCACCGGCGTCAGCGCTGCTAATGCCGGCTTCTGTATGCATCCCGCTACTACCTACTCGCCCACCGAAGAAACGGAATACCTGGTGGCCCACCAGGGCAGCGCGGGAGCGACATACCGTGTGCATACCATTACGGGTACGTCGGCAGCGCCGATGTTTACGATTGGTGTGCTGAAGACCAGACCGGGAGGCGGTTGGACACAACCAGGCGGTAACAGCCTGCCGCAAGCGATGGGTACGTGCGCCACGACTCCCATGAAGATCGAGGCGGGAGATGCATTTGTTCGATCAAATGTCGTCTTCCGCAACGGCACGATCTGGTACCCCCAGACCGTAGGTCTTCCAGCAGGCCGAACAGCCCTCACCGTCGATCGCACTGCGGTCCAGTGGACCCAACTGGACAATTTAGGAAACGTACTGCAGGGGGGCCGCGTTGACGACGCAACTGCGACTCCGACAAATGGCGGTAAGTGGTATGCCTATTCTTCGATCGCCGTTAACGTAAAGAACGATGTGGTCCTTGGCTTCTCCCAATTCGCCTCGAATCAGTTCGCTTCTGCCGGGTACACCTACAAGGACAACACTGATGCGGCCGGCACGATGCGGGATCCGGAAATCTTCAAAGCCGGCGAGGACTGTTACAGCAAGGACTTTGCCAGCGGCAGGAATCGTTGGGGCGATTTTAGTCATACCATGGTCGATCCAACGGATGACTGTAGTTTCTGGACAATTCAGGAGTACGCCAAGCTCCAGGCTCCGCCGACAGTCGGCGGTAGCACCAGCAAATGGGGAACCTGGTGGGCCAGGGTCAACGCTGTGAGTTCGTGCGCTGCGTTAATTCCCGGTAATGCCTCGCTGGTGACTGAAAGCTGTGTGCCCGCCAACAGTCAAATCGATCCGGGTGAGCGCGTTACGGTCCACTTGCAGGTGACAAATAACGGCCCAGGTCCCGCAGTTAACACGGCCGGTACGTTGCAGTCCAGTGGGGGAGTGCTGTATCCCAGTGCGCCTCAGGACTATGGGACAATTGCTCCGGGAGAAACCGTCGGCCGAGACTTTACCTTCACTGCCGATCCGGGCCTGACTCCGGGACAGATGATAACGGCAACACTGCAAACCAACCTCGGCCCAGTGACTTTTAACTTCACTGCCGGTCCGGCGCCATGTGGCGGAGTAAGGCTGGTGACGTCTTCCACCCTGACGTGCACGAGCCCTTCTAACGTCCAGGCGATGATCACCGTAAGCAACATCGGCACCTTACCCGCCAATAACGCCTCGCTAACCATAGCGAAGCTGGGAAGCACCAATGGTACACCGCTTCCACAATCGCTCGGCAATATCGCGCCGGGAGGCTCAGTAACGGTGACGGTGAACTTTGCCTCGAGTGGCGGGACAACGCTAACCACCGGTGGAACTTACACAGGTGGCACCTTCAGCGGTACTAAACGGGTTAGTATCTCGTGCCCGGCTCCCGCCGGCCCTACCAAGTACTAACGGAAGGTCATCACTCAGCGGCCGGCTCATCGCTGCTGGCTAAATGAAAGCGGTCATCGTTCTCAACAACTGAGCAAAAGCCCACTCCCAATCAATCGGGAGTGGGCTTTTTTTTGGCAGGCCCGGCTTCCTTGTAGGGGCGTCCCTGGCCGCCCCTCGATCCCATACAACATTGTTGAGGCGGTATTGGTTCGATCTTCTTGTTCGGCCACATGGGGCGCTAAAAGTATCTCGGCATCGCCAATACAAACTAAGCAGCTGATATCGACCAATAAATGGGTTCGGGATCGTCGCTCTCAACCTAATCAGTGCTTATCCCCAGGCGATCCGCACACTTAAATAGCGAAAGGCCGAGAACGCACGCCACGACGAGATTGAAGTAAAAGGTCACAGAGCCGTCAATGAACATCGCCGGGAGATTGCCGAAAAAAGGCAAGGTAAACGGCGCGGTGATCATGGCCACGATGAGGGCTACCACGAATCCCACAATTTGAATCAACAAGACCATACCGAAGGCCTTGAAGTAGGTTCCGCCCATTCGCCGAATCGTATCGAGTCCCACCATCGGGTTAATTACTGAGCCAAAACTTTCAGTGTAACCGGCAACGGCCAGAGCCATTGGGTAGTAGAAGATTCCCCAGGCAAGGCTTAGCAGGAGAAGTAGCACCATCAGGATGGGCGCTTGAAAATAACCCATCAACATGCGCAGGTCAGCAGTCGGATCGCTCAACTCCTTCTGTGACTTTTCGGCGTCCTTACTTATCTGATAGCCGGGACGCAACTGGTCCAACTTCTTAGCCGCTTCTGCTTGTTTGTGCGGATCAGCATTAGGATCCATGAGTATTGAGAGAGCTTCTTCATCCAACTGGTCAGAACTTTGTGCTCCCTGCGTTTCCATGTTCCCGGCCGGAGAAACCGGGCCGCCGCTAATCACCCCGAAGACCAGAACGCAGACCAACACAATGGCGGGTCCCCAGGTGACAATCATGATGCCGATGCCGAGAACCAGAGGCATGAAAAAGTCATCCACAACTGAGAACGCGCTGAAGTCGGGCAGAAAGCTGCGATTCAGGCGGCCCCAGGCAACTTGGCTGATGACATGCGAGATACAGCCAAACATAATGACTGACGCAAGGACTCGTCCGCGAAATCCCGCGAGGAGGCAGAAGCCGTAAAAACTCGCGCCAAATAACAATGCGACTTTGTGTTGCAAAGGGTAACGGACCGCGCGCGCGAAGTCTGCAAACCCAAAGCCAGAGCCCTGAAATTCCTGCTGTTGAGCCTTACTCCGCTGCTCAAAGAGACTGCATAGATCGCCACAAAGGGGACACACGACAACCCTGCTGGTGCCTATGAATTTCGGGCACTCCTCACAAAACGGTGTCTCGCAAGCGCGGCAAACATGCTTCGTAGGTCGATCATGGTGTTTGTAGCAAACGTGTGACGATGTCGCCCGCGAGCGGGTTACCGCGGCCGCGACAGGTTGATCAGTATCGGCAAATTGGCCGGGTTCGTTGTGTGAGCTCTGATCGTGTGGGGGCGGTAGCGTCGCTTCGGGTGGATTCGTTGGAGGCACTGTGACTGACGGAGCGGGAACTTCCCCATTGAAGGTCGACCGAAGCATCGGGGCGCGACCAGCTTCGATCCAGTTGAGGTTACCTTTGCTTACCTTGTCGGTAGGCAGGACACAACCCTCGTAAATCCACTGCTTGAGCGTGTCAAGATCAGCTTCGAAGACGCCTTCGATGGTGCTGACACGCCATTTTTCAACTTCAGCGCTCATCATTCTCTCCTAAGTCGTGGAAGCAGTAATCGAGGTGGCCGTGGGGGAACGAACCCAGGCGGCTAAGTTTCATCGTTGATGTTAATTAACGACTAGCTCATTGCGTGGGAACGGTTTGGGGCTTAGAGAGGCTTTCTGGCCACGGGCGCTAGTGGTATGCGCCCAACGAAAGGATGCAGTCTCGACGTGACCGCTAGAACATATTAGTTTGCGACCCTAAACGGAGTCAATAACTTTAATCTAAGCCTAACTCTTTGGGGTGTTTACGCCGGGAAGGCGCTCGGACAGCGAACCCCTAATACCGGGATTTGGGGCATTCGCACCTAAAAGCCAAAGCTAAGAGTTGCCAATAGTAATTTCCAGGTGCTCTTTGGGTTTTCCGATAGTGCCCGGCGCGCTGTCGTCAAATCGTCTGGTTCGTAATCCCTCAGTAGCCAACACATTTGCATCTTGAAATGCCATTGTGCTTGGCATAGCATGAAAGCCCACACGAGAACTGGGTTCCTTAATCCATACCGCCGGATTAGTTATCACCGCTTACCATCCGGCCTTAGTGCTGACCAAATGAACAAGCGCGCATGATAGGGCAGACGGTTTCACATTATCGGATCGTGGAAAAGCTCGGTGAGGGCGCCATGGGTGTCGTTTACCTGGCCGAAGATACTCATCTCGGGAGAAACGTCGCCCTTAAGTTCCTGTCTGCCTCACAGGATCAACACTCTCGCGCACGATTTCTACGTGAAGCGCGCGCCGTCTCCACCCTCTCTCACCCGCACATCGCAGTCGTCCACGACTATGGAGAAACAACCGAAGGTCAGCCCTTTATCGTTATGGAATACATCAAGGGGGAAACTCTGGGTGACCTTCTGCATTCCAGCGCGTTGACAATCTCACAGGCCGTCGAAGTTGTCGCAGCGGTAGCAGAAGCGCTGGGCGCGGCGCACGCGAGGGGAATCATTCATCGCGACATCAAGCCCTCAAACGTGATCGTGGATAAAGAAGGCACAGTCAAGGTGCTTGACTTCGGATTGGTAAAACAGTTGCACGAGGAGCAGTCGCCGGGCGCTGGTCCAGACGCCAACACATTGCTGGCGCGTACGAGCAGCAACGTAATCATAGGGACGCCCTTGTATCTGTCACCGGAACAGGCAATGGGTGCGGAAGTCGATGCGCGCAGCGATCTCTTTGCCCTGGGGGCGCTGCTCTACGAATGCCTGGCGGGGAGGCCCGCATTTTCAGGCGGTAGTGTCATTGAGATTGGCGCGCAGATCCTTCACTTCAATCCGCCTCCTCCATCGTCGCTAAACCCGCGGGTAAACGCGGAACTCGATCGCATTACGCTCAAAGCCCTGGAGAAGAAAACCGAGTCGCGTTACCAGACAGCGTCAGAAATGGTTGCCGATCTTAAGGCCGCGCGGAATGCCCTTGATAACGAGGACGGTCATCGCACGCAACGGTTGGTTGCTTCGAAGCCGTCGCATTCAAGCGCCTTCAAAAGTATCTCCGACTCACTTCGCCGGCCGCGGCTTTCAATTGGTGTTTTTATAGTCGCTCTGCTGATTGTGGTCGCCGGGGTTTGGTACATCCTCCAACGCCGCACGGAGAAAGGGCGGGTACCATTTCAAAACATGCCGGTGACTAAGGTCACCAATACGGGAAAGTCTCTTAACGCTGAGGTCTCTCCAGATGGAAAATCCGTTGCTCACGTGTTGGAAGACGCCGGACAACAGAGCCTGGTCTTAACTTACCTGGCCACGCCCAGCAATGTACTGATCGCTCCGCCCGCTGACGTGCGTTACCAGGCGATAACCTTCTCTAACGATGGCAACTATATTTACTACGTCAGGCATGAAACGAATGATACTGGCTTGCTTTATCAAGTGCCGGCGCACAGTGGGGCATCAAGAAAGATACTGTCAAATGTGGACAGCAAGGTTACCTTCGCTCCGGATGGAAAACGATTTGCTTTTGTTAGATTCGACAAGGGCAAGGGTGAGTACTCATTGATGATCGCCCAGGCCGACGGGACTGGAGAACGCCGCTTGGCTATGCGAAGCAACCCGGATCTATTTTCGATTTACGGTTTGGCCTGGTCACCTAAGGGGGACGTCATTGCCTGCCTCGACGGAAGCTTCACCGGCGGTTTCCACATGCGTGTAGTTGAAGTGCGGGTGGCAGACGGGACGGAGAAACCTATCACCTCCCGCAAATGGTTTGGAGTCACCCGAGTAGTCTGGATCAAGGATGGCAGTGGCCTGCTCATCGCCGCGACGGAAGAGTCCGTGAGTCCTATCCAAATATGGTACGTATCTTATCCAGACGGCGAGGCCCGAAGAGTTACCAATGATTCCAACAACTACCGGGATTTGAGCCTTACTGCGGATTCACGCACTCTCGTCTCCGTGCAGTACAGCCGGCTGGTGACGATGTGGATCGCGCCAAATGGAGACGCAAGTCGCGCTACCCAGATCACTTCCGGTGTCGGTTGGACGTATGGTCTTGCCTGGATTCCCGATAACCGCATTGTCTATTCGACGATGGCCAGCGGCAAATTGGACCTGTGGAGTATGGGGAGCGACGGGGCAAACAAGATCCAGCTGACCAACGATGCCGGTTCTAACTACCATCCGGCAGTTTCATCTGACGGGCGTTATATCTTTTTTTCCTCCAGCCGCACTGGCCCCTTCAATATCTGGAGGATGGATACAGACGGAAATAACCCAAAACAATTAACCGACGGGGTCAGCGACATCCACCCGTATCCGACGCCAGATGGTTACTGGGTGGTTTTTCAGCGAGGTGGCGGCGGCGGTGGAAAACCGACGTTATGGAGGGTTCCTGTCGATGGCGGCCATGCGGTGCAACTAACGGATGCGAATCTGAGTGTGCCGGTCGTGTCGCCTGATGGCAAGGTGATCGCTTGCCGCTACCTGGAGGAAAGCACCAACACGCTGAAAATCGCAATCATTCCTTTTGAGGGAGGTCCGCCGCTCAAGGTATTCAATATACCGATACATCCCTGGCAGCGAATTCGCTGGTCACACGACGGGGGTGCTCTGACTTACGTGGATGTGCGCTCAGGTATCGCGAACATCTGGAACCAACCCCTGGACGGAAGCTCACCCAGGCAGATGACTGACTTCAGGGCAGACGAAATATTCTCATATGACTGGTCACACGACGGAAAGCAACTTGCTTGCGAGCGTGGCGTGGAAACTAAAGATGTGGTGCTGATTAACGACTATAAGTAGATCGGAAGAGGATAAGACCATCTCTACCAATTCCCCTATCTTCGTCTAGCCCTTCTGGGCTATCGGCGGCGTCTCACAACCCGGCGGCAGCTCGCACTCAATACGTTTCATCTCGTTAAGTATGTCGATGAGAGCTTGGATACCTTTCGTAATATTCTCATTGTTCTTCGCGGTATCTAGCTCAAGCTTAGTGACGCGATCTTCCAAAGTCATTGGACCCTGTTGACTACTCTTTTCTGGAGAACTCATAGCTCTGTCCTTTCGTTATGATGCGGTGGACAATTTGTCGCTAGTGTTAGAGTGAGCCACTCAGCGCAATAAAAACTTTCACCAGGACCAATTGCCTAGAGGTTTGGCCTTCAGCTGCGCGCCCAGTGGCGAATACGAGGAAATGCTGCAGACGTTATAGCTTTGCGTATGTTGATTGTCAATGAATAGTGACGTAGGTGAATAGGCACGTCGGTAGTGGGTCAGTTTTGATGTCCGACATGCTTTTAGCTTGTCGTTGTGTTCACGACAAACTGAAGTTTGTGGGACACTCCAGACGAAGCCGACCCTCTACTGGCACGTCCGCTAGATTCCGAGGACGTTCACGAGTTCCTGCACTGCTGCGGCGCTCTTCTGTAGCGCGATTCGTTCCTCGGCCAGCAAGTTAATCTCGATTATCTGTTCCAGACCCTTCGCGCCCAGCTTACACGGAACACCCACGTAGAGGCCGTTGATGCCATACTCGCCTTCGAGGTATGCGGCGCAAGGGAGAATTTTCTTCTTGTCTTTCAAAATCGATTCGGTCATCTCGACGGCCGCCGCCGAGGGCGCATAATAAGCCGAACCCGTTTTCAATAAACTCACGATCTCAGCGCCGCCATTGGCGGTTCGTTTTACAATCGCGTCGATCTTATCTTTCGGCAGCAACTCGGTGATGGGAATTCCCGCGCAAGTGGAAAAACGTGGCAACGGAACCATGGTATCGCCATGGCCTCCGAGCACGAATGCGGTCACGTTCTCGACTGAGACATTCAGTGCCTCGGCAAGAAAGCAACGCATGCGCGCGGAATCCAGTACCCCAGCCATGCCGATAACTCGATGCTTGGGAAATCCTGAGCGCTTCAGGGCCACCTGGCACATCGCATCCAGCGGATTTGAAACAACAATTAGAATTGACTCGGGAGAACGTTTCACCACCTCCTCTACCACCTTCGTTACGATATCGGCGTTGGTTTTCAGCAGGTCGTCGCGGCTCATGCCCGGTTTGCGCGGGAGTCCAGCCGTGATGATAACCACGTCGGAGTCTTCGGTGCCGTCATAACCATTGAGACCAGCGAGGCGAACATCAAAGCCCTCGATGGGCGCGGCCTGGGCCAGGTCTAAAGCCTTCCCTTGCGGGACACCTTCAACGATGTCGACGAGGGCTACATCGCCCAGTTCTTTTGCGGCCAGCCAGTGAGCAGCCGTCGCGCCGACGTTGCCTGCCCCCACAACGGTTATTTTGTTTCGCGCCCCCATTATCTGAGTCCTTTCGCAGGCAGAGGAGTTACATCAAATTGCAGCTTTCCGCCGACCCTTGGATTGAAAAAGTAGTTAGGAGTTGAAAAGCACGCGAGTGTACAAGCGCGCTCTATCAAGTGTCAAGAAACGGAAAAGAAAAGAGAGCCACCGACACAATTGCGGAGCACTACCCAAAAAGCGCTGGTGTCATGCGTTCAGTATCAGCGTGGCTTCTTGCAAAGACTGCGGCAAAACGATCCACGAAATCACACGAAATGGCACTAAGTGTTCGTGTTAGTTCGTGTGATTTAGTTGATCGTGCGCTGCAGACTCAAAATATGCCGCCAGCAAAAAAGACCGGCCTTAGTACAGCAGCCCATCCTTAATGCCGATCTGGTAGACCATGAAGAGGCCAAAGCTGAGACTGAAGAGCCCGGCCAGGCAGCGCACCACGAAATGAGCGCGCGCGAACCTCTTCGCAGTGAGACTCAAAGGCAGCCCTACAAGTGCGCTCATCAACATCATGCCGCCGACTGAGCCGATGCCGAAGACGAGGATGTAAAGCAACCCAGCGAGAGGTGACGAAATTGTCGAGAGCACCAGAAGCATTAGTGCAGCGCTTCCCGCCAAACCGTGGACCATTCCAACCACGAACGGACGTGCAGAGAGTCGTAGCCCGTGATGCGTATGCGGTGCGTCAGGCTCATCAATACCGTCGTGAACGTGGGGATGCGCGTGGACATGCTCACCGTGGCGGTGCCAATGCAGGTGGAGTGTCCCTCCGCGCATGAGTTTTCGCAGCGCGTTGGCCCCGAGCGCGATTAGCATCAGCCCGACGCAGAATTCCAGTGCCAGCGCCGTTTGCTCGCTGATCCTTAGGTGAAACAAGATCACTGCTATTCCTGCGACGAGCAACGATAGCGTGTGGCCCATGCCCCACAGACCTCCGATCAGCGATGCTCCTAAAATGCTCCGGCGTTCACTCACGATGGTAGTGACGGCCGCCAGGTGGTCGGCTTCAACCGCGTGCTTGAGTCCGAGCACCAAACCGAAAGCCAACACTGATGCTGTCGAATATGGACCGGGCGAGTCCGAAAGAAGTACTCCCACACGGATGCCCACTTGTCCGAGAGCCTCGTAGCAAAGCAGAGCCCCAACGCAGGCGATGACGAACGCGCTGAAAACCGGAACGACGCGAACCAAGCCAGCCCCCAGGCTCCTTTCGCCCTTCGTTCGCTGCAACCACCGCCCCGCGTAGACGAAAGCCAGTCCAATGCCGGTTAAAACGCTCGCCAAACCCAGGCTGAACGCTACGATAAGCAAGAGACCGTATCCGACGCGATGCAGAAATATAGCCGACAGCAGGACGACGAGGGCCGAAGGACACGGTAGCAAACCGCCTGAAACACCCAACGCCAACAAACTCCGCCAAGTCACGGGAGCACCATCGGCGCCTGGAAGCACATGGGTATGCTCGCTACCGCCATGCGAATGAACCAGCGCGCCCTGATCTTTCGAGAAAACGCTTTCACGATCATGCCTGTGTTCGTGACCGTGCTCGTGTGAATGGGAATCTGAAAAGTTGTGGTCGTGTGAGTGATCGCGGTGAAGATTTCCGTGTGTATGTTGTGGGTTGCCAAGCGCCGAACGCAGTCTCGTAATGAAGAGGCTTAAACCCAGCGCAAGGATGATGGAGCCGGAGGCGAGGCTGAGAACGGGGAAGAGTTTTTCGGGCAGTACATACTGTGATGCAAATAATGTGACTAGTCCGAGCGCGAAAACGCTGGAGGTGTGAGTAGCCGTGACCGTCAGGCCGAGGAAGACAGCGTGCTTGGCCGTCCCACGCGAGCCCACCAGGTATGCGCCCACAACTGTTTTTCCGTGGCCGGGCGAAAAGGCGTGCAATCCGCCCAGGGCGGCGGCGACCAGCAAACCCAGCAACGCAACTCCCGTGGTTAATTCCGGGACGGCAATTAACTCGGCGAAGCGGTCACGCGCCGGGGCCGCTGTGCGACCGTCGCGCGTGAGCAGCGGCCGTGCGCCTTCCGGCAGGGCTCCACGTATAACTGAAAATTCAACCGCGCGCTCTTCGAGGGGAGCGGCGAGTCTATCGTCCGGGTAGGCATTAAGTTCGTCGGTTACTCCGTTGCCGAAAGCAGTGCTGTCAAACACCGACACGCCCGGAGCGGCCGTAACGACAACTTCTCGCCAGCCAAGCCGATCAAAATGATTATTGTTCTCAAAGCTGATGCGGCGGGTTGATCCTCCCGCAGAGAGAGCGCCTGCCAGGTCACACTCGATCCTGAGCGTGTTCAACCCGCCGGTTCCGGGTCGTTGTTCGATATTCTTTGAGACGAGATCCAGCGGCACATGCATACCATCCACTGTCAAGCGCAAGCCCGCCGCGTATTCAGCAGCAGCTTTCTCCAGATGCAAACGCAAAGCGGCGTTAGAGACTGCACCGTCTTCGTTCGCTCCCAACTGTTGCAAAACCTGCAGCGTTGGTATTTCCGCCATGTCTACCACATAACGCACGCGCAAACGCTCCCCGCCCACTTCCAGACGCGCGTAGTGGTTAACTGAGAAGTTGCCCAGGGGATGAGCTTGGGCGCTGGCCACTAAGAGAATGCAGATCGCGGTCAGGACTAGCGTGATCAAGGCGTGTCGTCGCCGAAGGGTATTGCGAGTGGATGACATCACGTGTGGCTAAACTTGAGTTAAGAGCGAAGGTGCGAATCTGAAGTTATCCTAACACAGCTAGTCAGGACGAAAGTGTCCCTGCATGAGCACGTGTGTCAATCTTCCAGTGCCTTGCGCGCAAGCGGCGCCTGCACTGGGTCAAACTGCGGGCTCAAGTCCAGCGCTCGCTTTAGGTATTGGCGAGCTTCGTCGCTGTCGCCCGCTGCCCGTGCGATCATTCCCGCGTGATAGAAGAGGCGCGCGTCCTGAGTACCGAGCCGTAGTGCCTCGCGAATAATCTTCTGCGCCTCGGAAACTCGGCCTGCCTTGAGCGCCGTCCATGCCACGGCATCCGCGCCGTAGATGTCGCGGCGAACCTCGTACTCCTTCGAAGCCAGCTTGTATGCTTGCTCCGTCTTCATCTCATGGTCTGCATAAAAGAGCGCCAGTTGGCGGTTGTAAAGCGCGCCGTTTGAATCATTAAGGCGCGCAATTTGTTCGACAAGTGCATATTGTGCCTGAGCCTCTTTTTCACGCCCCGATGCACGGTAGAGATCCCCAAGCAAGGCAACAAACGATGGGTCGGGAAGAATTCTGACTGCGCGTTCGGCTTCGGTTGTCGCAGCGGCCATGTCCCCGCGCACTGCGAGTGCGCGCGCCAGACCCGCAACTGCGCGGTAATAGTCGGGAAAATCCTGGAGCGCCTCGCGGTAGCGACGCTCAGCGTCTTGGTAGTTGCCCAATGAGAAGGCCAGCTCGCCCAATTGCCAGCGACACCAGGCGACGGTCTCGCGCTCGCGCGGCACTTCTTGAAGCGCCAGCGCAAGTACATTTTCCAAACGACGTCGCGCGTTATCGGTCTTCCCGCGTATCATGTCGAAACGGGCCAACCGCGTTTCTCCTCCTATGCCCCCAGCGCCCACTTGCTGCATTTGGCCAAAGACTTCGCTTGCTTTTGCATAATCACCCAGTTCAATGAGCGCGTCGCTTAATATTAGATATGGCTGGCTTTTGCGAGGCTCACTTCTGACAAGTTGGATTGCGTAGTCTCGCGCTGCGGTGAAGTCGTGCGCAGCGAACGCTACCTGCGCCAGAGCGGACAATGCACCTGTGTTGCTTTCCGCCGGCAGGATTTTTATCGAAGCCTGCGCCGCTCGGGACGCCAGGTCGAGATACTTGGCATCACCCGTTTCACGCAGACGCTGGAGGTAGTATCCGCATAGCTTGTTGTACGCGACGAAGTCTTCCGGGTTTTCGAGCACACGCTCCTCAAGAGTGCGGATGATGCTTGCTGCTGTGTCTGACGCTTCCGCGTTCGCAACTGGAGGCGCGGCAGAGTCAGCGATGCGCGGTGGTTGGGTGGGCGAACCGCTACCACAGCCGCTCAGCCACAGGGCCACAACCCAGCAAGCAATCAGAACCCGGAAACTATGTATGAATGGAGGCATTGCGGTATCAGGCTGTGGTTGTTTCCAAAGACGGGCGTACACTTCGCCCAGTATAAGTTCCTTTCAAGGTATACGGCACTGCTGCTTCGATCAGATTGCGGAGGAATTGAGTAAAACTGCGAAGTCCCGCCACGCATTTTTTTCTAGACACAACCCTCAGGCAAGCGTATGCTCCTCACCAAAACTTAGAGCAGAAATCCGATAGGGTTAAGCGCTTCGTAAGTGCTTTCTGAAATCATTGAGTTTGACTCGTTTGAAGCCTTAGATACTCACGACATTAACCTAAAAAGAGGTGCGGAACCAGGCTATTTCCAGAAGCGCAAGTCGGGCGATTCGTTTGTCGACAGCGACAATCCGTCTGCGTCAGTTTTACTCAAATAAAAAGACACGACACCGAACGCGTTTCCATGCCTGCGCGTCTTGCAAAGCGTGGACTTTATCCTCTGAGAGCGAACTTCACAAGTACTTGTTAATAAGGAGAACCATCATGACTCGCCTGAGCTGCAAAAAGTTTCTGCTCGCTGCCCTCGCCCTGACCGTGGCGTTGGCCGGCGTTCTGATGCCCACATCAACTACGGACGCAGCCGATCACGGCGACGCGCCTTACGGCAACTCGGACCAGGGGATTGATGGGGGCGACGCCTTCGTCTTTCTTGACCCGAACGACAATACAAGGGTGATCTTCGCCGTGACCGTGCGCGGCTTCATCGCGCCAGGCGAGAATAACAACTTCGGCCAGTTCGACCCGGCTGTCCGTCATCGGTTCGAGATGGATATAAACGGTGACCCGCGACCCGATCGCTTCCTTGACATAACCTTTGCGAAACGCACCGGCGCGACCGCCCCGCAAGTTGCGACCGTCACGTTGTTCGACGGACAGACTTTCACCGCCAACTCGACTCCGCCTTCGGTCTGCATCGCAGGTGCCGCCAACTGCCCGCCCGCCCCGACCATCACGGACTTGGGCACGACCGGCGTCCGTTTCTATGCGGGGATGCGCGACGATCCCTTCAACTTCGACATCCCGGCCTTCGCGGCGGCAACTGCCGCGTTGAGGGCATGCGTGGCGAATCCCACTCCGCCGCCCAACTGCGTCCCTGACGCGCTGGCAAACTTTCAGCGCGGGCGCGACTCTTTCGCCGGTTACAATATTATGACCATCGCGTTGAGCATCCCGCGTGCTGTGCTGACCGCGGCAGGGGTAGGCAACTCCATCGGGGTGCAGGCCGTTCTTCAGCGCCGCAGCCCGCAACTTTTTCCAGCCTCAGCCGATGTGGTAAGGAGCCAATACCCGGCGGTCGGCTTCGGGCGCTGGCAGACGCTCGACCGCGTTGGCAATCCTGCCATCAATGCAGTCGTAATACCTTTCGTCCGCAAAGATGAGTACAACGCCGCTACTCCCCAGGACGATGCCAGTGGGCGCTTCGCCGGAGACATTGTCGCGGCGCTCACGGCCCTTGGCACGAACGCGACCAACATCGGGATTCTGGCTGGCGTCGTGGTTACTAACGGCGATCTACTGCGGCTCAACCTGAACACGCCCAACACCACTCTCGGCTTCGGCGAGCAGATTCACTCGACGCCGAATTATGCGGGCTTCCCTAATGGTCGGCGGCCCGGTGATGATGTAGTGGATACGATCCTATTCTTCGTCGCCAACCAGCAAGCCGTTACCGACAACGCCAACCAGAACGAGCAACCATTCCTAAGCACCTTCCCGTTCCTTTCCCCGCCACACCAGCCGCGCCCGAACAGTGCCGGCGCTGAGGACCAGACGCGCAATTAGGGCGCCGTCGTCCCGGTGTGAGGGATTAAACAGAGCGAAAGGAGAGCGAAGGCCATGAAGAAAAACGGAACACGCGCAAGGAAAGTCACGGCGCTCGCGCTGGCGCTACTCGTTAGCGCCTGGGGTCTAGTGCCACCGGTTCAGTCGCAACAAAGGGAGAGGAGATCTCCCGCGCAGAATGGCGCCGCACGCCCGCAAGACCCGAAAAAATCGAAGGTAGGAGACGAAGCCCACGAGGACGATCCACCTGGCAAGATTGCTTTTGCCAGCGATCGCTCTGGCAACTTCGAGATCTATGTGATGAACCCGGACGGCGGCGGGCTGGTGCAGGTTACCAATCATCCGGCGGAAGATCTTAACCCAACCTGGTCGCCAGACGGCGAAAGGCTCGCCTTCGTCAGCAACCGCGACGGCAACAAGGAAATCTACATTGTTGACGCCGGCGGCGGCCCCCCAGTGCGCTTGACCAACAACGCGGCGGAAGACTTCGACCCCGCCTGGTCACCTTCGGTCACCAACCCGCAGATTGCCTTCGTCAGCAACCGCGACGGCAACGACGAAGTCTACGTGATGAACGCGGATGGCTCGGGGCAGACGAATCTGACGCAGAATCCGGCGGACGACAACGACCCGGCGTGGGCACCTACGGGGACGTTGCTCTCTTTCGCCAGCAACCGCGACGGCGATAAGTTCGAGATATACCGGATGACCTCGACCGGCACCAACCAAATGCGCTTGACGAACAACGCGTTTAACGACGTGAGCACCACTTGGTCGTCGGGGCGGATCACCTTCCAGACCGATCGCGACGGCAACGATGAAATCTACACGATGAACGCGGACGGCACGAACCAGATACGGATCACTAACAACACGGCATTCGACCTCGACCCGTCGCGCGCGCCCGACGGAGCGGTGATCGCCTTCGTCAGTAACCGCAACGGCGTCGACAACCTGGAAATTTACATCGCCAACGCCGACGGCAGTAACGTTATCCGCTTGACCAACAACGCGGCGAGCGACGTTGACCCCGCCGTCCAGCCGATGCCTTCGGGAGCAGTCCTGGGCACGATCCAGTTAAGCGCAGCCACCTTCACAGTCGGCGAGGGGCAAGGCGGCGTGGACATCAATGTAACCCGTACTGGCGGCACCGGCTCCGCGGTAGTTGACTTCACTACCAGCAGCGGCACGGCCTCGGATCGCTCCGACTTCACACCTGTCTTCCGTACACTTACGTTCGCGCCCGGCGAGACGAGCAAGACGGTGAGAATCCTAATCATCGACGACGTCTCAATTGAGAGCGACGAAACATTCACCGTTTCCCTGAGCGGTGTGGTCGGATCCACCCTAGGCGCTCCCTCGAACGCGGTCGTGACGATCACCGACAACGACAGTTCGCCGCCGTCGGCGATAACGATCTTTGCAGTTACTTCGGCAAACAACCTCCTGCGCTTCAGCAGCGCCACGCCGGGGACGATTGTCGGCTCGGTAGCCATCACAGGTTTGCAGTCGGGCGAGACGATCCTCGGTATTGACGTGCGCCCGGCTACGCGCCAGATCTTCGCCCTCGGTAGCACCGGTCGGCTCTACACGCTCAACCCGAGAACGGGTGTGGCAACCTTCGTTTCCACGCTATCAACTGCCCCGAGCGGGGCATCCTTCGGCGTGGACTTCAACCCGGTTCCCGATCGGCTGCGCTCCACCAGCGACACCGACCAGAACCTGCGCACCAACGTCGATACGGGCGCGGTCCTCGTTGACGGAGCCCTCGCCTACGCGACGGGCGACGTGAACGCCGGGCAGAACCCGAACATCGTGGGCTCGGCTTACACCAACAATTTCGCCGGAGCGACGACGACCACGCTCTACGGGATTGACTCTAACCTCGACATTCTAGTTAGGCAGGACCCGCCCAACGCGGGAACATTAAACACAGTCGGCCCGCTGGGCGTAAACACGTCCGACGCGGTCGGATTTGACATCGCCAACGGCAGCGGCACGGCCTTCGCCGTGCTCACGGTCGATGGCACTGCTGGGCTCTATACGATCAACTTGACGACGGGAGCGGCTACGCTCGTAGGCAACGTCGGAGGGACGGAGACGATCCGCGGCATCACGGTCCCCAACTTCTTCCCCAACCCGATTGACGAGGTGCTCTTCTACGTCCGGCAGCAGTACCTGGATTTCCTCAGCCGCGAACCAGACCAGGCAGGCCTCAACTTCTGGATCAGCGAGCTGTTCACGCTCATCGAGCGCTGCCCAAGCGCGCCGGGACAGGCCCGGAACGACTGCGTCCTAGGGGCGCGCGCAACGGTCTCGATCGCGTTCTTCTTATCGATCGAGTTTCAGGAGACGGGCTACTTCGTGATCCGGGTCTACCAGGAGGCGTTCGGAAGGTTGCCGACGCTACGCGAGTTCCTGTTCGACGTCCAGAACCTTAACCAGGGCGTCATCATCGGCCAGCCCGGCGCCCTCGACCGGCTCGCCCAAAACCGGCAGGCGTTCCTCGACGCCTTCGTCAACCGGGCGGAGTTCCAGTCACATTTTGCGGGGGTCTCGAACACCGCTTTCGTCGACGCGCTCTTCACCAATGCTGGAGTTGACCCGAACACGGAGGCGACCACCCGCGACGCCCTCGTCGCCGGGCTCAATAACGGCACAGTGACGCGCCAATCAGCGCTCGTCCAGGTGGGCAATACGCGCTCGGTCTTCAACGCGCTCTACAATCGCGCCTTCGTGCTGATGCAATACTTCGGGTATCTGAGGCGTAACCCCGCAGACCCGCCGGACAGCGACTTGTCAGGCTTCAACTTCTGGGTGACGGTGCTTAACAACACCAGCCAGCCCGGCGAGGACGTTCGCGATCCGGACCTGGCGCTGGCGCGCATCAGACGGGCACGCATCGTCGAGGCCTTCATTACCTCGACTGAGTACCGGGCGCGGTTCGGGCCGCCCTAGTAAATGAGAGAGCCGGCGTCAGTAGGTACGCGACAGGCCAGTCACTCCTGGTCAGAGCAACGGAAACAAGCATTTCAATCAACGGGCGTCGCACCCAGACTTTTCGGTACGACGCCCTTTCTATTTACTGGCAGGCGCGGTAGAAAATAGGGACGTTCAGGAACTCACGAAGAGCTCAATGAAGCTTCTCGATTGGATCAAAAGACTTGCAGGTGCAAGATCTGATCAATACTCGCCCGGCGTTATCGTTAGCGATGAAGACTCTGCGGTGGATCCTTATGATCCCTTTCCAGAGCCAGTCACGATCGAAATCACGGATGTAATCGATCTACACACCATTCAACCAAAAGATGTGAAACGCGTGGTGGAAGAGTATCTCGAGCAGGTTCACCTGGCGGGTTTTCGCAGCGTGCGTATCATTCATGGAAAAGGCATCGGTGTGCAACGCGAGATCGTTCGCACTGTTCTGGCCGGAACACCGTTTGTAGAGAGTTGGACTGATGCCCCACCAGAGGCGGGAGGCCTGGGCGCAACGATTGTTCGACTTTTGTGACGCAGGTAGAAGTGTAGAGAGGTCAAACTCAGATCGCTGCGATTGGCGGGGGCGCGCTCGATGCAGAACCGGGAGCGATACGACCGCACTCAACGTTCACAGTGTCACTGGTGTGGATATTAGCCGTGCTCAAGAAAGGATGAAGTTGCTCAGCTGATCCGTACGGAGTGTGACGCGCTGGTTGAGTGCAGTCGCTATCGCTCCTGGTTCTGTATTGAGTGTCTTCCAGAAGGATCTCAACCCAGCGCTGCGTTTTGAGACAGCCTCGTTACCGCGAGGTTTCTACTCTGGCCCAGCATCTCCTCTGGAGAGGAAGACTAGGGCTGACCGAAGCGTTGACGATACTCGCCGGATGAAAGAAAAGCTTTGACCATCTCCGCGTTGATGAAGTTGCCGTTAAACTGTTCGAGTTTTGCAAGCCAGAAATCGTAGCCGGTGAAGTCAGTGTCCGGCGCGTCGTTGGGGTCGCGTCGCAGATACCCGAAATATTGCATCAGCACGAAGGCCTTGTTGAATTCCTGTCTTACCAGAGCGGAGTTCTCCGCCACCCTGAGCAGCACACGTGCCCGGGCGGCTGCCTCTGCACTCGTAGCCGCTCCACCAAACTCGTTGACGGCTGCCTCTCGTTCTACCGTCGATGGCGTGAGGTTAGCATTCGCGAAGAACGCATCAACGAAAACCTCAGGCGTTATCGTCGTAGGATAGGCGCTGGTGAAGCGCGGGGTCGCAACAAACAAAGCCGCGAAGCCATTCTTGTTATCGTTCAAGCGCTGCTCCCAGCCGGGTTCACCCACCACAACGCCCCGGCTGATTTCCTGTGTGTCCGGCTGAAACTCGCCTAACATGACTGGAACCGGCACACCGGGCGGATTACCGTAAGCCGACCTGTAAATCCGATAGACCAGATATCCGGTATGCTGAAACTCAATTGACAGGAAAAAGGCTGCAGAGACATTGATGCGCTTCAGTTCGATGCAACCGGCGTCAAGACCACATTGCGTAATTTGGTTGGTCCAAAAAGCCTGGCCCGCTGGATCAGGTTCACGTGAGAGAAAATCCAGGTAATGCCTGCGTACGAAGAATTCCGGGCCATCGATGGGATGTACCGCAGGAGTGTTCTGTACAGCGCGGGCCAGATTAAGACGACCTCCGGTGACGGTCAATCCTGCCCATTGCGGCAACAGATCAACGCTATTCATCAAAGTCGCTTTAACCTGAGCCGCGGTGAGATGGGGAGCATGGGCCCAGAGCAGTGCGGCCGCGCCCGAGACGTGGGGCGTTGCCATTGAGGTACCACTAAGGAATCCGTATGAGCCGGGGAAGGTGCTGAGAATTGAAACTCCCGGCGCGGCCAGATCGACCGAGGTTGCTCCTCGGCTTGAGAACCCCGCCCGGTTATCGTTCTGATCAGAGGCCGCAACCGACATGATACTCGGCGAGTCATAGCTGGCCGGATAAAAAGGAAACGCATCATTGTCCCGCGCTGAATTACCGGCGGCACACATGTTCAAAATGCCGGTACTTCCGGCGTCGTCGATCGCATCCTTCAACGCTTGATCAAAATCCGGCGCCTCCGGCGCCCCACCCCAGCTATTGTTTGTAACGCGAACGTTGATACCGCGCCGTCTCATCATCGCAACATACTGAAAGGCCTCAACGACGCTCGCTGAGGTTCCGTTCCCATCAGCCCCATGCGATTTGATTGCCATAATCCGCACGTTCCAATTGACGCCAACCACACCGGTGCCGTTATTGCCCACGCCACCGAGGGTCCCCGAAACGTGAGTGCCATGCCCGCCGTCGTCCATCGGATTGGAATCGTGATTGATCGTATCAACTCCGAATACGTCATCAACATAACCATTCCCATCGTCGTCAATGCCGTTGGTAGCCTTGTCTTGTCCGCTGGCATTCAGTCCGGTTTCTCCCGGATTGCGCCACATGTTCGCGCTTAGATCTTCGTGATTGTAGTCAATGCCCAAATCGATAACCGCGACGACAACACTTGGGCTACCGGTGGTCGTGTCCCAGGCAAGTGGCGCCTGGATCTTGTCGAGCCCATAGAGTTCGTTGAACCGTGGATCATTCGCAGTTGCCTGGGCACGATAGATGAAATTAGGTTGCACTCTCTCAACGCCCGGCAGACTTCGGTAGCGCGTAAGACCCTCTTCCACGGTTATCCCGGGCGGCAGGCGAACGTGCTGCCAACGTACGGTCGAGAAACTCCCGATCGTTTCCAGCCCGACCCGGGCCAGTTTTTCGCGCGGGTCTGATCTACCTGCTTCAAACTTCACTAACAGTTCGCCTGCGGCATAGGAGTCGCCACGCACTTTGAGCGACTGGGTGCTCCCGGCAGCGCCACCGAGCTGCATCAGGGCAAGCATCAACAACGACGACAGAACAAAACTCTTGGGGCGTAGCAACTTCATCTGAATAGAGCTAGCTGTGAATATCAGGCCGCCTTTTGAATGGAAGATATCTGAATAAGGTGTTCAGCGTCGTGGTCGCGCATCATCAGAAGCAGTCCCCGGATGGTCACGGTTCCTACGCCCTCCAGAACGCCCTCTCGATCGAACTGCTCGGCTGCCAGACCACTCAGTTTTTGAGTGTTTTGATTTCGCGCAGCGGCGAAGGCTTGCAACGCTTCCGAGGAATTTTGACTTTGGTAGTCGCGCTCGGCAGCCAGTCGGCTGCCATCGATGTCCGGAAGAAGCGGGTTGTTCTCCGTCAGGATCCTGCTGATACGAGCCGTATAACCCTCGATCTCAATGTCGCGGAGATGACAGACGTTCTCGACTACGGAAAACTCTTCGGACGAATTCTTAGCTCTGAGGTCAGGCGCTGAAAGGTCCTTAACCAGACCGGCCACAGTTTCCGGGGTTCTGGTAAGAGCATCAATCACCTCTTGCAAATCTTCAGGGGGCATCGGTTACTCTTATCGCGTGGTCTCCCTCGTTACTGCTCTCTACTCCATCTGCTTCCTACTTCTGCCGCCTGCCGTCTGCCTCCGGCCTACTTTCTTGGTGCCCCCGGCGCGATTCCAACGCGCGACCTTCCGCTTAGGAGGCGGACGCTCTATGCAACTGAGCTACGGGAGCACGTGCGGGTAGATAGTAAATGTTGAAGGGTCAATGGTAAAGGCATCGCCCAAGGGTTTGTCTTTCACGCTTCAGTGGGGGACAGTGAGCACCTTTCTTAAAGAAAATGCCTTGTTCCTGTCGATTTTTAGCCGGCCTCGACCCGGCCTCGACTCCGAGGCTAAGCGAGGTCCCCGCTCCCTATCAAAACTGCACTCGTACCCGCATCGAAAGCTTGCATCGAAAAGCCTGCATCGAAAGCTTTGACTCACGCCTTGAAAGTGTATATAAAGTTCTCAAAAGACTTGCTGTGAATTCCGACTGATGCCCCAACATCAGTATTGCCGACTCTTCCCCCATCAGTCTTTCGTTCTGTCTAAATTTTAGTGCGGTCTCGAAGCTGTAGCTTCGGGAAATTGAAGTAACTGCTTAATCTCCCGAGGGGTGGTCATGCATAAGCACTTAATAGTCATCGTTGTCTTCTTCGCGACTTTCAGTCCTTCAGAGGTAACAATCGGCCAGGCGAACCTTACCAGTGCTACGCCGCGCGGCGAGGCCATCATCGAGGCCAACGGTTCCAGCACAGCGAACAAAACCGAAGACAGGTCGAAGAGTCAGGACGTTTCCAAGCAAGCCAGCGCCGAAGCAAAGCGATTCTATAAGCTCGGTGTGAAATACGGCCGCAGCGGCCTCTTCAGACAGGCGTCGGAGTTGTTTCAAAAGGCGGTGGATCTCAACCCGAATTACGCCGATGCCCACTACGGTCTCGGTCTTGCTCTTTTCGACCAGGGTCGCTGGGAGGAAGCGATTCGGCCCCTCGAGAACGCCCTTAAGATCAATCCGAAAGACAAGGAAGCTCGCGCCAAACTTGATGAAGCGTCATTGGCTGTAAGCAGGAGTACCAATCGGGTCCTACGCTCCGACGAAGAAAAAACAGCAGCTAACGGTCTTGCTCCAAACGTCGCAGATGATTCGCGCGCGAAGAACGACACGGCAGCCGGCGTTCCGGTTTCATTAAATGCATCGACGGGGTCGGGTACAAACAATCCAACCTCAGCCGCAGCTGCCGGAAGCGAGCTGACACGCGTCTATCACATTGGTGTCGGTGATGTTCTTGATGTTCGGCTTGGCGATGAGCCGGCATCTCAATCAACCTTGTTCACGGTCACTCCGTCTGGACTACTGGAACATCCGATTCTGGCCCAGCCGCTGCAGGTTTCCGGACTCACGGTGGAAGAGACAAGGGCCCGATTAGAAGATGACTTGAAACGCCGGGCTGTCAATGACAATCCCAGGGTTTTGGTCGGCGTTCGTGAGTATCTTAGTCACGCAATTATCGTCAGCGGCCTCGTAAAGGACCCCGGAACAAAACTCCTGCGACGCGAAGCTATTCCACTTTACGTGGTGATTGCCGACGCGCAGCCGTTGCCCGAAGCCGACCGCGCCACGCTCATCAGGCATGAGGCCGGCGACGCAGTGATTGTCGATCTCTCCAAACCAGAGCAGATGAATCTGCTGGTTCGTTCCGGTGATGTAATAACCGTCCATGCAAATCCTAAACAGTTCTTTTACGTTGGAGGCGAGGTCAAGGCTCCCGGCGAAAAACAGTTTCGACCAGGTCTGACTCTCACACAGGCTATCCTCGCTGCGGGAGGTCTGAGTCGCGAATCCAAAGAAGCACACATCGCGCGCGCAGGTGACAATGGATTTCTCGCGTCAACCCATTACAAGCTGAAAGATATCAATAGCGGGAAACTTGCAGATCCACTGATTCAACCAGGTGACCGCATTACTGTTGAGCACTAAAATCCAGCAGGGGAGTACGAAGATGTCAGCGGCAGTAACACGAACAAATAGAGTCGAACACGATACCAACGGATTCACTCAAGGGGCAGAGACGAGTGGTCCCGTAAAATTGGAAGCTCGAGCGGTTGTCGAAGACCACGGCATGACGCCATTAATGCGCGCCGCGTCCGACGGCTCAGCGGGCACGGTGCGGGCCCTGCTAGATCGCGGAGCCGAGGTCAACGCGAAACGAACGGATGGCTTCAACGCGCTCGCTCTGGCAGCCTTTTTTGGTCATGCCCAGGTCGTATGGCTACTGGTCGAGAATGGCGCTGACCTCTCCGCCACCTGCAGATCCGAAACACTGCCTGAGATGTGGGCTGATATTAGAGGCTTCATGGATATTGGCGACACAATTCGGGAAGCCCGTGCGGCAAAGGGTGTGGAAGCTGCGAATCCACGCACGACGGTTATTGCCGAACCTGCCCGCTTCAGTCGTCCAGAGGAATCAGAGAAGTTCGAACCAGCGAGTGTTGGGGACTCCCGTGTGGAGGTCTCAGTAATCACCGAGTCGCTTGATCCCGAGGCTACGGTTGTGAGACCACGTGCGCCAGTGGATCAAGAAAGCGAGTCAGTGATTGATGCCACCTCAGAGAGTATGCTGGCGATAATGCCTGAGCCGGTGGTAGAAGAAATCCAGCCCGTGGTAATCGACGCGCCCTCAGATCCCGAGGCTACGTTGGTAAGGCCACGTGCGTTGGATGAAGCAAACGAGGCCTCAGCGGTCGACCCGGGCGCAGATCCCGAAATAACATTGGTGAGCACGCCTACCCTGTTTTCTCAAGACAGCACAGCCCAGAGAGTCGAACCGCTCGAAGATGTTTTGCCACCCGTCGATCCTGAGCACGCTCAGCACCAACCTATCATTAAGCCACCAGTGCGCGTTTTAAAGATTCTGCCGGAAATCGAGGATCTGCTTCCTTTGGTGGTGCCTGAGTTCCGTCCCGGATCAGTCTTCGTAGCTCGGATTGCTTCGAGTCGAACAAATCTCGTGGCTCTGGTACTGGCGGTGTGGCTTGTCTGTAGTGCTCTCGCAGTCTTCTTGTTTCCGCAGATTCTTAACTCGTTCGCAGACGATCGAACCGAGCCTGTCAACAAAACCACCAGCTTACCCACACAGTCGAGTAATCCAATTGCGGGATCTGAAAAGAGTGTTTCCGGTTCGGTAGAAACTGCGCCTGCAGCGACAACTGAACCAGCAAACGCACCTCCTTTAAATGAGCACGCAACTGATAGCACGACGGATACCACGGCTGATACTGGAAACATCGAATCAACTTCCCAAGTTGAGCCCGTTGCGGTATCTGAAGGTTCGGGCGGCAACGACGTCGCCAGAGGGTCTGAGAGTCGCGCTCACTCCATATCATCGACGTCCGCCGCTAACAGCGTTTCCGAGGTCCGGGAGAATAAGCGCGCATTGACTGAGGCAACATCTATTTCGCGCTCCGCTGCCCCTGTGCGGAAGCAGATGGCGGTTTCGCGAGCAGCAAAATACAAGCAGCAGGCAGCAGATGAGGAACCTCCGAACCCGGCGCCGCTAAGCGTGGAAGTTAGTCGGAGTAGCAGTGTGCATTCTAAGCCGCCGAGGAGCGCTGGTGAAGTTCCGGGTAGCCAGCCGCCACCGTTGAGCATTATCTCCGACAAGCCAAAGTCAAAAGTCATTCAATGGCCGTAGATCATAGCTTGCTCGAGCGCTGGCGGGTAATTACACCGCAAAGACGCAAAGTCTATTACGGATTATTCTTCTTTGCGTCTTTGCGTGTCATTCTATGATTGATACTTAATCAAGGATCGCACGTCATACCCTTCAAGCTTCTTGCGGCCCGGTAAGAACTCCAACTCTACGACAAACACCAGTCCCGCGACTGTTCCGCCCAAACTCTCAACCAGGTCAACGACCGCCCTGGCCGTTCCCCCGGTAGCCAGCAGGTCGTCTGCAATGATCACGCGGTGTCCGTCGCCAATCGCGTCGCGGTGAATTTCCAGTGTGTCCTGACCGTATTCTAGATCGTAGGAAATGGACGCACACTCGGCCGGCAGCTTGCGCGGTTTGCGTACCGGTACGAAGCCCGCTCCGAGATGATAAGCAAGGGCTGGCGCAAAAATAAATCCGCGCGCCTCGACGCCAATCACCGCGTCAACCTTTGTTCCTTCAAACTCGGACGCCAGGGCATCGACCGTTCCGCGCAATCCTTCCGGATGCTTCAGCAAGGTCGTGATGTCGTAAAAATTAATGCCGGCTTTGGGAAAGTCCGGCACTTCGCGAATGAGTTGTTTTAGATTGTTCATCGTTGGTCAGTTGTCAGTTTGTCAGTAGTCCGTTGTCAGTTGTCAGTGGTCCAGTGTCAGGTGTGTTAGTTGTTGGTTATAGAGTACCCGGAAAAATACAACCACGGACTACTGACAACTGACCACTGACAACTGACCACTGACAACCTTTACCTTTCAACGCTAAAGCTCCGATATGAGCCCGTGGGTTCTACATTTATTTCTTCTACCTGCTCGACGTTGGACCATTGCGGGCCAGCCACCAGCTCGTGCTTGAAAAGCTCGACGTTGCTGGCAAAACCTTCTGCTAGTACTTCGACGCTGCCATCGAGTTCGTTGCGCACATATCCCACAACTTGATGCTTCGCGGCGGCGCGTTGCGCAAAGAAGCGATAGCCCACACCCTGCACACTACCCCGGATCAAAAACCTTCTCGCAACCGTTGCCATAAGTCAGTAACCTTACCGAAAGCTACTGGCCAAAGTCCAACCGCCAAAGTTAGCGCAAACAAGAACTATCCGCAGATTACGCAGATTTCACATCGTGGCTGTTAGCCGCAACAAAGAGTACGATCTACGAAATTCCACGAAAAGACACTAAAGTGCAATTAGTGTTAGTTCGCGTGATTTCGTGGATCGTCGATCTAATCTGCGTAATCTGCGGATAGTCTTCACTCTATCCCAACCTGCTAATTTGCTAGCCGCTACTTCTTGGTCACCAGCTTGCCTTCGTTATCAAGGACAATAATCTCGCCGAGATTTAGTTCGCGTATACCGGCTTCGATCTTGGCGAGGTCACCGACCAGAAGTAGTGTGACTCCACCGGGCGCCGAGTACTTCTGGGCCACGGTATTGACCGCACCCAAAGTAGCCCGCTCAAGTTCCGAAGGCTCCCGTTGCAACTCCGTCATTGGAAGTCCAGCGCTCCACAGCCCCGCAATCTGACCGGCGATCCGCGAGACTGCTTCGAATTGCTGAGCGTAGCCGCGGATGCGTGCGTGCTTAGCTGTTGTCAACTCCTGTTCAGTGATCGGCTTCGCGCCCGCCAGCGACTTCAACTCCTTGACGAACTCGACCACCGATTCTTTCGTCTTGTCCGTCTGCACACCCCCTGAAGCTATCCAAACGCCGGAAGTCGAATAGAGACTCGGAAATGAAAAGACACCATACGAGTAACCCTTGTCCTCGCGCAGGTTCAGGTTGAGACGGGTTCCGAATCCGCCACCCCAGACCGCGTCTGCCAGGTTCAACGCGTAATAGTCATTCGTCTTGCGAGGCGGTGCCGGCAGCATCTGGCGTACAACTGTTTGGGCGGAGTCCTGCCGATCGACGAGGAACACCTTGCCCGGACCCCACGGTCGAGGAGCAGGTATATTAACGGTCTTCACCGCTCCGCCGGTCCAACTGCCAAAATTCTGCCGCGCAAGCTCCGTTGCCTCGGCCAGCGTAATATCTCCTGCAAAGACAACGGCTGAACTCCCCGGCTTCCAGTTGTTCTCGTGAAAACTCGCCAGATCTTCGCGCGTAATCGAAAAGGTGCGCAAAGCCGCTACGGCCCGCGCGCTCGTTCTTCGAACCGACGTGGAACCATTGATTGACGTGCACCACCGGAAGCTTGCGGTCAATGTGCAGTATCACCTGCAAACCGTTGGGCAGCGTGTATTCCTCAAACTGGATCTTGGGCACGGCTGAGGTGCCGCCTTGCGCAACCTGCGTCTGCGCCATCACGGGCAATGCGGGCACAAGCAACAAAAGCGCAATTAATTGCAGAGAGAGAGCCTGTCTATTGAAATTTTTCATGGGGTTTTGTGACTCCTTATCTGGAATGCGGGACGCGTTGGACATACTGTTACGTTAGGCAGGAGTATTAAGTTTCTGTGGAAATGGAAACTTCATTCCATGGACTTTGGACTCTAACTTATAGCCTCGAATCTGAGGTATGTACTCAACTACAGAACCGGAAGCGGTAGCGACCGGGACGATGCGTCACCTTCTACGCCCGGCTATATAATCCGACCCCTGGAGGTGAAGAGTGTCACAGTTGACCAGAGTCCAATGCGTACTCGCAGTACCCGAGCTTCAGAAGTCAGTCGCGTTCTACCGTA
>JBGTHZ010000035.1:0-106109 GCA_041745915.1 Pyrinomonadaceae bacterium | reverse complement strand
TGCCGGTGAAGAGAATGATCGATGTAACCAGGCCGGAGATATACTTCCCTACCACCAGCACCTCACGCCGCACCGGGCTTAGAAAATAGAAGTGCAGACTGCGGTCAACGATGTCACCACGGAACAGATTCATGAATATCCAGGCGCAACCAAAGAAAACGACCGTCCGCAGAATCAGTCCGCCATAATAGACGGCAAAGATCATGCTGTATTGGGTGAAGTCCTGCCATCCGCCACCCGGCGGCGTAAACGGAGCCAACAGTGCCAGGGGCACAATCGGAATCAGCGCCAGCAAATAGAGCAGAATCGAGCGCCGGCCGAGAAAGTTTTTCTCGATTTCGAGTCGGAAGATGGCGCGAATCTGACGCAGCCATAGGGACCATTGCAGTGGTTGCTTGTCCGACCTGGCAATTTCAGAAACGTCAATGTTTGAACTCATAACTTCTGACCTCAAGAACCTCCGCCTTCAGCGCCTATCAGATAGCCGTATACAGCGTTAAGGTCGTCATCGACTGGAGCAATCGATTCGATATTGATCTCGCCCTCGGCGACTACACGATTCAATAACAGGTAGAAGCTGTCGGCATCGCGGGTGCGAACGAAGAGACCCAGGCGATCCTGATGCAACCTCGCTTCGACCACGTTGTCCTCATCGAAAACATACGCGGCCAGCTTAGCCGGCTTGTCGCAACGAATCAGAATCTGCATCGGATGTTCTTCCATCTCATCGCGCACGCCGTGAATGTTCCCTTCCGCAACAACGTAGCCGTTGTTAACCAGCACAACCCGATCAGACATCATGTCGACTTCGTGGAGAATATGACTGGAGATGATCAGATGCAGACCGTCAGCAGCCAGCTTTCGAAACAGTGCGATTGTCTCGGCCCGCACCATCGGATCGAGTCCGTTTAGTGGTTCGTCAAGGATCAGCACCGCCGGCTGATGAGCGATTGCCTGGGCCAGCCTGATCCGCTGGCGCATGCCTTTGCTGTAGGCCGCCACTTTCCGATCCGCCGCGTCCAGCAAGTTCACCTGCTCGAGCGCAGTTATCGCAAGAGCGTCAGACTTCTGCCTGCCGAAACCGTGCACCAGCAGAAATGACCTGATGAACTCGCGGCCCGTCAACCCGCGTGGGAAAGAATCAAATTGGGTGCAATAGCCAACCTTACGGAAAAGTGTTTCCGGATTGTCAGTCGGTATGCCGAGCATCGTGATTCTTCCGCGCGTGGGACGCAGCAACCCGGTCATCAGATTCATCAAGGTGGACTTGCCGGCCCCATTTGGCCCGACGAGACTGGTGATACCGGGGCCAACCTGCAAATTGACCCGGTTGACTCCAAGAATCTCTCCATAAAACTTCGACACATCGTCGAAGATGATCTGAGAATTCACTTGACCACCTCGTAAGCCTTCACCTTTCTCGAAAGCACAGCCAGACAGATAGCGCAAACCAGAAAGAGCACGGCCCACGAAACCCAGAGCGGCGGCTCGGTTAGCACGCTCCCGCTCACGACGACGTCATCGAAGTCAGTTACAATTCTTGTGGTGGGCTCAAACGTCCCGAAGAGCCCGGCGGAGACATTCTTTATGAGCGCGCCCAGACTCATAATGCTTCCCCACCTGGTGCGAAATATGACGTTAACCACTTCCCCAAATACGGAAGGGATAAAGAAGAGACCCAGGATAGCTCCACTGGCGATCACCCGCCACTTAACCAGCGCTGAGATGGCCTGCGAAATCAGCGCCAGTAGCAATATCCAAACCGCACTACCAATGAAAATCGCGCTGGCGATCCAGAGATTATCGATAAACCATCGCGCACCTTCGAGGTAAGACTGAAAAAGAAAGAGTAATAACTGCGGCACCCAGGTCATCGCCGAAAGCAGAATCAACAACACGGACATCTTGCCCGCTACGTATTCGGGGCGGGAAAACGGCCGGCACAAATAGAGCGGCAGAGCGTTGTTTCGCAAATCGCGGGAGACCAGCGGCGGCCCTACCAGCAAAGCGACGAAAAAAGCAAAGCCGTTCTGCAAATTCACAAACGTCTGGAAGAAAGATGCATCGATTGGAAGCAACTCGCGGACATTCACCTGCAAGATGGCCAGGGCGTTCACATTGTGATGGAGATAGATCAACACTGCTTCAACCAGGAGGGGAATAAAGCAGATCGCGAAGAAAGCCATAAAGAGTTTCGACTTGAACACGTCGCGAAAAGCATGACGCGGAATTATCAGGAACCGGCTCCATTCGGGAGTCAGTGGCCCTGAATAATTCCGGTAGCTGTGTTCATAGACTGCCATGACCGTTCTCCATAGCTTTCAGGAAGATATCCTCGAGGGAATCGCGCTTGTAACTTAAACGTCTGATTTGCATCTGCTGGACGGAAGCGATGCGATACAGATCGCGCACCTCGATCCCCTCCGGCAACACGATTTTCACGCGATGATCGCCCGTCAAAGCGTACTCGCAACCCAGATCCGCAACCGCTGCAGCAAATTTGTTCTGGTCGCCACGCGTTTCCAACACCAGGAATTTCCGGTTCGCTTTCCGTTCCTCTTCCAGATTGCAATAAACGGCAATGCGTCCGTCTTTAAGAATCAAGATCTCTTCGCAACACTCCTCAACATCCCGAAGCAAATGCGACGACAAGACGATGTTGGCCTGTCCGCTGTCGCGAATCTCTCGAATCAACCTGATCATCCGGGCCCGCGCGGGCGGATCAAGACCATTGGTAGGCTCGTCTAAAAAGATCAGTTTCGGACCATGAACGATAGCCTGGGCCAGCTTGGCCAGTTGTTTCATTCCCAGCGAGTAAGTCTCCAGACCGCGGTATCGCGCTTCGCCCAGCCCAACATAAAACAGCGCCTCGTGGGCGCGTTCGAGCGCGGCTTCGGGTGGCAGGCCTGACAACTCGGCCATCAGACGCACCAGATGTACGGCGCTCATTTTCGCGATGAAAGAATCGCGCTCCGGCATGTAACCAATGAGTGAACGAATTTGTTTAGCGTCGGTAAGAATATCTTTGCCAAAGATATGCGCGGTGCCGGACGAAGGCTCATGAAAACCAAGAAGAGTATGAATCAAGGTGGTCTTGCCGGCGCCATTGGGACCAAGGAGTCCGATGGCCCGGCCGCGTAATTCTCCGCGCAGACCTTTCAGGATAGGACGCCCGCCGAACTGAACACTCAATTCGTTGAGATCAATTACCGGAGCGAAGTTCGAAGGGTCCTGAAGGTTTTTTGGTTCTGGAAACTTAGTGGCTGTTGCCATGCCCGTACGTTATATCGTTCTGTCCTGATAATTCCAAACGAAACCGAGGCCGAATGCAGTGCCCATGAGTACAAAAGCGCCGATAAAGGCAAACGCTTCTGTGGGCGCTAAAGTTCTGCCTATTGCCAGAATTCCGATCAGGAATACAGGAAGATTCAGTACGAGCGCGGAGGCAAGTGGAAAGACTGCGGCGGGCCGGCAACCACCGAGGCGTTTGCGCAGCCAGAATAGCGAAGGAGCATAGGCCAGGGAAAAAAGAAGTGCCGCAATGATCAGGGACATAACCGTAACGCCCTTGATGTCCGCAGCACTGAGGTTCTCACCGTCGATAACGTAAAAAGTCAGGAGGATTGCTGACAGGCCAAGTAACCACGAGCCGAGGGAGATGGAGATGAGTTTCATTGTTTTAGCCTTTGGCCTTCGGCCTCTTGTACTTAGAGCTTTGTACTTTGAACTTTGTGCTTCGTGCTAGTTCGCCTCTACTTGAACGTAGAGAATATGGAACAAGAACAAAGTACAAAGCTCAAAGTACAAAGGTCAAAGACCGAAAGCCAAAGGCCAAAGCCCTTCTTTTATTTTTTGCCCATGCCTCGATGAAGGATGTGTTGAATCTCGAGAGCGTTTGGCATTCCCAACAGCGTAGCCGGGCTCAAACCGAATGGTCCACCTTCAGTGTTCGCAGCAAAAGTGATGCTGTCCCCTTGCGCATAGGCGTAGGCCAGAGTAGGTGGCATGTCGGCAGCCATCGCTTTGATAGCCTGCTGTTGCTCCTGAGGCAAACTATTCGCGGAGCTGGCAATTCGTTCCGCGAAGGGCTGCACCAGAGGCGCCAGGTTATGATAGAAGAGCGCCGAGAAGTTTGCATTGCCGTCGGAAGGCAACCCGGCAATGAAGCGCGTCGAGCGAAGGAGCGTGTAGCCCGCTTCCTGCGACCTCACCGATCTCTCGACCAGCGCCCGGCTGGGACCGACGATCATGTAGCCGTTTACATAAGTGAAGTTCACCTCGACGCCAAAGTCCGCGGACCGTAACGTGTAGTAAGTGCGGCCGCTGATGTCGGCACGATCCCAGGCCAAACCGGTCTTACTAAACTTCGACGCCTCTTTGTTGATCTCCGCCACGACTCTTTCCAGTGTCTGGTGCAGATGCTGAGGGTCGTTCACTTCAAACACCATCTTCCACGACGGAGTCGGGAGAATGGGGCCGTCAATAGCGAAAGCAAACTCACCACCGAGAGGCGTGGCAATGTCTCTGCGGATGTCCAGCCCACGCTCGGCCTGAAGCTTGTCCAGATTCTTGCGAAGATCAGGCGAAACGGTTTCAACAACTCCGAGCAGATCGTCTACGAGGGCCGTGGGGTCCTTGACCACGAAACCTGCAACCACGTTCGCGTCAGGCGAGATGTATTCGAGCGAACCCATAGGCTCGGGCGCGGCCAGCCACGAAGGGAGACCTCGCTGTGCTTCGTTAAACGAAAGCACGGCCCGGGTGTGGGTTTTGCCCTGGCTGTCTTTCTGATCGAGGGCGAAGTATTTGAGATTGAGAATCCCGAGCTGCTTCAGCGCGCCCTCGCGCTGCGCCGCGTCGTTGCCCTTCGTCAGTTCTCCTTTAGCGGTTGCGATGACCTTCTCGAGATTCGCAGCCACTACCAGACCGGCTCCGTCCTGATAGACGCCGGCTATGCGGTTGTGGAAAGCGGTCGTCGCAAAACTGCTCTTGCCACCCTGCTGCACTACGATCGCCAGATCCTGCAACTGCTTTAGTTTAGGACTGGCTGCGAACAAATCATTTTGAATCCAAACGTACAGCTCGTTGTTCTTTTTCCCTGCCTCAGGCGCCGCCGCGACGGCCGTCAGCGGGTTATCGACAAACAGAATCGTTGGTCTTCCCTGGGGATTGCCTGCGTATTTGGCAATCTGCTGTTCCAGAAACTGCCTGAAGTTGGCAGCGTTCTTTAGCTCAGCCAGTACCAACGGAGACGTCGGCTCGCCTTTCTCATCAGTAGAGACGGAGACCGCGATTTCATCCCCCAGGTACTCACCGAACTCCCGGATGGTTCCCATCACCTCATCTATTCCGGGACCCTTGTGCCTGGATTGCTTCTGATCCCACCATTGGCGCAGTGCGGCGTTCTGATTAATGCGTTCCTGCATTATGCGATGCGACTCTGCAATGGTTGATGTCAGGTTCGGAAGAGCCGCGTACACCACGGTATTCTCAGGCATCAGATCCAGCAGGTGAGTAGAATTACGAACACCCGGCTGCTGAACCTTGCTGAGCTCTTTCCGCAGGTCGGTAAGGCCGGCCAGGGCTTGCGCGTAGCTGGCCGCCTTGCGGCTCCACGCTACCTCGTCTTTCACGGGAACGCTTTCGATGCTCGCACTTGACGTTGCCTGCTCGCCTGGTCGCAGAACCCGTTCGTCGCCCTTGTGCTCCACAAGCACTTCGCCTTCAATCACCGATACACGCGAACCCTTGGTGCCATTGTTGACCGAGAGGATCGTGCCCGTGACCGAAATCAGCGAATCGCCGGTGTCGACAAACAAGCGCTCGCCGCGTTGCTTGGCTGCTTCAACCACGATGCTGCCGCGATTCAGATAGATCGTCGTACCCTGAGCATTCTTACTAACCGATAGCTCCGAGCGATCCTTCATTTCGATCATCGAGCCATCCCCGAGTCGAACAAAAGCGTGTGCGTCTTTGGCGGTACGAACCCGCTCACCCTTCTGCAACCTCTGACCAGCAAACACGAGCGTGCTGGTGGTGTCGGCAATTTGATAAACCTGACCCTCAGCAGCTTCCACAGTCGCTTCCAGCGGACCACCAAAGGGCGCATAACGCTGGATGAAAGGCAGCGCCAGCAGTCCAAAACCGACTACTAGCGCGGCGGCGATGCCCCAGCGCAATACGACTGGCTGCAGGCTGTAGCGCCGGGTAGCGATCGCAGCTTTCTGCGGAGTCACGCTTCGCGAACGTGCTTCCTTCATAGCCTTGCGGCAGGGAATGCACTCGTGTGTGTGGTCCACCAAAAGCAGCGAGCGCGCTTCAGTTAGATGACCATTCAGATAAGCCGGGATCAGCGACTGAAAATCATTGCAGTTCTCAATTCGATCAACTGCCGTTTCCGCTCTTAGCTCGCCCACGTTTTCAGCGGAGAGACGCGCCCAAACACGCTCTGCCGCCGCATTAACCACTGGCGATTCGATTTGCTCGCTCCGAATCTCGCCGGTCACTTTGTCGAGGATGGATTCCGTATTCTTGTTCATCATGTTCTCCAGATAGTGCCCTTAAGTAGCATAGACTTTAGTCTGTGTTTCCTGTGTTGTTATAAAGGCCACACAGACTTAAGTCTGTGCTACGTGTTGCTCCAAATAGTGCCCAATCTCTTTTCGTAGTTTCGTGCGGGCGCGATGCAGCACCACACCCACCACCAGATGCGACGTGCCCAGCAACTTCGCAATCTCGTGGTTCTCGTAACCTTCGTAATAGCGCAGAACAAACATCTCTCCCGCGGTTGTGCCCAAACGAGCAACGGCCGTTCGAATGAGTTGCTGTAACTCGCGATCGACGTGCTCGGCCTCAGGGCTTTTTGCAGTGCTCTCGAAGGCGCCAGGATCAGCGTCTTCCAGCCCCACCGATTTTGATCTGGTGCGACTACGCATCAAATCCAGCGAGGCGTTGATCGCCGCTCGCGACAAATAGGCCTCCGGATTGGGCGACAGGTCGAGGGTATCCTGGCTTTTGAGAAGCCGTAAGAAGATGGTTTGCAGAACGTCCTCCGCATCAGCGGCGCTGCCAGTAATGCGATGGGCAGTGCGGAAAACCCGGTCGTGATTCGCGCGGAAAAGGGTTTCAAGCTCTCCCGGAGGATTTGGTACTGGTCTCAAGGTTCTAACGGCTGCCTGCACGGTGCCCTCCTGACTGGACTTCCACTCTCTAAACGACCGACGGGAGGGGTTATTAACACCCGACCTAACGGCCGAGCAAAATCAGGAGCCCGGCAACAATCGCCAGCGCCGCTAAAACTGTGATAACGGTGGAGGAAGGTCTAAAATTGAGTAGAGGTAAGAGGCCGGTAAGAATTAGCCAGATGCCCAATAAAATCATCCCCAGGCTCCTGCCTGCCAGACTGCTGGTCAACTTCATCATGCTCTCCTTTATGATCGAACGGCGAGGCGTGCTGGTCACGTGATGACCGGAGCTGCTCAGTACTCAATTCTTTGGGGGCACTTCTAGCTGCCACCGACCACGAAATCGCAAAGTCGCTGTCCCTTTTGGAGCTTCGCTCTCGCCGGTAACAGGAAGACTCTTCATTACACGAATGGTAAGACTGTCGGTCCACTCTGCGTCGGAGGGTCCCCAACCTTTGGGCGCGATCGTCTGTTCCAAAACCATGCCCCGCCTCGACAAGCGCCAAATCTGAACGGCATTGGCATTGTAGCCGCCGCTAATGCCGTCCGAAGCTGTAACCACGCGCAATTTGTCTGGCGAGACCACTGGCAGATCCTGCAACTCAAACTTGCGGCCAGTACTGTCTTGAATCATCAGGTAATCATCCCCCTCATAGAACTGTCGATGGAGGAGAAAGTAACCAATGTCACGGAGGTAGCCTCGAAAGCTATATTTGACAACCGAAGCCTCGTCGCCTCGTTTCTGGAAGTCCTTGACGGATAGCGACCTTCCGTTGCGGAGCTGCAACCGCAGACTGGCGCCGGCGCGGATCGCGGCGGACGCAAGTTCCGGCTTCTGGAGTTGGTGGCGTTCGATGGCTTGAGCGCATTCATACGAGTTGTCTATTCCTGCGCAGATAGCATTCAGCCCGGCTTGTGCATGCGCTTTTGCTACGACCACCGGGCACAGGATCAGCAGTAAGAGCACCAGAAACGCGAGGCGGTGATCTTTAATCGCCTCGAAAAATATTAGCCGGCTTCTTTGCTTCATATTCGCCTCTCTCCTTTGTAATTCAATCAGGTGGCGCCTGCGTTGGGGCACCGGCCTCCAATTTAATTTCTGCTTTCCTTATTAACTTAAGCTGGTTGTTTTTCCACTCGTAGTAAAACTTGCCTACACTCTCGGGGCCTGTCGGTCTATTCGGATCAAGCGGAAGTATCTCGCCTGAAATGATCAGCAGCCTGCTGTCCAGGCGAAACTGAAGCACATTTTCAGCTTGATAAGGCACCTGCATGGCCTGTAACACTTGCGGATGGAAATAGACCCTTCCGGTGTGGCCGTCTACGATCGCAAACGCGACACACGTTGACCCGCATCCCCATTGAGCGATGGTGAAATTGCCGGCGAAGTTTGGCCCCGCCTCAGCGTCCCGCCGTATAACGGTTCGATACTGTCGGGCCCGCCTATTGGCGATGATCGCAGTGGCTGGCATACCCCTGGGCTTTTGCGTCGCGGGGTAGTCTTCAAAGCGCGGGGTCGAACTTGATTCTGGTACCAACGGCTGGGAGGTGTCACCGGAACCACATTTGTCAACTAAGCTCCCACCCAATTCAATAATCTTGTTCTCGTCAGCAGTGGCCAGATCCTTCTTGCCCTGGGCGCAATATACCTCGGCGCGTTTTGAGTAAACCTTGGTATCCGTGGGCGCCAGCGAGATGGCTTTTGTTAAATCGGCAATTGCCCGGTCATACTCCTTTTTATCGGCATAGACTCCACCACGGGCCCAATAGCCCATAAACTCGTTAGGTGTAAGCGAGATGGCCTGAGTGAAATCGGAGATCGCGAGATGGTAGTCTTTGTTTCGATAGTAACCGAGTCCACGATTGTGATAGGCCCTGGCTTGTTGTGGATCGAGTTTAACGGCCCGGGTGTAGTCCGCAATGGCCAGGTCATTTTCCCCCAGGGCGTTGTTAATGACTCCCCTACTGAAGTAAGCCTCGGCCAATTGCGGATTAATTTTGAGGGCTTGATCAATATCGGCAAGAGCTTCGGTGTAGTTGCCTTTCGAGCCATAAGCTGTTCCACGATTGTGGTAGGCCTCGGCATATTGCGGATTGATTTTAATCGCTTGGGTGGAATCGGCTATCGCCGCGTCGTAGTCTTTCAGGTGGAAATGGACCACTGCCCGATTAAGAAATGCCTTGGCTAGTTGCGGATCGAGCTTCACTGCCTCGGTGTAATCGGCGATCGCTTTTTCCAAATCATTCTTATTTCGGTAATCGTTGCCCCGTTTGAAATACTCCTCAGCGGTCTTGGGCATGGTGGTTTGCACTGTTTGAGACAGTGCGTCGCCGCACAACCCCGCCAGCAATAACCAGGGAATGAGCGTGCGCGCAAAAAGTTTGCGAAACCGATCGACGCGAGGGGTGAGAGCTAAGCTACTTCCACTCATTTTCATCTCCTCTCAGATTCCCAGAAAGCGCGCGATCCGGCGCGCAATCATCGAATGGGTCAGCTCTATCCGAAGTTCCAAAGGAATTTCGAGTTACCACTACCGCGGCGGGGGAACGGGGCTCATCCGCACGCGGTCATGTTTTGAACCGAAACATTCGGCTTCTTACGGTACCAGCCGCTGTGTAGTAATTCCTGGTTTGACGGCCAGTTTGCTCATTCCAACGCGCCTGTATCCAGTGCCCTGACAGCTACTCTTATCGCTGTTTGCGATTTGGAAGCCCTTGGTCCAATGAACGCAGAATGTAGTGTCACCGGTCCACCTCCCGTCTCCGTCGTCCGCAGCGTAATAGTAGATATCGCCATCGTAATTCCAAATAGTTACATCAAGACAATCTCTCGCCGGAACATCACGCCATCCCGTCGAAGTCCAGCCTTTGTCTTTGCCGGCCCAATAAGCGAAACCGACATAAAGTTTATTTGCGTTGTCATTGCAAAACCGCACTATGGTCTGCTTTGCCAGGAGAGAAATCGTGCACGGTTGTAATTTGACTTCGATTCGCTCCACCTCTGCGCCAACGTCCTCGCGACCACACAAAAACGATGAACCCAAAACCGGGGGGGATTCGCGAAGGCCAATATCGAATATTCCCTTATCTTTTCGATTCCATGTGGCAGACTCATTTGCCCGCAGATTCCAGCACGGCGTTTTTGGAATAACCCGCTGCGTGAATTCTCCTGCGAATACGCAAACGTTAACAATCCTCTCCCCGACGTTCTTAATTGTGATCGCTTGCGCTTTCGCTGCCGGCGCAAGCACCGCCAAACTGAAAAGCAAAAGTCCAGGCAGGAAAAGGTGCCGCGCCGCTTTTAGCCGACCTCGCGAAATCCCTCTGATTGATGGCAATGTTCTTAGGACTTTCATGTCTCTCTCCGTTCTCGACTGAGAACGCCGGCTTTCAAAGCTTAGGTTGTCGTTTAACGTTGGTTCACGTATCCGTTATCAGCCAATGTTCTGGCTTTAACGTTCGGGTTCGCGTTGCTTTTGATATCCACTTCATAGTTGATCTGCTCGAAACCATGGAGCCCCTTGACCAGCAACGCTTCACCAGTCGGCTTCTCCTGCAACGGATACTCACCTTTGCCACTGTATTTGAAGACACGCAGAATGACGGCGAAGGGTTTGCCGTCGGCCAGTCGCCATTCGATTTTGCGTCCCTGTTGATCGTAGGTAAGGTTTTGTGTCGCCAGCGGGATGGAGTCTTTCCCCTCCAATGTCTCGGCATTGACGTGCAGCGCCGCAGCGCTGTCGAAAATGTGAATCCGGTAGTTGCCGTATCCCTTACAAAAGAGAGAGGAGTGTTGGCCTTCGTTTTTTGCGGGGGCGGGGTTCTTACATTGTGTCTTGAGGTCTGTATATGCGCTTGAAAACTGTGGCCCTTTGGTCCGGCGCCGGATCGAGATCGAGGAGACATAGCTGGACGGGGCATAGGAGGTGGCCTTTCTTTGCCCATCCGGGTAGACACCTGCCATCCCATTATCGTTCATTACTCGTAGCTGAATCCCTGTGGGTTGATTGGCAAAAGTCGCATATTCGCGCGCCTCAATCTCACTCAAAGTAATCTCTTCAAATTTGCCGTATTTCTGCTCGACCTCGGGCAAGGGCATCTTCGGATGAACACCGGCAGCTGTGCGATAGCCGGCGTCCCAAACCTCCACGAATTCAATTACCGCCCGTTCGTTAATGCGCGCGTCAGGATTTGACTCGCCAGCATAGAGCGTGATCAAAGTGTTGCCGCCGCGCTTGCGGGCGGTGTCGACTCCCAACTTAGTGACGGCAATCAGCGCCACGCCTTCGCCATCGGTTGTCCGGCTAAGAGTAAAGCCCGGTAAGGCCTTGCGCGCACTCGCGACTGTCATCCCGAGACGCAACGCACCGACTGAGGTTTCCGTAATCAGGCCGCGTGAGGAAGAAATCTGAAACGCAGTAGGAGGCGCATCTGCTGTCAGCGAGATCGGGGTAATAGTTGAAGGTGCGACGATGGTCCCGGGCAACAAGATAGAAATCAATATGGTCGCGGTTGAAAGCGCGAAGGCTTTCATCTGCAAATTGAGAATGATCATTTCTCATCTCCTCTCAACTCGTTAGAGAAAATTGTTCCGACGAAGTAGTGCGGCCCTTTGCTCGTGGTTGCTCTGGAGGAGAGTTCGCTTTCCTGCCCTTGACGGTTCTTGAACGATTGAGATTGAAACTCTTGCGTCACTAAGCACCAACGAGAGTTACTTTTTTACTCTCGGGGGAATAGTGACTCAGGGATTAAGGTGGCGGCAAACACGGCTTCGGGCTCTGAAATCACCCGGGTGCTCAACCCTGCTTAAGACCGGCAAAACGTACTGGTCGGTGCAGTGCTCTGACCTTAGCTTATTGCTCAACAGTTTAGAGGCGAGCTAATGAGGCGTCAAACTTTTTGGCCGTAGGTGGAACCGATCCGCCATGGCGGCATTTAATGATCGCTTGCATCAAACAGGTGGACCTTCGCTGGCGTCAAATTCTTCCATCTCTTTTGTCCATTCGTAGACCGGGCGACTCTTCAGCAGCCGCAAGCACCGGTTCCAGCGCAGGATTGATTCATCGTTGTTTGGCGGCCGAATCTTCTCCGCGGCGTCAAAGAGCCCCATTGCCTCCTCGAAAATTGGGTAGACGGTGTGGGGCGGCCGGCCGGCGCGAAGTTGGGCCTTAGCTTTGCGCTCCTGAAGAATGCCGAGGTGATAGACGCGCTCGTACTCGCTAATGAGACCGCGAAACAGTCGCTCGGCTTCCGAGTACCGATCAGAGACCTGACCAGTAAACTGGTCCGTGATTGCCAGACCCAGGAGACGCAAGGCTATCTGATTGTCCGCTTGCTCGCTGAGAATGTCGCGGCAGATCGATTCGGCCTCACCCGGCTCGTTCAAGTAACGATAGACTTCGGCCTTGGAGATCGCTTCAGCGATGCCGGCCATCGAAATTGGCTTGAGCTTTAGTTCCATATCTCTCTCCTAAAAAAAGGAGGCAGGAGGCAGACGGCAGTAGAAAAACATTTCGTTACCTAGATCATTCACTGTGGATCCCATTCGCCTTCCTGCCTCCTGCTCCTGCCTCTTGCCGTCTGCCTCCTGCTTCTGTCTTACGTTCGTTTCTTGCCCCGCAGCCTCCGCAAAAACCATCGGACCGGATCGTAATAATCATCAACCACGCGCTCTTTCAACGGAATGATTGCGTTGTCTGTGATGTGAATATCTTCCGGACAAACCTCCGTGCAACACTTGGTGATATTGCAGAGACCGATGCCAAGCTCATCTTTCAATAATTCAGTTCGCGACAAACCGTCCAAAGGATGCATCTCCAGACCGGCAATGCGTACAAAGAAACGCGGGCCGCCAAATTGTTGTCCCTTGTCATGATCGCGCAAAACGTGGCAGACGTTCTGGCAAAGAAAACACTCGATGCACTTGCGAAACTCCTGTACGCGGTCTACATCGCGTTGATCCATCTTCCACTCAACATTAGCCCGCGGCGTGAATGGTGGAATCTTCTGGTTTATCCGGTAGTTCCAGGAGACGTCGGTTACCAGGTCTCTGATGACCGGAAAACTCTTCATCGGCTGGACAGTAATGGGTTCATTCAAAGGCAGAGCATCCATTCGAGTCTTGCAGGTCAGCCGGGGACGCCCATTAACCTCCGCAGAGCAAGAGCCACACTTCCCGGCTTTGCAGTTCCAACGGACCGCGAGGTCCGGAGCTTGATGGGCCTGGATGTAATGAAGCGCGTCAAGCACAACCATGCCCGGGGCGATGGGAACGTTGTATTCAACTAGCTCCCCACCGCCGCGGTCGCCGCGGAAGATTTTGAAGGTTGCGTCACTCATCGTCCGTGGTCAGTTGTCAGTGGTCAGTTGTCAGTGGTCAGTTGTTCGTGATTTGTGCTTGGTGCTTTGTACTCGTGCTTGCACTTCGTGCTTTGTACTTCGTGCTTTGTGCTTTGTACTTTGTGCTTAGTACTTTGAAGTTCTCGGCGGCAAGTCGCGCTTCGGCGCAGAGAGCACCTTCACTTACACATCCAAGTACAAAGCACCAAGCACAAAGTACCAACTGACTACTGACTACTGACCTTTCTCCTCAAGAATCTGCCTTAGATCTCCCGGCATCTCCACTACCGGCCTTTGCTCGAGCTGCATCTCCTCATCACCCTGCACGATGATGTTGTTCTGCTTACCCCAGCCTTCGTCGTAGTTGGGATAGTCAATCCTGCTGTGTGCACCGCGGCTTTCCTTGCGCTCCAAAGCGCTCCGCGCTACCGCCTCCGAAACGGTCAGCATTGCTTTCAGATCGCGGGCGAGGTGCCAGCCTGGATTAAACAGTCGCGACCCTTCAACACGAACGCCCTCTGCTCGTGCTTTCAAGGAGTCGAGTTCTCTTAAGCCTCTTTCAAGATCATCCTCATTGCGAAAAATGCCGACGTAGTTCTGCATGGCCTCCTGCAAGTCCCGGTGGATATCGTACGGGCTTTCGCCGGCAGGTCGCTCAAAAGGCTCAAGCATCTCCCGCGTAGCTTCCAAAACTGATTGTCCATCTATTGTCACCGGACCGCTTTGTTTTGCATGTTCCGCAGCACTCAATCCCGCGCGCCTCCCAAAAACCAGCAGATCGGAAAGCGAATTACCCCCCAAACGATTCGAGCCGTGTAGTCCCGCGGCAGCTTCACCGGCGGCAAACAGCCCCGGCACCGTTGTTTGCGCTGTCTCCGCCTCCACCCGGATGCCACCCATCATGTAGTGACAAGTAGGACCGACTTCCATCGGTCCCTGAGTGATGTCCACGTCCGCCAGTTCTCTAAACTGGTGATACATGCTGGGCAGTTTTCGCTTCACATACTCAGCCGGCTTGTGCGAAATGTCGAGAAAGGCGCCACCATGCTCGGTACCACGTCCCTCACGGACTTCGGTATAGATGGCCCGGGCGACAACGTCGCGCGTCGAGAGTTCCATCTTCTCGGGGTCGTAGCGTTCCATAAACCGTTCGCCATCTTTATTGCGCAGCACACCGCCTTCTCCGCGAACCGCCTCGGTGACCAGAATGCCCTGCACACCCGGTGGCCAAACCATTCCCGTGGGATGAAACTGCACAAATTCCATGTCCATCAATTCAGCGCCGGCGTCGTAAGCCAGAGCCATACCGTCACCGGTGTACTCCCAGGAGTTTGAAGTTATGCGCCAGGCTTTTCCGATACCGCCGGTGGCGATAACGATCGACTTGGCTTTGAAGACTACAAAACGGCCGGTCTCTCGCCAGTAACCAAAAGCGCCGGAAACGCGCTCACCATCTTTGAGTAACCTTGTGATGGCGCATTCCATGTAGACATCGATGCCGAGATCGACACCTCTGTCTTGCAACGTCCGGATCATCTCGAGCCCCGTACGATCGCCTACATGACACAGACGCTTGAAGGTATGGCCTCCAAATGCTCGCTGGAGTATGTCGCCGGAACTGGTCCGATCGAACAATGCGCCCCATTGCTCCAACTCGCGAACTCGCTCCGGGGCTTCCTGGGCATGTATCTGGGCCATGCGCCAGTTGTTAAGAAATTTCCCTCCGCGCATGGTGTCGCGAAAATGGGTGCGCCAGTCGTCTGCCGCGTCAACATTGGCCATCGCCGCCGCGATCCCGCCCTCAGCCATGACGGTGTGCGCTTTTCCAAGCAGCGACTTGCAAACCACGGCCACCGTGGCGCCCTGACCCAACGCCTCAATGGCTGCGCGAAGGCCGGCGCCCCCAGCCCCAATAATCAGCACATCAGGTTCGTGAGTCTCGAACTTTTCGTTCACAGCAATCTCAAGTCCTGAATCGCGCCGCTGGCAACTAACCTGATGTACAGGTCGCTCAGACCCACCGAAAACAAGCTCATCCAGGCAAACAGCATGTGGTGCTCATTGAGAAAACTGGCGCCTCGCCAGGCCGAATGTCGCGCCGGACCAAACGACACGCAGGAAAAACAGTCGAGCTTGCCGCCGATGATGTGTCGCAATGAATGACAGGAGAAGGTATAAAACGAGAGCAGAACAATGTTGGCAAGCAGGACAAGCGAGCCGAGGCCGACGCCAAAACGTCCGTCGAACCAGAATGCCTTAATAGCGTCGTACCACAGAATAATCAGGAAGATGAGTGCAACGTAGAGAAAATAACGGTGGAGGTTTTGTAGAACGAAAGGAAACGCGGTTTCGCCGCGATAGTTGTGCGACCGAGATTCACCGACCGCACAGGCGGGGGGATCAAGAAAAAACGCGCGATAGTAAGCCTTGCGATAGTAGTAGCAGGTTGCGCGGAAGCCCAGCGGCGCCCAGAGGATTAACAGCGCCGGAGACAGGGGCCACCAACTGATCTTGATAAGTGGAGAATAGAACGGAGAGAGATAAGGACCCCATTCGTAGAATTCATTCTCGAAGGCTCGCCAGGTAGCATAGACGCTAAACGCTCCGAGCACGATGACGACCGGGACTAGCTCGATCCACCACGAATCGCGTCGCATGGTTTGGCCGAAACGGCTACGCGATATTGCGGTTCTTGATTCAGCCATAAGGATGAAGGCGAAGGGCGTCGGACGAATCGAAGCCGAATCGCGGAGAAACGAGCTGTTAACTTGCTTTGCGTGCTAGCTACTTAAGTGGAACAGCTGGCAACCGTTTCAACCTGCGGGTAGCCGGATCAATCGTAATTCCTACCGATTCAAGTGCAGTGATACCAAGTAGAGGTTCGACATTGTGCGGACCAAAAATTACGCGACCGGCTGTCACCTCTTCCATAAAAGCAATTTCCACGACGCCGAATGGGCATTCCTGGATAGTTCCATTGGGAAGCTCGCAAACCGTGCGCCCCACAGGCCGCACTCCGATTCTGTTGAGTTCGGCGCCTGGTACGAGCGAATCCGTCGCACCCGTATCGACCAAAAACTCGGCTTCATAAGCCCCGTTTGGCGAATTAAGACTTTTCAGCCTTACAGTTATTCGTGTAAGGGACATTCAAGTACCTCCGCGCTGGAGATAAATCGCAGTCTACAAACTATGTCGACAATTAAACCATGGTGAGGACGAAACTAAAACAATGAACCCTTCGCCTCCCCCAGCATGGCACGACGTACCAGTGGAATTGGTGGGCCACCGTACGTTAGAAACTCGTCATGGAACTTCTGCCAGGCCTGCTTTCCGCCACGTGCAGCCGTCCAGTCTTCCCGCAATTTCTTAATCATCAACTTCCCCATGGTGTAGTTGAGATAAGCAGGATCGAAAGTTCCGCGCGCTGCCTGTTGCCGTGCAGTTCCCGCATCCTGGAATCCTTGCTCGCGAAACATTTGTTCAGATTCCTGGACTGTCATATTTCCGGTATGCATGCCAATGGCCGAGAGGAAGCGTACGTTGCGCAATATCGCGTTCAGCAGTTGCCCGATGTGAATTTCGGGATCTCCGTCACCGAGACCAGCTTCCCACATCATTTCTTCCGTGTAATGGGCCCAGCCTTCAGCAAAGGCATAACCAACAAACACCTGACTAAACTTCGATTGGGCGCGATTCGCATGAAGGAACTGCAGGAAGTGTCCGGGCCACACTTCGTGAACCGACGTGAAAAGCAGGTTCGCTTGCCCCGGGAGGTAAGCATCTCTCTCCTGTTGCGACCAGGAGGGATCGGGCGGCGCAATGTAGTAGGTGGAAGGAAGATTCTTCTCGTACGGTCCGGGGATGTTGATGTAGGCAAAGTTCCACCGTCGATAAGCAGGTGCTTCCGCAACCAGCGCTTCTTCAGTACCCGGGACAGTGACTAGCTTTTTTTCAGCCAGGAAAGCCCTGAGATCGGTCAGCTGTTTGCGAGCCATTTCTACCGATCCGCCGGTGGGCTTGTGGGCTTCGGCCTTGGCCACACAGTCTGCAACTGATTGTCCGGACGCATAAGAGACGCAAGCCTCGCGCAACGCGGTCAGGTTTCGGTCCAGGTCGCGGCGACCAAAGCCCTCCAGCTCGTCCAACCTGACCTCGACACCCTCTGTCTTTCGCAACATTTCGCTGAACTTCTCGGCGCCAATAGCGAAGTTGTCGGTTGCCGTTGCCTGTTGCGACTGAAACCACGCGTCCAGTTCCCTCATGGCCTTAATGGCGGCTGTGTTGGCCTCGTTAAAGTCCTTTTGTAGCTGTTCATCTTTGACCGAAGCAAAAACTGCAGGCACGTCCTTCTCATAAAAAGAGACGAGACCACCGAATGTAGTCTTGCCTATTTGCACATAGGTTTTCGGCAGAGGGGTACGCAGGTTTCTGCGAATCTGCTCGAGGGCAGCGGGAATCGCCTTTGCGTAACTAGTATAGGCACGCAGGCGCTGATCGAGTGGCGCATACGGCCGGGAGACGTAAACGTCCGGATCGATCGCGTCGGCATAAAACTGCGGATTCCGATAAGGCCACTCCGCTGATTCCAGCCAGAAGAGATCATCGTCGATGACAGCCATCACGTAGTTCCGCTCGAACTCTTGACGTTTGTCGAGCCGGGAATCCTCGAACTTGCTGACCCGGGCTTTCTCCGCACGCAGGCGATCAATCTCTTTCTTGATTCCGGCGTTGCTCAAATCGGGTAGTTTGCCGTCAAATTCGTGACGGCCTGAACGTGCAGCAAAATCGGGATGCGCAGTAAAATACGCGTCGAGGAATTGATTGACGTATGCGTCCCAGGATACCTCATCGCCTGACGACTTCGATTGAGTGTCAGGGTCTCCCCTGTTGATACGGCAGCTGGCCACGGCGAGCAGCAGGAGAATAAGAATTGCAAAATAGAGTCTTACCGGTGTCCTCAGGGTCATGGTTGGCGGTCACCTTCCCGGAAGTATTTTGAAGACGCCGAGTGTATGGGAGTTTGCAGAGGCAGGCAAGGAGATTAACGAGAGGGCTAGTCGGGTAATTCCGTGTTACTAGTTTTTTCCCTCACTCAGGTACAATCCGGGTTGTGTCGCAATTTCTTGCTTACGTCAGTTCCTAAGTACCTGCAAATGAAAATAGTCCGCGAGGCAACGCTGATTTCGTGCGGCGAGTATGCGACTTCTGCGGAGTGGATACGCACGCGCATGAGTCTCTACAAAGCTATCCGCGAGGTGGACTGGCCGCCAGGTTCCGGCTCCTTCACCATTTATCCAGAGTTTGGAAAGAAGCGCGGCGAAGGCAACGGCGTCACTCCAATCAAGAACGGGTTGATGAAAGAACTAGAACGTCAGGGATGGATTCGTGAAGTACGGCTTGATGTGAAAGGAGTAGGAAAACTTGATGCTGTCCTCAAAACCGCTTCTGGACTTGTTGCGTTAGAATGGGAGACAGGCAACATTTCTTCAAGTCACCGGGCCATGAACAAAATGGCTTTAGGGCTAATGAAAGGCGCTCTCGCGGCTGGCATTCTCGTGGTCCCATCTCGAAATCTATACAAGTATCTAACCGATCGTATTTCAAACATGGAGGAATTGGAGCCCTACCATGATCTGTGGCGTTCAATACGGTGTGAGCAAGGCATTCTTGAAATCGTGGCCATTGAGCACGACGGCATTAGTACCGACGTGCCGCGCATCCCCAAAATGACCGGCGGACGTGCCCTCGGATAAGCCCTTTATCGTTCGACGAAATCCCCGTTTTTGTGTGTCCGAATGTCGGCAGTTTCCAGCCGTACTTTAATGTCCTCCGCAAAGTCGATCTCGGTTCCAATCCAGTGACGGTGTTTGGATTCGCAGACGGCATAGGTGGTTCCGCTGCCTCCGAATGGGTCCAACACTAGATCGCCAGGGTTGGTGGACATTTCGATTACGCGGTCCAGGAGCTTTGTCGATAGCGCATTCGCCCTCCGGCTCTTAGATTTGAATTTCCAATGCCGGACCGGTGGAATATCGGTCCACACGTCTTTGAGCGTCACGCCCTTGGGGTTCATTGCTCCCCGATGACCGCCATAATCCTTGATCTCACCTCCGCAATGCCTGCACGTCAGAATCGGCGTTCGGATTCGATGAAAAGTCTTTGGCTTGCCTTTGCTGTAATAAAGCAGACTGTAATGGCTCGGATGAAGGCGACCCGCGATCGGCAGTCCGGAGCTAATCTCAATTGCTATCCAGTGTCGAAACTGTAGACCTTGCTGACTGAGGAAACTACCGAGAAGCACATTCCATTTTGGCAGGTTGTACAGAAACAGAGAGCCGCCAACTCTAAGTACTCGGACACACTCCGCAAGCCATTCTCGGCACCAGGTTACGTACAGGCTGTCGGGAAGGTTGTCGTCAGTGTTCTTGCCATATCGCTTACCAAGATTAAATGGCGGATCGGCAAAGATAGTATCCGCCACTTCATCCTTGAGAAGAGGCAATACCGACATGCAATCTGCGGAATATAAAGCACCTAACGATGTTCTATAGAAGGGTGAGGGGTGGCTACTTGCACCATTCAGAAATGGTGTCACGTCAAATTCCTTGTCCGTCCATCTGAGAACAGGTTGGCGCACGGTGATAACTGTTTTCCTTTGCATGATAGAGTCCTCTTCTTAAGTTTGCAATCGTCTTACGCAAGCATTCGCGCAGTTATTGGGGCTATAGCGCTTCCTAATGTCGGCGGCGAAGCCGTGGCGACGATCAAACCTATTGCCTGCGCTAGCGAGCCAGCATCTTACTTCATCTCAGCAACGCGAGGGGCGAGCCGCGTGCGGGCTTGCGCTGCTTCGGGGCTGCGTGGGTAACGCCGGATAATTTCCCGCCAACTCGTGCCTACATAATGAAACCTGCGTTGCTCGGGATCAAAGACAAACCTGATACCCTCCCTACTGTACCGATCGAGGCCTCTATAATTCAGTGAGTAACTATAAACGGGCGCATCGTTGGCCTGCATCTCCTCGACGTTAAGTCTTCGAGCCGCATCATGCGAAAGCTTAACGCCGGCTTGTTCGGCTGCATCTCCGAAAAGCAGAAGCACACGAGGTCGCAAAGGAGAGTGCGGAAAAGCATCAAGAAAAATTCGTGCGCGCGCCAGGCGGTCGAAGTTCCCAGAAGCATTTATGAGGCGCAGCAAGCGTTCATCATCACCTACACGGCGAGGGGTGATAACAGCCTCCTTTTGCAGCCAGCCGCGAGTGCGTCGGCTGACCTTAACGGAATAAAAGACTATTCCGTCACGACTACGATTCTGACCGTTAATAGTAACAGCTCGCCCCCGGCCGATTCGACGAAGCAATTTACCGGTGAGATCCGGTGTAGCCCGCAGGACTGAGAGCCTTTCATCGACCACAATACCAATACGCCCTCCGGTAACTCGTCTCTGAGCATTGGCGGAGTTAGAGAGAACGGTTACGAGAGTAACTGTGGTCAGAATGATCGAGATAATTCTGGGATGTGAGGAACAGGTATTCATGATCTTGCCTCCTTAGCAAGGTGAGGTTTACTAGAAGACTCCGGGCAATGCCATGAGGAGCACCCTGCACTGCCGAAGCTGTGAGCAGTATCCTGAGCCTATGATTCACCCTTCTGCCGGGCTGGGGAAGGCGCCGCTATCGAGGAGCGGGCCGGCGAATTGCGGCGGGAAGCTGTGAGTTTAATCCGCGCTTCCGCTGCGATGATACGTTGAGTCAGACCCGCATGGTGAAAATGGCAAATGGCCACAGCGAGAGCGTCGGCGGCGTCTTGCGGCTCAGGCACACTGGTTAGTGAGAGCAGTATGCGAACCATCTCCTGAACCTGATGTTTTTCCGCGTTGCCATAACCCACCACCGTCTGTTTGACCAGACGCGGCGAGTATTCGAAGGTTGCCAACGCAGCTCGTTCGGCTACCAACAGCGCCACACCACGGACTTGGCCGAGCTTCAGAGTAACCCTCACATTTGTGGCCAGGAATCCGTCTTCAATAGCGCAAGCCTGAGGACGGTGACGCACAATTACCTCTTCAATTCCATTAGAGATTTGCAACAGGCGGGTAGGAAACTTCTGCCGCGGCGAAGATCGGATTGCGCCGTACTCGAGCAGACGGTAGTGCCGGCCGTCTCCTTCAATGACGCCCCATCCGGTCGTATCACTGCCTGGATCGATTCCTAGAACGCGCATCGTAAGTAAAAGGACCCAACGTTGGAGTTCAAGCTTGAGGTTTGCAAACTTCAAGCTAGAGGTGGAAGAACGGCCAGCAGTATACTACAAGGCAATCTCTTTTACTGGGAATGATGGTTGGGAGCTGCGCGATCAGCCCATCGCGATTTACGGACGCGAAGATCGTGGTTCGGGGCTGGCTCTTGAACTTACTGGATGGAGCAGGGATTTGATTGTCTGCAGCGACGGTCCGGCAACACTTTCAGCCGCCGACCGCAAACAACTCTCGGCACTCAACATTCCAGTGCGCGAGGAGCGTATCGCCCGCCTCGAAGGTGCTGAGGGACAACTCGAACTTATTGTCTTTGTCGGTCTGTTTGTGGCTGGGGACGCTTCGCGAGCGGTACAACTTGCGATTGTAGCTGCCGCGGAAGGGGCGGAAGCTTGCATTCGCGATTAATAAGGCCTTGATTAAGGAAGACCTGCTTCGTGTGGTCTAGTGCCCCATGGTTTCATCGGGAAAGAGATCAACCCATGCCTTGCGCGCCAGCAACTGCCACTCGTGGCCTGTAAATTCCCGGTCAAAGTTTTCGTAGTTGAGTTTTCCACTCTGCGGCGGCATCGTAAAGTCATATGGTGGCGGTCGTCGAAATCTCTCCGGACCGATCGGGTTTCCTTTTAGCGCCTCTCGTTGGATTGCGAAGCACTCATACATTCGGCGTTTGAGGTCCTCGGCTTCCTGGTCGAGCATCAAGGTTGTTGTTTCGCGACCCGAGCCGGGAAGAAAATCGAGCACCCTCTTTTCTCCGTCTTTCCCTGGATGCAACGCCATTTCAAACAGCATAGGCGCCCTGAAACCTTGGCGCCGTAGCAAACGCACTGCGGCATTTGTGGCGAAAGCCGTGGCATCGTGGTCAGGGTGACCCCCTTCAAAGGGATGAGTCAGGACCACGTCGAAAGCGAACTCTTGCAGCAAGCTGGTAAGTTTCTTCGACAGTTCCGTTAGGAACTGCGGTGCCTGATGGTCGCCAATTTCGAGCTCGAGAATATGATCTTCCGGCACGTTAACCAGTGCCAGGGCAGAGATGCATTCCCTCCGGCGCGCCCGGGCATAGGCTGCGATGCCTTCGAATCCGGCCTCATAAGCGATTCGCTCATTGCGCGGCGCGCCGTCGGTCAGGTGAATTACGGTTACGTCTTTCAGTTTTGAAATCAAGCCACCCGCGCCAATAACCTCGTCGGCCGGATGCGCGACTATGATCGAACAACGAAATGGTCGAACCAAAGCACCGGGGCCAAAAAGACTAGCGCGTAAGGGTCGTTTCCTCCTGTCCATTTGCTCGCGGACCAACTCGCAGTTTATCGGTATCGCTTTGATTTCTCCTACAGTTGCGTGTCCGCGCTCCCCTCTGTTTAATCGGATTTACTTAGTCAAGCCGCATACCAGTCTTACAAGTTAATATCGAGACCATTCCTTCTTCGCGGCCCCTTCTTTGCTACCTTTATTTCGGAGCTAACTCAATACCGCGTAAACGCGTTTCTGTGTGCCCAAATTAAGGACACGCCCGGGGATCCTTTTGTACCGGAAGACTACATTGCAAATTTATCTGGCTGCTCCTGATGCTAGCTGATTCTAAAGGAAAGACCATGAAACTAAAACTTAGACCTCTTGATACCCAGGTGATCGTGATCACCGGAGCCACCAGCGGAATTGGACTCGTTACGGCGAGAAAAGCAGCGGCCAGGCGTGCGCGTCTCGTGCTGGCTTCACGCAATGAAGGAGCGTTGAAGACTCTTGCAGACGAGATTAATGCAGCGGGCGGCGAAGCCGTACACGCCGTAGCCGACGTCGGCAACGAAGAAGACGTGCGTAAGATTGCAGCCACAGCCAGGCAGCGTTTCGGAGGTTTTGACACGTGGGTTAACAATGCAGGCGTGTCCATTTATGGAAATCTCACCGACGTATCGATGGCAGATCACCGGCGCCTCTTCGAAACTAACTACTGGGGAGTAGTGCATGGCTCGCTCGTTGCGGTCGAGCAGTTAAAACTCCGAGGCGGGGCTCTAATCAACATCGGCAGTGCGTTGTCAGATCGGGCGATTCCTGTCCAGGGTGCTTACTGTGCTTCAAAACATGCGGTTAAAGGGTTTACTGATGCGTTGCGCATGGAACTTGAACACGAAGAGATCCCCATCTCTGTAACTCTGATTAAGCCGGCAGCGATCGACACTCCTTACAAAGACCACGCGAAGAATTATTTGCCGGTCGAACCGCAAAATCCGCCGCCCGTGTATGCGCCGGAAGTCGTCGCTGATGCGATCTTGTACTGTGCTGAAAATGCGGAGCGAGATCTCTTTGTCGGCGCCGGCGGAAAAGGTATCTCGGCGGCCGGTCACTATGCACCGGAAATAACGGATAGGGTCATGGAATGGACCATGTTCGATCTGCAGGAAACCGATAAGCCCAACAGGAATCCTGATGATAACGCGCTGTACCATCCGTGGGGTCCGTACGCCGAGCGAGGCGGGTACGAAGGACACGTCGCGGAAAGCAGCTTGTATACGAAAGCCTCCTTGCATCCACTGATTGCAGGCGGACTGTTTCTCGCGGGCGCCGGGCTCGCATATTTCGCCTTCAGAGGCGGCGGCCGGAATGGAAACCCCGATCCACTTCAACGACTGGCCCAAAGGTCAATTTAATGGAAGACGATACGAAACCAACAGTCTCGGTATGGATGGACACCGGACCGCTACTGGAAGAGTCTCCGCTAACTGGGGACGCTCATGCCGACGTTTGTATTGTGGGCGCGGGTATAGCCGGAATGACTACGGCTTATCTGCTATCAAAAGAGGGCAAGTCTGTAATCGTCCTGGACGATGGACCCATTGGTGGCGGCATGACTGGACGAACAACCGCCCATTTGGTTAACGCGCTCGACGACCGCTACTTCGACCTCGAACGTCTTCACGGTGAGAAAGGCGCTCGCCTGGCGGCGGAGAGTCACACAGCGGCAATTGATCGCGTAGAAGCTATCGTCAATAACGAAAGGATCGATTGCGAGTTTGAGCGGCTTGACGGCTATCTGTTTGTTCCACCGGGCGATGCCAAGAAAATTCTGGACGATGAATTAGAGGCCGCGTTGCGTGCGGGACTGGACCTCGAAAAAGTTGAGCGCGCACCGATTGATAGCTATGACACCGGGGCAGCCCTGCGCTTTCCACGTCAGGCCCAGTTCCACCCGCTCAAGTATCTTGCGGGCCTGGCCCAAGCCATCAAGCAGATGGGCGGGCGTATTCATACCAAAACACATGCCGGCAAAATAGAAGGCGGCGACCATGCGGTCATCGAAACGAGCGGCGGACCTGTAGTTACGGCAGGCGCGGTAGTTGTGGCAACAAACTCGCCAGTGAACGATTTGGTCGCCATTCACACAAAACAAGCGGCGTATCAAACTTATGTAATCGGTGCTCGGGTGCCACGCGGATCGGTACACAGGGCGCTTTACTGGGACACGCCGGATCCTTACCACTACCTCCGAATTGAGAGCATCGGGACGGGCGCCAGTGCTCATGACGTGCTGATTGTCGGAGGTGAGGACCACAAGACCGGACAGGAAAACGATGCCCACCGGCGGTTCGGGATTCTTGAGCGTTGGACGCGTACGCGGTTTCCGATGATTGAGAGTATTGAGTATCGGTGGTCAGGTGAGGTGCTCGAGCCGATAGACGGTTTGGCTTTCATCGGTCGCAATCCCATGGACGAGCCCAACGTTTTCATAGCCACCGGTGATTCAGGAAACGGAATGACGCACGGAACAATTGCCGGCATTCTCATCACCGACCTGATTATGGAGCGTGAAAATGAATGGGCGGACTTGTATGAGCCCTCTCGCAAGACTTTGCGAGCGCTCCCTGAATTCGCCCGGGAAAACTTGAACGTTGCCATGCAATATACCGGACTGGTCACGCCTGGCGATGTTGAGTCGGTTGATGAAATTGAACCCGGCCGGGGCGCAGTCATTCGCCGTGGCCTGAAGAAAGAAGCGGTTTATAAGGACAACGAAGGCGTCATTCACGAGCGCTCAGCCATCTGTCGCCACCTTGGTTGCGTTGTTGACTGGAATACATTGGAAAATACCTGGGACTGTCCGTGCCACGGTTCCCGTTACGACGCTTACGGGCACGTCATTCAAGGGCCGGCTAACGCCGACCTCCCGGAGATCGATAGTGCGGATGAAGATAGTGAGAGCGCGGGCCGCGTGCAAGGTGCGTCAAGTTAGCACCGTGTTAAAGATTTAATTTGCAAATCGCCTGAGCCTTGATGACGCTCCCACAGGTCATGAGAAGTTCAAGAATAAGAAAGATGAGTGTATCAAGGTCGTATTGAAGCCTTAATCAAATGATAAATGGAAAAGGATCTTTTGAACCTGGCGGCCACTCACCCCGCCGCGGCCATGTCCGCTTCGCTGATGTCGAAATTCGCGGAGACCTTCTGCACGTCATCGTGATCTTCTAAAGCTTCCATCAACTTTAGCATCTGTTTGGCTTCGGTTCCTTCGAGTTTCTTGTACTCTTTGGCCACCATCTCGACCTCAGCCATCTGTGGTTCAACGCCCGATTTCTTAACCGCCTCGAGCACTCTATCGAAGTCGGCGGGAGCAGTGATGATTTCGAAGTTGTCTTCGTCGTCTCGCAGGTCTTCCGCTCCGGCATCGGTAACAATTTCAAACAACTCGTCCTCTGATTTCGCAGCCTTGTCGACTACGATGTAACCCTTCTTCTCAAACATCCAGGCCACTGCACCGGCAGCAGCAAGGTTACCTCCATTCTTGGAAAATGCATGGCGAATCTCGGCAACCGTCCGGTTGCGGTTGTCAGTAACCGATTCAATCAACAACGCCACACCGCCCGGTCCATATCCCTCGTAAGTGATCTCTTCGTAATTCACTCCCTCCTCTTCGCCAGTACCGCGACGAACTGCACGTTCAATTGTCTCATTCGGCATGTTGCCGGCCTTGGCGTCGAGAATTGCCTTGCGCAGACGAGCATTCCCATCCGGATCACCACCTCCCGAACGCGCCGCCACAGTTATTTCCTTGATGAACTTGGTAAATAATTTGCCGCGCTTGGCATCGAGGGCGCCCTTTTTGTGCTTGATACTATGCCACTTCGAGTGTCCGGACATGTCTAAAGGTTAGTTCCTTCTGAGATGAATTGCGGGTCGTCAGGCGACGGAATATATCACTATCCTCGTGATCCCCTCAAATCTTGGGGCCGCGCTCGCCCTTGCAAATGCACGCCGCGGGCGCAACATGCTTTAGCGCGGGGCCTCGAAGCAGTTTGAGAGTGATTTCGGTTCGATTTACATTTGGGCTTCACCCTTTACGCCCCAGGCCTTCGGGATGCGATTTCCGCGTGCATAACCTGAAGACTGCTCATTTCTGCTATTTCCCGCAATTTATCAATTCACATGAATGAATCCGCCGGCACTCCGGGCCCGGGTGCTGCGCTCAGTTTTCAGCGAATGGGGTGTTCACTGCTTTTTCAACGTAGAGATGGTCAAGGCGATTTTCCTTCAGGTGAGTATATTCAGCGCCTTGGTCCGTAAGGAGTAAATAAGCTCTGGCAGTCACCGGTTTTAACGTGTATAGTGAATGCGCCAACCTTGGGTCACTAATGAGCTTGATATCCAAGCATCCCACGAGTTAGACCCAGCACTTAACTTCCCTACTTCCAAGGAGTATTAATGAAGTCCTTAACCTCTCGGCGGAGCGCGACAACTGCGCTAACCGTATTAGTTTCCATACTTGCCGCTTTCTTAATCGGCTCAGTACTCGCTGGTAGCGCGTCAACGCAAGCCCTAACGGGCGCGGATGATGAGCTATCGCCACAGTTCCTTACAGTCTCGAACGGGAAGATTGCCTTTGGGGGCGAGCAGACTGTTGGGATGAACACGAGCACTGAGGTTTTCGTGATGAATCCCGACGGGAGTAGCGAAACCGCCATTACTTCACAAGGTGGTGTAGATCCGTTTTATTCGCTAGACGGGACGAAGATTGCTTTTAGTAGCGGACGCGATAACCTGCCAAACCAGATTTCGAAGGTCTACGTCATGAATGCGGACGGCAGCAATCAGACCAAGCTTACAAACGATGCCAATGATGAGCAATTTCCCGCGTGGTCGCCGGATGGCACCAAGATTGTCTTTAACAGTACTCGCGATGACGTACCCAGCGGGAATTCGGAGATCTACGTGATGGATGCCAATGGTAGCAATCAAATCAGACTGACGGACGCTGCCGGCGACAGTTCCCAACCCTCCTATTCACCCGATGGTACCAAGATCGTTTTTCACAGCAATCGAACGGGCAACTTTCACATCTTCATTATGGACGCGGATGGCAGTAATGAAACACAGCTATCGACGAGCATCACCGGGAAGCCGGACGAGGGGGTGCCCGCCTGGTCGCCCGACGGCACCAAGATTGCTCATATCAGAGCCGACGCGAATGTCGAGACTTCTTTTGAGATCTTTGTAATGAATGCGGATGGAAGCAATCCGATTGCCCTGACCAACAATGCGTTTCCGGATAATAGTCCCACCTGGTCACCAGATGGCGCCAAGCTTGCATTCAGTGCCTTCCCAACTGACCCAACGGGCAGGACTGGCTCCGTCTTTACCATGGATCCGAACGGAGGTAATCAAGTACAACTAACGGACGCTTATGTTAGAGACGGTAGGATATCGTGGCAGTCAGTGTCTACAACGCCTACCCCTACGCCGACTCCAACTCCAACACCCACGCCGACTCCAACGCCGACTCCAACACCGACTCCAACACCCGCTGCTGTTCAATTCAGCATGAGCACGGATACTGCAGGCGAGACTGTAAACGCAACGACGAAGCTTGACCTGCTCGTCACCCGCACGGGCGATACCACAGGCGCGGCCTCGGTCACCTACGCCAGTTCGGACGGAACGGCCAACGAACGCTCAGACTATTTGGCGGCGCTCGGTACGCTCCGCTTCCAGGCAGGCGAGACCGCGTTAACTATTCCCGTCTTTATTGTCGACGACTCCTTCGGGGAATCCCCCGAGACTTTCAGTGTCACTTTGAGCAATCCCGTCGGCTGCTCGCTCGGCGCTCAGACAACGATCACTGTCACAATTAACAGTAACGAGGGCGTAGACGGTCCGAACCCCGTCCGGGACGCAAGCTTCAGCTCTGACTTCTTCGTACGCCAGCACTATGTCGACTTCTTCAATCGTGAGGCCGATGCGCCGGGACTCGCTTTCTGGAAGAATCAAATCGACGAGTGTACAACGCAAGAGTGTCGTGAGATCCGGCGTATCAACGTCTCCGCGGCCTTCTACATTTCGATTGAGTTCCAGCAGACGGGCTACCTTGTCTACAAGGCCAACCAGGCGGCATTCAACTCTGGTGAGCAGCTTGACCTCAGAGAATTCTTGCCGGATACACAGGAGATTGGCCGCGGCGTCATCATTGGCGAGCCAGGCGCCGACATGCAGTTGGAAACCAACAAGCAGAACTTCTTCCTCGACTTCGTACAACGCCCGGCCTTCCTGGCGCCCACCGCCTACCCGACAACGTTAACGGCAACCCAGTTCGTGGATAAGCTGAATGGAAATACGTTTGATCCACTCAATCCCGGCAGTGGAGCGTTAACACCAACTGAGCGCCAACATCTCATCGATGAGTTGACGCCTGACCCGGCGTCTCCGACACTCAGGGCCGAGGTGCTGCGTTCAGTTTCAGAGAACGGGGTCTTCAGTCAACGGCAGTTCAACAAGGCCTTTGTGTTAATGCAGTACTTCGGTTACTTGCGGCGCAACCCGGATGCTACGCCTGATACTAACTTTGATGGCTACAACTTCTGGCTGGGCAAACTCAATCAGTTCAACGGCAATTTCGTCGAAGCCGAGATGGTCAAGGCCTTTATTACTTCGGGCGAGTATATTCAGCGCTTTGGACCTTGATTGGCGCATCGGTTCGTCAATGCGGAAGACTCAAGACTCAAGATCGACAACCCGCACGGTCTTGAGTCTTTCCGAGTGTCAGCGCTGATCTCGCAGCGCCTTTCACCGACGTCGTCAGGATCATTGCCGGTCGATCGTTCAGCGACCGCTATTCCTTAATGACCTTGTAAATAATTAGCCGCGCTGGCGTCCAGCGCGGCTTTTTTGTGGTTAATGCTATGCAGGCAGGTTATGTGATCACCACCAGCCGGTTGACAACTTAAAGAAAATCGGCGATTTTCGTTGCTACATCAGCCTCTCCCCGAGACTGTTCGGCTCTTGAGCCCCCACGAGCACCTTTCTTATCACAGGAGTTACCGATGAAACGCTTACGCCGTCCGAGGAATACCACCCTTATTGGCTTTGGGCTAATACTCGCCTCTTTTTCGATTCCCGCTGTTTTGGCAGGGCGCCCACTAACCATAAACATGCCACAGACCACACTCACCGTTTCCGGTCAGGTAATAGAAACCAATGGGGCTCCTGTCGCCGGCGTCACGATCACAATTACGCTAAACCGGATGGGAGTCTTCGAAACGATCCCCTTGATGACTGACACAAGCGGTAATTACTCAACCGGAACTATAACTTGCGCGAACAGTGTCGAAGTCAGGCCTTCCAAGGCTGGATTGTTATTCACTCCTCAGTCGATAAATTTCGTTTCGACATCCAACATCTGTGGCAGTCAAACTGCGAATTTTACAGTCATTCCGTTTGTCGTCATTAGTCAGATCTACACTGGCGGTGGTGAGGCTGGCGCAACCTTCACCAACGATTTCGTAGAGTTGTTCAACCGTGGGGGTACGAATATCGATCTAACCGGATGGTCAGTTCAATTCGCCAGCGCCGATGGAATTACGTGGCAAGGGACCAACCTGGCCGGCGTAACGCTTCTTCCGGGCCAACATTACCTGCTGCAATTAGCTTCTGCCGGAGCCAACGGCGCTAGTTTGCCCACACCTGATTCAGCCAGTGGAATTGCACTGAGCCCGACTGGGGGCAAAGTCGTGCTTGCCTTTAGCACCACGCTTATGCCTCTTGGGCCCCCCTGCCCCGCCGGCACGGACGTCGTCGACTTTGTTGGCTATGGAAACGCCACCTGCTCTGAGGCGGCCAATCCCGCTCCCGCTCCAGCCAATACCAGTGCCGCACTCAGAAGTGGAAATGGCTGCACAGACACCGGCAATAATGGTGCAGACTTTGCTATTGGAACGCCGAATCCGCGCAATAGAGCAGCCGCGGCAACCCCCTGCAGCGGCGGGGGTGTTCAATTCAGCGCGAGCACGGCTACCGCGACCGAAACTTTAAATGCAACGACGAAGCTTGATCTCACCGTCATCCGCAGCGGCGATACGTCGGGTCCGGCCTCAGTCAACTACGCCAGTTCGGATGGCACAGCCAACGAACGCTCAGACTATTCGGCAGCGCTCGGTACAGTTCGCTTCCAGGCAGGCGAGACAACGAAAACTATCCCCGTCTTCATTGTCGACGACTCCTTTGGCGAAACCGCGGAAACCTTTAATGTCACTTTAAGCAACCCCGTAGGCGTCTCGTTAGGCTCTCCGGCGACGATCACGGTTACGATTAACAGTAACGAAATGGTGGATGGTCCGAACCCGGTCAGGGACGCCAGCTTCAGCTCAGACTTCTTCGTCCGCCAACACTATGTCGACTTCTTCAACCGTGAGGCCGATGCGCCCGGACTCGCTTTCTGGAAGAATCAAATCGACGAGTGTACAACGCAAGAGTGTCGCGAGATCCGGCGTATCAACGTCTCCGCGGCCTTCTACGTTTCGATTGAGTTCCAGCAGACCGGCTACCTTGTTTACAAGGCATACCAGGCGGCCTTCAACTTTGGTGAGCAGCTTGATCTCAGAGAATTCTTGCCGGATACACAGGAGATTGGCCGCGGCGTCATCATTGGCGAGCCAGGCGCCGACATGCAGTTGGAAACCAACAAGCAGAACTTCTTCCTCGACTTCGTACAGCGTCCGGGTTTCCTGGCGCCCACCGCCTACCCGACAACGTTAACGGCAACCCAGTTCGTGGATAAGCTGAATGGAAACACGTTTGATCCAGTCAATCCCGGGGCGGGAGCGTTAACACCAACTGAGCGCCAACATCTCATCGATGAGTTGACGCCTGACCCGGCGTCTCCGACACTCAGGGCCGAGGTGCTGCGTTCAGTTTCAGAGAACGGGGTCTTCAGTCAACGGCAGTTCAACAAGGCGTTCGTGCTGATGCAGTACATCGGCTACTTGCGTCGCAACCCGGATGCTACGCCTGATACTAACTTTGATGGCTACAACTTCTGGCTGGGCAAGCTCAATCAGTTCAATGGCAACTTCGTAGACGCCGAGATGGTCAAGGCGTTTATTACTTCAGGTGAGTATATTCAGCGCTTTGGCCCGTGAGGAGTGGCACAGACTTCAGTCTGTGATTGCCGGTTACAAAGTTTAAGGTTGGATGAAGGACAACACGGCCACAGACTGAAGTCTGCAACACGCCCTACTTCAACCGCTCATATTCTTTCTTTGCCTCGATCAATATGGGCAAATCCGGATCGGCATCTTTCCAGAGCGCGAGAAAATTCTGGTACTCGGTTCTGGCCTTCGCCACGTCGCCGCTAATAGCTGCAGCGCGCGCCAGACCAAGATGCGCGAGTGGGTGTATTTCCGACAGCGGATCAATTCCAGGGTGATCGATAATCTTTTGAAATTCCGCCGCCGCCTCTTTTCCCATGCGCTGATCCAAATACGTCTGACCCCGTAAGTAATTGTTTCCTAGAAAGACAATCAGACCGAGGTCGTAACGACGAACTGATTCCAGCAACTGGATCGCCTGGGCCGCATTGCCACGCCCTCTTTCAAGGCGGGCCCGGATGTAGGGCGCCACAATCTGCACCGTTGGCGTGTCTCTGGGGTAGAGCTTCAATGCCTCGTCGAGCAAAGTCTGGCTCCGATCGAAATCATTGCACTCAGCATAGAGTGCCGCAGCGCCGGAAATGCTAATTCTGCCCTTGTGTAAATTGAGCGCAGCGGCGGCGTTGTCTTTAGCCTCCTGGCATTTGCCGAAAGCCGCTTGTCTAAAAGCCAGTCCCAATAAGGTTTGCGCGGCACTGTCCTTACGACCCTGGCTCCTGAAAAGATCTATCGAGCGCCGTCTGAACTCTTCAGCTTTCTTTAACTGTCCCGAAGCCGCTGCTATTGATCCTCGCGCCGCCGTAAAGAAAGCTTCAAATGGTTTGCCCGTGGCCCACTCAGCTTCTCGCTCCAAGGCACTTCGGTCGCCCCGAATAAACGCTAAATCGGCTCTGGCGAAATGCACGGAAACACTGTCCGGGTGGATCGATTGCAACTGTTCCAGGGCCACATTGGCTTCATCAAAACGATTTAGCCCCATGAAACTACCAATCAGATTGTCTCTGGCGCTGGAGGTGTTCGGGCTTAACCGAACAGCCTCGAGGGCTTCTTTCAGGGCGTCTTCGTATCTCCCGAAAATCATGTAGTTGAGAGCTAAATTGTTATGAGGAATGAAGTCGTTTGGATACAAGCGGCTCCAGGTTTGCAGCACTTCCATCGCTTTCTCAATGTCACCGTCAACATAGTTGTAGTATTTCTCAGAAATGTAGAATCGTTCGCGTTCGCTAACACGGTCGCGGAGGTCGAACGCCTTTTGAGCGTAGGGTTGGGCCTCGTCTCTTTCATCTCGATTTCCGTGAAATACAGCCACGCGTGCGTAAGCCATGGCAAAATTTGGATCCAGTTCGATGGCTCGTTTATAGAAGCTCACCGCTTCCTCCGGTTTTCCCTTTGCGCGCTCTTCATTTCCCATCGCATATGCCTTAAGGGCTTCCAAAGAAGAGGTTGTAGCTTGGTCTATTGGAACATCATGTTTCTTAATTGAACTGAGTGATTCGCCCAGCTTTTCTCGCAATTCTGATGCAGCCTTGCCGAGCGAGGACAGTACCTGCTCTTTGCTGCCCGCTTCCGCCTGCTCGCGTGCAATCGACTCTCCGGACTGCGCATTTACTGCTTCGAGAGTAATCACATAGTTGCTTCCCAGGCTCGCGATCGATCCAGTAAGCATTGCTTTTATGCCCTGCCGTATACAGATTTCCCGCGCGATATCTTTCGTCAGACGTTCATCAGGCGGTCGGCCCATGAACCGCAGCGCCTCCCGCACTCGCTCTTCCGGGAAGATGTTTAAGAACGGTGATTGCCCGAGTTGCACCGCGAGCGCCTGTTTGAGGGTGCCGTCAAAAACAGTTTCGCCCGTAGTGTTGGTAAAGTCCGCGAGCAATACCGTGTCCTTGTCAGTAAGTGCCTGAGCACTATTAAAATAGAAAAAGAGCCCAGCCGCTATTGCCAAAACAAACAGGCCAGCGAGGATGGTGGCGCCAGCTTTATGACGTTTGATCTCGCTCACCAGATATTCGGCGCTCGAGGCGTGGTGGGTCGCGGTGCCTTCCGCAGTGCTTACGATACGATCAGAAACGGTGGGAACCGCGGCCGGCGCTGTAATGGCGGATCGGGATACGTTATCGGGCGACACCGAACGTTCGAGCTCAGCCTCAAACTCAAGTCTCTGTTTCAGCCGGCGCAAGTCGGTAAGAAATTCTTTAATGGTCTGGTAACGCTCATCGCTGTCTTTACGCAGTGCCTTCGTCACGATCCATTCGAGTTCCGCTGGAACGCCGGGCGCGAATCGTGCAAGCGGCGGGGCTTCTTTTTGCGTTATCGCAACGATGACGTCAGTCGCGGTTTCGCCGTCAAACGGAGTCCTGCCGGCGATCATTTCGTACATCACCACTCCGAGACTCCAGATGTCGCTGCGAGCGTCGACCGCTTTACCGCGTGCTTGTTCTGGCGACATGTAGTGTGACGTTCCCATCACCACACCCGCGTCCGTTTGCACGAGAACTCGGGTAGAGGCTTCGGCATCGGAGGGAGTCCGATCACTGGAACCCTCGGTAAGTTTGGCCAGGCCAAAGTCAAGGACCTTAACGTAGCCGTTCCGACGGATCATAATGTTGTCCGGCTTGACATCGCGATGAATGATGCCGGCAGCATGTGCCTCTTCGAGCGCGCTGGCCACTTGAACCGAAATATCGAGAATCACATGCACTTCAAGAGGAGCTCCGGACATCTTTCGGCGCAGGGTTTTGCCGTCGATGTACTCCGTGGCGATAAAGTGCCGGCCGTCATCTACGCCCACTTCGTGGATGGTCAGAATGTTGGGATGATTCAGAGCGGAGGCGGCACAGGCTTCCTGTTCAAAACGGTTCAGCCGGTCTCTGTTCGTCGTGTAATCCTCGCCCAGGATCTTGAGCGCGACTTTCCGGCCCAACTTGGTGTCTTCGGCCAAATAAACTTCCCCCATGCCGCCCGCTCCAAGTTTTTCCAAAATACGGTAATGGGAGATCGTTTTCGCTTCCATGCTCTTTTTCAGTGTAACTTGGGCCGCCGTGATCCAACAGGCGAATAGAAATCTGATCTGAACTTCAAGGCGTCGTTTGAATATTCCACTGCTTGAATCCAACTGTCAACGTGATTCGTTTTGCCCTCGAATAAGATCAACGAGGGCGTCCGCCGCGCCGCCCGTTATACTCACATGTTTAATCTTTGACGAATGGCCAGCGGTAATTTGGACCGCGTTGCGCGAAACCTTGAACGCCCGTGCCAATATGCGTAGGACCGCTTCATTGGCCGCGCCCTCTACCGGCGGCGCAGCAATCCGTACGCGCAGTGCGCCATTGTGCTCACCCACAATCTCATTGCGAGAGGCGCGGGCCACCACGTGCACCTTGAAAACTATGCCGTCCGTGCTCTCGGTGTAAGGAATCACTTTAAAGAAAACGCAGGACTCTGATGACCTAGCCGATTAGGACCCCGGCGATGGCTCGCTGAAACAAGTGCAGGATTAATAGGACTATCATCGGCGATATGTCGAACATACCCAGTGGCGGAATTATCCTCCGAAAAGGACCGAGAATCGGTTCAGTTGCCATCACCAGAAAACGCATTGTGCGGTTTCCATAACTCATTCCCCAACCAAGGATGATCCGCGCCACGACCAACATGGTGTAGACCGCGAGCACGCCAAACAGGACATAACCGATCAAGGGCCGGATCGCTCCAAGCTGTAAACTGGTAAGGACGCCGCGGACTGTGAAAACCAGGGAGCTCACCATCTCCAGGATTAGCCATCCGATTAGAATTGCAATCAGAATCGTTACGAATGGGGCCAGCTTTTGATCAAGACCATACGAGATCAAAATACGACGAATCGGGTTCACCAGGGGGTCACTGAATTGCCGAATATTAAGCGCGGTGCGATTGAATGGATTCATGTCAGAGTAGTTCACTATGACCCGAGCTAGCACCAGCAGAATGATGCCAACTATCGCGCCTACTACGACATACCAAATCATGAGCCAAATCAATTCGATAATGATCATGACTTATGCATTACGTTCACCGAAGATTGCGGTTCCCACGCGCACGATCGTAGCGCCTTCCTCAATCGCCACCTGGAAATCATGACTCATGCCCATGGAAAGCTCGCCCTTTCGCTCGCCAAAACTCCCAGTCGTCTGAAGTTGATCACGTAGCTCGCGCAATCGACTGAAAAACGGGCGAACCCGCTCCGGATCTTCAAGAAAAGGGGGCAAGGTCATCAAGCCTCGGAGGCGAAGCCGCGAACACTGATTCACAATTTCTACCAATTCATTAATACCCGCTGGCGTTACGCCGGACTTGGCGGCCTCGCCGGCAAGATCAACTTGAATGAGAACGGGCAGCTCATTACGGTCCTCTTCGGCGCAAGAGCGATCGAGCCGATTAGCCAGGGACGCTGAATCAAGCGTATGTATCACATCAAACAGCTTTACCGCGCGCCGAGCTTTATTCGCTTGGAGATGACCTATCAGATGCCAGCGCACCCCGTGGTTCTCTAGTGCCGGAATCTTCGACTCAGCTTCCTGAACGCGATTCTCACCAAAGTCAGATGCACCGGCAGCCACTGCTTCCCTCAATACCGCGACCGGATGGGTCTTGCTGACGGCCACAAGGGTGATCTCGTTTTGATCGCGACCGCAACGCCGAGCTACGATCGCAATCTCTTCGCGCACCTCCTCAAAGCGTGCCCGAAGACCAGAAGCAGCTTGGATTGGTCCAGCCATCAGGAATCGGCAATTAAATTGAAAGGCATTCGCAACAGTCCATTTGTGGGGCGGGAAAAGACGGCATCCCAAGCTTCAGGACCCCTGCGAGTAGCTTAATGACCCCCGAATCGGTCACCACAGGTTCCATGCCATGTGGGCTCCTCATTTCACCTTATCGTGTAATAACCCGAATTCCGGTCAGAATTTTCCAACGATTACGCTGGCACGGTGATTGTCGTCAGTCGAGACGCCCCGGTAGTACCCTAACCTCTCTGTGACAACTGAATAATGACACAAAACAACGCGTGGGTTGCAGAGGCGACCTGCCAATCTGGAGGATTGTATGAGACTTCTTAAGAACAGACAAAACCTGGTAAAGCTGGGAATAGTGGCGCTGCTGCTCGCATTGGCACTCCCCGGGACGGCTTTCGCTGATCAACGCCGACGAGGCCGAGATCGCGACGATCAGAAGCGCACCCGTAAGTGCGCCAGGTTTGTTAACTGCCACGATGCCCGGGACGGCAGACGGGACGGGAGGGGACGGAAAGACTGGAATAATCGCTCCGGCCGACGGTACGACCGACGCGACCGACGCGACCGGATACACACTCGGTCGGATCGAAGATATTCACGGTTTCAAAATCGGAACAGCCGACGCGATCGTGTCCGTGAAGTCAATCGCTTAAACACAGCCAGAATACGTAGAACTCGAGGTTAGATCGAGCCCGTAGCAGCTAACGTCGACAGCTTGCGGAGGGTGTCAAGAAGGCAACTCTTGCCTTCTTGACACCTTCTAACTGCCTTCGCATAATGAAAATCCCACTTGCGGATGTGGCGGAACTGGCAGACGCGCAGGTCTCAGAAGCCTGTGATGGAGACATCGTGGAGGTTCAAGTCCTCTCATCCGCACCAAAAACTATAGGGATAAAACCGCGAGCCTGTTAATGAGGGCTCGCTTTTTTCGTCATATTTTTAGGGAACTATGTTCCGGGACCAGCGTTCCTTGATCAGAATAATCTGTCACAAGAGGCTGGGAGGCGGTGTTTTGGTACTGAGAGCGGAAATTAGCAGTAACTCCACAAGAGGTGAAATTATGAGCTTTGAACGTGCGGCCGCTGTCGAACCTATTAATCTACGATTGCGAGAATCTTCATCCTCAGCACCGGTGCAGTTGAGAATTGCTGATCATCCGGTGCGTGACCGCGTCCAGAGGCTGGTTACACTTGCCTTGTCACTGCTGAATGAAGCCCAGAATCTTGCCCGCGACAAGGCCTTTATCGAAGCGTCGACTCAATTGAGGAGCCTCAACATGGCTGAGGGCATCGATTTCTATAAAGAAGTTGAGCTCTTTGAAATTGAGTTGATTCGGCTGGCGCTGGATCGAACCCATGGATGCCAGGCCAAGGCCGCCAGGCTGCTACAAATCAAACCCACCACTTTGAATTCAAAGATCAAGCTGCTGGGAATTGAGTACTAGCCTTCGAACAAAGTTTAGTTAACGGCCTCCGATGCGCTCTCAGTTTGTGCCTCGCGACCATCGGAAACAGTCAACGGCTGTTCGTCAAAGAGATTTGAGTCAATCAGGGTCTGCACCCAATACTGCCCGGCCGCGGGAAAAGTCACATTAACGAAGAAACTGATGTTGTCTGCAAAACCTCCTGCCGTGATTTCGAAACGAGTAGGCTGAGAGACTACGACCGGGTGCTTGCGATCAGTCGTCAGGATGCGCACTTCAGACAGGTGAACTCCTTCGCCGCGCCAGTGGTTGACCACGGCAAACTTGATCAGTGAGACAGGTAATTGCTGGACCATAATGTTCTGAAACACGCCCATGAAAGAGAGCTTGTTGCCAACCTCGAGGCGAACGTCGTCGCAGAAAAGGGTATAGAGCAGTTCTAGTTTTTTGTTGGTGTCTTCCGACGTCGCCATATTGTCTCCATCCAGTAAGACAGACATTCTCGTCTCTCATAGTTTGAAACATGCAAATGGGGGCGTTCGACCATCTTACCCTAACATTCCTTTGAATGCCGCTTGATCCAGTACTGTAACTCCCAGCGTCGTCGCCTTGTCTAATTTAGAGCCCGCCTCGTCCCCTGCCACAACGTAGTCGGTTTTCTTACTGACCGTGGACGTAACGCGGCCGCCACGACTTTCAATCAAGGTCCGCGCCTCGTCGCGCGTATATCCGGGTAGCGTGCCGGTAAGAACAAACTGTTTGCCGGCAAATTTTTCATCTGCCGCTGCTTGACGCTGCTGCTCAATTTTCGTGCGCACACCGGCGGCCTGCAAACGTCTGCAGAGATCCACGTTGCCAGCATCGTCAAACCAGTTTCGCACGCTCTGAGCCACCGTCAAGCCAATTTCCGGAATATCGTCGAGGGTGGACTCACTCGCTTTTGCTAATTTCTCAAGTGAGCCAAAATGCCTGGCGAGTATTGCCGCCGTCCTGTCGCCCACATGACGAATGCCCAGCGAATAAATCAGATTGGAAAGACTGCGGGATTTGCTTGCTTCGATTTGTGCCAGCAGGTTTTCCGCTGATTTTTTTGCCATACGCTCAAGACCGGCTATCTCTTCCAACGTCAATTTGTAAAGATCGCCAACGTCGCGCAGCATTTTTTTCTCAACCATTTGCCCGACGAGCGACTCACCCAGTCCTTCGATACGCAGGGCTCGACGAGAGGCAAAGTGGAGTAGCCGGCCCATAAGCTGGGCCGCGCAATCGGCCGCCACACAACGAGCGACTACCTCACCTTCCAAGCGGGAGATTTCGCCTCCGCACACTGGGCATTTCTTTGGCATGCGAAACGGCTTTTCATCTCCGGTGCGCTTCGACACGAGCACCGTCAGGACCTTCGGAATTACCTCGCCGCCCTTTTCTATCAATAGCCAGTCGCCAATTCGCACGCCCAGGCGTTTGATCTCATCGGCGTTATGGAGCGTGGCCCGCGATACTGTGGTTCCTGCAAGTAACACGGGCTCCAGATTGGCAACTGGCGTTAACGCGCCCGTGCGCCCCACCTGGACAGTGATGGCCAGCACTTTTGTCGTCGCTTGGCGCGCAGGATACTTGTAAGCCACCGCCCAACGTGGCGCTTTCTGGGTGGCGCCAAACTCGTCCTGCAATGGTGTGGAGTTGACCTTTACCACCAGCCCATCGATCTCGTAATCAAGATCGTCGCGCTGGGTTTCAATTCGGTTGCAGAACTCGATTACCTCTACTATTGAGGGGCAAAGCTCTCGATGAGGATTGACGCGGAAACCTGCCTGTTCGAGCCAGTTGAGCGCTTCCCAATGCGTCGCAAAGGGTTTGCGTTCGCCGGCGATCAGGTCGTAGGCAAATAGATCCAACTTGCGCGAAGCAACGATCCTGGAATCGAGTTGCCGGAGCGTGCCCGCTGCCGCGTTGCGCGGATTTGCAAAGCGCGGTTCCCCCTGCTCTTCTCGCTCGGCGTTGGTCTTCTCAAACACGCTTCGCGGTATAAAGACCTCGCCCCGCACTTCCACTTCTCTACCAACTGAATCTCCGTCGGCACGCAGTTTGAGCGGCACGCTGCGAATAGTGCGCGCGTTCTGAGTCACTTCCTCTCCAATACGTCCATCGCCGCGAGTGACACCGCGCGCCAGAATCTGATTGTCATACTGAAGCGAAATCGACACACCATCTATTTTGAGCTCCGCGACGTATTCCAGAGCCCTGCCTTCCGACAATCTCCGGCACCGTTGGTCGAATGACCGCAACTCTTCGATGTTGTAACTATTGTCGAGGGATAGCATGGGCCGGCGATGAACGACTTCGGGAAAACCCTCCGCCGGTCGCCCACCTACGCGCTGGGTAGGGCTGTCAGGAGTTATTAGTTGCGGCTGCTCCTCTTCGAGCTTCTTCAGCCGCTCGAGCAGTTTGTCATACTCCGCGTCGGAGATTTCGGGGTTGTCTTTGACGTAATAGAGTTCTTCGTGCCGCCGAATTTCTTCCCGCAGTTTTTCGATCTCTTTTCCGATTGATTGGGCCGTGGCCAACTTTTTCTCCCGACTATTGCTGTTTCCCGGCCGCCGGTTAGTGAGCAGCGGCCTTTCCTTCCCGGGCACCACTGGCTTTGGTGATGCCGCTGGTTCTGGTTCTAGTCTCGATGGTGGTCTCGCCCAGACTATTGATCACGCGCCCGATAAACTTGATGCTCTGCAGAAAGTCGTCCACGCGTATGTTCTCATCGGGGCCGTGCGGATTTGAGCCGGCGTAACTGATTCCAAACGACGCAACTGGCGTCGCCGGAGATGAGACTCCGCAAACAGCGCCCACCGGTCCACTTGAAGGATCCATCGGATAAACCAACGGCGCCATTCCGTAAACTTCCATAGCAGGTGCGATTACTGCTCGCGCCACTAACGAAGTTGCGGGGGCCTTGGCCAGGGGCGCGCTGCCTAATTCGATAATCTCAATATCTTTGAACCCCCGAATATCCAGATGCTGCCTCAACAAGTTGTGCACTAACTCCGGGCTCAGATCAGGGACGAGCCGGAAATCGAGCCGGGCCATGGCCGTGCAGGGTAGGACTGTTTTGGCGCCCGCGTCGGTGTGTCCTGTTTGAATCCCACAGATGGTGCATGTAGGACCAAAGATGTGCTCCTTTACAAGGGCTTGTCCCTTCATGGCCCGCACCCATCCACCAATGCGAAACTCCTTCTTGAGCCCTGGTTCGTCAAGCTCTATCTCTTTTAGGGCTTCCGCGTCTTCCTCACAGATTGGCGCCACATGAGAAGAGAAACCATCAATAGTGATCACCCCTTTAGGAGAAGTTATGGTGGCCAAAGCCTGAACCAACCGCCAGGCCGGATTCGGAACAATCGCGCCCCACTTCGAATGAAGGTCTGCACGGGCCCCGTGTGCTCGCAGTTCGAGGAAAGTAATTCCTTTGAAACCCAGACTGATTACCGGACGCTCTTTGGTATCGCGATAGCCCTCGTCCCAGATGCAACCTCGTGCAATCAGCAACTCGGGATGCTGAGTGGTGAACCGATAAAGACTCTGACTGCCCAATCCATCCTCGCCTTCAATAATAAACCGGAGCGATATCGGCAACTTGCCCACCGTTTTCTGATAAGCCTCGACCGCCGCCAACCTGGCCACGAGATCTCCCTTACTGTTGGCCGCTCCCCGCGCGTAGAGTTTTCCGTCTACGATGGTTGCCGCAAAGGGACCGACCGACCAATCAGTCAAGTGTCCGACGGGCTGAACATCGTAGTGGCCATACATCAGAAAGGTTTCCGGGCCACCTCCACACTCTCCGTAGATGATGGGATACCCGGTACCCATCTTAAACATACGTGTGCCTATTCCGACGCGCTGCATCATTTGCTCGACTGCCTCCGCCATGGCACGCATACCGGTACCGCGTGCGGCGACTGAAGGCATGCGACAGAGGGTCTGCAAGCGCTCCGTAAAACTTCGCGCATGGCGGTCAACGTAACGATCGAAGCGTACAAACGTCATGATGATGACTAAAAAGTCAGAGGTTGCAAGGACAGTTCAAGCTACGTTAATCTGCAGGTGAGGAAGGCGGATCCTGTCCCCGCTCTTACGACCTGAGTGATTTTCAAGCTTGAGGCGGGGACAGGGTCCGCCTTCCTGACTGCAATTTAGTGTTCGCTCTTTCTGGTTTTCAACCCGCCTCGTTGTAAAGCAGATACCTCGGATGTGCGGGGGAACGCTCGAATCCAGCGCACACCAGTCCCGCTGAGAAGGCTTGCTCAAATTCTTGCCGGACCCTCAACTGTTCCTGCTTTGCCAGATCCACATCTCGTTTGATGAGGCCGGTCCAGTCTGCGGAAATCTCTATTGCAACGACCGGTGCGGGTGGAGGAACTGGCTCACCTCCGCGTGCCAGTTCCACGACCCGTCGCGAGGAAAGTTCCCATTCAGCAAAGAGACGGTCGCTGGGAAGTCCTGTGGCCCCGGAAGTCTGCTGCTCGGGATCCGTAACGTAGTCGGTGCCATAAAAGTTCTCTCCATACTTTCGCACGACCACACCAAGACGGTTTAGATTGAAATGCGCGTTGCGGGCCTGCATTGGCTCCCACGTCCACTTAATAAAACGACGGCCTTCGGCAAGCGCTCGCTCCCGCTGGGCCCATTTCAGCCGTGCACCCAGTCCCAGATTCTGATAGTGCTTATGGACGGCCATCATATGCGAGTAGCCAATGATTTCATCCTCGCCAAGTATGGCCACCAGATGATGTACGAAACCAACGATGCGGTCTCGGGAGTGGTTCGCAAAGGCCCCCAGGGTCCAGCCGCCGGCCTGACGTGACACAATCAAATGACGGCGCGGCGAAATCTCAAGATCAGGGAGCCCGAAGACTTCACGCTGCAGTCTCACACACTGATCGAGCTCCTCAATCGTCTGGCATTCGCGGATGGCGATCTCTTCCATGCACTTCTGCTATCCCTTTGTGGGTCGTGATGGTAATTGAATGAGAACCCGCAAGCCACCCGTGTCGCGATTCTGAAGCGTTACGTTGCCGCTTATTAGATCGACCAGACGATGACTGATAATAATGCCAAGCTCGTTAATGGTTGCCTCACCGCCCGAAGGTCCTTCTGGATCAAATACGCGCGACAGATCTGCCAAATGTTCGCCGCTATCGTCGATCCGGATCCTGAGCAACCCGGGGACCCCTGCCGGATAGGTCTGCTCGGATGGAAGCGTCGCATCAATCAAATCCGCATAAACACTAACTTGTTTTCCCGAGCTGCGGCTCACCGCCCAACCCAGAAAATTATAGAGAATCTGGCGCAACTTTCCCTGGTCAGTGACAACGGTAGTGACTTCCGGTGCGAAGTCGTATTCAAGCTGCACCTGGTTCATCTGGGCAGGGCGTGCCACTGCCGAACACGACTCGCGCAGCACTTCGCGCAATGAAAACTCCTGTAGAAATAGCTCGGGATGCTCTCCTTCTAACCGCGAAAGGTCTACAAGTTGATTGAGACTGGTTTGAAGTTGAAATCCCGAATCCTGAATCTTCTTACAAAACCGGCTTTGGGTGGCAGTTAGTTCTTCTTGATCGATCAGTATCTCACTGAAGCCAAGAATTGACGTGAGCGGCGTACGCAGCTCGTGCGACATGCGTGCCAGAAACAGGGAACGATAATGTGAAATGCGCCGCAGCTCACGGTTGGCATTTTCAAGTTCAGCGCTTCTCAACTTTAATTGTTCGATGAGTTGCTCGACTCTTTCATGGGCATCGGACTTCAGGGCCAACTCGCTCGCAGCCTCGTCGCGTTCGGGGTTTTCGGTCTGAATTTGATTATTACTGACTAGCTGACCCATAACATTACAACGTGTCGTTATCCCTTAAGGCTAACGATCCCGGGCGCCGATGACTTAAATTGATTGGGGTCTTCAATATAGAGCCCCATGAGACAGGTGTCAAAGTCCTACTTCTTCTTTTCCCGATTCGTGCGCTATCATGCTTGAGCGAAGCTTCCCGCGCACCCCTGTAGGAGTTACACCAGATCGTCTCGCAACCACCGATGAAGGGCCAATTAAGTGACCGACCGCTTGCCGAACTAGTACGCGAGGTCTCTTTGAAAGACCTCTCGGGCACATTGCGGCTACAGCACCAGAGCGTTAAGGCCGCGCTTTATTTTGAGAACGGTGAAATCATCTATGCAGCTTCAAATCTTCGGGAGTTGCGTCTAGCCGAGTATCTCAAGAAACAAGGTCTTGTTTCCGCATCAGAGCTCTCAGCCTCAGGCAATCGTTCGGACCTGACGCTGGCGGCGGCGCTAATCAGCAAAGGTGTCATCGAACGACAAACGATAGAATCCGTGTTTACCAGGCAGGTTGGCAACATCCTTCGGATGGCTTTGCTTTGGGCTGAAGGCACATGGGAGTTCGACGACCGCAGCCTCCTGGAAGACTCTATCAGAGTGAAACTAGATACTTCCGGACTCCTGTTGGAAGCTACTCGCCGAATGAGTTTGGAATTGATCGCCGCGCAGTTTCCTTCTGACGAGGAACTGATCTCACCTAGCGCCACGGTTCCTGATTTTAACGACCTTTTGCCCTCTGAGGGATTCGTGATCTCGCGCCTGGACAGCCCGATGAAGCTTAGCGAACTGATCGCACTGAGCGGTCTGGCGGAAATGGAAGCGACCCGAACCATCTACGGTCTCGTTCTTGGAGGCTTTATGGAACGAGAGCTGAAACCGAATTTGTTGCAAGCAAGACAACGAACTGCAGCAAGTCATACCCAGGCAGTTCGTCCGTCGAGCCCCGAGTCGCTTCCGCCCTCGGGTGAAGTATTTGAGGAAACCCAGATAGCAGATCTCGACGCATTCCTGATCCGACTTGACGGCGCCAGCACTCACTACGAAGTACTGAACGTCATTTCATCCGCACCGGCAGAGAGAATAAAGAACAGTTACTACTCTCTGGCCAGACTTTACCATCCCGATAAATTCCATTTGCAGACCTCGGCAACGTTGCATTCGCGCATCGAATCGGCATTCGCGCGAATCACTCAGGCCTACGAAACCCTCATGGATGCAAGACGGCGTTCAGGCTATGACGCTAAACTTGCTGCTTTGGAGAAGTCTAAGAAGTTCGCCCAGTCCGCCCCGAAGAAAGTCGTCAAAGAAGCCGGAACCAGCGCTTCGGAAGCAGGAACCGCCTCTGTGGCTGGAAGTGAGTCAGCGCGTGCTGAGAACAATTTTGAGGAAGGCTACGCGGCGCTACAGCAAGGCCAGGCGAAGTTCGCGGTTACAAGGCTAGCGGCGGCCGTGCGTGCGGTACCACAGGAGGCCCGTTACCGAGCTTACTATGGCTCCGCTCTAGCAGCGGGCGAGGACACGCGGCGCCTCGCCGAGGCTGAACTACAGGCAGCGATCAAGCTCGATCCTGATAACGCTTCCTATCGGATAATGCTCGCTGAGTTGTTCTTCGAGCTTGGCTTTTTCAAACGGGCCGAAGGCGAAATCGAGCGCGCAGTCTCTCTCGAACCAAACAACGCGGCGGCCCGAAAATTAATGGACAAGCTGGAAACTACTCGCGCCACCCGGTAAGAGGCTAATCATATGTCGGCCACCTCAATTAATGACTCGGTTGCCAGCGAAGCGTTTTTGCGGTTAGCCGCGACCAGTGATCAGTTCGAACGGTATATAAATCCCCATGCCGTACGTATTGCGGCTGTCGCGGACGAGATCGCGAAGCTGGTCCATATTGGAGCTGAAGACCGCAAATCCTTGCGTGTTGCTGCCTTGTTGCATGATCTGGGTGAGACGGCGATGGAGCGAGACTACATTTCACGACCTGAAGCACTCACCGAAGAAGAACGAATAGACCTGGCAAGACATCCGGTGATCGGCGAGCAAGAAGCTTCGCGTGCTGGAGCAAGTCGCGCCGCGCAGTTATTCGTCCGCTGGCACCATGAATGGTGGAATGGTTGTGGTTATCCCGATGCTCTCAGGGGCGACGAGATTCCCCTGGCCGCCCGAATTCTGCGTGTTGCCGACTCTTATGCAGCATTAACCGATGGGCGTCCCTTTCGTCCGGCCCTGAGCTTGGTCGAGGCGCGGCACGTGATCATCGAGTGGGCGGGAATAGAGTTCGATCCTCGGGTCGTAAATTTGTTCCTTTCGCTCGATCACCTGCTTGTCAGAACCGAGGATCGGTAGCAACCGGATCATTTCCATTTGACATTTTTCACTTGGCCATTTTTCTGAATATTATTTCGTGTTGCTTCGTGTCACTTCGTGGATCGTTTGCATGGCCGAGGAACAGAACGATCCACTAAATCACACGGACGAACGCGAACAAGAAGTAAACAAGGCCAAATGACGAATGGAGAATAACCCGGTAGCTAGTCGGTTCTGACAGGCACAGCAGACACCCTACGGAGTCGTTTCACTCATAACTATGGCGTATTCAGGTTCAGGCACATTTTCCAGCGGCTGGCTGGCTTTTGAATTGGGTGTACTGCGGCGCCTGAAATTCTCCTCGGCCGCCCTTCCCTTTACCGGCGAGCCACATCTCTCACTCCAACTGAAGCGCTGGAAAGTCCGGGTCGCCACAAATGATCCCATGCTCTGGTCGTTCACAAAAGCCACCGCACTCGTAGAAAATTTTGCAGAGCGCTTAACGGACAACGATTTGTCGATTGTACTTCAGGATGCCTACGTGCCTCGCGACCGGCTGGATAATCCCGCCCTGGCAAAGTGGTTTAATGAGACTGACGCCTGGTGGCTGGATAATGTGCGCTTCAGTGCCGAACGGCTCGACTCGGAATACAAGCGGGCCGCCGCTTTGACTCTGGGAATGATGGTAGGCGACTACGCGCTTTCGTTTGACAAGGACACCCTGATGTTGCGCCAGCCTCTGTCTCTATCCAAAGTCTTCCGGCAACTGAGTCAGGTTTTCCCCACGCCTTATGACAATTCACTACGCAACCTCAGCACAAACCAGGATGTGCGCATGTTTGTCGCAGAGCGACAACACACTGATTTGCTGTTCCTGAGGTTACCTTCGCCGATCTTGCAGTCGGAGCCATCTCGAGAAATACTTTCCGGCTGGCGAGAAGAATGGCTGCGTGGCGGTGATGAGTTTTGGAACGATTTTAAGCAGCAGCAAGCGGGCAAGCTTGGGGCTCCAGTACAGAGTAAACAACAGTATCTGGGGTTTGTCGAAGACCTGCTCAAAACGGCTTCTCACATTCCCATCTGGGCAATCGCTCAAACCGAGAACGGTTTTATCTCCAGCGAGGAACTAGTCGAGACTGTGGGCCGGACCCGAAAGGTCGACGCAATCTACAGCAAAGATTTTTCGGATCTGCTCGGCGTCCGGGCCTCGATTATTACGGCCGGCAAGTCTTGAGTATTGACGAAATCAGCGATCAACTTCACCAGGCAACCAGCCCCTCATTCTACCGTCGGGCAAAATTCCTCCGGCCGCCCCCTAGCAGGCTAGATTTTCCCAGATCCGGCGACGAACCGATAACCAACACCCCTCACGGTGAGCAAGTGACGGGGATTTGAGGGCTCATCTTCGAGATACTTTCGCAGGCGCACGATGAAGTTGTCGATGGCTCGCGTGTCGGTGTCTTCATGGAGGCCCCAAACATCTTCCAGAATTGATTTCCGCGAAACCACTTTGCCTTCGTGCCGGATCAAATAACGCAACAACTGAACTTCCATTAAAGTCAACCGCACAATTTGATCGGGAGTGCGCAGCTCCAGAGCCCTGAGGTCGATAGTTTTGCCGTCAATCGCAAACACCTCCTCATCAGGACCGCCGCCAACCTCGTTTGAAAGCAGCTCACTTGCGGCGCGGTCCGTTCCGGCAAGGTCCCTTTGAAACCATTCGCGACGGCGCAACAACGCGTTGAGGCGGGCCATGAACACAGAGAGTTCAAATGGCTTGGGAAGGTAGTCGTCGGCTCCGGATTCAAAACCGTGCAACACATCTTCGGGGCGACCACGCGCGGTTAGCATCAGCACGGGCACAAACTCTCCCGACGCCCTCAGCTCGGCGGCCACCGTGAACCCATCCTTACCAGGAAGCATCACGTCCAGAACTACAGCGTCGAATGGCTGCTCGCCTTCCAACAAGAGCGAAAGTGCCGCTTCGCCATTGCTGACCGTGTCCACTGTGTACCCTTCAGCTTCCAGGTTAAAGCGCAACCCGTCCGCGAGGTGTTGTTCATCCTCAACGATCAGTACACTACTCATGCATTAAGCTCTCGGAAGTTGAATCGTAAAAGTGCTGCCCTGGCCCACCCCTTCGCTTTCTGCGAAAACCCGACCGCCATGTCTCTCGACGATAGAGTGAACGATGAAGAGGCCCAAACCGGTCCCCTTCACGCGGGCCATGAAGAGTCCAGGGGCACGATAGAAACGTTTGAAGATCCGCTTTAATTGACCGGGCGGGATACCGATGCCGCGGTCGGAAATGCGAACGGCCACGCGCTTGTCATCAAGGGCCGCCACCTCAACCGAAATGTGGACGTCCTTATCCGAATATTTGATGGCGTTATCGAGCAGGTTGGAGACGGCCGCGCGCAGTTCGTCTGCGTCTCCAGCAATGCGAGCGCGGTCCCCGTTCATCGACTCGTCCAAGCTTATTGACTCAGGCGCCAGGTTATACCGGACCCGCGTCAGCTCCAGACACTCGCGCACCATATCTCCCAGGTCAATAATTGTCGGGCTAAGCCGGCGTTGCTTTTGCGACGCCTGTCCGGCTCGCAGGACTTGCTCGACAGTTTGCAGGAGCCGGTCGCTATCGGCGAGCATAATGTCGTAAAAGTTTTCTCGCTGCGTCTCATCCAGCTTCCGCGTCTTCAATGTTTCCAGGTACAGTCGGATGGAAGCTAGAGGCGTCTTGAGCTCGTGAGTTACGGCATTGATAAACGCGTCGTGCTGCTCATTGCGTCTAATCTCACGTATCAGGAAGGTGGTGTTAAGAACCAGGCCCACAATGATCATCGGGAAGAAGATGATGCCAAAGACCAGGAGCGCTACCTGCCGCCAATTGAACAGAATCCAGCTCACATTTAGGACAATTGCCAGCACCACCAGACAAGCGCCCAGAGTTATGAAGAAGGCTATCGATTTGCGGCGTCCGACAGGCATAGGACCATTGTAAGGCTAGTCAGCGAGAGCAGGAAGGAGGAGGCAGACGGCAGGTGCAGGAGGCAGGAAAAGACAAAGGCAGTAAGCAGATTTTTCTGCCTACTGCCTACTGCCGTCTGCCTACTGCCGCTCTATGCGGCCTTTTTCAACTCAATAAGACCGGGATTCCTCGCAGCGGCTATCTGTTCCTTGCTAATGAGCCTGATTCCTTTTGCTAAACCAAGGAGCTGCAACGCTCGAATGCCATACCAGTTGATATCAATCTCATACCAGGTCAAGCCGTGCTTGGCAGCGCGTGGGTGCGCGTGATGATTGTTGTGCCAACCTTCGCCAAAAGAAAGGAGAGCCACCCACCAGCTATTGGTTGAATCATCGTTCGTTGAAAAGCGTCGGGTGCCCCAGAGATGTGTTGCGGAGTTTACCAGCCAGGTGAAATGCAGACCTACGGTAACTCGCAGGAAGACGCCCCAAAACAATGCCGGCCAGCCGCCTAAAGCAAGCAGAACAATGCCGGAGATAATTAGCGGTACAAAATACAGGTTATTCATCCAAACGTGGACAGGGTCTTTCATCAGGTCGGGCGCATAGCGCTGCATTACGCTCTTCTCATGCTGTTGCGCGGTGCCGCGTAGAATCCATCCCATGTGGGCCCACCAGCGCCCATCGCGGGGGGTATGTGGATCGCCGGAAGCGTCCGTATGAGCATGATGAATGCGATGCGTGACTACCCAGTTGATGGCCCCGCCTTCCAGGGCAAGTGCCCCGCATAAAGTTAAAAAATATTCGACCGCTTTCGGGGTCTTAAAGCCACGATGTGTAAGTAGCCGGTGAAAGCCCATCCCAATGCCCAGGCTTCCCGAAACCCACCACAGTACGAGGGTTGCCGCTAATGCCGGCCAACTAAACATAAACAGTGCTGCTATGGCTCCCAGGTGAAATATCACCATGAAGCTTGCAGTTACCCAGTTGATGCTTTCCAGCTGTTGATGATTGCGTATCCCGTTATCCGTCTTGTTCATGCTTCTTATTGTCGTGCTCATCGCTGACTCCCCCGTGCAAAAGTTTTGGTCGCAATCATTCGATGCAACCCACTGAAGCCATCGTAGCAAGTTAGGATCATAGCGGTTGTAATAGTTATGTAAGCGGCATAAGAGGCTATTTTTAAAGAGGTTACGCGGCGAATAAAAGTGTCGAAAATGTGATCATGCCCGGCAGGTCACTGGACCATCTCCAATTTTTGGAAACTTGCAAGCCTAAATTAGATCGTGCATTATTACTGCCGTTTTACTCCTTCTCTCGGGCATCAACTTTTTAAAAGGGGGCTTATGGAGAAACCTACTTACGCGATTGGGGATCGCGTAGAGAAATTATGTGCGGTATGCGGCGAAGAGCGCGGCCACGTAGTCGCTTCTGTTACCAAGCGCGGGTTAGTCTCGCGCGTTACTTGCCCGAAATGTGGTACCCGCAGTTCTTTTTCGAGTGGTACCAAATTGACAGGGTCCCGCTCCAAATCGGTCCAAAGTGAACCTTATGACATGTCCCGCACCTACCGCACGGGCCAGGTGATGGTCCATCCGATGTGGGGTCCGGGAGAAGTCACCGCAATCATCGAACCTAAGAAAATCGATGTGCTCTTCGCAGACCGCATACGCAGGCTTATTCATTCCCGAGCTGAGGCCTGATACGAGCCTTTCCCGCTGTTAACATCTCATTCCATCGCAAAGTCAACCTATACGCTGCCCCTCGGACGAAACTAACCTGCTGAAAATGCTACCCGCCATCAGCGAGCTCTGAGGGAACCGGCGCCGCGCTCGAGTGACCAGCGTCTAGCCCGTACCCAATTTTTCGCGGGAGCCGCACTCGACGCGAAGCAAACAACGCTAACCAAACGATGCCGGAGGTTGCCGAGAGCAAGCCCGAAATGATCGTCAGGGTTCGCGGAGTGATAGCGCGAAGCGACCAACCCGCAACCGCGGTAGAGAAACTCCAGACGAGTAGTTCCGAGGCGCGATCTGTGGTCGATACGCGCCCGCGCAGGTTGTCGGGCACCAGGCGCATCAACAGAGTTTCCTGCACCGCAAATTCCGCAGCCAGGACAACACGGGAGATGAAGAGCAAGAGACAGGCAAGCCAGAGACTGGGCATCACTCCAATCAGCGCGAAGATAAGGCCCTGCAGGACCAATCCCCAGCCGATGAAACTGACCGTCTGCCCGGCAACTTCGAGGTAAGCCCCGACCCGCCGTGCGATCATCATTCCGATAAACAGTCCGACGCCGGCAGCGAAATAGAGTGCCGCCACCGCTCCATCGCCACTGATTCCGCGCTCGCCCGCGAATACTAACCCCCCGAGGCGATCCGAGATCAGATTGATGGCGCCACCCCCGGTGGCCCAGAGGATGTTAATCCCCAGAATTGCCGCGACCGGTGCATGGCTCAGAATGTATGACCAACCCTCACGAATATCTGACCAGTAACTTGGCCTCCGCGTCTCGGACCCTGATGCTTCTCTCGCACCTGGCACTTCAGAGCGTCTTGTTTCGCGATCCGGAATTAGCCAGATTGAATATGCCGAAACAGCAAAGGATATGGCGTTAACTACAAAGGCTGCCTGGTAGCCAACGCTCGCTGCGGTCCAGCCACCGAGCGCGGCGCCAAAAGCCATTAGCAGGAAGCGCGACGAAAACATTAACGCATTTCCCGCCAGTAGATCGCGGTCACCCGTGATGTTGGGGACTGCAGCATTTTTGGCGGCCTCGAAAAAAGCACCGAAGAATGACAGTGCCACAGTCGCGGCATAAGCGATCCAAAGATCCTCAGGCCCGCGCACCAGCAGCATACTTAGAGCGACAAGGATCCGTGCGAGGTCAGAAACAATCATCACGGTGCGGCGGGACCAACGGTCGACAAAGGCGCCGGCAAGCGGGGCGAAGAGGGTGAATGGAAGCAGCCGTGCGACCAACATGATGGTGGTGACTTCGGCTGCGCCATCCGAGATCGAACGGACCAGGCCCAACGCGGCGATGAAATTGAACCAATTGCCGAGCTCCGAAATTACCTGTCCGGCCAGCAATTGCCTGAATGAGCGATTGCTGCGCACAAGTTGTATGTAAGTTAGTGAAGTCATAAGAACTGTCAGGTGCCGCAAGTGGCACAGACTTCTGTCTGTGATCTCAACCCACGCTAGCTCAACCAGTCGCCGTCTCACTCATCCGGCAACACAGACTAAAGTCTATGCCACTGTTCCACCCGGCACCCAATTGAAAGAGCCGCCAAAATAATTCAGCGGCTCGCGATCCCTGAGGAACTATTCCGAAACTTAGCCGCCCACAAATTTTGGTGGCCTCTTCTCTATAAATGCCGCGACGCCCTCTTTGAAGTCTTTTGTATGTCCCGATTGAATTTGCGCTTTTCTCTCCAACTCCAGCTGCCCGGCATAATCGTTTATTGCGCTTGCTTCCAACAATTCTTTGATTCTGCCCATAGCTGCCGTCGGTGCGCTGGCCAATTTTTCAGCCATTGCCATCACCTGCGGCATTAACTCGGCGTCGGCAACGACGGCATTGATCATTCCCATTTCCAATGCCTGTAGCGCGTTAACTACCTCTCCCGTCATCAGCAGTTCTGTAGCGCGACGCCACCCGACCAAACGCGGCAAAATGAAGGTGCCGCCACAATCGGGAGATAACCCAACTTTGATAAAAGCTTGATTAAATCGCGCACTTTCCGCGGCCACAACCAAATCGCACGCGAGCGCAAAATTACAACCGCCTCCCGATGCAGCGCCATTGACCGCGGCGATAAACGGCACCGGCGTCTGCCGGATCGACAACAAACATTCATTCAGCACGCGCAACGGCTCGTCGAAGAATGCTTCGACCTTGCCTTCCCGCTGTGCAATCTTCTGCATCTCTCGAAGATCACCGCCGGCGCAAAATGCCCTGCCCGCTCCCGTCAATACTATCGCGCGGGCAGCCCTCGCACGAGCATCAGCCACTGCCGCTTTGAACTCGACACCAACCTCGAGGGTTAGTGCATTTAGCGACTCTGGTCTATTCAGCGTAATCACGCAAACAGCGCCGCACATTTCGAGTTGAATCGTTTGGTAACCCATGGCCCAAATCTAACTGCATCAAAGGCGCAGAAATCCACTAATGAAACTGCTTACTGCGTCGAATCCTTTCTTATTCCAGCGAACGCACATGCCCGTAACTTACTTGGGAAACCTTCTGCCTATTCTGATAATCGAAATCAGCTAGCTTCCCTGTTGAGTTGCTCGACTTGCACTAAAACATTCGCCGCAGAGCACCGGTCGACCGCTGGAGGGCTTGAACGGGACGGTGTCTGCCTTACCGCATTGATCGCAGGTGATGTCGAATCGCTGCCGCTCTCCACCGGGTCCTCTCGAGCCGCCAAAATTAGCTCGACGCGCATCTCGGCAGGGCTTGCAGCGTTTCGGGTGAGTCAGATTGCGTTCTTTGTAATACTCCTGCTCGCGTTCGGTGAACGGGAAAGGGTTTCCACATTCGGTGCAAGTGATTTCAAGGTCTGGCATGACGCTTTTTCTCCTGGAAGGACGAAACTGAGGTGTCTGCCTCGCTGGTTTCGGAGCGCTGGCACTAGCTGGTTTTGCGGCTTTTTCGATTGGCTGGTTCAAGAGTGGCCAGAAACTTGTAGCGGCTCTAAACCTAACCCCTCAGGCATCGCATCCCGAAACGGTTTAAGTGAGCCTGAGTTTACTCCACCGTAATGCTTCTATTCAAACTTTTATATGCGTCTGTCAGGCGTGAATTGTGTCAGCGCTCAGGCTACGAATCTCTAAAGAGTTCGGTAACGTGAGTGAGGACGGTTCGACCAAGAGTGCGCAGGTTGTACCCCCCCTCCAAACATGAAACCAGCCGCCCTTTGCAGGTGTTGCCCGCCCATTGCTTTAACGTCTGTGTCATCGCGATGAAGTCCTCGTCTTCGAGCAGCAGCTGACCGAGGGGATCGCCCTGGTGGGAATCAAAACCCGCGGACAAGATTACCAGATCAGGCTTGAACTTTGAGGCTATCTCACCAAGCGCAGCGTCGAACATTCGCTTCTGTTCTGCGGCCCTCGTTTGAGCTTTCAAGGGGACATTCAGCGTGTAGTTCTTCCCTCGACCAATGCCGGTTTCGCCGCGAGATCCGGTCCCTGGATACCATGGATATTGATGCATCGAGAAGAAGAAGACTGTGGGGTCGTCATAAAAGATGCCTTGTGTTCCGTTACCATGATGAACGTCCCAATCGACAATCGCCACCCGCTCGATCTCTGCGTAGTGGTTTTGCGCGTAGCGGGCGGCCACGGCGACGTTGTTGAAGAGGCAGAATCCCATCGCGCGCTCGGCTGTTGCGTGATGACCGGGAGGGCGCACCGGGACAAAAGCATTGGTTGCTTCACCACTCATTACCAGGTCGATGGCCTGACAAGCCGCTCCAGCGCCGCGCAGAGCTGCGTCCATCGAGCGCATCGAAACCACGGTATCGACGTCCAGGTAACCAATGCCTTCGCTGACAGCGCGCTCCACGGCCTTGTAGTGCTGTAGCGTATGGCAAGCCTGAACGTCCCCACGTGGTGCTTCCCGCGCCTGAGTCTCAAGAAGTTTGGGCCAGAGTTCCGTATCTCCGCGCAACGCCTCCATCACCACGGCATAACGTGAGGGAGACTCAGGATGGCCGGGGCCGGTGTCATGCTCCTGGAACAACGGGTGGTAGACAATTGCGGTAGTCATTGTGAGTAGCGTAATTCGTAAATCGTAAATCGTAAATGGAAATCAAACGGACAAATGGCAGCGCGTCAACCAGTTTGAGGTATCAAGAACAGGAAGGTGAGAAGAGATTTCGACGGAATGAGTTCGTTTCTCGCCTGAGAGTCCACATTTATGTTTCACGATTACGCACCTTGGAGGGTGTCTTAATCTGACCACGGAGCCTAACGGGGAGAATCGAAATCATACGGCCGGCCGCAAGCCGAGGTCGACCGTCTCAATGAACCGCCCAATCCAAACAAGCCAAAATCCCGTAGGATTTCTGCGTCCGGGAAGTAAAAACCACCCCTATGACCCGCGGGAATGCCGATTGCACTTTGGCATAAGGGTACATAACTGTTCAACCACATAGAAGGATTTCTGAATTGAATGTTTTTATGAGTCTGAGCTTGGACCGGACTCAATCATAGGAGGAAGCAGATGGCTTACGAAGCAGAGTCAAAAAAAAGTAGAGTAGTTGTTGAGACACCCACAGCCCGGAGAGAGGTCACACAAACCGAAGCGGCTCGAGTGCCTGAGCGTGAAGGCGTCTCAGGAGCAACAGTGGGAGTGATTGTGGTGCTGGCAGTTGCGCTGGTAACGATCCTTGTGTTGTTTTTTATGAGCGGCCAGACAACCGATACAGTGAGCGATGATCTCGCGACGCAGCAAACTGCACCGCCTCAAACGACCATCGTCCAGCAACCAGCGCAGCAGCAACCGCCTGTGATTATTCAGCAGGCGCCGGCAGCACCGCAGCAAGCGCCGATCATAGTGACCCAACCCTCAGCGGGCGGCTCCACTTCAAGCGGTTCGAACGATGCGGCGATTCAGGTTGAGATAGACAGGAGGATTCTGGAAGATACCACGTTCGCGCCATTGGGAATCACTGTCTCTGTACTGGATGGCAAAGTAACCTTGATCGGGACTGTAAAAAGCGAGGGCCTTAAATCGCAATTCGAAAAGATGATCCGGAACGTCAACGGCGTGAAGCAAGTCGATAATCAGATCATCGTCAGTGGGTGAGAGTCTACAGCATCCTAAATTCATTAGTGCGCCGCGGTTCTGGTAACTGCGGCGCTAATAATTGTAGGGGCGTCTAGACCCCTGTTACCTTTATCTCGCCGGAACTCATTGAAGTATCTACGGCCAGACTGTTTTCCTCACCTGAAATCAACAGTCTTCGCCCATCGCCTCGGGTATAAAACGTGACCTTTTCAATCAAACATTCCACCGGCGCATGACTGAGTTGTTTTAATCCTTCGGCTCCAGGCCCCTGGCGCAACAGCAGATCGATATCAGCTTGAATCTCAGAGCGTTTTTCTTCATCGACGGCCAACTCGCCAATGGCAACCGGATGCGGCAGCAAACCCATTTCGCCGTCCAAATAGACCAGCCAAATGAAACCGATATCGAGAAGAGCGTACCAGGCTTCGTCATGAATGAAGTAACCGAGCATGGTTGCGCCGAGCACATGCGCAATGACGTGATCCTGGTGGGTTGTCGTATCTTTCTCGGACCACTCAGTCATTTTCGAAGTTAGCCGGGCCGTTAACGCACAAGTAAACTGATGGTTGTTCAAAGTCATCCGCGCAAAATCGGCAACTAAGAAGCCAAACAGATCCTTCTTACCGAACAGAGTCTTGATCACTCGTGAAAGAAACGTTCACGGAATTCGGCAGCCTTGAGGAAAGCCTTGATCATCTCAGCGCGCTTAACGCGACCGAGTGCAATTGTATTGACGCGCATGTCCTCACCCGGCAGGCTGTGCTGGTTCAACTTGTTAAGCCAGAAGTCATATCCTGCTAAGCTTGTGTCGGGCGCATCATTCGGATTCCGTCTCAAGTAGCCGATATATTGCATCAGCACAATTGCAGAGTTGTACTGCCGGTTATAAACCGATCCGCTGTTGATCACGGACAAAAGCGCATGGGCCCGTCCGTCGACACCCGGCGCACCAAACTCGGCGATGGCAGCATCACGTTCAGCCGTAGTTGGAACCACCTCACAATTTTCAAATAAGCCATCGACGTAGTCAGCCGCCGGCATGCTGGTGGGGAAACTGGCGCTGAAGTCTGCGCGCTGCACCCATGCTCTGGCAAAGCTGAGAATGTTATCGGCAAGTTGCTGTTCCCAACTTCCCTGGCCAACAACGACGTCTCTGCCAACTTCCTGCGTGTCGCGTAGGAACTCGGTGTAGCGCGGTAATCCAAGCGGGCGAGCAGTACTTTCGGTGAACGAGGCTTTGTACATGCGGATTACGAGGAACCCCGTGCTTTGAAATTCTACTGAGAGAAAAAAGGCGGCGGAAACATTCTCCCGCCGATAGTCCAGGCAGACCGGGTCTGAACCACACAATTGAAGCTGCCCTGTCCAGAAGGCCAGGCCCTGAGGGTCCGACTCACGGTTGAGAAAATCGTGGTAGTGCTGGGCCGGGAACGTCACGTTATCATCAATCGGATTTGTGGTCCCGTTAACCGTTTCATCATCGATGATAACCACCATCGACGTGCTCGGATTACCGAGACTTGTCCCGCCGGCCGGATTTCGCAACTCCAGTGTAAAGCTCTCTGTTCCTTCGGCGTAAGCATCCTCTGTGATCAGCACGGTAAAGCTCTTCTCTACCTCGCCGGGAGCAAACACGAGGTTACCTTCAGCGTAAGTAAAATCGCCTTCCTGGTTGGCCGAGTTCTCGTTGGTTACGTATCCCACTGTTTGAAGCGCATCCATGGACCCGGTTCGGGTTACTCCTATAACCACGCCAGTGCAATCCTCCGTTACTTGAAACTGTGTGGCGCTGAATTGCACAGTTGAAGTGATCGGCGTCGGATCGGGTGTGGGGGTTGTAGTGGGTGTCGGAGTTGGGGTGGGCGTCGGGGTTGGCGCAGGTCCATTATCAGTAACGGTGAAGATGGTGCCGTTATTGTAGTTTGCGACGTAGAGATTCCCCTGCTCATCTTCGCCGAAAGTCGATATTCCCAATGTCGTGTCAAGCAGTTCGGTGGCTTGCCAGGCTCCGCTGACTCGCCGCAATCCCCAGATCCGTCCCGAACAGAAGTCGCCGTAGAAATACAGACCCTGCATGCGCGGATATGTTTCTCCCCGATAGACATAACCACCTGTGATCGAACATTCCCCCAAAGTATGGTTGTACTCGGTGACGGGCAGCGTCAATCCAGCCGAACTGCAGTTCATCGGATTGAAGCAGTGGAAACCTTCCATGATCCTCCAACCGTAATTCTCGCCCCCCGTACTAGAGGCCGGCTGAAAATTCACTTCCTCAAAATTACTTTGGCCGACATCGGCGACGAACAGATCATTGGTCTGACGGTCGAACGAAAAGCGCCAAGGGTTTCGCAACCCCAGGGCCCAGATTTCGGGCCGAAATCCCGCCATTCCGACAAACGGATTGCTCCCGGGCACCGTGTATGTTGCGGGGCTTCCCGTCTCGACATCGATACGCAGAATCTTTCCGAGCAGTTGGTTCCCATTCTGCGCGTTATTAGCTGTGTCACCGCCGCCTCCACCGTCACCTGTGCCGACGTAGAGAAAGCCGTCTAGCGAACTGAAGGCCAGTTGACCGCCGTTATGATTTGCGAAGTTGGGGTGGTTTACGACCAGGACAACTTGTTCACTATTGAAGTCAGCAGTGTCTGGGTTACCCACACTAACTCGGTAGCGGGCGATCACGATGTCGCCGGCGGGACTGGTGTAGTTAACGTAGAAATATTGTTTGGTAACGAAGCCGGGAGGAAAAGCCAGTCCGAGGAGACCACGTTCACCGCCAGTTGAGATGCGGCTACTGATATTTAGAAACGGAGTCGAAACCAGTGTCCCGTTCCTGATTATGCGGATTCGACCGGTCTGTTCGGCGACAAAGATTCGCCCGCTACCGTCGCCGGCGTGTGTGATGCTGACCGGCTGCGTGAGACCGGTAATTGGTGACCCCAGGAACAGCGAAGGCAATTCGGACGACTGGGCGGTGGCCGTTTCCGACATGGATGGGCCAGCGGCTCCCGTTATCAGAGTCGTGAGCAAACAGGTGCCCACGAAAACCCAAACAACATAAAACTCACGCGCCTGCATACACCGTCCGTTTCTTGACATCGGGTATTGTTTGAGGGGGCAGGAGACGAAACCAGTGTAGATCAGGAAACCAAAAAGAGGAAAGACATTCAACCTAGAGCTGAGGTTCTCTTATCACGTTCCGGATCAAACCTGCGCGGGCCATCAGTCGAATGACATATCCTGAGATATCAATCTGGTACCAACGCCAGCCATGTACTGCCGCCGCGGGACGCGCGTGGTGGTTGTTGTGCCAGCCTTCTCCGAGCGTCAAGAGTCCCAGCCACCAAACGTTCCGGCTCTCGTCGCGAGTCATGTTCGGGCGCTTTCCCAGTACATGGCAGACACTGTTAATACTCCAGGTCAGGTGCCACAGGGTGAGAGTTCTCAGCACCGTTCCCCATAACACACCGCGCCAGCCTGCCACTGCAAAACAAAACAACGCAGTAAGCACCCAGGGCATGACGAACAAAACCTTATAGTCCAAGACGCGCAACCACGGATCGACTCCGGGAACGTCGGGCACAATCTCGCGGTAATCGCTCCCCTCTTTTGCGTCACGAGTCATTACCCAGCCTACGTGGGCGTGCAAAAATCCCATCAGTGGTGAATGAGGATCGCCATGCTTGTCCGCCATCTGATGGTGACGACGGTGAATCGCCGCCCAACGCGCTGGACCTCCCTGCAATGCCGCGGCACCCATCCAGGCGAGCAGTCGTCTCATCCAACGAGGCGATACAAACCCCCGATGCGTAAGCAGACGGTGGTATCCGATGCCGATGGCAAACGTCGTCGCGAGGTACAGGCCAAGAAACAGGACTAGATCAACTGTGCGAGGCCAGAACCACAGCCCCAGGAGACCGACGGCGTGTAAGCTCACAACGAGAAAGCTGTGGGTCCAGTTCAGTTGAGAAAGTTTAGGAAGTTTTTCGTTGATAACCTGATTGGTTGTGGACTGGATGACCAAAGAATCGCTTTCCTTTAATTCTTAGATTTTTTCTTGTAGCTGGACGTTTAATGCCTGGCAGGGCCGCTACCTATTCCAGGTAGTGTTCACCCAACCTCGTTTGAAGCGCTACCGGCACGGCCTTCCAACTGGCCATGGCTAGAGATTGCGGCGTGAAGTCTGTCGAGATAACGCGTGAGACGCGCCATTGGGCGGCGTTCTCCTCATAGAGCCAGCGATAAAAGGGGCCATTCCCGCGGCGGCTATAGAAAATCTCCTGGCCGTCACGCGGGCCCGTTCCGTTGGGTTTGATATAGACTCGTAATCCGTTCATCGTCATGTTGGCGCTTACCGTGATTAGGCTATCGATTGGGATTTTCCGCTCAAAGGTCGATCAAAGCCTCCGTCGTTGTCCTTCATAGCCGGAACCGTGAAGGGAACCAACCCGCGCTTTACTTCTTCGAGCGCAATAGTAGTGTTTCTACGCCTTAGCGGATCAGTCTCGATGCGTGGTTGCGAGCCATGTAATAGTTGCTTCGTTCGCAAACCGGCGACGATAATTAGCCGAAACCTTGAATCTATTCCCGGCCAGACCCCTTCGTTTGCGACATCGCTGAAATCGTTTCTCGTAGCTTTGTTTGTTACAGCCATAGTGTGTTAGTTCTCGCTCATTAAAAGTTGGCCCACGCCATCACAGTCGTTCATTACCATTCCGAAGAATCAAGGCAAGCTGAGCATGATCCAGCGCACGACCGCGGCTTAGATTGATCGAAGGATCGCCTACAAGCCAGAAGCAGGCCTTTCCTTCATCTGTCGTCGTAAGATTCAAAAACGCCGCCTCATCCAGCGCTACTGGTTTAAAGCATTCCATTCCGGAGTCACGCGACCGCGCAACCATGGCCTCGCGACTGCTCTTAAAGACAGGCACTCGAAAACTGCCGTGATCGTCAAGTGCAAACCAGTCACCATTGGCGCGTTGCATCGCATATAACGTGTTAACTGCCATTTCTCATATTACTCTCTTGTTCGAACCTACCACTTACAGAGAGGTTCTGTTCCGCTGCACATCAAGCGCCGCGGCTCGACCAAGTCGAAGTGTTTCGGTGTGCGTGCGAGCATCAGGACTCCATTGGCGCTAGTCGCGTTTTTTGCAAAAACAACACACGGCACAAGGAGAGGTGCGTTCCGCGCTAATCCTGATGTCGAGAGTACGTTTCTTGAGAACAGCCAGTCGGTCCAAAGTATAACATGATTCCACGAACCCCGCGGCTTTGCCGGCACGTGGAAGGGCGGACAACTTCAATCCGCCCTCACCTCCCCGGTTAAAAACTGTCCAGCATCATCAGCGTCAACTGAGCTGCCGGCCCGTTCAGAGGTCTCTACCTTACGCCGCCGCCGATTATATGTCAAGTGCAGAATATATCTTGCATAGACAATATTGCTCGTATGTGGTAAATACTACCACGGAGGATAGACTATGATTGAAATTCGAGTCGACCAGCTATTGGAGGCGCAGGGGCGGACCTTCTACTGGTTGGCTAAGGAAACGGGAATCAGCCACACCACCCTCTGGCGTTTTAAGAAGGGGAAAGCGCTCGGAATCAATTTCGAGACCCTGGAGAAAATGTGCCTGGTGCTTCGCTGCCAACCCGGCGACCTCCTCGCGTTCGTCGACGAAATGCCGAGTCGAAGAACCCGCCGCACAAAAAAACAAGCAATTGGAACAGGGGGCCCGTTATCTAATGCGCGGGTCCGCAGGTCCAAGCAGGCTATTTAACCCTCCAACGCTCAGTACCCGCCTGTGGAATTGTCCAGATCAATCGGACACAGAAAGAGCACAATTTTCCGCGATTTCATTGCTGCTTTGTAACAAAAAGCTAAGTAGAATACGACCTTAGTTATTCTGCGGTATTCGGAGGCAGACTCCTTTGATCAACCCAATTAATGAAGCAATAGTGGTTTCTGAGAGTGTTCAGAGCAACGCTGTCGACGTCAGTCCGGGGATCTTTGCGGCACAGATGGATTGGCGTGGGATGAGTCAGTCTGAACACTTTGTTCAGTTCTACGAAGCAGACGGGTTTTTGCTGAACTCTCTAAGCGGTTTCATCGGCACCGCTATCACCGCGGGTGATGGTGCTCTGGTTGTTGCCACCAGTGCTCATAGGGAAGGACTTGATGAGCTAATGCGGGCCAACGGGCTGGACTTAGCGAGTGCAAAAGCCCGTGGTCAGTATGTTTCTCTGGATGCAGCGGAAACCCTCTCGAAGTTTATGGTGGAAGGATCGCCTGAGCCCAGGCGCTTCAACGAAGTTATTGGAAATGTAATCGAGAGTGTTACTGATGGCCGCAATTGTGTAAGAGCTTTCGGAGAGATGGTCGCGCTCCTTTGGGCCGAAGGCAATTACGCAGCCGCGATCCGGTTGGAAGAGTTATGGAACGATCTGCAGAAAAACTATTCCTTCTCTCTATTCTGCGCGTACCCAATGGACGCTTTTGGCGGTGAGAAATTCGTTGAGCCGCTTAATGGTGTTTGTACCGCGCACTCCCGCGTGATCCCTGCCGAGAGCTACGCCGATCTGGTTAACCACCACGACCGCCTCCGCGAAATTATCCTGTTACAGCAGAAAGCAAAGACCCTTCAGGCGGAGATCAGCCATCGAGAAGAAGCCCAGGAAGAACTGCGAGCTTCCCTTGTCCGCGAGCAGATGGCCCGTGCCGAAGCGGAGAGTGCCAATCGCATGAAGGACGAATTTCTGGCCACAGTCTCGCATGAACTTCGAACTCCGCTGAACGCCATCATGGGCTGGTCGCATATGCTACGTAGTGGCCGGCTCGATCCAGCCACGATGGCGCGGGCATTTGAAACGATCGACCGCAACGCAAAGTCACAGGCCCAATTGATCGAAGATATTCTGGATGTATCGCGCGTGATCACGGGACGGCTTCGACTCAACATGGGACCGGTTGATGTGGCCTCAGTCATCAATTCGGCCATCGATTCCGTGCAGTTGGCCGCCGACTCAAAAGGCATCCACCTGGGGGTCACTCTCGATCCGTCGATTCGTCACACAGTCGGCGATGCCGGCCGCTTGCAACAGGTGATATGGAATCTCATCGCAAACGCGATCAAGTTCACTCCTTCACGAGGTAGGATTGAGGTTCGGGTCGAACGATTTGACGCTGCCCTTCAACTCTGTGTAAGTGACAACGGGGTAGGCATCAGTGCGGACTTTCTGCCTTTCATCTTTGACCGTTTCCGACAAGCCGATTCCACCTCCACCCGCGCTCACGGTGGTCTTGGCTTGGGCCTGGCGATCGTAAGGCATTTGGTTGAGCTTCATGGAGGCAGCGTCAGGGCCGACAGCGCCGGATTAGGAAAAGGCGCTACGTTCACGATCAGATTGCCTCTTGCGGTTGATAGCAGACCTGCAAAAAACCGCCAGGATAGGTCGGAGGAGAATTCCTGGTCAGCAGAGTATAAGGAGCGGATAGCTGAATCTCACTCCCTGGATAATGTCCGCGTGCTATTGGTGGACGACGATCAGGATAATCTTCAATTACTTGCGATGATGCTTAGCGGGCAGCGTGCCAGAGTGCAAACCGCGGCGTCGGCCGAGGAAGCGCTTCAGGTGCTGGAGTGGTATAAGCCGGACGTTCTGGTATCTGATCTGGCGATGCCGGGAGAGGATGGATATTCGCTCATTGGTAAAGTGAGAGGAATGGAAATCCTAAAGCATATTCCGGCTGTAGCTCTAACCTCCTATGTAAGAATTGAGGATCGCGCGCGCGCCTTGTCTGCCGGATTTAATATGTTTGTGCCGAAACCAATCGAGCCGCTTGAATTAATTGCAGCCATCGCGAACCTGGCGGAACCGGAGCCAGAGCAATCTAATCACGGTGCTCGGTAACCTGAGTTCGGCTATCCGCGTACTTATCGCGATATTCAGTACCGTCATCGGTCGTAATGCCTCTGAACAGCATCGCTTCATCCGCATCGCTGCCTTTTTCCCTAAGCTCGGCCTGCACCTGATTCCAACTCAACCCGCTACCAAGGATCTGGTTCGGACGCTTCACTACGTAATGTCTGGTGTCTCGACTGACAAGCTTTGGTCGGCTCATAAGATTCTGTGACCGTTCATGCAGCTTGAGATGGCTTTTGGGCTTTCTTATCCCGCATTACTCGCTTTTTCGCGTCATGCCAATTGTCCGCCATGCGTTGCAGGCTGGGATGGTATCGATCGAAATCCTGAGACACCAGATCCGCCGTTGATTTGGTTACAAGAAACGCGGGTTGCTGCTCTGCATTTTCATCAGGCGACGGCATATGAAAGAGATCGGTGGTTGCTTCGTCGACGATGACAGGAACCGAGCACCAATCAATCTGTTTAGTTTTTATTTTCATTTTCCTCTTGATTCAGACTCCTGACTCACTGAGCCGAGCTGAATCAATGTCCCAGCGGAATCCTTTGAAAGCGCATCTTCTCGTGTGCATCCTGCCAGGAAATGTCCAGCACGTAGGGTTTGACTTGACCTTCAATCTCTTTGAGACGTGTCAACTGGTCGCGATCCGGGTCTACCGGCTTTCCTTCAATCCAGGTTCTGGGAGACAAAACCGCCTTCTCTTTTGGTTGCATCGACTCTATCGTTTCGAATCTAATGTGGGCTTGGGATGGACCACCACCTAGAGTTTCTATGTCTTTCAAAAAGATGCTGAGAATCTCTACAGACTTTAGGGTTTGGTCGCCGCGATTCGTCAACTCCAAGACAACTGTCGATCCCGAATCGAAAAGTCGAAGGGTAAACGGCTTGTCGGTATGGTTGCTGACGCTCATGGTTTGACTCGGTTCGAAAGCCACCTTACGCTAATGGGGGATATATGTCAAGTACAGGATATATCTTGCATCAACAACATTCATTCTAAAGTAAGGAGTCGCTGGATAAAGAAGCGGGTGTCACGAGATGCGACGTTAATCGCCAACCTCAACACAATTATTATGATCTGACTCGTACACGCCCTTGCGAATTCATCACCTGTACATTCTTTCAACACTCCTGATTAGGCAAACGCGTGGGTGCGTGATAGGGTACGCGGCGAACCGAGTTCAGCTTACTCCCTTCTCAGCTCCTCTGGGATCTTCCAGATCACCTGAAGTCAACAGCTAAAAAGTCGAAGGAGCTAAATCATGTTTACACGTCATGTCATAATGGAACTAAAACCCAATACCGCCGCAGAATTTACCGACATCGTTGAGAGCAAGATTATCCCACTGCTGCGCAAACAGAAGGGATTTCGTGATGAGATCACTTTCGTCGCCCCTGATCGCTCGGAAGCTATTGCTATCAGCTTCTGGGATACGAAAGAGGCGGCGGAAGCTTACGATGTCTCTGGATATCCTGAGGTGTTGAAGACCCTCACCAACCTGGTGCAGGGAACTCCCAGAGTGGGAACCGCTGAGCTTGCCACTTCAACACTTCACAAACTCGCCGCCGCGAAGACGGCGTAAGGTACGGATTTTCTAGTCTGGAGAGGGCGGACATCCGCCCTCTTTTTCTTTCGGCTATGTACTTAATTTATTCTACGAAGTCATAACCTATCGCTCTCAACCCGAACGCACGCTGACGTCAAACCTGCCTGCCGTCCGAAGCGGACCCGCCACTCTAGCAACAAATTCGCAACACCTGCGAGTGCAAATTATCGTAAGATAGAATCTCTTCAAGTCACCTGAGAGAGGTAATGACCAAGCGAGCCCAGCCAAAATCCAGAAATTCGCTCTTGGCCGCCTTACCCGATGCAGAATATCAGCGGCTGATTCCTCACTTGAAGAGAGTATCTGTAAGTAAGGGGGAAGTTCTTCACGCGTCTGACGAACCTGCCGACAGCGTCTACTTTCTGGAGGAGGGCGTAGCATCCCTATCAGTGAGCACCGACGAAGGAAAGAAGTTGCAATTGAGCCTTGTCGGAAACGAAAGCGTGGTCGGGGAAAGGGCTATTTTTAAAGAAGGTGTGTTCATTATTAAGTGTGCAATGCTGACAGAAGGCAGCGGGCATAGTATGCCGCCAGAAGTATTTACCAAAGAGTTTGAGCGGGGTGGAGTGTTGCACGATTTAGTGCTTGACCGCCTAGAGGCTCAGATCACAGAGACTGCCCAAACTGCACTTTGCAATCAAATGCACCCGATTGAGCAACGACTAAGTCGTTGGCTGCTGACATTTGCAGATCGATTGCATTGCGAGGAACTTCCTACTACACAAAAACTAATTGCCGATATGCTGGGAGTAACTCGGTCAGAAATTTCGAGGGCCGCGGGTGAATTGCGCGATGGAGACCTGATTGATTACACCCGTGGGCGCTTGACTGTTGTTAACCGCGCTGGATTGAAAGGTAAAGCTTGCGAATGTTATGAAGTCATCCGGCACGCAATTAAGGAACTCACCGGCTCTAAGCAGTAAGCACGAGATCCGCGTTCGACCGAAACAAGTTTATGATCTTGCAATGGCACCGCGAAACTGGTTTTGAAATCTTCGGGCCAAGGTATGTTTAGCACGAATTATTTCTTTACAAACTTCAGAGCCACACCATTCATGCAATAGCGCAAGCCTGTGGGTTCTGGCCCATCCTCAAAAACGTGCCCCAGATGCGACTCGCATCTCGCGCAGAGCACTTCAGTACGGGTTGCTGACAAGCTGTTATCCACCTCTTCCAGGATATTTTCCCTGGCGATTGGTTGCCAGAAACTGGGCCAGCCGGTGCCCGAGTCAAACTTGGCCTTTGAGCTAAACAAGGGTAGCCCGCAGGCAACGCACTCAAAAACACCCTGCTCGTGGTTTTCATTGAGAGGACTTGAGTAGGGTGCCTCAGTTCCCTTTTTCCGCGTCACGTAATATTGCTCGGGAGTGAGCACGCGCTTCCACTCGGCATCTGTTTTAGTCACTTTTCTGACTCCTTTAGAACCCTTGCTCTTGTTTTGTAAACCATGCCGAAAAGAGGCGGAAACAATCGGAAGGCGGCCCGAAAGTGCAAACAATGCGCCCAGGGAGATGCATGTTGAAAGAAAGGACCGTCTATTCACGGTAAACACCTCTATGACTGAAGTTGACTACCTTGTGAATGAAAATACGTTACCACTTACTGAGGTGGATGTTTAGTCAGGGGCGAGCGGCTCGCGGATCTGCCTGTCTTGTCCTCAGGTTCTTATTACGGACCATTCCGCTCGTCTCTTTACCAACTCCGGTATTTCTCGTTGAAGTGTCGGATGCTTGTTGCATCCGAAGTATTTTAGCCACTCATGGATGGCAAGGCTAAACAGTCTCCTGCCCTTTTTGCACTCTGCATTTCGAATCCCGAACGTGGCACCATCATTGCAGTTGCCCAAACGTGGACTCTAACCCTAACTTGAAAAGGAGACCGCGGCATTCGATTCAGGTTGTGCAGCAACCGAGCCGTGGATTCACGAATTGAGGAACCTGTCATGGTGAAAATAAACTTATGTTGTTTACTCTCCTGTTTGCTACTCCTTGCCACTATTGCTACGCCGGTAACAGCCCAACACACGACCCAACCAGCCGCGGCAGTTGAACTCGCTGCAGCTACCAGGCCAGCTACTACCCGACAGGCCGATGCGCAAGCAGCATTAGTGGAAAAGGTTAAGATTAAGATTGCCAAGTTGGGAGTGGGGGCCAAGGCGAAGGCCACTATTAGACTGAAAGATGGGTCGAAAACAAAGGGCTACATAGCCCAAGCCGGTGAAGACAACTTCGTGATCCGCGACCGGAAGACTGATGCGCCGACCACGATTCGCTATGCAGACGTTGCGAAAGTCGAGGAAAACCGAGGCCACTCAACTGCGAGAAACATCGGCATCGGCATCGGCATTGGTGTCGGAGCCCTTCTCCTGGCCATTGCAATTTCGATCGCCCACCTTGATTGATTGGGGGCCGGGCGTGCGGAACGACGCTTCTGAGTATTCACGGCTAACGGGGTATGGCCGCTTGGCCTGCAATTCATAGCAGGACGCTGGGAATCAGTGACGCAGTGGGCCCAGTCGCCCTGAACCAGAAAACCGCTGCGAAGCACGCGCAGCGGTTTCAGGTGGAGCCCATCGCTCTGACAACTTACTTACACTTGGAATAACCACTTACTTACACTTGGAATAACCACAATCGCGACAAAAGTCACAGCCACTGGCGTGTTCGAGCTGGCCTTTGCACTCGGGGCAGATGCCGATCATTGTCGACATGATGGCGCCGGTGACCGGCGTAGTCGGCACCTGTGCATTGGCCTGCGCCTGGTGCTTTCCAAGGGCGCGCGCCGAATCGGGGAGAGTCTGTAGACGACGGTTGGTGATCATGATGCACTCGGCGACGGCTTGTTCTGGCGAGGTCAGTAGACGCTCGTTGAACCAGACAGCGTGGGTGCCGGTAACCTTGTTAAGGCTGTAAGCCACTTCCGCCGCGTCGAAGCCGCCACGGAGCATCTTTGATGCGAGAAGTCCCACACCTCCGCTGATCGGTCCGGTGGCGAATACTTCCTGGATCATGTGGCTGTCGTGATTGACCGTGACGTAGAGATTCTGACCGTCAAAGGGAATCTGCCAGGTGGCGCCGCTTAACTCGCGCGGACGCTCGATACGAATCGCCGTCAGCTCCGGCGCCGTAATTCCATCGTCAGACCGCAGTCTCGCTGCGCTTTCTGCTTCCGCCTTCGCTTCATCGTCGGCCTGTTCTCTTACTAATGCTCCGGCTTCAGATCGAGCCAGCGCTTCCGCTTCCGGATCGATGGCGACGACTTGTGCCGCGTCGGCGTGGCTTGCGGGCGGCGCGTCAAGCACTTCCGCAGTCGTTTCGGTATTGCAGACCGTTTCGCCCCTGGCTTCAGATTTCATGGACGTGAGTACCTGGTTATCGCGTGAGCCATCGCGATAATAACTGACAGCTTTGCAACCAAGCTGCCGTCCTAACCTATAAAGTCTGTCCACCGACTCGACGGTGTCGTCAACCGCCCCGTTGCAGGTCTTGGAGACGCTGTTATCAACATTGCGTTGCGCCGCGGCCAGCACATGAATGTGTTGTTCGGCGCTGATATTCATCGCCGAGATAAAATACGGTGGCAGTTCGCTCTCGTGCTCACATACGTAAGCGGCGGCGGCATCGATCGACTCCTGGTCGGTTTGGTCGACATTAATTCCCAGTGCCTGCGCCGCGAGGGTGTGTACATAGGTGCGCGTGCCGAGCGTGTCTTTGCGCACATAGGCCCATGAGAAATTGGGTTCGATGCCCGAAGAGGTTTCCGCAACGAGGGAAATCGTTCCGGTCGGAGCTATGGTCGTGACTTCGTAATTTCGCGGTGTTAGCGGGATATCGCGGGGAATGCCGATCTGGTTGTAGAGAAAATCTTCGTAAGCGTCGCGGTTCGGCTCAAACTCCGGGAACGTCCCCTTTTCGGCTCCGATTCTGATGCTGGCAATCCACGCCTCGCGACGGATGAAGCCCATCATTTCCTCCATCAGGTAGATAGATGCCGGCGAGCCATAGGTGACTTCAAGATTCAAACAGAGATCGGCAAAGCCCATGATTCCAAGGCCGACGGGCCTGGTGCGAGTGACCACGTCGTTAATCTCCGGGAGCGGCCAGGCGCAGGTGTCAATCACATTGTCGAGAAACCTGGTGCAAAGATGTGTAACGTCGCGGAGCCGGTCCCAATCAACTCGATGCTCAGCGTCATAGAATTTCGCCAGGTCAATTGAACCTAGATTGCAGGAGTTGGAGAAATGAAGAAACTGCTCTCCGCAGGGGTTGCAGGAATAAATCGGCCCCATCGACTTCATCATATGATTATGACGATTTACCTCGTCGATAAAAGCAATTCCCGGTTCCGCATATTTGTGTGCGCTGGCAACAATTCGATTCCAAATGTCAGGCGCGAACACCATCCCCGGCCGCGGAGGTTCTTCAATGGCGCAATTGGCGAGATCCGCATTCACATACGACTGCTTGTCCGGGAAAGTCACAGTTGAGCCATCAGCCCGACGGTAGACAAGATAGTCGCCGTCTCGGACCGGATCGTAGATCGAGTCATTCCACGGCTCGCCATTGAACTCGAGCTGAAACCACTCATCTTTGTCCACCGCTCTCAGGAACTTATCAGTGACATTGACGGAGATGTTGAAGTTGGTCAGCGAGTGCTGATCGTTCTTGGCATGAATAAAGCGCAGCACATCAGGATGCGTGACTCGGATCATTCCCATGTTTGCGCCGCGACGCACACCACCCTGCTTCACCACGTCAGTCACCTGGTTGACGATATTCATAAAAGAAACCGGGCCAGAGGCGACGCCGCGCGTGGAACCAACCAACGCGCCAGACGGGCGAAGGAATTCATACGTCATGCCGGTACCGCCGCCGGTCTGATGAATAGTCGCCGCCGCCTTAGCGTGGTCCATGATGCCGGTGATCGAGTCAGGAACATCAAGTACAAAGCAAGCGGCCAGTTGTCCATTTGCTTTACCGGCGTTAACGAGGCAGGGCGTGTTGGGAACAAACTCACGCGCGAGCATTACCTGACTCATCATTTCGAAGAACTGATCGCGCTTCGCAGAATCTTTTTCAGCAGCCGACACATGACCCACTACTCGGCGAACGATATCTGGCCACTCCTCCAACGGACGCGCTTTGGCGTCCTTCAATGAATATCGTTTGCTGATTACACGCTTGGCATTAAGCCCAAGCGGTTGGCTTCTACGCCTGGTTCCGGGGATCGAGGGCGACGGGTTGGTGTCGGGGGTTTGTTTGCCGATGACTACGCTCATTTCTCTGCCTTTCTCGCGCGTGGGAACACGGGAGCCATGTAGGATTTCAAAAACACTTCGGCGCAACAATACCCGAACGCCGATCTAAATTGTGGTAGCGGATAGTGCGGTTGGCTTTTTTCGAAGCGATAGAACGCTTGCTGAACAGCAACTCAGGGGGCGTGACGCTGCTCCAAATCAACCCGCCTCGTCTTAAGCGGAGCGCAATATACATCTTTGTAACACCCATGTCAATATGTAGTGGTCATCTTTTTTTTCAATGCAATAGAGTGTGTTAATTGAGACTCAGCCTTAACAACTAAGTTACTGATACCTCTTCGTTTCTCGGTCTTTTTCGCGGGAAACAAGGAGGCTGATGTCTCTCGTTTTTCGGCCTGAGAGAGAACCATACTGGCGAGAAAATTATAGTCATGTTTGAAGGGATAGTTAAGCGGCCAGAGAAGCTGGGAACCTTCAATACTGCAGCGGCTAATGGCCTCCGGACCTGGACATCCTGCAGATAACGGAGGCCACATCGATGTCAGCAATTTCGCCGGAAGTCCAGCTTTATTTTGAAGAGGAGCTATTAGAGAGCAGGAGTTCGTAATTGCCGATGTCACGGTTATGTGTATCAAGCGCGGCGAAGGTGTCTGAGGTTTCTTCAAGCATCTGCTTGGTCATGGCAATTGAGTCACTGAGCTGCTCGAAATCGAGCGATGAGACTCTCTCCGGGGTCGGCAGGGTTACAACCTGATCATTTACCAATCCAAAGAAGTTCTCGATGGATTGTAACTGACCTTCTACGAGCTTCACTGACCGTTCGATATCCTTGAAAGCCGCGACCCTTCTTCGGAGGATCTCGACATTGGATTGCTGTATGCGCTTCTCGCGATTGTCCCGTGAAGCTTCCACCGACCGCTCAGCTTGTATCAGTTGATTTTGCACGGCCTGGCGGTTAATCGATCTGAGATGTTGCTTCCGCCGTCGATAGACGTCCAACAAGTCAACGAAATCTTCCCACCGCTGGTCCAGGCTTTGAATGTTCGACGGAATCTGTTTCGTGCCGGTAAACTTTTTGTAATTGGAATAGATCTGATTTTTCATCCAACGCAGGTATTCCACAGCTTCACGCTCACGCGGATCGAACCCTTTTATTTGTGCCTCGCGCTGCTGCTCACGCAGTTTATGGAGCCTCTGCTTCTCGCGGCGGTCAACAAGACGACGGTAGAGTGTTGTGGCGGGCACGGTAACCAGATAGACGGTTTCGGCAGCGAGCGCTGCGGCAAGTGGGGTAACATCTTGAACGTAGGCAGCGGCGACGGCAAACCCGGCCATCCCCCAAAAATTAAGGGGTTCCTTAAAAGCCTCTTTCAGATACTTAACATCAAACTTCGTAAACTCGGCCATAAACTTGAAGAACTAAGAAGAAGGACCATTCGGGATCCACCTGAGAAATTGCCACGCTCAGTTATTATGACGGCCATTATTCAACACGGCGCTCTTCTGATCGCTTGCACTAGTCTCGCCGGCCGCAGGTAGAGCCTGCTGCTCGCCGTCAGAGGTTGCAGCCGGCAATAGTCCCATATCGCGTTTGTAAGACAGCAGCTTATCCTGCAACTGCATGTCCATCGCTTCACGCTCAATGTCCTGCATTTGATTGTCAACGGAAGCGGCCCCAAGTTGCATTTTCGCCTCGGCCGCGGCTGCGCGACGATCGATCTTGTCGCGCATCTCATTGAACGTTGAAGCATCGTCGCCGATCTGAAACGACTCCATCGTCTGCGCCAGTTGTTCCTGGAGCTTCGCCTGCTTCGATTGATTAATGAGTTGCATGGCCTCGGCGGTGCGCCGCTGCATTTGCAGTACGTAATTATCGCGGGCTTTGAGCGCCTGTTTGGACGCCAGAGTGGCATGCTCAAGTTGCTGCGACGTTTTCTGCAGATCCATTTGCGCCTGCTGAAGTTGGCCGATGTAAGCGGTGGCAATATCGTCGCGCCCCATCTTAACCGACGCCCGAATCCTGGAATCGAGGTCGACAACCTGAGTTTCAAGGCGTTCTTTGCTTTTGCCCAGAAGCTTCTCGGTAGCCATCACCTGCGCCACAGAGTTGTTCAACTCTGGAACACGGTCGCGCATGTCTCTAATAGTCTGCTGAAGTACAAGTTCAGGGTTTTCAGTCGCTTCGACTAAGCCGCCGAACAGTGCGCGCACTGAGCGCTTAACTCTGCTCCAAAGTCCCATTTGTTAGCGATCCTCCAGCGATAAGGTGTGCGATCTCTGCGTTGGCCCCTTCGTGCTTGCCGGTCCCCCCAAAATTCTGTCCGGCCACATATGTTTCTGTACGATGCTCGACCGCGGGCGGTTCAAATTACCAGCAGGAAACAGATCCGGAGTATAACAGCACTTACTGACAGGCTCCAGAAAAGGGCGCTATTGCTCTTTCCTAAACGGATCGCTGCTAAGCTAGGCCAATATCATGCGCTCAGCTACCAGCTCTGGACAGGGGTTTTCTGAATTTTCCGATGTCACGGCGGTATTGCATCCCTCCCCATTTAATATGTCCCACAGCGTTGTAGCAACGGCCCATTGCTGTTTCCAACGTCTCACCCCTGGCAGTCACTCCCAAAACCCTTCCGCCTGCGGTTACTAACTTGCCTGCTTCCGATCTCTTCGTACCCGCATGGAAAACTGTAACCTGTTCAAGGGAAGCGACCCTATCCAGTCCCTCAATTGGGACCCCCATCTTGTAGTGCGCAGGGTAGCCCTTGCTTGCCAACACGACGCAGGCTGACGAGTCGTTAGTCCATTCGACTTTGACCTCTCGGAGTCTTCCCGTTGGGATAGCTTTAAAAATATCAACGAGGCTGGTCTTCAGTCTTACTATTATCGCCTGAGTTTCAGGATCTCCCATTCGCACGTTGTACTCCAGAAGCTTCGGACCATCAGCGGTCAACATTAATCCGAGAAAGAGCACGCCGCGAAAGGGGAAACCTTCCGTTCGAGCGCCCGCGAGTGTGGGCTCAACAATCTCACGAACAACGCGTTGGAGCGTGCGTGATTCAAGAATCCCGGGTCCGGTAACTACGCCCATGCCGCCAGTGTTCGGGCCCGTATCATTCTCCCCGATGCGCTTGTGGTCGCGGGCAGGGGGCATGAGCGCATAGTCTCGTCCATCTGCGAACAGCAACAATGAGACTTCAGTGCCAGACAGAGCCTCTTCTATCAGCAATTTCCTCGTGGCCTCGGCTTCGACGAGATCGCCGCTCATTAGCATGTGGACGGCTTCTTCCGCCTCAGCAGGTGAACTAGTAACAATCACGCCCTTGCCGGCTGCAAGCCCATCAGCCTTAATGACTGCGGCCGGACCAAATACTCCACTCCTTAGAATCTCTTCGGCTTCATCGGCCGAATTGGCAACGCGATACTCAGCCGTCGGTATGTGGTGACGGGCCATGAAGCCCTTGGCGAACGCTTTGCTCGACTCAAGCCGGGAAGCTGCCTGGGTCGGACCGACAATCGCCAGCCCATTACGTTCAAACACGTCGACTATGCCATCGGCCAAAGGGGCCTCTGGGCCCACGATGGTGAGGTCTATCGCCTCTCCCCGTACGAGGTCGATAATTGCTGAGTGGTCGGTCAAAGAAATTCGCTTACACGCAGCAATCTCAGCAATACCCGCGTTCCCGGGAGCGCAATAAAGCTCGAGCGAAAAGTGTGAGGTCTTCTTAAGGGACCAAAGGATCGCATGTTCGCGGCCACCCGCGCCCAGCACCAATAGCTTCATTTACTCTTCACGCTCCCGGAGATAAAACTCCTGATGAGGAGGTGAGTGGGGTGTGCCGAAATTCGGGTTTTCACTGTGAAATGCTCCAACTGCTCACGTTAGCACTTGCCGGATGCTGGCACGCGGTACCTGGGCTGTCAAGATTACTCCGAAGACTACCCCGGCAGGTCTTGACACAATTTCGCCATAGTTATACTTTCCAAACAACGTCAGTTACCAGGGCGGCTTCGCCTTCCGCACTCGGCAGTGGGAGACCAAGCGGCTTCTCTTTGAGTCAATTAGATTGCGATCCCACCAACGTGCACCGGAAGTGAGCGATCCCAGGGAGCCAAGATCATGTCACAAATGGACGTCGGCGAAGTTCAAGCAAGCGCTGACAGTGAGTATCCCGATCGCGCAATCAAATGCGTAGATTGCGGTGAGAATTTTATTTGGACCGGCGGAGAGCAGGTCTTTTTTCATGATAAAGGTTTGAAGAACGAACCTAAGCGTTGCAAACCTTGCAAACTGGCCAAGAATGAACGGTTGGCTGCAATCGCAGCGGCCCAGTCATCCGGAATTCGACAGCGAATCGAAGTGTCTGTTCAATGCGCACAGTGTGGACAACAAACAACTGTGCCATTTTATCCGTCCCAAGGACGTCCGGTTTACTGCCGCTCGTGCTTTCTCGCAACTCGTAACGGGGAAAACCTCACTTAGGGATCGTGCCTTAGAAGCCATCCAAGTTTGCTTTCTGAATTTGCTCGCTCTCACCACTACAGTCCCACTTACTTGATTGGCGACGCATCGGACTCTTCACTGCTGTCCACAAGTCTCGCACCTCCACTCTATTCCTTCACGAATGTTACTCCGCTCGCTAGACTGCGCATGAAATGACAGGTATGAGTGACCAGCCTAAGCTCACGACCGTTTAAACAAAAAAAGCGGGCGGGAGCCTCCCACAGCTCCCACCCTAAGGCCACGTGTCCTCACCCCACGCGACCACTTCGTCCACCGGGGAGGTGAACGCAGCCGGATTATGCAACAGTCTTCATAAACTTTCAACAACTTGGGGAAATTAATAATGGCGATATCTCTAGCGTGAGTGGGCACAAAAATGTCGGAATGTACGATTGCATCCTGAGAGGAAACCGCGACTCCAACCCTCAACGCTTATTGATTCGGCTCGAAGAACTTAGACCACTTCCAATAGCTGCTGCATCGTCAGCGTTCGGTGAATCTGTAGAATACTTCTCGTGTCGAGACAGATCCGCTAGGGCGACCACGATTAGGAGCGCAGTCACACCCAGAGTAGCGAGGATATAAAGGATAGCGGTCAGCTCTTTATAAATTAGAAAGACTGTAAGAAGAGAGAGCGCAGCGATCCACGCGAAAGTGAAGAGTCGTCTGTTTCGTCCCCTGTTTGATTTTTGACTCAATTTAAGTATGCCCTCAAAACTTACTTCAGCAAGTCCCCACCGTTTGAAAGCGGCAGTCTCAAATCCTTGCGTTATCGTGATTGATCAATAAAGAACACGCGTGGGTAGGATCTGGCCGCTGGCAGAAACAGCGCTTTGGAAAACTCCAGACACAGCTCCCATTAATGTGGTTCCGATACGGGTCGAAGAGAACATTCCAGCTTCTGGAACTTCAATAATGTCGTAAGCTTCCAATAAGACATCTGGTTTCAGTTTCTTTTTGATTGCCGCGTAGTCTACGTGAATGGTGTCTTGTTCAGGAGATCCCGGTTTTTGCCGGTAGATCCTAATGTCTGTGGTCTTAGCTTCTTTCCGGGCGCCACCCACCATAGCGAGAGCACGACCAAGGGTAAGTTGCTCACGCATGAAAACGCCTTGAGGAGCGATCACACTTCCGGTGATGTATACAGGTTCAGCCTCAGTCACCAATATGTAGTCGCCCGGGCGAATTACAGGATTAGCTTCGAGTTTTCCGGCCCGAAGGTCGGAAATCTTTACCAGGGTGAGCGGAATCTTCGTTCCATCAATAGGAGCAGCCTCGGCTTCCTCACCGGGCCCCGGGCACATTACCGGTTCTGTGTGAAGAATCTGAATCGTTCCCGCTGCACGCTCGGTGAAACCACCTGAAGCCGCCATCAACTCGTTGAGACGCACCTTACGCTGCATCTGAATTCGTGTAGGTTGACGAACGGCGCCAAACACAGTCGCCGGCTGCCGACTATTGCGTCCCGTGATTCGAACGCTGATTTGGGGCTTCTTGAGGTACTTACCATAGGCAGTCGCAATGTCCTTCTGGACCTCCTTTTCGGTGCGACACTTAGCGGGGATAGGAGTTTCCAGAAACGGAAGAGAACTAATGTTCCCGTCGCTATCTATCTCTGCGGTAGAGTTAAGGTCGGGTTGTCCAAAGATTCTGACGTCCAAAATGTCACCAGGGCCAAGTAGATAATTCCTGATGCCCTGATTATCTACCGAGGATGAAGACTGTGTGGGTGGGGCTTGATCCTGGGCCTGAACTGCGACCATAAGAACCAAACAAGTAAGAAACGCCTCAAACAAGAGAATCTTCACTTTCATAAAAGAAACCTCAGACTAAAGAGGCGGGCGCCTCTGGATTTAACGACCGGAACCGGAAACTAATGTTTTTCAGTGGCGGTTCTGTTCAGCATTCACGTGTTTTACGTTGCCAGCGCTGTACTGGTGCCGAGCCTGACTTCTTCGGCGCTTTCGAACCGTGCCCGGCAACGCAAAGCCAGTAAAAAGCAAGTTGCAATGATCGCACAAAAGGTGGTAGATGCCAACCATGCGTAGAAGCAGTGAGGTTTGCTTATAACCTCGTCGAATACGTGAGCGGCGACACTTAGGACATCTCTGTGAAATCAATTGGTAACCCTCTTCAGCTGTCTTAACAGTAATCTTATTTGGAGGTTTTGTGGGGAGACTTCAGACGACCTCGGAGTACCTCGATCTCTCGGCCGATTCTTTCGGCGCCTGCCATTCTCACATCCCCTTTCACTGATTCGCGCTCCAGATAAAAAAGCGCATCCTTGTATCTATCAATAGCCCGCCGGTAGTGGCCCTTGAAGGCGGCTCGTTCAGCGAGTTCGACCCAATGGGCGACCTTTACCGAAGCGATAAACTCTCTAATCGCCAGCTTCGACTCGTTTAGTTCTTGCTCTTCCGGAAAAACTCTGAGGGCTGAGTCCAAACACTCAACCGCGCGATTGGCCGTTTCTATCTTATCTGATACTCGAACTCGCTTCTGGGCATCGTGGGTAAGGACCCGCGAAGAGTCTCTGGCCCAGGTGAGCAGGTGATGCTTCTCTAGTGAGCGAACCCGATCCTGTGCGGAGCGCATGGCATTTCGCTTTTCCGGCGGCAGGTTGTCTGCTCGCAAGGCTTCTTCGGTACTCTTCAGATAGTTCTGACAAAGATGAAAGACATCCAGATGAGAATCTGGAGATGAGGTTGTCTCAGCTTCCGCTGATTGTTTTTGAATTGTCGCCAGCGCGGCCGCATGCAGCGAGGTTGAATAAGTTGTCTTCGAGGACTCTGGCTTATCATTCCCGCGTGTGCCCTCGGCACTGTTCTCCAGAAGATAACGAGTCCAGGCACGCCGCATTACTACTTCGCGCGCCGATAGCGCCACGAGTAAGACCACACTAGCTGCAAGACCAGCTGGAACCCAGGGTGCTTCGTCGCCTCCAACAATTAACATCCACCACAGAGCAAAGAACAATGCGACCGCGGCTGCGACTGCGGCAATCATGTATCCTGTGCTCGAAGGCATGCGGGCTCGAGAGGAGCGTCTGCGCGACGTATTCCCTGAACTACGCCCGCTGGAACGCGCAGTTCTCGGAAAGAATTGATCAGCGGAGTTATTGCCCAAACGATTCCCTCTGAGGGGAGGCCTCAGTTATTAGCCGCAATGTTGCAACTCGAGGCTGGCGCACGGTTCACTGGTTACACGCTTGCGCCCCTCAACACAAGCCATGAACACAAGCCATGTTGGCACATAGTCAACTTTTTGTGCTTTACCTGTCAATATATGATGGGTTCACAAAATCCCAACTCCAGACTAAAAAGAAGGGCTAACGAGATGGAGGCAGAGTTCGCGGAAAAGGTCGTACTGATAACCGGTGCGACATCGGGAATTGGCCGGGCATGCGCTTTGAGATTCGCCAGCGCTGGCGCCCGGATAGCGGCGGTTGGGCGTAATGAAGAGGGCCTGGCGAATCTATCTGAAGAAGTTGGGGCTGCGCGCGGCGAGACTCTTCTGTTGCAATCCGATTTATCGCTGGCACATGAAGCGCAACACGTGGTTGATCAAACCATACAACAAGCAGGTGGGATTGATGTGTTGGTCAACGCAGCCGGCCATATCGCCACGGGAACAATCGAGGATACCTCCCTGGAGGCCTGGGATGCGATGCTCAATGTCAATTTGCGCGCGGTCTTTTATCTCACACAGAAGGCAGTGCCAAGTTTGATTGAGCGACGAGGCAACGTGGTTAACGTTTCAAGCGTTACCGGGTTGCGTGCTTTTCCAGGCGTTCTGGCTTATTGCGTCTCAAAAGCCGGGATTGACCAACTAACACGCTGCGCAGCCCTTGAGTTGGCTGGGAAAGGCGTTCGAGTGAATGCGGTTAACCCGGGAGTCGTCGTTACCGAGATACACCGACGTGGCGGCATGAGTGACGAGCAGTACGAATCCTTCCTGGAGCACTCAAAACAAACTCATCCGCTCGGTAGAGTCGGACAGGCAAAGGAGATTGCGGAGCTGGTATCCTTTCTCGCATCCGACCGAGCTTCATGGATCACCGGGGCTACTTATTCCATCGATGGTGGCCGGGCCCAAACCTGCGCCAGGTGAACCCGGTTCTGATGGGGTTTCCAACGGGGAGTTTACACATCTGCGTAAAAGATTGGCCCTTGAAACGCAATTCTGGATATACTGAGACGAATCTACCGGTAGAGGCCGAGCCAATGTCTCCAAATGGAATTCCTGCGAGCGACGAAGGATGAATCCTCAATACTCAAGTTCGGTTCCGGCGATCAGACCATCGAGTCACAAGAGCGCTTTGCAAATAGTTTTGGCTATGGCGGCCGCACTGGTAGCAGTGTTGCTCGCACTCATCGTGCTCTTGCTGATTGGAGTTGAAACTGGGCCAGTCGCTCTGCTCATTGGACTCGTCTCTGCTACTATTCCCGTCCCGCTGTACCTGATTCTCGTGCTCTGGATCGATCGGTACGAATCCGAACCTCTCTGGATGTTGACCACCGCCTTTTTGTGGGGCGCGCTGGTGGCCGTATTCATAGCCTTCCTTTTCAATACCGCGAGTAGTGTGGTGGTGTCCGTGATGACCGAAAGCATGGAAGCCGGCCAGGCCTTTGCCGCGGTAGTTTCGGCGCCTATTGTTGAGGAGACCGCAAAGGCATTGATTCTTTTTATCCTCTTCTTCAAAAAGGACGAGTTTGATGGCGTCGTGGACGGTATTGTTTATGCGGCTATGGCCGGCCTCGGGTTTGCGATGACCGAAAATATTCAATACTACGGGCGCGCGGTTATGGAATCAGGCGGCGGCGGTTTGACTGCGGTTTTTATCCTCCGCGGCACAGTATCTCCTTTCGCACACCCGCTATTCACCAGTATGACTGGCATCGGATTGGGTCTGGCGCGACAATCCCGCAACACCTTCGTCAAGGTTATCATGCCCGTTCTCGGTTTGTTGACAGCTATTTCAATGCACGCTATCTGGAACGGCTCAGTTGTGATTTTTGGTGGCCTGGGCTTTCTGTTCGCATACCTGGTCATTATGGTGCCTGCTTTTGTCATCATGCTGGTGGTGATCTTTCTGGCTCTCCGCAGGGAGGGACAAGTCGTGAAGGAGTTTCTTCATCCGGACTTCCAGGGGGGTAGACTTACGAAGCAGGAGTACGAACGACTCTGCACGATTAGAGGGCGCATGGGATCTTCGTACAATGCCTTCTCACGCGGCGGGGTTGGCAGTTGGCGCGCGTCCAGACAAGCGCACCAGCTGGCCAGCGAGCTCGCTTTCCATCGCAGCCGCGTGGCGCGAGGTTTGTCGAGTGAGAGTGCGCACGAACGTGAGGCAGCCTACCTGACAGCCTTGCAGGACCTGCTGAGCCGTCTGCGCCAGACTTAATATCGAGTTCGAAGACAAAAGTTCGCGAGTTTTGTTGCTGTTCGCTTATACTGGCTAGGCGAGCGAACGGCCTTTTTTCACCCCAGCAGACCCGTGAAAGTTCAACTTCTACACAGCACCTTCGACGACCAGGGCTGCGCAACCTTAGAGCAGCGTCTGACCTGTTATCTCATCGACGATTGCGTTGCGGTAGATGCGGGAAGCATCGCTATCGCTCTTACCACGAAACAGCGCGGCAAGGTTCGGGACATAATTGTGACGCATCCTCACATGGACCACATTGCCAGTCTACCGATTTTTATCGACGATCTTTACCCGACCTTAGAAAAGCCAATCCGCGTCCACGCCACTGCCGAGGTAATTGCGCTTCTTGAGCGTGATGTTTTTAACTGGAATGTCTATCCTCGATTTTCTGAGCTTAAGAACGATTTCGGCCCTGTAATGGAGTACGTCTCGATTCCGGAAGGTAAGGAATTTAAGTTGGCCCACCTGACAGTGGTCGCCTTGCCGGTAAATCACATTGTGCCAACCGTGGGTCTGATAGTTTCCGACGGCGAGAGCACTGTGGCATTCAGTTCTGACACTGCTGAAACGGAGGAGTTTTGGAAGGCGCTCAACAGGATTCCCCGGATCGATGCTCTCTTGGTTGAAGCTTCGTTTCCCAACTCGATGGCCAAGCTTGCTCAGGTCTCGCGCCATTTCACCCCGGCGTCCCTGGGACAGGAATTAACCAAACTTCACCATAATGGCCTGGACATTCTCGCGGTCCATCTTAAACCCGCTTACCGCGATTTAATCATTGAGCAGCTGGGCGCGCTTAATCTTCCCAATTTGAATGTGATGGAACCCGGCAGAACCTACACCTGGTAGATAGCCTTAGCGAAACGGCACAAACTCCTTCTCCGCATGTTCGCCCATCGCGCCATCGAGTATCACCCGCCCACTGGGAAGTAATTCTTTGACGCGGAAGGTTCTTTCCTGCCGGTCGCGACCTGGCATCAACTCAGCGCGAAAAGTGACCATCATACCTGGCCGTGCCCATACGTCAGCGTCATGGTTCCGGTAAAGTTGTTCTCTGGTAGCCATATTCTTCTTTCTCGCTAAATACGCACCAAACGCACCAAATCCGCCAGCCGCCAGTGCCAGAGCGCCCAGCAGGCGTTTAGTTTCCTTCTTCATCAACTTACTACTCGCAAAGCGGGTCGAGCCGCGCGGTGATCGTAGGCAATCCGCTGAAGGCCCGGTCCGCGTTTATTTGCGTGAAATTGACCCACTCGGCGGGCACCTTGTCTTCTGCAAAGATTGCTTCCACCGGACATTCAGGAACGCACGCGTCGCAGTCGATACAGGTTTCAGGATGAATTACGAGCATATCGTCATCAAGATGAAAAGCCTCAACCGGACAAACCAGCGCGCAGTCCGTGTAACGGCAGTTGACGCAGGGTTCTGCAACGACGTAGGTCATTCAGATGTTAGCCTCCTGATAACAAGAATAGGTCGGGCATTACTGTGGGCGCATCGCATCCCGTGGTTCGCTGGTGAGTTACCATACAATGGTCCCACTGCCAACTAATCACCTCGTCTAATTAAGCACGAATTGGGAAGTTTTAAAAGACGTCATTTGCCTCTAAAACGCACGCGTACTGTATGATCGCACTATTCGGATTGTTGGTCCCGCCACGCGCGAACGGGAGCGCCAGTTGAAAAGTCGTAAAAGCCGAGGTCTTTCTGTGACAGCATTTTGCTGAGTAAAATAATCTGGCCGGTGTGCATCGAGAAATGCTCAGTCACATGGAAGATGGCCTCGAGCGCTGTAACTCGGGTGCCTTGAATCTCATGCTGCTCAAGACATCGATTGAGGTCAAATCTCGCGAGTACAGCGTCCACATCCTCCAGCGTTTGTCGAAGGGATGATAGTAACTCACTACCCGGAATCATTGTCCGCTCATCAAACTCATGTTGACGGAAACGCGCGTCGACCTCCCCGCCCAGACCACTGACAATCCATTGTCTAGCGTTGCCTGCAAGATGTAAGCAGAGGTTACCAATACTGTTTGACTCAGGATTTGCCCGCCACCAGACCTGCTCGTCAGTTAGAATCGTCAAACACTTCTCGAGCTTTGGCAGGTATTCGGTTTTCAAGAGTTGACGAGCCTGCCGCACGAAGGCCCGCGAGACGTCATCTGCCTGGATAGTATCGTGACAGTTCACTGGGACAGGTAATAATCGGGCCCGGTATCAATCAGCCTGGCCGTCCGAGCCCGTGACCTCTGGCTTTCGTTTATGTTTTGCTGTCCGGCCTGAAGGTCTGGCCTTCTCCTCAGGCTTCGCATGGCTCATCGGGTGTCCCGGTGGAGCGGAAGGCTTTCTGATGCTGTCGAAAACGGGCCGCTCTTTCCTGGTCGGCTTTTTCCGCCGCGATTCTTTCGTCGCCATTACAACAGCTTCCTATGTGCCGAGGATCTACTCACGAGGCCTATTCTGGATGCTATGCTGCTACCGAGAGTGTGTCAATCGAGAGATTTAATCATCGAAATACTTTCTACTACGGTTGGAGGGCTGAGACTTAGACGCTGAGCTAGTTCTGGAGACAAGAGAGTCTGGACGACCCTCCAGGAGGATACTAAATTTCGCTTGGTCGCGGAGTATCGGCTAAAAACTTGAGAGCATTAGCGGTCTCCGCGCTGCGCTTCTGCTGTAATTCATTAACCCAATTGGTTACCGTTTTGACCATATCGCGCGCGGTTTCGCGTGGCGAATTTGCCTTCGGCTCAGCCTTTTGCTGGACCTTTAGCTGGCCCTTTTTGATAACCCGAACTGTTTTCTTTACTGACATGTATATTTACCTTCGTTTCTTGCTCCTTCAAGAACGCTTTTCCTTCCCTGAAGTTCCGTGATTCGCTTTGATCCCTATACGTGTTACGTAGTTGCCCGCTTATCCTGCAAAGATCGGGCCGAAGAATTTCTTGGAGATAGAACCAAATCGAAAAGGCGGAATTACCTTATGATTTTCGGGAAGCATTAGACGCGCTTACCGCCTTTACCGTCTCCGAAATGCTGGTAAATACATACAGCTCTTTCGAACCCGCGTAGGTTTTTGCAACAGCCGCTGTCCGGGTCTTTTGTCGCTCCTTCTCCTGCATATCAACCTGCCAGATGTGCTTCTGCGTCTGATAGACGACGAAACATAGTCCGATAACCGCACCAGCATTAACATACTTCAGGCCGCTAATCATGTATCTCGTGCCGAACATAATCAGCAGAGTGTTGATGACGATGAGAGCAACTCTGAACTCGGTGGGTCCCAGTTTAAGATAGCTGATGGTTAGACGGTCGGTAGCCGAGAAAGCCAAAAACGCACTTGCCGCAAAGGCCCCGAACACGGCCAGCAGAAAGAGAAGCTGGTACCGTGATTTTTCGGGAAGGATGAATGCGTAGCCGATTATGACTGAGCACAAGAAGACGTAGTCGAGCAGGTGATCCATGTAGTAACCCCACCTGAGCAGCCCCGTGTTCCGATACTTCCCTACTTTTCCGTCGTAGTGATCCGTGACGTATTGGAAAAAGATCATCAATGAGACACCCCACAACCAGCGAATGTCAGTAGCCGCTAGATAGCTGAAACCGAGGATTAGCAGCGACCAAACCAGCGTTAACATTGTCAGATGGTAAGTTTGCAACCAAGAGGGTATTCTCGGTAAAACTACTGGCGATAACCACCGCTCGAGCGGGGAAAGCAAAGACGTGTTGGTTTTATTGGCTCCAGCGAATTGTTTATTATGCATCTTTTGTGAACCTGAGGGTGAAATCTGCTCGAAAAGCCCTTGAGCAAAATCCAAGCCAGCAACGAACCGTGGCATTATGTAGTATCTGCTTCTTTTAGCCAGGCGAAAGTCCAGGCAAGTTTCGAGAAGAGTCTGTCAGGTGAAGCAATATTCTGACTATTTTCTGGACCAGCGACTGCGGCGGGAGTGAGGGGGCAGGTCGCTCCGGTTAGATAAAAACGACCGACTGTGAGCTGGGAATCTCAAAGCGCCTGCGGCAACTCTTACACGCCAGCATGTCGTCAATGCGCACCATGTAATCGCGCGATTTTTGGAAGCGGGCTCGATCCTGCTCGTTCGCGCCCTGCGGGGGGGCCGGTTTTCTGGTGCGCTTTAGCCACCGCACATCAAACTCGCCGCGTGTACGACAGTGGGGGCAACTGTAGGTCGCTTTTTTTACTTCCTGCTTTTCGTTAAAGAAATCCTGTTCCTTCATATCTATAGTCTGCCTTCACATCCAATGACTGTGGTCACTCTCATCTTACTCTCAAAGGACCTCATCCTGATCACACAGCTCACGTAGGTACCGAAAACTGTAGATACCCGTATCATGCCCATCACTCCAGCGAAAATTAAGTGCGTATCGGCCGACGATACTCAGATCATTTATGGTCAGATCCGGCGAGATCGTTTCTGGCTTGAGAACCCGCTGACCAGTCCACTCGTTGACGCACTGCGCGCATGGGCAGGCACATCTCAGCCCTGTCGCTAAGTACCGAGAAACGTGATTGTCAGCCCAGGTGATACGCAGGCCGGAGTCCCCTTCCTGTTTGATCTCGCGGGGTTCGATAGCCGTCCCGCGTTTCTCAGTTGCTTCCATTATTCTTCCTACCCCTGCCTACTGCCCCTTGTCGTCTGCGTTCTTCACTGCCTCCTGAACCGCGTCAGCTTTCACTTTCCAGTGCGAGGCTTCCCAAACGACTCTGCCTTTCCGCAACACCAGCACCTGCGGGGACTCGTGGGTCACGCCAGTTCTCTGCTCAATCTCCTTGGAAAGACTCAGCGCGCGTTGTACTTCGACGAGCGCCACCTCTCCCTCGAAGCTAGACATTTCGTTGTAAGCTGCCATGCTAATCGGACAGGTCGTACTGTGCTTAAAGACTACCACTGGCGCGTTCTGCGACCGGCCGGCCAGTTCTTCGAAGGATTCAACACCCGTAATTATCACAAAGCGTTCCCCCTTACCGCCGTTTAATAAGATACGATTGATATTAGCCTACTGGATCAAACTACAACAACGCGGAAAACTGTCTGCCAGTGGTTTCTTACCCAGTTCGACTTTCTTTAGACCTCTGGAAACCGACCGATTTTGCAACCAAATTTGCTATTGACCTCGCGCCCGGATTGGCATATTGTGCCCCCGCTTACGAGAAGCTAGCAGTCGACCCGATGACCTCACCGGAGTTTCGGGCCGCTTGCCGAGTCTGTTATTTCAAGATTCTCCTGCTTCCTCACAAGGCCTTAAAAAACTTAAGACTCTAACCTCACAAGGAGAAGACTATGTCTACACCACGCAAAACAAACCTCAATCAAACTCTACGTTCCCGGCTCGTGTTTTGGGCATTCCTGGTTCTGTTACTGGTTTGGCCGCAGCAGGCCAACGCCGACGAAATTGCGATCTGGAACTTCAACGACTCGGACCTAATTGTCGATCACGGGACTGGAGCGTTGACCACGAATTTCAATCTGGTAAACGTACTGTTCACGTCAGGAGGAACTGCGACGAATGCCAGGCAAGGCGACGCTGCCGGGCAATCGATGACATTGCAAGGTGGAACATCGAACGCTAACAATGGGCGCACTCTCAATCTCAATGTCAGCACCATCGGTTTCCACAACGTCGTAATCAGCTTTGCAACGCTGCGTACCTCGACTGGCTTCAACAGCAATCAATTCCAGTACAGCCTTGACGGCGTGGCTTTTATCAATTTCGGTGCGCCTTACACACCGCCGCTAACCTTCGGACTGGTGACGTTCGACCTGAGTAGCATTTCCGGTGTGAACGACAATCCGAATGCGGCGTTCCGGATTGTCTTTAACGGTGCGACTTCGGCTTCTGGAAACAATCGAATCGACAATCTGGTGGTCGAAGGACAGAATATTGCGACGCCTGTTCTCGAGCCGGCATCAGTGCTGCTGCTCAGTCTGGGTCTGACCGGCACACTGGCCAACAGGTTCAAAGCGAGGCGGCGGAAAGCAGAACGCCGGCGGGATTAGCAAATTTTCGCCTAACCAAAAAAGTTAAGGACCGCGCAGTTTCTAGAGACTGCTGAAAGGGTGACGGAGCAGCAATAGAAGCGGTAGAGCGATCCACGAAATGACACAATAACTCGAATTACGACCGATTAAGTTTCGTTTGTTTCGTGTTGTTTCGTGGATCATGTTTGTTTTTCAGTAGCCTGCTAAATGGAACGCAAACTTTCTTCGATTTGAGGTTCCCAGTCTGCCTGCACGTACATAATCCCGTGTGCCGTTCAAATTCGATTTCAAGCTTTTAGCTTGTCCCACTCTTCACCGGCAACCTAAAGGTTGAACTCTGAACTTCAGGACTCAAAATGAACGGCGCGATTCCCAGTTGCGTTGACAGCTAGCAAAGTCGAGCCTACTCTGTATACGTCTTACGACACTCTAATCGTTTGCCTTTTGAGGATCTCCGGAAGTACAGTCTTCGGTCACATTCAGAAGCGATCTACGCTTCAAAAGTCTTCAAATTCTGGCTAGGTTCAGGAATAGCGTCGTTAGCATTTAGGCTAGCGTTCATCGGTCTGGGCGGTGCTCCACTCCTCTTTCCAGCCAGGCATTACAAGGAAATCTGGACACTAAGGACAGCAGAGCAGGATAATCCGCGCAATCTACGCCTGAGGAATTCCAGCAGATATTCAAGAGGCTATATCAACCTTGCAAATTACCTTCGCTGAAGAAATCAAGGGGCAGCAACTTAACGAGAGAAGTTACGATGCCCCTGTTGTGGCTGTGGGTCGGAATCCGGCGACCTGCAAGATAGTTTTCGACCAGAAACAGTGGCCCACGGTTTCTCGGCAGCACGCTCAGTTCCAGGTACACAACGACTCCTGGTTTTTGGCAGACAGCGGTTCCACGTACGGCACGTTTCTCAACGGGCAATTGATCAAAGAGCCCACCAGAGTTGAGGTAGGTTCACGCCTGCAATTTGGTCCCGATGGACCCGTGCTCGTGGTTACCAGAATCGAGAGCCAGCTGGACAAGCCGGCGGAGTCGGATGCAACTCTGGTCGAAGAGGCGACGCGAATGTCTTCCTCCGCGCCAGTGCCGGATCTGCAAGCAAGCGTTCAGGCGAGACCCACTCAAGCACCTAAAGGTAGACCCGGTCAGCCGGTCTTCGTGGAATTGTCAGGCTTAGGAACGGCTCGGCTGCAACGGATTGAACTCAACAAAGAGGTGATCCGCTTTGGCCGCGATCAGGCGCTCGAAGGTGTTATCGATGTAGCCGCCGCAGTCGTCTCGCGCAGGCATGCAGAGATTCGCCAGCAGAACGGAAGGTTTATCGTCGTCGATTTGGGGAGTTTCAACGGGACGCTCCTTAATGATCGCCGCATCGCTGAACCCGAGTTGCTTTATCACAACGACCGAATTGAACTGGGTCCTGGCGGTCCGACCATCCGTTACCTGGATCCGGCTAATCCGCGGCCAGCCGCTATAAACCAGCCTGATCCGGTTTCGCCGGTGCCCTCGGGAGAACTGGCACAAAGAGCGGCCGCGCCTTCGGGCAAACTAGCCACGATGGTGCTTCGGTCTGAGACTCCGATGCAGATCACCGGAGGCGCAGGTGCGGGAATGTTCACCGAGCGGCCTTTCGGCAATACGACTCGGATGACCATTGGTCGCGGAGAAGATTGTAATATTCGGCTCGATGGTCTGTTAATTTCAAACCGCCACGCTGCTGTTGTAAATACAAACTCGAACTTAACGATTGAGGACCTTAACTCGACTAATGGCACTTACGTTAATGGCGCCCGAATTACCGGCCGTCAGGCGATCCGGCCTGAAGACGTCATACAGATTGGCCCCTTTGTTCTAAGGGCTCACCCGCAACGCGGTATTACGGTTTTTGACACCAGGGCGAAGACCCGCATCGATGTCTTCCAGGTAACCAAGGAAGTCGACAATCGCTCGGGACCCGGAAAGGTCCGCCTGCTGGACGAAGTCTGTTTGAGTATTCAGCCGAACGAGTTTGTCGGGATGCTTGGCCCTTCCGGTGCCGGTAAGTCGACGCTGATGGACTCCCTCAATGGAATGCGTCCGGCGTCCAGTGGCCAGGTATTGGTCAACAACCTGGATCTTTATCAACACCTGGAATCTCTTAAACTTTCGATCGGCTACGTTCCGCAAGACGACATCATTCACCGCGAACTGACGGTTTACCGCACCCTTTATTATGTGGCGCGCCTCCGACTTTCGCGCGACATCTCGGCCAAGGAAATCAATCAAATTGTGGCTGAAGTGATGGATGTTACCGGGCTGTCCGAGCGCCGGGACGTTCCCATCTCGCAACTTTCCGGAGGACAGCGCAAGCGTGTCTCGATTGCCGTAGAACTTATTACCAAGCCCTCAGTCATTTTCCTGGACGAGCCGACTTCGGGACTTGACCCGGCCACGGAAGAGAAAGTTATGAAGCTCTTCCGACAGATTGCCGAGTCTGGAAGAACAGTTATCCTCACCACGCATGCGATGGAGAACGTCAAGCTCTTCGACAAGATCGTATTACTCATGCGTGGCAAACTCGTGTTTTACGGACGACCGGATGAGGCACTCGAACACGTCGGCGCGGAAAGCTTCAAAGACCTGTACGACAAACTTGAGGCGCCCATTAGCGAGCGCCTGGCAAAGGGCAACGGGGCGAGGTCACGAGAACAAGCAGCTGAAGAGGTGGCTGAGGAATGGAAGCGCAGCTTCATGCAGACTCCGCAATACGCGCTTAATGTAGCAGTTCCACTAACGGAGGTTTCCAGCCGGCCGCAACAAGCCGCTCCCGCGAAGAGGCGAGCAACCCTGGGAGACCTGTTACGACAATGGGCCACGCTCTCGCGCCGTTACATGGGAGTATTAGCTCGCGACAAGTTTAATCTCTTCATCCTCTTTGCTCAGGCGCCGATTATCGCGCTGCTCACCTATTTAGTCGTCGACGCCAAGGGACAGCGAGATTTTCCTTACTTCATTCTGGCGCTGGTTGCACTTTGGTTTGGGACCTCAGTTGCTGCTAGAGAAGTCATCAGGGAACGAGCGGTATATAACCGAGAGCGCATGGTAAACCTGCGACTGCTCCCTTACATAGGCTCGAAACTTTTTGTGCTGCTGCTGATTGTGAGCCTCCAGTGCATACTGCTTTTCGGTACCCTGAAACTGTTGGATCTCACCACGTTGATGGACTTGCCCGGGAGGTTTGGAGGTTTCCCACAGTTATTTGTGATGATCCTGACGGGCATGGTCGGCATTGCCCTCGGTCTTTTCATCTCGGCGGTAGTAAGAACGTCGGAGATGGCCACGAGTCTCGTGCCGCTCATTCTGATCCCGCAAATCCTTTTCTCAGGACTTGTCGGCGTGCCGGTTGGAATCGCTAAAGTCGCCGGTGTCGTCATGCCCGCGACGTGGTCGTTTGACGAAATGAAACGGCTGTCTGGTCTCGACGTTCTGCGTGGGAAAGACGAAAGCGCTGAGCCGGCCGGTAAGAACGAAGGGCGCGGACTTTATAAACAGATTGAGCATGAGAACGATAAAAACATCCAGGATGCTCAGCAAAGAATCAATGCTTACCGGTCCGATGCTCAGAAGAAGTCGAAAGACTTCGAAAAGAACATGGACCAATATCAGAAGGACCTGATGAAGGGAGATTCTCCCCAGAAGCCAAAGGCGCCGGAGCCGGGTCCTGCGCCGGAAGTTGCCGGGGCCAAGAAAGTCCCTGACGACCTCAGTAGTTTTGTGGATTTCCTACATCCATGGGGAGGACATTGGACAAATCTCGGTGTGCTCCTGGCAATGCTTTTTGGGTTGCTGGGCGCTACCGGGATTGCCCTTCGTTCTCAGGACATCGGATGAAGACGGGTGGATCGCGTCGCCAACGGCATCGTGAACACCTGTTTGTAGCTCTAAACACTGACGTGGGCCGACCTGCTTCTAAATGATAACGGTCACCCGCACATACAAATCAACGGAAGGAACAATTCAAATCATGTTACGAAGACTAACTAGCAGGAAAGCTCAGATGTATGCGTGTTGTTGCCTGGCGGTTATCGCGTTGACCATAACTGCAACGACCACCCCCAACGCGGCTGCCGACTTTACTGGCCGCGAAATTCTTGCCGTCACTCGAATCGCCCACGGCGGTCCTGATTACGCCGGCATGCAGAATGTTACGGTCCAGGCCAACGGCTTTGTAAATGCGGCTGCGTTTGGTGGCATAGGTGCGAACCCCCTTGGAGCTATGGCGGAGGTCAAACTTAAGATCACCGATTATCAAGATAAGCAGATGCGTCGGAGGCTTGACGTGACGCCGACTGCGATGCTTCCCGGTCGAACTTACTTAGTCTTTACGGGAAGTCAGGGCGGCGGAATGATCTTCGGCAACGAGTTTCGCGTTAGCGAGACTACAGCTGCGCGCCACTGGGCCATGATGGGGTTTGATACCCTCAACCGGGCCATCGAGGGTCAACTCGTTACGGCACGACAGAAGGACGAAGGCAATAATTATGTGGTGGAAGTGAAGTTCAATCCGCAGGACACAGTCCGCTACTGGATCAATCAGCAGACGTTTCTCATTGATAAGATAACGACGCGCTACACCAGCCAGGTAATCATTGAAGAGTCGCGCAGTGATTATCGCCGCGCCGATTGCATGATGCTGCCATTCCACATAGTGACTCGCCTGCAAGGCCAGAGGTTCGCGGACCTGGCAATCGACAGCTACGATTTAAAGAGCACAGTTCCCGCGGCAACTTTCACTATCACAGTCGGTCGATAAGGGTGACCTGAACTGGAGTGCTTGCAAGTGGCATTGCAGAGGGCCCGGCAAAGGCCGGGCCCCGGCTGACCCTGCTCAACCTAAGACGTTGTCCTTGAACTTCCCCTTTATTTAGCCTTTTATTTAGCCTTTCGGCATCATGCACTAGCGCCAGTCACCGACGAGGACGAAGGGTGCCCAGTAGAACGGGGCGCTGTATTTCTTTCCAGTGATCATGGCGAGTTGCGCTCCCCGCATTGCTGAGGAGGGCGAGCCTCCCATCGAGGTAGAACCAGGTGACGAAAGCAGGCGCTTGTAAAAATCCGTCATCAAATCGGCAGTCGACTTATCAGCGACTGACCAGAGGCTGACCCCGACGGTCGGAGCGCCGGCGTACAGGAAAGCGCGCGTGAGGCCCATTACGCCCTCGCCGCGCTTTTCCTTTCCCAGACCCGTCTCACACGCGGAGAGCATGACTAACGGCGATCCCAGGCGCAGGTTGAAAACCTCATCAGTACGGAGAAAGCCGTCGTCACCTTTGTTACCCACGAGAGAAAGTACGACCCCGGTAAACTGTGGCCGCTCCGCATTCAAGAGACCGTGGGTCGCAATATGGAGAACGCGATATTTAGTGATGTCGCGCGCCTCAAGGTTCGCCTCGCTGGCATCCAGGTCGAGCCAAACGTCCGTCGGCGCCCCCGAAGCTTTTCCCAGGCTGGCAATCTGGGTTGCTTCGGTGCGCGTGCCCGGAAGTCTCGCCAGCGGCAGACCTTGCATCTTCGCTGATTGCGCGGAGGCCGCAGCATCCTGGCCAACGACATCCGTTAAGGCACTCGAGATCCCAAGGCCACGCGTCTCCGCAGAGGCTGTGGATGGGGCAACTCCCTTGGCCCGCGCATCGTTCGAGTTGAAAACGGGATCTGCGATCACCAGCATTGCGCGGCCTGCTGGTTTTGGCCCCTGCTGCCTGATGGCGCCAATTACCGATGCGGAGGGTGCATAAACGACCTCATTCGTCTTGATTAGATACTGCGCAGACGAATAGTCACCGCCCGCCGTTTTCACCAAAGATTCAAACGGTATGTAATTCAGTCCACCATCAGCGACTACCAGCAAACGCTTCTCGCCAATGAGGGAGCTAGCTGGTTCGATTGCCGCTTTGTACATCGCAATCGACGCGGCAATAAACGGTGCGGCATCCTCCGATGCGCTAACGACGCCGAGTCCTCTCGTGGAATCGGCCACTACATCAATGCCCACGATACGCCGCTGCAGCTTCGCGGGAATCAGTTGCGCTCGTAGATCGGTTACCAGCTTGTCCATGACAGGCTTGGGGGGCAGCCTGTGGAGCGTCAGACTCTTTGAATCCGCCGCCCAAAGATACGAAGCTTCGGGTCCCAGACTGTACTCGAGCAAGACTGTTTGATCGTCAAGAACCTTCTGCTGTACGTCGGCGAGCGTTAAAGATTGGCCCGAAGTGAGAGCGGCATACCGTGGGCTTGCTACTCTGATCTGGTTCTCAAGTTCATTGAACGCAATTTGTAGCTTATCGAGTTCCGCTTCCAGCTCTCCCGGCTTCTTCTTAGGCTCGTCGGTGGAAATATTGATACCGGTGAGCAGCTCAGCAATTTCCTGCTGACGATCCAGATTCTCCTGTTTGCGTTTGAGAAGCTCCGCGGGAACGCCTTCAGTGATTGACGCACCGCTTTCGCTCAAAAGATCGAGTAGTGAACGGGCGCGCGCCTGCTCAGTGATTTTGAAAGCCTCAGATGCATAGGCCAGGGCGTTGCCCTCAAGCGGAGCACCTGCCGCAGGCGCCGCAATCAAAGCCATTTCCGCAAGCGAACTTGCTGCCTCATCGAATACGTTCTTGGTGGTGGCGAGAAAAGTCGTGCGAGCTTCGTCAGCATGGAGGCTACCTTGCCGCAACGTCTCTATGGTCTTGATTGCCTCCCGATAGTTTCCAACTGCGGACTCCCTCATCGTTCCGGCTTTTTTGGGATCCTTTTCCTGGCCCGCCTGCATCCACAGGCTGCGTCCCAATCCCCTTTGCGCCGGCCACATCAAGTCCAGTCGCTTGTCGTCCTGAGCTCCTTTAGCTGCTTCTGTGTAAGCCTTGGTTGCGTCCTTGAACTTCCCTTGCCGGAGCGCCACATCTCCCAGGCTCGTTCTCGCGGCAGCGCGAAAGCGCCGCGTCTGCCCGAGATTGCCAATTCCAGCCAGGCTGCTACTGCCCGCTTCAAGTGCGAGCTGAAAACTCTTTTTTGCGGTTTCCAAATCGTTATTGAAATAAGCAATGCGCCCCACGCCAAGTTGATAGCTCGAATAGACGATCGAGTTGCGATACTCGTCGAGTTCCTTTTTGACCTCCATGGCTATCGCCAATGCGCTGGTGGGTGCGGCGACGGAGACGCTTCCTGTCGAAAGACCGCCCGCTATTGCCCCAAGTCCTCCAAATCGTCCGCCGGCTCTTTTCGCGGCGCCCTCGGGCTTTTTCACCACCATTTGACCGTAGGCTGAGCTTGCGTCAGAAATTCTTCCCAGCCGAAAGTTGATGTCGCCGATTTTGGCTAGCATTAAGTTGGCGTTGAACCCGTCGTCCGCAACTCCAACCGCCGCGGTTAAGACATCCTGTTTTTGCTGAGCTCCGCGAAAACCTTCCAATGCCTTCCGATAGTGGTCGAGCGCAACGTTGTATTGCCCCTGTCTCAAGTAGAGATCACCCAATTCGTTGTTAGCGGCGGCCATGCCACGATTGTTCTTGGCGGCCGTGTAGAGGTTCAAGGCCGTTTGCAGCTGGCCCAGGGCCTGATCAGACTGACCGCGTTTTAAAAGGCGCCGACCCTGTCGGAGCGCGGCTGCAGCCTGATCAGGCTGCTGAACGACTGGAGCGGCAGGAGCGCCCGCCGCAAACATAAACGTGGAAAGACCTAACAGAAGACTTAGACCTAAGAAATGGGAAATGAATTTAGCGGCTGACGGTTTCATGGGGAAGCTCCTGTTCACTAGTTACTTGTGTATGAGTTCAAGCATCGCAACGAGAACGTTGGCATCTGTCGACGCCCTCATCATGACCAGAGATGGCTCGGGATCCTCTTTACTGAGACCAATGCCACGCGTGGTAGCGTCGATTTCGACGGTAGTTTGGGCCTTCCCATATCGGTCCGACTTCGCAACCTGGACGGGCGCGCCCAGTTCTGCCTGAATCTTAACCCACACCTCGGTTTCAGGTTTTATGGGACACCTATTCTCGCCCTGCTTACAATAGTTGATCAGATCATCTTCAGTCGGTATCAGTGGTAAAGGATCGCGCGTGAATACAAAAAAGAGTCGTTCGGCTCCCGCGTATTTGTCGAAAGTAAACCAACGCAATCGCTCCTCGCTTGCCGTGCTCGAGGGAATCTCAAACGGGACGTGCGACTGGATGTAGTTTCCACCTTCATCCAGTTCCGCATTCGGATAGATCATGACGGGCTTGCCGCCGTCCGTGGTGTTGAAGATATAGAGATAACCATCAGTATTTGTTTCGAGCAGCACGCGAACTCGTTCACCACTCCGGAACACGCGAGAAGGATCCGCTCTGACGGACATTCCACTCGGGTCGCGCGTGAAGAGAGTTAGCCCCAATCCCATCTTTTGGGCTTTCGGCTTCGGTCCGGCCATCTCAGTTTTTGTTTCCGTCTTGGCGTCGACCGCTACAGAAGAGCTAGTAGTGCCGATCGCCACGGAAGCACTACCTGAGGCCTTAGCCTGGGATGTCTTCGGCCGGCGCCGGTTCGGTCTAGCGCTGGGACTCGCGCTGCTCTTTTCAGCCGGCTTGGGACGCGTGGTAAGAAATGCCCCGCGAACCTCTTCATCCTGCTCCTGTCCAAATGAGGAGACCACTCCTCCGGTGCCAAAGGCAGCCAGCACCATTGCCAGAAGGGAAAGTATAGTCCTTGTGCTCATATCAAAAATCTCCTTCGAATCCAATAAAGTGAATAGGCGAGTCTCATTTGTGTTGAATACGGATGTCAAAGACAACTGGATTGCCAAATGGGTCGGACTTCGGGACTTTCAGCTCCATGAACGGCTCATCGGCACTTTTGTCATTGAGTTGGCTTTTCGGTGCGTTCGTCTTGTATTTGTCCAGGAAACTAGTCAACTCCATCTGCTCCTCCCGCGTCAATGGCTCTCCGGTGGCCTCGGCGCTGAGGAACTTAGGCTCGTTAAGCGCGGTCGGGGAAAAGATGATTGTGTAGTCCTCGGCTCCCGCCTTCTTGTCCAATTTCAGCCAATGCTCCAACCCGCTCGGAAAACTGAAATCAACATATTTAGATACCTGGTTGCTTTCCAGGCCGGAAAGCTCAGGAGGCTTGTCGGTCAAAAACGCGGTGGGCTGATTCTGTTGACCAGGCCCAACGATGTACAAATAGCCGTCCTCGCTAAATACGAAGTGAAACTTGAACGACTGTTCGGATGCAAGTGGCACGACACCGGCAACGCGTACAGGCTCTCCCGTTGGAGACTCGGGCAGAAGCTCAAGCCAGTAGCGCCCCAGATTCTTCGTCTCCACACCTGTGCCATTTGATGCAAGGTTGTTGTCTGCAGTCCCCCCGGCGGTGTTGTCTGATTTTCCTGTTAGCCATTTGACAGCGAAAAAACCCCCAACTCCGACAATAAGCAGGATAAGGACGAGTCCGCCGGCCCCTACGAGCATCGCCGGTCCGCGACGCGACGGTTGAGTCACCTGAGGCTTTGGCGCTTGCGGGATTGTTACACTCGAAGACATGTCCGGAGCGAGAGCCGGCGAGACAGCTTCCATACTCTTCCACTCAGCGTTGCCTGCCGGCGCCGCTGCTGGGGGTTTACCATGAGCGGGCGGTGCTTCTGATAGCCCACCCACGCGCGGCGCTGGAGTCTGAATCGCAGATACCGTGGCGCTCGAGTCGACGGTGATAATGGTGGGAGCGTTAAGGTCCGATTTTGTTGCGCTGGGCTGAGGGTTCTGCGAAGTGTGTGATCTTGACGCTTCAATACGGGGAAGATCAGGAACCGTTCTTGATGAACCGCCTGGCGCTGTTAAGTCGATCGCTCCGCGCAACGCAGCCGCCAACTCGCCGGCGGTAGCTTGTCTGTCACTACGATCCTTTGACGTAGCGCGGGCAATGATTTCGCTAAAAAACCGAGAGATACCGGGAACTGCTTCGTGCAATGGAGGCGGGACTACTGAAATGTGTTCTCGTCGCAACTCGTGGAGCGTCAGGCCTGAATAAGGACGCTTGCCGACAATCATCTCGTAAAAGACCAGACCCAGACTATAAATGTCCGCACGGCCGTCAATCTCTGAATCGCCATCGCTCGGCAACTCGCCCCACTGTTCCGGCGACATGTAGTGCGGCGTACCCAGCACCTGCCCCGCCATCGTTAATGCGGTGGCACCGCCGCCATCAGCGCCGGCGACCTCGCGCATTTTAGCGATGCCAAGATCGAGCAACTTCACAACTGGTTCCCCCGTGCTCGATTTGCCAATCATGATGTTTTCGGGTTTTAAGTCCCGGTGCACGACTCCCATTGCATGCGCCGTATTCAGGACGCTCATGATCGGTTCCAGCAGTTCGAAAGCCTCCGCCGGATTCATGGGTCCCCGGGCCTTCATTTCCTGGCTAAGGGTGTGGCCTTCAACGTACTCCATCACCATGTAGATCGTGCCGTCGCTCGCGGTACGAAGATCGTAAACGGTGACAGCATTTGGGTGACGAAAGCGTCGCGCCGCCTGGCCTTCTCGGCGAAACCGTCGCAGCCATTCCGCGTTGTTGCGCACCTCGGGAGGAAGGATCTTGATCGCCACGCGATCGCCAAGAAGGATGTGGCGAGCACTATAAACCGCTCCCATTCCTCCCTTGCCCAGCATTGATTCGATTTGATACTGGCCGTCGAGGACTGTATCAACTATGGAGGACGGATCGTCTTCCAAAACCTCGCCGTCAGTTGGGCAGAAGCTCACGCTGTCGTCATATTTAATTTTGCAGATCGTGCAGTGTTTCATTAAAGGCTTAAACCTAAACGACATTCAGACAACGCAGCGGAAGGGCAGCCTTAGGGCATTCGTTCTTGATGTCGGGGAACTAGTCTAACACACGGATGGCAGCCATGATTATCGGTGGAGTGCTCAACTAGGAATAGATGCGCCGCGCGTATTCTTCGACCATGCGATCGCTGTTAAACCGGGGAACCAGGGTGACGATGGAGCGCTTCATCATTGAGATCCATTTGCGGGGTAGGGCGTCAGCCCCACGCTCGTAAAAAAGTGGGACAACCTCTTGCTCCAAAACCTGGTAAAGCGATTCAGCATCGCTGGCATCGACGTCGCCCACTTCCGCGCTTGTCGCTGAGCTACCAATTGCGAAACCGTTGGTACCGTCGTAGCCTTCCACCCACCAGCCGTCGAGGACCGAGAGATTCAACCCCCCGTTCATGGCCACCTTTTCGCCGCTCGTCCCCGAGGCCTCCAACGGTCTACGTGGGACATTGAGCCAGACATCGACGGACTGCACCAGCTGACGCGCAATCTCCTGATCGTAATCCTGAAGGAATACCGCACGAGCCTGAACTCGCCCATCGTATTTCCATTGAACTAACTGTTCCAGAATAAGCTTTGCTCCCTGATCCTGAGGGTGCGCCTTGCCGGCGAAGACAAACTGCACCGGACGACCTTCGTTGTTAATAATTCTCAGGAGTCGCTCCGGATCTTTGAGCAGTAGATTCCAACGCTTGTACCCGGCAATTCGACGCGCAAACCCGATGGTGAGCGTTTCAGGGTCAAACATCTTTCGCGCTGCTTCGGTGTATTGAGTGTTCTCCCCACGTTCCTTGCGCGCATGAAACGAGCGATGTCGGATGAAGGCAATGAGACGCTGTTTCAGCAGGAAATGGGCGGCCCACAACTCTTCGTCAGAAATTCTCGCAATACCCTGCTCCCAACGGGCCTTGTCGCGCGTTTGATCAGACCAATCGTTCCCCACATAGGTCTCATAAAGAGAACGGATAAGTGGAGCAACCCAGGTAGGCGCATGCACACCATTGGTGACGTGTGTGATTGGAACCTCGTCAACAGTGCTCTCTGGCCAAAGCTTCTGCCAGAGTGATCGAGACACTTGACCGTGTTTGAGGCTCACGCCGTTAGTCGAACGACACATCCGAATTGCCAGTGGGGTCAAACCATAAGGTTCTTTCGAGTTCTGGGGGTCGACACGGCCTAAGGCAACGAACTCTTCATGCGTCAGACCAAGCTCCTGATCATAACTGGGGCCAAAAGTCCGGGCCACGAGGTCGGGGTCAAATTCATCGTTTCCGGCAGCAATAGGCGTATGCGTTGTAAAAACGCAACGTTCACGGACCATTTGGGCCGCCTCCGTAAATCGCAGGCCGGATTGAATCAATTCGCGAGCTAGCTCCAGGGTCAGAAAGGCCGAGTGCCCTTCGTTTAAATGGAACACGCTCGGCTCCAGATTGAGTTTTCTAAGCAGCCGCGCGCCACCGATTCCCAGCAACATTTCCTGCACAATTCGTGTGTCACGATCGCCGCCGTAGAGATGACCTGTTACCAAACGATCAATGTTTTGGTTCTTAGTAATGTTTGTATCGAGCAAGTAGAGGGGGACGTGGCCAATGTCCGCGCGCCAAACTTGAGCATGGACCACCCGGTCCCGCATCGAAACGTCGATCATCAGGGGCGTGCCATCTTCATTCTGGATTCGATGGATAGGCAGTTGGTCGGGATAGGTCTCACCGTAATGCTCTTCCTGCCAGCCGTCGCGCCGGAGGCGTTGGCGGAAGTACCCGAAGCGATAAAGCAGACCCACCGCAACCAGTGGCAGTCGAAGATCGCTCGCAGATTTCAAATGATCTCCGGCCAGTATTCCCAACCCCCCTGAATAGAGCGGCAAGGAATTGTGAACTCCAAACTCCGCGCAGAAGTAAGCCACTGGATGTTCCGGACTAATCGGAGTTCTGCCGTCTTGGCTGGATCCAAATCGCGTAGTCAGAGGAGTCGCTATGTATTGCTGGAAACGATCGCTAAGCCTGCGTACACGCTCGATGTAGATGGGGTCGGAAGCCATCTCCATCAGACGATACTCTGCTGTTCTCGCCAGCAACTGCCGCGGATTGTGTTCACACTCTTCCCAGCCATTTGGATCAAGGTCCCGAAAGATACTTGTTCCGTCAGCCGACCAACTCCACCAGTAGTTCCAGGAGAGTTGCTCAAGGGGACGCAAAGGAAGTGGTAAAAAGGAGTTGTCAATAGCGGATGTCTTGTTGATAACTTCGGTTGATTCGATCATTCGACTTTCGGGGTTCCTTCTATTCAGGTTTTGTAAATTTGTGATGCCTCAGAAATACGTTCAAATCGCTTTGTTTAAAGAAGACCAGCCGCACCTCATTTAGGTGATTGTCAGTCGCCAGAAACTCCAAGATCGCCTGGGACGCTGACGAGGCCGCTTCGGCTGGTGGATATCCGTAAAGGCCGGTGGAAATCGCCGGAATAGCAATCGAGTACAGAGAGTTGTTGACAGCCAGCCGCATCGAGTTCTTGTAACAGGCCGCCAGAATTTCTGCTTCGCATCCGTCATGTCGACCATAAATGGGCCCGACAGTATGCACTACAAAACGAGCAGGTAAATTTCCTGCAGTCGTAATCACTGCCTCGCCTGCAGGCAATCCCTGCGGATACAGTTTGCGCCGTATCTCACGACAATCGTCTAGAATCGCTGTCCCACCGACTCGATGGATTGCACCGTCAACCCCGCCGCCACCCAGCAGTGTGGAATTAGCCGCATTCACAATAACGTCGACGTTCTGCTTCGTAATGTCGCCGACCAACACGCACACGCGGCCAGTAAGAAAAGTCTTGTCCAGCGCCTTTGAAGTTTGCATGGGCAATGCTCTTCCTAAGATGGCTAAACGTCAGTAAGGAGGTCTTTGTGGATCGTATTCGCCTTTGCGACGAGACCACTCATTTGATAGACACATGGGGGCAGGCCAAAATCGTGACAGTGTCCAAAAACTTTTCGTTGGCTGCTTCAGCTCAAGTACCATCGCCTGAGGCTTCAGCACTCTCGCCGCGCTCCTCCACTTTGATTTCATCGAACATATCTTGACGGCGCAACGCTTCGGCGACGCCCTTGGCCTGGTGTTCAGTCAGCGGATGCTCCGGATCTGCGCTGGCGATCTCGAACACGCGATCCTCAAGCATCACCACGCCAAGAGAGCCAAGGGTGACTCCGGGCGTAATCTGGATTTCATTCATGTTGTGGATTCGAAAGTGCCCTGTTTGTTCGACCCAATCTTCAATAAATGGGTCTCTGAGAGCATGTTCAGCTTCAGATTCCGAAAGGAAGGCTCCCTCCACGATGAGACAATATTCGCGCACTTTGCCTGTCTACCAGATAGTGAGTCGCTCGTGGCTCGTCCTGCCGGTCTCAGATGACCAGCAATCGGCCCAGTTAGAACGCAGAAGTACGCCTAACTTGTCTTAACGCATCTGGCTTCATCTCGCCTGCGTCATAGCACTTTACCATCGGGGCTTACCACTAACCAAGGCAGAGGCGGTGCCTCAATTCACTTTTTCTTCGTGTTTCGTGGTATGAAACAAGTCAGAACTCTCCGGGTGACGTGGTTGTGTGGGAGAGAGGTACGATCCAGTAAACCACACCACAACCACGAAGTCTTGTTGGTGCGCATCGTTTTTTGAAATTACGGGTTGCACCCCTGAATGCGAAAACGCCGCCGGAAGTTTACTCCCGACGGCGTCATCATTATTCCCAGTGGCTTTGTTGCCCGAGGTTACGCTGGTGCTTAGCTAGCCATTGCGTACTGTTCGTTCAGCGCTTCTCGCAGTCGCCGGAAGTGTGAGTCAAAACTCACGAATCCGGACGTGCCCTGGAAAAAAGCCTTTCCACCCGTCTCGCTGGCCAACCGGTTAAGTGAGCTCTGACCATAGCTGGCTGCAAGCCGGCTTCGGCTTGTCAGGCCCACAGACGGCGCGTAAAAGGAATAGACGGCAACGTTACGCTCATTAGCATGTTTGATCGCCCGGTGGAGATCCAACGTGTTGCCCGCGGCGCCTGAGTCAAACCCGCGCGACGTGTCCAGGCCATCTGATATCAAGAGCACGGCGTTACTTCCCTTCCAGGCAGGATCAAACTTGCGGAGAGCTTCGCTGACTTCCACATAAGGATTGAACGGCGATGCGGCCCCGCTGGACAGCGGAATGCGCAGCGAGCGCGCCGCCCTATCCAGATCCGTTGTAAACGGCTGACGAACCTGCAAGGACCCGCTAGTGATATAACCAGTCATTACTCGCGATCCGGCAGGTAACGACCGAATAAAGTTGCGCGTGATATCAAGCTCATTACCCACCTGAGAAATAAGATCATCCTGTATGAGGATTGCAATATTCAGCGGCGTCAGGATACGCGCGTTCTTCTTGCCGCTGACAGAGTCTTCTGAGCGGTTTGCGAAGGTCGCAGTCGTAGCAGCGATTAGGAGCGCTAAAACTGCGACAAATGATAGTGTTTTTCGGTAAAACATGGTTCTTTCTCCTAGAAATCAATTCGACCTTTTGTCAGTTGTTTCGATGCAATTTTCGCCAGATCAGTTGTAAAAAGCGGTGCGAAGATAAGGCCACAGAAGTGGGTTGTGAACAAATGACAGGCACCCAGATCACCTCGAGGCAAAACCACTGTTACAGACTGCTCTGATCGACCCCGGCGCTTCCCGGTTGAACTTGCGTTTACCCTTCTCGCTCAGATAAATTACCGACTCAATCCGGAGCACATCCTGCCAGCCAATCGGGCTTTAACACCGAAGCGGATGGGTATCCTTCGCCAAAATTCACACCGGAAAGGGAATAACCTATGAAAGTCTATTCGACAGACGCTATCCGCAATCTTGCGGTCATTGGACACGGCGACGCAGGGAAGACGCAGTTGATCAGTTCCCTTCTCTACGTCGCCGGCGAAACGCCTCGTTGGGGTAAGGTAGATGAAGGCACTACGGTCACCGACCACGAAGAAGACTCTATTGCTCGCAAGATCACCCTCAATATCGGACTCGCTCATTTAGACCACCGGGAAACCAAACTCAATTTTATAGATACCCCTGGATATGCCGCATTCGTGAGCCATGCTCGCCCGGCTCTGAGAGTTGCTGACTGTGCCGTTGCGGTTATTGACGGAGTTAAGGGTGTGGAAGTGCAAACGGAGAAAACATGGGCTTACGCAAACGAGTTCACGGTGCCCCGTTTGATGGTTATTACCAAGTTGGATAAGGAACATTCAGACTTTGGCAAAGCACTCGAAAGCGCCCAGCGCACGTTCAGTCGAGCCATCATTCCCTTTACGTTGCCGATTGGAAGAGAAAAAGATTTTCGCGGTGTGGTGGATGTTGTTCATATGAAGGCCTATGAACTGGGTGCGGATGGCCAGGCTAAAGAGATTGATATCCCGAGCGAAGGACGTGAGCTGCTTGAGAAAACGAGAGAGAGACTCGTTGAGCTGGTAGCCGAATCCGACGACGCTTTGATGGAGAAGTACTTCGAACACGGAACACTTGAGGAAGCCGACATCATTCCCAATATCAACCGAGCCATCGCTCAGAGCAAACTGTGCCCGGTGTTCGCTGTCTCGAGTGCTACGCTGGTGGGATTGCGTGCTTTACTCAACGGTATCGTCGACTATGCGCCTGACCCGGCCCACCACGAAGCCGAGTATGGATTTCCCGTAGATGCCGGTCCGGAGCCGCAAAAAATTGCGCGCCGCTACAGCGACAGTGAACAGTTTTCGGCTTACTGCTTCCGCACAGTGGCCGATCCTTTCGCCGGCCGCATAAACATCATGAAGGTCATTAGCGGCAAACTGAAAACGGACGCCAACGCTTTGAATTCAACGCGGGGAACCATGGAACGACTCGGGGCATTGCATGTCGTTCAGGGCAAGCAACTCGACAAGGTTTCCGAGGCCCATGCGGGTGATATTATTGCGTGCGTCAAGCTGAAGGAGACGCAGACCGGTGACACGCTCTGCGACAAGCAGTCGCCTATAGTCTACCCCCCGGTTGAGTATCCCGAGGCCGCCATCGCTTTTGCCATCGAGCCAAAATCGCGCCAGGACGAGGAGAAAATTAGCGTGGCGCTGCACAAGATCCTGGAAGAGGATCAAGCATTGCACTTCAGCCGCGACTCCCAAACGAAAGAGTTTTTGCTCTCCGGTTCAGGTCAAGTGCACGTCGAGACCGTAGTGGAGAAGCTGAAAAAGCGTTACGGCGTCGAAGTCACACTGCATCCGCCCAAAGTACCTTATAAGGAAACCATTACGCAGCGTGCTGAGGTCCAGGGGCGTCACAAGAAGCAGACGGGCGGTCGCGGGCAATTTGGTGATTGCAAGGTTGTCTTCGAGCCGCTGCCACGCGGGGGCGGGTTTGTGTTCGAGGATAAGATTTTTGGCGGTGCGGTGCCGCAGCAATTCCGGCCAGCAATTGAAAAAGGGATCATTGAAGCAGCGCAGTCAGGAGCTATTGCCGGCTATCCCCTGGTGGATTTCAAGGTGCAGCTGGTTGATGGCTCGTATCACAACGTCGACTCCGACGAACACTCGTTCCGGGCGGCCGGTCGCAAGGCCTTTCGTGCGGCCATGGAAAAGGTAAAGCCATCGATACTGGAACCCATAATGGATGTAGAGATCGTGGCGCCCCAGGAAAACAGCGGCGATATCATGGGCGATCTGAACTCACGGCGCGGCCGCGTGCAGGGTATGGAGACCAGCGGCAAGCAGCAGGTCATCAAAGCTCAGGTCCCTATGTCCGAGATGCTGAACTACCAGTCAACGCTAAACTCAATAACAGGTGCAAGAGGCTCGTTCCACATGCAGTTTTCGCATTACGATCCGGTACCGGGCAATCTCTCTCACAAGATTGTCGAGCAATCGAGAGCCGAAGGGCGAATTCGCGGCGGCGAAGACGAAGAGTAGCTCTATTGCAGAATCGAGGGGCGGGTACGACCGGATTATTTTCCATTTGTCATTTGACATTTTTCACTTGGCCATTTTCGGAATCTCTTTTCGTGTCGGTTCGTGTAATTTCGTGGATCGTTCGCCTGGCGGAAGAAAAACAGACGATCCACGAAATCACACGAAATAACCCGGAACATTCTCAACGCTTCACGCATCACCCTTAACTCATCACTTCATCACTCATCACTCATCACTGTTAATAAGGATGTCGCAAAGCGTTGCGAAGTCTATGTTGCCGCCCGAGACGATACATACCACTCTACCGCCACCGGCCTTGCCCGCTAAGGTGCACGCAAGCGCACATGCTCCTGCGCCCTCTGCGATGATGCGATTGCGTTCAGCCATGAGTCGTAGAGCAGATTTGACTTCGTCCACTTCCGCAACCAGTGAGCCATCAATCAACTGTTTGGCGCGCTCCAGCATTTGTGGAAACACAGCTTTTGCGCCGATGCCATCCACGAAGGATGGTTGATAATCCACCACTCGCGGAGCTCCAGCCGCAAGTGAGGCGGCAAGCGGCGCTGCCGTCACCACTTCGGCTGCATATATTTTGCACTTCGAATTCATCGCACGCATGCCAGCCGCAATCCCGCAGGTAAGCCCACCACCTCCCCAGGGAATTACAACCGCATCAACCTGCGCGCAGTCTTCCATGATCTCGAGGGCAATTGTGCCATTGCCGGCCATCACATTCAGATCGTCAACCGCATGGATAAAAGTTGCGTCGATACCGGGAAAGGTGCGCGTTTCAAACGCCTGCCACCACTCTTCAAAGGGCACCTTGATGACCCGACCGCCGAGTCGTTCGATTGCTTTGACCTTTGTAGCTGGAGCGGTCTCGGGAGCGACCACCGTGCATGGAATGCCGAGTTCGCGCGCCCGCCAGGCTACTCCCTGGGCCATGTTTCCTGCCGATGCTGTCAGTACGCCGCGAGACAAAGTCTCCGGTGACAGATGGCCCATGGCATTGGTCGCACCGCGGATTTTGAACGAACCTATCGGCTGAAGGTTTTCGAGCTTGAGGTAAATCTCGGCCGGTGCCTCCGGCGCGTTAAGGCGAACCAGCGGGGTGCGGAGAGCTGTACCAGCTATCATTTGGCGAGCGACCCGGATGTCTACAAGTGAAGGTAGCTGATGATTTTCCATATGTCATTTGGTCACGTCTAATTTTTCATTCGGACATTCTCTGAATCTCATTCGTGGTGCTTCGTGTGATTTAGTGGATCGTTCTGTTCAC
>JBGTHZ010000034.1:0-2783 GCA_041745915.1 Pyrinomonadaceae bacterium | reverse complement strand
TGTGCCCCTTTGCGTCGCGCACAGCGATTTGCTGATAATCGAAGTCCAGATCCTTTACTCGCAAACTTAGACATTCCCTGAGGCGCAGTCCTGCTCCGTAAAGCAGACTCGCTTGGAGCCAGTTCTGTTGCCCCAATTGTGTGAGCAGGCGCTTTACTTCTGCTCTCGTAAGCACGAGTGGAATGCGCGCCGGCCGCTTGGCCCGTTCGACGTTCTTGAGCCAGGGTAATTCTTCTTTGAGGACATTCCTATAGAGAAACAGAAGAGCCGCGAGCGCCTGATTCTGAGTTGAGGCTGCAACCTGTCGTTTGACTGCGAGATGCGTCAGGAAAGCGGTGACTTCGACAGCTCCCATCTCGGTAGGGTGCCGCTTGCCGTGAAACAGGATGTATTGTCTAATCCAGTTGAGGTAGGCCTCTTCGGTGCGATAGCTATAATGGAGTGTGCGGATGAGGTCACGCACCTCTTCGAGCAGCTTTGACATGGTGAGGTCTCCGGAAACTGCAAATTGAGAATACTGCTTTGTTGGGCTGTACGATAGCACTACGTCGAATCGTATTTCAACACGACGAAGGCAAGTTTCCTGAGCATTTGAATCGTCGCAGCGGTATTAGGTGAGAGAGTCTCGTGTTGCAACACGAGACTCTCTCACCTAATAAGAAGTTGTATTCCTGTCGAGCGGTAAGGACTCACTACGATGTAGTTGAGAGTGATAAGCGGTCTGCGTTGAGTGGAAAGATGATTTGAGTGGTTTGACCACGCGCCCGTGGAGGTGGTTTGAGTGAGCGGTTAGTTGAGTCGCCCGCCGGCGCCGGGAAAGTTGACTCCTGAAGCAAACGAAAAAGGTCGGGATCGTCAGAGTGGTAATCGGCTGCCGGAATCCAACAAGCTGTTGCACCTGACGCCTCGACAGCATGGTTCTCAAGTATCTTCCTCGCGTCGAGGCTCGAATGCTTTCGCTCGGCGCAGGTGAACAGCAGCGTTCGGGGAAACCATGAGACTTGCGTTCGAAGCGAAGTTTGTCAATTGTACTGATGCGATAGACGGTGAGATCCTCCAGCTCAGCTTAGACACCGTTCCAGCAAGTCACCACGAGGACGAGCGTTGCACGCCGTACGTTCTTATCAGCCGAAATTTTGAATTTCCCGGTGCTGCAACAGTCGAATGGTACGATGGACAGAATTATGACGGCGGTGCCGAAATTCGATCCCTGAATCTACGGAAAGATAGAGTTTCAATAAAGCTCGATCGCGATTTCGAACTCGAAGTGGTGTTTCGTGTCACAGACAAGAAATTTGCGAGGTTAAAATCCTTCTTGAGCAGGATGATTGATGCACGCTTTTACATCATCGACTAGTTTCCCCGAACAACGCCATGCAGCCGACGCGAATCAGAGTGCCTCTCATCGACAACCTGGCCGTACCTCAGTTGTGTGCGCGCGGCTGATGGCTGGCGTTAGGCATCTCTCGGTAGCTCGCGGTCTAAGGCTAGATGCTATACTTCAGTAGTGGATTTTGAGTGGGATGAAGAAAAGGCTGCGGGCAACTATGAGAAGCACGGAGTATCCTTTACTGATGCTGCCACCGTCTTCGATGACCCACTCTACGTTGATTTCTATGACCCAGACCATTCCTCTGAGGAAAGCCGCTATCTAATTATCGGTATGTCTCGGGAGGGTCGCTTATTGATCGTGTCGTATACTGAAAGGGACGATGTCGTGCGCTTGATTAGCGCGAGAGAGGTGACATCCACCGAACGGAATGCCTATGAAGAAGGTTGAATCAGAATCAGAAGATGAGCTTCGGCCTGAATATGATCTGCGAAGTCTGCGTGTCAGGAAGCTTGGTCCTGGGCGCAAGAGTTTTTGCGATGTTGTCAGGCTCGAGCCTGATGTCGCGGATGCCTTCCCAGACGCAGATGCAGTGAATCAAGCGTTGCGCTTCCTCATCAGAGTTACGAAAGAGAATCAAAACGCGCTCAGACCCACCAAGAGCGATGCCTAACAAGCGGTTGGAGCGGACCGCCAATCAGCCTGTCTCCTAAAGATCAAGAACTCAGGCGGCCGCTCAACCGTCAGCGTTAGGCGCTTACCTGCTGCCATAGGAGAAGGCTTAAAGTGAAACTGATACTAAGCATAATCGTTACTTTGCTCACCTCGATCCATGCTTTTTCGCAAGCGATCAAGTTACCGGACTTGAGCTATAAGCCCGCGCCGGATTCATTCAATCTCCCCGCCGGGATGAACTTTGGTGAAGTGGCGGGCGTTGCTTTGAACTCCAAGGGACACATTCTGGTATTCCATCGTGGCTCTAGGCCGCTAGTGGAATTCGACAGCAGCGGCAAGTTTGTTCGCACGCTGGGCGATGGCCTGTTCAAGTCCGCTCACGGCCTTCGCATCGACGCTAATGACAATATCTGGATCACCGACATTGGTTCACATCTGGTTCTGAAGCTGAACCCCGAAGGGCGCGTGCTGATGGTCTTGGGTAAGGCTGATTGGGCGGGGGATTTTTCAGAACCACGCTACGGCTTACCCCTTTTCAACATGCCGACCGACGTGGCTTTCGGCCCGGCAGGGGATATCTTCGTCAGCGACGGGTACGGGAACTCCCGCGTCATGAAGTTTGATCAGAGCGGGCTGGGCGCACAGCGTCGCGGTGAGCCCCGCGGGCGAAATATACGTCGCCGAGATTCTAAATTGGCGGGTGCAAAAGTTCGTGAAGAGATAAAATTCTCCGGCCTCGACAGGTACTGCGCCTAACAACGGCATGCAGCGGACGCGC
>JBGTHZ010000033.1:0-7838 GCA_041745915.1 Pyrinomonadaceae bacterium | reverse complement strand
AAGTTGACTCCTGAAGCAAACGAAAAAGGTCGGGATCGTCAGAGTGGTAATCGGCTGCCGGAATCCAACAAGCTGTTGCACCTGACGCCTCGACAGCATGGTTCTCAAGTATCTTCCTCGCGTCGAGGCTCGAATGCTTTTCGCTCGGCGCAGGTGAACAGCAGCGTTGTGCGGTGCGAAATCAGTCTCTTGCAAAAGACTTTTGATGAAGAAGGAGCCTGACATACAAGAACCACTGGCTGAATGGAACAAGATTCCCAGCAGAATCCGGAACTCTGTTCGCGGCCTGAGCGAGAGTGAACTCGACCTCCGGGGCGGATCTGAAGGATGGTCAATCCGTGAGACCGTCCACCATCTCGTCGAAGCCAATTTGGTGGCATCGAACATGATCATCGCGGCACTCGCGACCGATGGATGCGACTACGACTGGACCTGGGTGAATCCAAACAAGTCATGGATGCGTCGAGTTGGGTACGACACGGCCCATGTTGATCTTGCTATCAAGACGTTGCAATCTCTTTGCCAGCACATCTCGGCACTCGTTGCCACCCAGTCGCGCGCGTTGGCCCGGACCGTGAAACTTAATGACACTCCTGGCGCGCCGCGCTACGTCATGACGGTCGAGAAGATAATCCGGCAGGAGGTAGAGCACGCGAACGAACATCTTGGTGATATTCGCAACGCACGCAGACTGCATTCACGATAGGATCAATGATTTCCTGCTTGCCGCAGTCCTTTTCGAAGACGCACCGCCCAACAAGCGCTTGCAGCCGACGCCTCGATAGCATGCTTCTCGACCTGCTTTCTGCGCCGATGATTGAATGTTTGCGCTCGGCGCGGCTGAAGCGCATCGTTAGATTTTCTCACTATCATGATGCGAAGAAATAGAGTGGTCCTGGCGACAGTTATTGTTTGGTTGGCTGGCACAATCGTCTATGCCTACCAGTGGGTGGCATCCGCGCTGGCTGATCCTGGCATTGCCTCTTATGAGAACAATTTGATCTTTCCCCTTTCGGCGTTCGTCCTTTCCAGAGGTGTCTACTTAATAGTCGGCGGCTTCCTAATAGTATTGGTGGAGTTGATCCTCTTTGAAGTGCTCGGCAAGAACAATCGTGAATCTAACACGTTCAGTTAATCCAGCCGTCGAAATGACGACTGGTTTGAAGAAGTCGAAACTCGTAGATTGAAAGGTGATTTCGAACGTCGAAAATCTAACAATGGCTTGCAGCTGACGGCGCGATAGCATGCTTCTCAAGTAATCTTTTCCGTCGAGCTTGAATGCTGATCGCGCGCCGCAGCTGAAGCCAAGCGTTGTGCTTCTTCTAGTTATGCGAAGTTTATGAAACCGAAACGCATTTTCTTGATCTTGGTGTTAGGCGTGGTTGGAATTGGTGCGTTCGTTTGTTATCAACTTTCGCGCGCGTTTCGCTTTCCCGGTGACAGAGGTGCGGTTTACGACACTTGGGAGACTGCAAACAATAATTTCAAAATCAGAATGACCGCATATTATGAAGAAGGAATTTACATGCCCGGGGCTTTCTATACGTGTGAATCCGCTACGATTGGCTCAAATGAATGGCGCGAGTTCAAAGCATTTCGCGGAGATGATGCAGTTCCTCTTAGCCGACTAAATCAGCGCTTTCGCTTTGTCAATGAGCAAACCGCATACTTTTACACCGCTGACGATTTCTTAGTGACCGTTAATGGAGGGCGCACATGGACGGTCTGGACACCCCTTTTTCCTCAGTCCAATGGTGAGCGTACTTACTGGGCAATTATGGACGCCGATGTTCAGGCCGACGGGACGGGTAAAGCCAAGCTGTGGAACTATGACGAGCGACTTAAAGAAGAGATGTCAATGGAAGTCCGTACTGAAGATTACGGTCAAAGTTGGAGTGCGGTACAAGATACCGCGAAGCACAACAAAGCCTTGCAGCTGACGGCGCGATAGCATGTTTCTCAACTAACTTCATTCCTTCAGCTTGAATGCTGATCGCGCGCCGCAGCTGAAGGCCATCGTTATGCGTCCTTCTCAATGATCGAGCGAATGTCACATGAAGAGTTCATTTCAACGCAACGGCGTCGTGTTGCTGAATTGGCGCGGCAGATCCTGAATGGAGACATTGACGTGCTGGATGGTTCCTCCCAGATCGCTGGATTTCGAGGGCAAATCGAAATCGATGACGAGGATGATGATATGAGGGCCTTCGTCTGCGTCATGTCCGAAACAGACCACTTGCCGATAGGAGACGAAGCGCTAAACTGGTCCGATGAAGCGCTCGCCCGCAAAGAGGCGGAGGTCTGCCGGGCACGTGAGTGGGCTGCCAAAATTGTTCGGCAACCGTGCGAAAATCTTGTCACTCGTTTCGCGGACGCATGACAAGCGCTTGCAGCGGACCGGAATCAGCGTGCCTCTCATCGACAGCTGGCGCGTAATGCAGTTGTCGCCCGGCCGCTGAAGCGTAGCGTTAGGCCGCGCGAAATGCAGGAGAAATCTATGGCAAGAATCTACAGTCGTCGTTCGTTCGTCAGTCGCCTAGGACTGTTCTGTTGCGCGCTTCCAGTGACAGCGCGCGCGCAGCAAGTCCGGCCACGCCGCGTCAGGCGCATAGGCTTTCTCATCGGCGCGGCGCCGACATTGATCACGGCGTTCGATGAAGAGTTGCGCAGACTAGGGTATGTGAATGGGGAGAACCTCATCATCGAAAGACGCATCTCCCGCCCCAACACTTCGGACCTGGCTGTGCAGGCAGCCGAGCTTGCCGGCATGGATCTCGACCTGGTCCTGGCCGGGGCACTGCCGCAAGCGCTCGAAATGCGCAAGGCCAACCCGGCCATGCCCATGGTAATCGCCACCTGTCCGGGCATGGTCAGCAACGGTTTCGCCAAGAATCTCAAGCGGCCCGGCGGCATTTACACCGGGATGGACGAGCTTCCGCCGGGCGTAACTGCGAAGCGGCTTCGCCTCCTGAAGACTGCCGCACCGAAAGTGTCACGTGTCGCGTTGCTCTCAACGACGCCGGGGCGCGGCGGTTATGAAGCCCAACTCGCCGACGCTGAGAAGGTTGCCAAATCGCTCCGCCTGACGGTGAAACCCTACCGGGCTGCGTCACTGAGAGAGCTGGAAACAGCACTAGCGGCCATTGATAATGACGGGATGGATGGCCTTGCGAATTTCCAGGGCGGGCTATCGCTGGCCCATCGGCAACTCATCGTGGACTTCGCGGCAAAGAACAGTCTGCCCGCAATCTACCAGTCGGCGTTCTTCGTCGAAGCCGGAGGGCTGATGGCGTGGACGCCAAATCAGGAGGAGCAGTATCGCATCGCCGCTCGTTATGTCGATCGAATCCTTAGGGGCACGAAACCGGGCGACCTGCCGATCCACTATCCCGATCGCTACTATTTGATTATTAACAAGAGTGCCGCTCAGGGGATGGGCCTCGTCCTGCCGCCGGTGCTCGTCGCGCAGGCAGACCGGGTCTTGCCGTGATAGACAGATGCTAACTCTCCAAAGCAGCGGGCTCGCGTTGCCGCGCTGGTTGGAGAGCAGAGTGAATGTAATCGGCAATGAATCGAAATTCGCGCGACGATGTCACGCGCGCTGTGGCAAGAAGCTGAGATGAAGCTTGGTTGGGAAATGCGAGCAGGACGAACGCTCTGCGCGTTGGTGGGATCGGGTCCCGGCACGGGGATCTAGTTTGAAGTGATGGGGGCGCCATGACGACGCAGCGAACCTTTGGCATCTCCTCGAAGTTGACCGCGTGCGGTGCCGTCCTGCTCGCCCTGACTCTGGCCCCGGTGGCTTGGACGGCTTCGGGCCAGCAGGTCAGGCGATCCTCTGGCACCGACGCGCCTCGAATCCGACGTACGGCGCCGGCCGATGCCGCCGCGCGACAGCGCTTCCTAGACATGTTCGCGCGCGCATACTTCCCCGGACGAACCGGCCAACTCCTGATCGTGCCACGTGAAGGCGAGTTCATCACGCGGCCTGACCCGGACGTGGCGTACATGCACGGTTCCCCGTGGGCGTATGACGTCTCGATTCCGCTGATGTTTGCGGGCCCTGCGGTGAGAACGGGAGTGTACGCAACGCCGGCCGTGCAGCAGGATGTTGCGCCAACGCTTGCGGCTGCGCTGGGTGTGTCGATGCCCCCGACCGCGACAGGCCGCGTATTGCCGGTTTTGCGCCCCGGTTTTGCTCCACCGCGCGTCGTCTTCGTCCTCGTTCTGGATGGCATGCGGCGGGATTACTTCGATCGGTACGCCGATTTGATGCCGACGCTCTTCGCGCTACGCCGGCGCGCCGCGTGGTTCAGCCAGGCGCACGTCAACTTTCTGCCCACGAACACCGCCGTTGGACACTCGACGATAGCGACGGGCGCCGACCCTCGTGTCCACGGTGTCACGGTCAACAACATTTATGACCGCCTTCACCGCCGCCGCCAAGACCTGTTCGCCGGGATGATGCCGCAGAATCTGATGGCATTGACACTTGCAGACGTATGGCAACTCTCCACGTCAGGCCGCGCGATTGTCTTGGCGCAGGGCAGCATCGACCGGGCGGCGACGCCGCTCGCCGGCCATGGCGCGTGTCAGCCGAATGGCGCGCCGGTCGTGCTCGTCAGCTACGACGAGGAGACGGGGGCCTGGCACTCGAATCCCGACTGTTTCCGGCTGCCTGACTATTTGAAGGATCGCAATGCGAGCACGCTGTGGTCGGCGGACAGCGAGTGGCTGCATCACAGAATCGATTCCCCGGCGGCGGTGCGTCGTTCGGCGCTCTTCCCCGCCTTCGAAGCCGACGCGATGATCGCCATGATCGGGGGCGAGCCGTTGGGCGAAGATGGCGTCGCAGACCTTCTTCTGCTGAACTACAAAGGCGCGGATTTCGTGGGGCATCGCTACGGGCCAGATTCGAACGAGCTGCGCCTCACACTCGGCGAAATGGACCGCAATCTGGCGCGAATCATCGGCACGCTCGAGAGCAAGGTTGGAAAGAACTACCTGCTCGCGGTGACCGCCGATCATGGCATGCCCTCCGCACCGCCGGAGCGCCGGCACTTTGCGCCCGATGTGGTAGACCTGCTGCACCAGAAGTTTGATCCACGGGCGAAGCAGCTCGTTACCGCCTACGAACCGGAAAACGCGCAAATCTTCGTCGATGAGGACCGACTGTCGCATCTCGGCCTGACCTTGGGCGACTTGGCTCGTTTCCTCGAAGCGCAGCCGTTTCTCTTCGCGGTCTTCACCCACGACGAGGTGCGGCGCGCGGCTGACGTGGCGAAACCTGTGATGCCGACGCGCAGGCACACGAACGACAAATAGCGTCGGCCTAACAACCGGTTGCAGCGGACGGCGCTGCGCACCGCCGCTGAACCGGAGCGTTGGGCTGCTGATTGAATGAATACCGTCGAAGCAAAATCACTGTTGGAGGTTGAGCTTTCTCGCTATAGGAAACGGTCCTACGCTGAACTTTTCTCGTTGCTCGACCAACCCGAGACTTTCGAACGAGTTTCTCCAGCCGGCACGATTTATCAGATTGAAATGCAAGTCTTCTTTGACGACGAATCCAAGAGGAGTACGTTGCGTGTTAGCGGAGCGATCGATGATGGGGGCTGGCGTGCGCTTAGCCCACTCTGTGATGATTTCCTTGTCGCGCCGGACGGCTCGTTTGTGGGTGAGTGAAGTGTCCCCCGCAGCCCAACAATGGCTTGCAGCGGACGCGGCGATAGCATCCTTTCATCGTTCTTCCTGCGATGTAGCTTGTGTGGGTTCGCGCCGCGCCGCTGAAGCCAAGCGTTCGGCTGAATGTTGAGCGTGATGCCACTTAAGGTAGAAAAGCTAAGAAAAGCTCTTGCCGAGTTGATTGGATTTCTCGAAGAGATGAAGTCAACGCATTGGGAGCGGAGTTTGAAAGAGATCGATGAGCGCCTCAGCGATCAATCCACGGTTGAAATTGGGAGGCGTCAGTTAGAAGATTGTTTTGGTGGCATGGGATCATTGAATGACCTGTATTTTTGTGAGCTCAATAGCAACCTTCCAGCCGGCAGTTTGGAAAAGGAAGTTAATTCAGAATTTGAACGGTTAATAGATGCAGTTTTCCGAGAGAATAGGCTGGCCTCAACGGGAGTATTCAGAAGGCTCTTGTGGCGTTGGTATGAAGGCAAGCATCGAGGCGAGCTTCCACCGCGCGTTAAGAAGTCCTTCAGGGTGAGGTGACTCGTCGCCATCAGCCGAACAAAGCCTTGCAGCTGACGGCGCGATAGCATCCTTCTCAAGTAACCTTTCACCCTCAGCTTGAATGCTGATCGCGCGCCGCAGCTGAAGGCTATCGTTAGCCCGCAGTACCTAATAGTTATGAGAACTATTGAGAGGATCACAGAAGAAGAAATGGTAGCTATCTTCCTACAAACGGAAATCAATTCTTTCCGCTTTAGGGCTTCTATTTTCGGTATCCTCGAAAGAGACAGTGTTGACAGACAAGTAATTGATCGCCCTAACCTGAATGATAAGGGTGAGAATGTCTATCGAAGTGCATTGTTAGGAGAATTCAGAGGCTACAAAAGGAACAAAGAAGTATTTGTAGATTTCCCTGATGACATTCAGTGGGAAAGAGTGTTTCTTAACCGACAGGATTTGGAACAGGTCAAGTATATTGATTGGGATTATTGGTTGGAGATTTCGGATAACACGAGACTTGCCTCAGAGGCTGCGAAAAAGATCAGACGTGGAATGATAGATGAGGAGGAAGCGAGAGGATACTGTTCAGTATCTAATGCGCTGAGGGAGGGCGTGAAACTCCCTGAACTGATTTTGGTAAGCAAATCCAAAGAAGATAATCTGGTGCTGCTTGAGGGGCATCTGAGGCTGACAGGCTATTTACTCATGCCAGAATATCTGCCGCCAGAGTTGTCAGCGATTGTCGGGCGCTCGGAAAGAATGGATGAATGGGAATTGTATTGAGTGGTTTCGCCTGCGGGCTAACAACTCATTGAACCGGACGCGCAGTTAGCTGGCCCTTCATTGAGAACTTGTCCCGTACCGGCATTGATTGCGCGCCGGTTAATTCCACCGTTAGATTTCTTTCTCTGGCCAAAAAGGGAGACTTTCGATGAGAAGAGTTCAATGCACAATGTTATTTGTGACCTTGGCCCTATTTGTCTGCTCGGGATCTGCACTTGCCTGTGTCTGCGGCGGCGAATCACGCAAGCTAAGTAAGGACGAGGTAAAGGCGGCCATAGTGAAGGAATTCAATGACGCTGCCATGGTCTTCTCTGCTGAAGTGCTCACGCAAGATACTTTTCAGGTTACGTTTCGGACAATAACAATCTGGAAGGGAGATGCTTTTCAACAGCTAACTTTGTCCACCGGAGCCAAAAAGATCGGCGAAGGTAATGTTCGGTTCTCGAGTTGCGATTACAGCTTTAAGATCGGCGAGAAGTATCTGGTTTATGCCCGTACCGCTGAAGATAACGAGTTGGTGGCACGATCTTGCACTAGGACGAGATTGTTGGCTGACGGTCAACCAGATATTCCGGAACTCGACGTACTTAATCCTCGCGCATATCAAGCACCCACACCTGAAGTAACCCAGCTCGACATGTTCCTGCTTGGGCGAAATCTAACAAGCGGTTGGAGCGGACCGCCCATCAGCTAGCCTCCTAAAGATAAGGAACTCAGGCGGCCGCTCAACCGCAGCGTTGTATTCCTGTCGAGCGGTAAGGACTCACTACGATGTAGTTGAGAGTGATAAGCGGTCTGCGTTGAGTGGAAAGATGATTTGAGTGGTTTGACCACGCGCCCGTGGAGGTGGTTTGAGTGAGCGGTTAGTTGAGTCG
>JBGTHZ010000032.1:0-5780 GCA_041745915.1 Pyrinomonadaceae bacterium | reverse complement strand
GTGCCCAGGGGCGCAAGCGCTTGCAACCACTCCTTCGGAGCACGTCTGCTGTAAAACTCCCTTTCCTCCTCCTCTGCAGCCATTCTGATTTTTTGCTTCACGGATGGATCGGTGATTACGACGAAGTGCCAGGGCTGAAGGTTGGCTCCGCTCGGCGCGGTGGCTGCCGCAAGGATAAACTGCTCGATGATCTCGCGGGAAACAGGCCTGTTTGAGAACTGACGCACTGTACGTCGGCGGCGCATCTGTTCATAAAACGAAACTGCACGTTGTTTCATTTCATCACTATCGTACTCACGGTAGTCGGTGAGCGGGATGAATTTGGGGGTTGACACCGACAACTCCTTTCGAGGCTTTTAATGTGCCGCGCTCTTCTACGAGTTAATTTTAACCCGCCCCGCTGTTATGCGCCTTGCGGAGGGAGGCAAAGATATTGGCGAGACGGTCTGCGGCCGCAGGGTCGTTGTGCGCCAGCATCGTGAACACCTTATCCCGGGCAGCGGCTTTAGGTTCTCACGTTGTCACGGAAAGACACCGAGCTCAGCATAAGACGTAGCGATCTTATTGAGCGCACTAATGAAGGCGGCAGTGCGTAGTGTTTTGATTCGAGGATCACCCTTCCAGATCTCGTGAATCTGGCGATAGGCGGTTACCATCGTTTCCTCCAGGCCCGAATTAACCAGATCAATCTCGCCTGGTCCGCGCGCGATCGCTCTTCTCTGTTCATCAGAGAGACGCTTCCCGGTCGTATCTTCGATAACTCCGAGCACGCCTTCGACGGTCCGCTGCTGAAACAGCTTGCCCATCCTGCCAAACCGCACGTGAGAAAGATTTTTCAGCCATTCGAAGTAGGAAACGGTCACTCCTCCGGCGTTGAGATAGATATCCGGAATCACCATTACGCCCTTCTCAACCAGAATCTGCTCTGCGGCCGCTGTTGTCGGACCATTAGCAGCCTCGGCAACAATTCTGGCTCGTACTCGAGGAGCGTTGTCTTCAGTGATCTGATTTTCCAACGCCGCGGGAATCAGTATGTCACAGTCGAGTTCCAGCGCTTCGATCCGGTGAGACAGATTGGTGGCCCCAGGAAAGTCCAGGATGGATCCTGTCTCCTTACGGTGCTTCATTACGTCTTCAATTATGAGACCGGCGGGCCTGTAGATCGCGCCTTCATATTCGGCCAGCCCCACAAGTATTGCGCCCTGCGTCTGGCAGAACTGGGCGGTGTTATACCCGACGTTACCGAGTCCCTGAATGACTATCGACTTGCCTTCGAGCCCGGGACTCAATCCCAGTTTCCTCATGTCATCAGCCTGGCTACAGATTTCCTGCAAACCGTAGACTACGCCCCGACCCGTCGCCTCTAAACGCCCGCGAATGCCACCCTGAGAGACTGACTTTCCCGTCACGCAAGCCAATGCGTCGATTTGGCCCGGATGAAACGCCGCATATGTGTCTGCAATCCAGGCCATCTCTCTTTGGCCCGTTGCATAATCTGGCGCGGGCACGTCAAGCCCCGGTCCGATAAAGTTTTTCTTGATTAGTTCAGCGGTATAGCGCCGGGTAACCCCCTCGAGTTCTGCTTCAGTATAGTTTGCCGGGTTGATCCTCACGGCGCCCTTCGCCCCACCGAAGGGAATGTCCATGACTGCGCACTTATAAGTCATGAGCGAAGCCAGAGCGATGACCTCGTCTTCGTTTGCATCCTCGGAAAAGCGGATGCCTCCCTTGACCGGAAGTTTGTGATGGCTATGCTGGGCCCGCCAACCTTTGATCACCTCGAATCCGCGCGTAGTGCGCAACGGAAACTGTACAACATAGATGCTGTTGCATCGCTTGATCTGTTCGAGCAACCCCGGCGGATGATCAGTAAGCGCAGCCGCCTGGTCGAAAGAGAAAAATACGTTTTCCCTGAAACTTCGCTGTGTCGCTTTCGTGGTTGTCATGCGATTTCCTATGCTCCGTTCATCTTAGTGAAAGTGGGGTAGACATTCGCGGTTCCGATTTGGCCAGTTGAACCCACCAGAGAATAACTCAACCAACACGTTAATCTATGGTCCGGGCCAATATTTCTGCGCATCGGCACGCCACTTAACCTGATAATGTGGGGGTTGGCCCACGGTTTTCATCACGTATTTTTGGGAGTTTTTAATAGGGTCAGGATTAACCCGCGATCGCCTCGGCAAGGATGACATCGCGATTTTTTGCAAGCTGATTTAGCCGGCGCAACTTTGATTAGTCCGAATGTTTACCTCCGAGCCTTCCTCTGACATCTCGGAAAAACCTAAAGCGGTTCCACATCACCTGCTGCAAGCGATCGTAATCTCCCTGGATGGAGCTGGCTTCGTTATCGTATTCAACATGAAGTTGGATTCGTTTGGCGGCCAGCGACGGCGCAGCGGTTTCAATTGCTGTCTCGATCACGGAAATAAGGTTAATCGCGCGCAGCTCGATGTGGAACGTTCCATTCGTGATGCTCGAAACGTCCAACAGGTCTTCGACGAGCTGCTTCTGCACCAGCGCGTTGCGCTCGATCGCTTCGAGCGCCCGATTCACGGTAGCATCACGCGTGGATCCCAGCCCTCCATGCCGATTCTTCAATAGCCTCGTCCATCCGAGAATGACGCCCAGTGGAGGGCGCAGTTCGTGTGTGACCATGGCGAGGAACTGGTCTTTGGCCACGTTTGCGGTTTCTGCTTCTGCGCGCGCCTTTTGTTCGCTCACGAGCAGCCGGTCGCGTTCGCGGATAGCTTGTCTTCGCGCCGCGTCAATCCAACTGATCAGCAGCGCTACGATCACGAACACGAAAGCGCTCGCTGCGTTGTCGACGCTCACCTCGAACGAGCCCAGCGGCGGGTTAAAAAAGTAATCGACTGTTAAGACGGCGAGCACTGTCGCCAGCAAACTCGGTAGCATGCCACCGCGCCACGCCGTAACTGCAACTGCAGCTAGGAAGAGCGGGGTTGTCTGTGGCTCGACCCAGGGCCATAAAAGCAGGTTCAAGGCCAGGGCAATTCCAACCGACGTCACGCTCAAGCCGTACCGCCAGATTACTTCGGAAAATATTGCGCGCTCGCTTCGCCGCATTTCCGCTCCTTACACATTTCAACTGAAGGCGTATTCAATGGTGCTCATATCACTTGCTCGCACGCCAGCCAGATTTCTTCTTCTTAATAACGCAACGTCGCGCCGATGCCGCCCACGCCATCAAGGAGCGCGGCGTTTTCGACAAACGTGATGTTCGCCCCGGTCTGGCGCGCGCGCGTCACAAGTTCGTCGGCGACTTTGACAGTGATCGTAGAACCGTCTCCGTTCAGCACCCCTTTCTTTTTTGGTTTATCAATCAACCCTCTGCCAACCATTTCATCGTCGCTATATATTTCTTCAAGCGACGCGCTCAAATACAGCTCGTCTACTTGCCCGAGTGACAACGCAGCGAGGGTGTCATGCATGCCGACGACGGCGAGTCCTCCGGCGCGGTATTCATCCAATAATCGTCCGACCCGCTCGACATCTGTTTTTGCGTCGTGCATTTGCAGAGCCTCTAAAGTTCGTTCCGCAATAACATGTTCCGGGGTCCTGATATCGAGCCGTAACGTGCCTATCACGCGCTCGCTCAAATGCGACGGGAACTGCCGGCGCAGCACGGGCAAGATCACTTCATCACCGGCGAGAACGATGTGATTGACCTTATCTTTCCGCACTACCCGGTCAAGCACATCAACGACTTCTTTCGCATGATGAAGATGATAATTCTTAATGTGTCGCTGATAGCGAGCCTGGGACCACCCGCCCACTTGCGTCTTGTTCACGTTTGGATTCTTCACATTCGACTCGCCCAGATTCCGGCCGATACCGAAAACATAGATGCGCGCTGCGTTCGTGTCCGCAATCAACGCCGCATAGCGGGAAAACTGGTCGCTCAGCCGGGCCAACGGGTAAAGATGCGGCTGGTGGTAAACGTAGAGCTTGTGTTCGTCAACGGGCGCGTCGAGCGCAATCGTTTCAAAGAAATCGCCATTGCCGGCGCACGCGAAAATGGCGACGCCGTTAGCTGACGGGCGAATGTTTTTCCAGATAAGCCTTGATGCGCTCGGCGTCGGTGTCAAAACTAACTCGCGCAGGCGAGCGCATGGGAAATGTGCGCGACCTGGCTTTCAGCTCCTTACGGACGAATGAATTGAAGTTTGCACGCCCGCGACGGTCGGCTTGCGTGCTCAGGTAAAAACTGATAACCGGCAAATCAACGGGTGCAAAAGCGGCCAATCTGTCGAGCGCTTCTTCAAGCGGCATTAAAAACTTTTCCTTTCGCTGTGAACTTCGATCCGTCGGCATCGGCTGATGCAAACAGTCAGGGTAAAAGGCTTGATCCGGTTCAGGGTAATTCAGGACCTGGCCGGGAGAAACCGTATGAATACCTATGTGGAATGGGTGTTATTGCCTAAGTCGCCTCGAGGGGAAACGTTTACAACTAGGGTGTTCCGTATAAGAACTACACTACTTTTCAACTGACGGATCAGGCTATATTGATTCATCCGTGATAGAACAATTCCGAGCGACGGATGATTGCGACTGAGTACATCCTGTTAGGGGTCGCCTTGTTGCTGCTCCTGAGCATTGTCGCCAGCAAAGCGTCTGGGCGGCTTGGCGTGCCTTCGCTTCTATTATTTCTGGGTGTCGGGATGCTCGCCGGATCGGAAGGCGTCGGCAGGATTCCGTTCGATGACGCATACGTCGCGCAATTTCTCGGCGTCGTCGCTCTGGTCTTCATTCTCTTCGCGGGCGGACTCGATACGGCATGGGAAAGTGTGCGCTCGGTAGTCAGGAAAGCCATCGCGCTCTCGACGCTGGGCGTACTAGTGACGGCTGTACTGGTCGGAGTGTTTACCACCGCCGTGCTCGGTTTCTCCTTTCTCGAAGGCTTGCTGCTTGGCGCAATTGTGTCGTCAACAGATGCCGCCGCCGTGTTCGCCGTGCTGCGGGCGCGAAGCGTCGGCTTGAAAGGAGAGATCAAACCGCTTCTCGAATTGGAATCCGGCAGCAATGATCCGATGGCAGTATTTCTCACCGTCGGACTGACGGGGCTGCTAGTTAATCAGAACTCATCAATCATCGGTTTGATTCCGCTTTTCTTTCAACAGATGGCGCTAGGCGCGCTGCTCGGTTACGGCATGGGGCGGGCTATAGTCTTCATCGTCAACCGCATCAAGTTGGAATATGAAGGTCTGTACCCCGTGTTCACGCTGGCATTGGTCGTGCTCACCTACGGCGCGACCGCATCGGTTGGGGGCAACGGCTTTCTGGCCGTCTACATCGCCGCGCTGGTGATGGGCAACAACGACTTCATCCACAAGCAAAGCCTGATTCGCTTTCACGACGGGCTGGCGTGGCTCATGCAGATTACGATGTTTCTCACACTGGGACTGCTGGTCTTTCCATCGCGTCTGGTTCCGGTCATCGGGGTCGGGTTACTGGTGGCGTTGTTCCTGATGTTTGTCGCGCGCCCCATCAGCGTCTTCCTCACTCTCGCTTTCGCTAAAACGGGATGGCGCGAGAAAGCGATGGTCTCATGGGTCGGTTTACGCGGGGCGGTGCCGATCATCCTTGCCACATTTCCGTTGCTCGCTGGTGTGCCGCAAGCGGATACGATCTTCAATCTGGTCTTCTTCATCGTGCTCACGTCGGTGCTTATACAGGGCACCACATTGTCACTTGCGGCACGATGGCTCGGTGTAAACGCTCCGCTTCCAGTTCGGCGTCGATACCCGCTTGAGTTCGTC
>JBGTHZ010000031.1:0-92672 GCA_041745915.1 Pyrinomonadaceae bacterium | reverse complement strand
GGTCGTCGGAGCCAAAGCCGTGAACTGAGAGTCTCTCTAGGGAGCTCGAACGACAGGTTGCTGGTTAAGGACGTGGGTACAGTTGGGGCTAATTGTACTTCTCACTCATTCCAGCTTGAACCGAATGGGTTGAAGTCGTTTGCGAACCCTTGCGCGCTCCTTCGCGAGCTCTGCGTTTGATCCGAATAGTTAAGACTAAAAGGACGCCAGGAACTCGCAAAAGAACGCACCGGAAAACTGAACCAGCACCAGGAAGTGTTAACTACCCGTGCCTCACGTGAAAAATCACTCCAACAGGACTTGACCCTTTCTTTGTGTCTGACTGATGATTATCGCTCATTCTCGGAGGGCGGTGATTCAAGTTGCGTTCTTATCGCTTCATTCAGCTCGACGTGTTTACCCAGCAGGCGTTCACCGGCAACCCACTCGCAGTGTTTCCGGAGGCCGAAGGCCTTAGCGATGTCGAGATGCTGAGGATTGCGCGCGAGATGAATCTTGCGGAGACTGTTTTTGTGCTCAAGCCTCATGCGCCGCAGGCAGATCGAGTCGAAGCTGGTTCATCTGAAGCAACAACGGGCAAAGAGTCAGGGACGGCAGTTGCTCCCGAAACAAAGTCCGGCGTTACGCCTCAAAACGAACTGAAGGCGACGCGAACTGGGATCTCTGACGCACCAGCGGTTCTGCGTCGTTTGCGCATCTTCACGCCAATGCGCGAGATTCCCTTCGCCGGTCACCCCGTCGTTGGCACCTGGAACGCGCTGGCCCGCGAAGGTGTAGTGCCCTTGCCTGAGACGGGTACGGGTTGGACTCGCATACTCCAAGAGGTGGGCATCGGCGTTCTTCCGGTAGATATAGAATTCAAAGATGGACAGCCGGTCCAAGTGGTAATGACACAGGGTAAACCGGCCTTGGGCGCCGTAATCGACGCCCCCCAAGACCAAGCAGACATCGCGCGAGCCTTAGGTCTGTCCCAGGAGGATCGGGATGAGAGTCTACCGATTCAAGTGATCTCAACCGGCTTGCCATTCCTGGCGGTTCCAATTCGCGCTTTGGCGGACCTGAGGAGTTGTCGAGTCAACGCTGCTTTGCTCGCGGAGATTTACACGAATCTGGACGCCACGGGTTGCTGCCCGTTCACCCGCGAAACCATCGAGCTAGGCACGGCACGCGCGCACCTTCGCATGTTCGCTCCTGATGACAACATACCTGAAGACCCGGCGACCGGCAGCGCAGCGGGGGCCCTGGGAGCTTACCTGGTCCACTACGGCGCCTCTCGAGTTGAACCAGTGGATGGAAGTTTTTCATTCGTGATCGAACAAGGAGATTTCATCCATCGCCCGAGCAGGATCAATTTGGAAGTGAAGGGCGAAGCCGGTGCGATCGAACAGGTAAGAGTTGGTGGACCTTCGGTAGTGGTTGCCAGCGGGGAAGTATTCTTCTAATACGGCTCGTGTCCAAGATTCAATGGCGGCGTAGTTCAAGAAGTTTAGAGTTCAAGCTTTAGCTTGCTGATTTTGAAAAGAAACAAGCTAATAAAGCTTGAACTCTGAACTACAGGCTTCAACTCTAAACTGCATGACTGATGTCGAACATTGAACATTGGACGAAGGTCGGTTGTTTCGAATGAACGAAGACTTCGATCTGATTATTATCGGTGCCGGCCCCGCGGGACTTTCTGCCGCGGATGCTGCAGCACGCGAAGGACTGAATTATCTGGTGATCGAGAAAGGGACCATTGCCGACACGATCCGTACCTACCCAGTCGGTAGAACGCTTTTCTCAACCGTTAATGAGCTTGAAATGCGCGAGGGGACCCTAAAGCCGGTGCGTGAGAAGCCCACTCGCGAAGAGCTTCTCTCTCACTACATTCATTTCGTGCTGGATAATGAAATTCAAGTCAATACCGGTGAGGAGGTAACGGAGATCGATCGGCTCAAGCCGGAAGGTTTTCTCGTTCGCACCAACCGGGGCGAATACAAAGCAGCTCGCGTGTTATTTGCGATAGGGGCGATGGCCCATCCCCGCCGGCTTAACATTCCCGGCGAAGATCTCTCCAAGGTCCATCACACGTTCGTTGAACCCTATCCTTATGTCCGCAAGGATGCCCTGGTCGTGGGAGGCGGGAATAGCGCCGCGGAAGCGGCCCTGTTTCTTTCCGAGGAAGGGTCCCGGACGACGTTCGCGATTTGGCGCGAGGACTGGGAGAATCACGACCCTAAAGCCGGGGCGATGAAACATTGGGTGCGCGGTCCGCTGGAAAAAGAGATTGCCGAAGGACGGCTGCGCGTGATCCTCTACAAAGATATCCTAGAGATTAGTGACCAGGAAGTTAGGCTGGTAACTGATGAAGCTAAAATGGTATCAATCCCAAACAATGTCGTGTTTGTTCTGATAGGGAGTGATGCCGATCTTACCTTGCTGAAAAACCTGGGAGTGAGGACTGAACCAGGTAAGCTGACGGAGGTTCCTGTCTATGATCCTGGAACGTTTGAGACTAACGTGCGTGGAATCTATGTGGCCGGGCATTTCACACATGCGCGCCACATCAAGGAAGCCATCGCCGTTCCCCGTCGCATCGTGCCGCTGATAGCGCAAAGCTCGCGTTCCAGTGTCGTCACGTGATAACCAGGAGTACACTTGCACACCGGAGCGCCGGCATCTTGCCCGCGGTGAAATTGAAAGATTCCACTTCGATAAGCATTCTCGTCAGCAACCTTCGCTTTGTCCTTGTGCTCTGCCTGGTCGCGACTCTTAATGCCTCTTCGATGGCCCAAGAGAAAGCGACGCCTGTGGCAGCTTCCTCTTCCTGCAACAGGGAGAACGCGCTCGAGATCCTGGAACAACAAATTGCCGCGACGAAGACATTCGATGACAGTATGCAGCGCATTGCCGCAGTGATTCGCGCTGCCGATATGCTTTGGCCTTACCGAAATGAAAAGGCGCGCGCTAGTTTTATTGAAGCCTTCGATTTGGCGACCAATGATTTCAAGGAGAAAGGCGACGAGCAGCGCCGCGAGGGAGTGGGTTTAGTGACTAACCCACCTGACCAGCGCTACACCGTAATCAATGCGATTGCCAAACGCGATCTGTCCTGGGCTAAGAAGTTGACTGACGCGATGCTAAAAGATTCCCAGAGCGAGGCCGACGAGAAGGCCAGCAAAGATGCGCACCAGGAAAACAGGACTGCGGAGAAAATCCTAAGTATGGCAAGCTCGCTATTACCTTCCGATAAAGCGGCCGCGCTCGCTTTTGCCGGCAGGAGCTTGGGATATCCGGCGACGCTGAGCCTTCCTTCTTTTCTCTACCAACTGTCTGAAGTAGACCGGGCGGCAGCCGACCAGCTTTACCGCGACGCGCTTTCTGCTTACGCCAACGCCCCCATGGAGAGGGTTCTCTACTTGTCATCCTATCCCTTTGGCAACGACCGTGAAGCGGGAGAGATGCCCGGCTACGCAGTATATAAGGTCCCCGACGGCTTCGCGCCGAATCCGCAGCTTCAACGCCTGCTGGTACAAACTCTTTTGCGTCGTGTGCGACAACAAATTGAGCGCCCTTTGGACCTTGCGACGTCCAGCGACGTTTCGGAACCGGGGCAAATGTGGCTTGCTTTAACGCGTCTGGAAAAACAGATCAAGCAATGGTTGCCCGACCTCGCGCCGGCGGTGGAGCAAGCGAAAGGGAGCATCTTTGCGCAGCTGCCCCAGAATTCACAGAGCCGCGTGGGCCAGATCATCAGCGAGCAAAACGCACCTAATAAAAACTTTGATGAGCAGATCGAGGCTGCGGAGAAGAATCCCAATGTTGACCGGCGCGATGAGCAATTTGTCTTTGCCATAATCGGCGCTTCTTCCGCGAACGAGGATCTTGAACAGGTGCTTAGCATAGTTGACAAGATCTCGGATGCGGGAGTGCGACTGCAATTGCTAAACTGGCTCTATTTCAGTCGCACACAGCGCGCGATAAAAGACAAGCAGCTTGACGTAGCTCGTAAGCTCGCGTCGAAAGTGGATGAACTGGACCAACGCGGCTACCTCTATTCCCAGATCGCCCAGGAGTCGCTGAAGCAAAACATGGATCAGACCCAAGCGCGAGAAATGCTCGAAGAAGTGATCGCCGCTGCCGCCAAAGCGCCTGCTACGATGGTCACCGCCCGTACGCTGCTGGGCGTGGCCTATCTCTACACTAAGGTCGACATGAGCCGGGCAATCGCGGTGCTGGGAGACGCTGTTGAAGGCTATCAACCGTATTGAGCAACCTGACTTTTCGCGGCAGTACGTCATCCGAAAGATTGAGGGAAAGACCTTCGGCAGTTACGCGTCGTTTCAGACACCGGGTTTTAGCCCTGAGAATGCGTTGCGCGCAGTCGGTAGAATGGATTTCGACGGCACCTTGTATCAGGCCAGCAATTTTACCAACAAATCCCTGCGCACACTGACTACATTGGCGCTTGTGGAGCCTTGCCTCAAAGCACCGCAACGCCAGAATGATAAGAAGGAAGCAAAGCCCTGAAGTTATCTCTCCTGGCAGTTATCATGGCCAGTGCTCGATTTTCTGACAAAGCGGAAGGGTCCGCCCGTAAGGACCAATAGACCGTTGACTCTCCTTGCGCTCGATCCCGCCGCGCGACGCCTGTTCGGTACGCAGCCTCTTCCACATCGCGCGCCACGGCCTCAGCTACTCGTTTATCGAAAACCGAAGGCGCGATGTATTCGGGATGCAGCTCGTTATCATTGATGGTTCCGGCGATGGCGTGGGCGGAAGCGATTTCAGCGCAAAAGCAAGCACATGGCCCCTTACTTTTTTGCAGGCGCGGCCAGGGCTCGTCTTATTTGCTCAACGAGTTTGGGTTCCAATCTATTACTAGCTGCCAAGCTAAGGGAGCGAGCACCAAGCGATTCGTAGACTTCGAGCGCTTCCTGGAGTCCATCCCGGGAGAGTGCTTGCAAGTGCCTGCGAACCGTTGCAACGTCTCCACGGGCAAAAGTGCCGGTTAGAGCCCGCGCAGGGTTCGAACGCGAGAGATTGGTGACCGTGCTTTGCAACAAGGGTAACAAGACCCGGAGGGCCTTGATCCGTTCCAAACCACAATGCACCAGCATCTCGGTAGCGAGGTCGTATAGGGCTAGCACGTGCCCTGAGGCCATAACCGCCGCGGCATGATAGAGGGGCTTGTTATCAGAGGAGATCGTAAAGCTACGTCCTTTGAGATCGCGGACGATTGCCCGCGCCGTTCGAGTCGCGGCAGCGTCCCCTTCGATGCAATAGAACGCGCCGCGCAGATTCTTCTGAGCGGTTCGAGGATCGCTTACGGACACCAGGGGGTGCAGCGAACCAACGTGAATACCGATGCCGCTTAGGGGTTTGAGAACGTCCGAAGCCAGCGCACCGCTTGTATGGAGGACAATCCTCCCCTTAAGCAGACTCCGCCAGGAGTCAGCTAGCCTTTGGGCAGCGTGGGCAATTTCGTCATCTGGCGTCGCTATGAGAACAATCCTAGACGGCGGCAGCAGAGGCAACTCATGAGCAGTTAGTGCAGCGGTGGCGTTTCCAACGAGGGCGGCCGCTTTCTTTGCTCGGGCTGGGTGACGTGTCACTACGGCTTCTATCCGATAGCCCGCTGAAGACAAGGCGATGGCCAGGGCCGTTCCCAAGCGTCCGGATCCCACAATCGACAAGGAGGGTTTTGATTTCTTTTTGGGGGTAGCCTCTGGCATTATCCAGGCTAATCCTTTAGATAGTTACGCGGAGATTGGCAGACCTCTTCGGGTAAGACCTTGATTTCTTAGGTTTTCTTAACTGAGCTGAACTATAATGGGTGCCCCCTTGCATCAATGTGCCTCGTGGAGACTGGATGGCTTTAACCCTTTAGAGTTGCCAGGTAAGCATCATGAAACGCGCAACCTTGGTGCTCGCCACTGGCATCATAGACTGCGCGTCAGGAAATAGCGAAAACCAACTTCTATTAGTTCTTCGCTGAGCTTCTGTAATTAGGTTTCGCCGCGCACTTGGACAACAATCTGTGACCTTTGATAGTAGTCCCGCCGGACCTCTCTCTTTTTGGGCCGGTTTCGAAGTATCTGGAGGTTTCCGAAATGAACAATTTCTCCCGCGTTGCAACTGCTTTGTTGCTGGCCTCATCGCTGTTCGCGAGTTCGGTCCGGGTTATAGCCCAGTCGACCCAATCGCAAGAACCAGCCAAGGTCACTTCCAAAGAAGACCCGAAGAAGGCCCCGGAGAAAGCGACTTCCACAGCCACTACTCCCGGCAAGGCCCTTTCCACGAACGAAAACCCGATCATGATCGGGAAACGGAATATCAACAAGGGCGTCATCGCCGGGATGAGCGGCTCCACTGAAAAAGAGGTTCGCCTGGGTCGCGAGTTGGCTGCCGAAGTTGACCGGCAAGCCAAGTTTGTCGATGACCCTGTGATCACTGAATACGTCAATCGCGTGGGACAGAACATTGTCCTGCACTCTGATGCAAAGATCCCGTTCACGATCAAGGTCATCGATTCGGATGAGGTAAACGCTTTCGCTTTGCCGGGCGGTTTTTTCTATGTGAACAAGGGTCTGGTGCTGGCAGCTGACAACGAAGCAGAGCTCGCGGGTGTGATGGCCCATGAAATTGCGCATGTGGCTGCGCGTCACGCCGTCGAAAACCAGAGGAAGGCCGAACTTACCCAGTATGCAATTCTGATCCCGGCGATAATTTTTGGCGGTGGGCTTGGTCAACTAATCTACCAGGGTGGCGGCTTTGCTGCCCTCCTCGGCTTCATGAGATTTAGTCGTGGCGCAGAGGAAGAGGCTGACAAGCTGGGTGTGCAGTATATGTATGCCGCCGGTTACGATCCTACGGCCATGGCCACAATGTTTGAGAAACTTGAGTCTAAAAACAAGAAGAAGCCCGGTTTTATATCCAAGCTTTTTGCCACGCACCCGGCTCCTCCGGAACGGCGAGCAAAATCTCTGGCGCTTGCGGCGCGATTCCCCGAGCGGGAAGAGTACGTAATCAGCAGTTCGGAGTTTCAGAGAGTCAGGGGTCGGCTGTTAAGACTCTCCAACGCGCGAGCCTCGACGGCCGGTGCACTTCCAGGAGCTGAAGAAGGAGCTCCGGGACGACCTACGCTGAAACGCCGCCAGCCCACACCGGATGAGCCCACCGCTATGCCGGATGCGGACCAGAAACCCGCTGAGAAGCAGGAAGCGCCCAGGCTCAAGCGGAATGACGGCACTAAGCCTGCACAGCCCTAACCGAAGCAAATCGATCCAGAGAAGGCTCCCCGGCAAACAAGGCGGGGAGCCTTTCGTGTGTTCGGGGTAGGTGTTTCAGCCTTGCAGAGAGGTCAGGACTGACTCTCAGAACGAGGAGAATGGTAGCCTCGTTGGCAGTGTAGCGCGACTGGTGCCCGTTCTACCGCTAATCGCTTCCGTAGTTACCCGGTATCGCCGGCTATAATAGCAAGTGGACCGGGGCACCCGCGAATGGTCGCCTTGACAACATTCTAAAGCGTTTTGTATTCTAGCCGTTCGCGTTTTAATGGCTTAAAACAGAGATAGTTAACTATGTCGACATACTTCCCCAGCGGTAAAGATCTTGCGCTCAAACGAAAATGGCTCGTGGTTGATGCAGCCGGCCAAACGGTCGGCCACCTGGCATCAGAGGTCGCGTCAATATTAACCGGCAAACGAAGTCCCCGTTGGACCCCTTTCATGGATATGGGCGACAACGTAATTGTGATTAACGCCCGGTTGGCCGTGCTCAAAGGTGCAAAGATTGATCAAAAGATCTACCGGCATCACACTCGTTATCCCGGTGGCCTGAGGGAAGTGTCAGCTCGGAATATGTTCGCCAAGCGTCCCGAGCGAGTGCTGGAACTGGCAATTAAGGGTATGTTGCCAAAGAATAAACTGGGCAAGGCCATGGGGAAGAAACTAAAGATTTACCCCGATGCCGGCCACCCACACACGGCCCAGCGTCCGCAACCCCACGAATTCACTTCACGTTCAAATCAACAGTAACAAAATAGAGAGTAGATAAGAGGACGATATAACTGTGGCTGAAATTCAATACTACGGAACCGGACGACGAAAAACCTCGACGGCGCGAGTCTATCTACGACCGGGCGCCGGTGAAGTTCTGGTCAATCGCAAGCCCTTCGATAAGTACTTCCCCAACGAAACGCTGCGCATGATCATCCGTCAGCCGCTCCAGTTGACTGAGACGACGACTAAGTTTGACCTGTTGATTAATGTTAGCGGCGGTGGCCCATCGGGCCAGGCGGGTGCGATTCGCCATGGTATTACCCGCGCACTGATGGAATTCAATGCTGACCTTCGTCCCATGTTGAAGCAGGCGGGGCTGGTCACTCGCGATCCGCGCATCAAAGAGCGCAAGAAGTATGGTCAGAAGGGCGCTCGCAAGCGCTTCCAGTTCTCAAAACGATAGCAGAATTTCGGAATTCGGAATTCGGATTTCGAATTTGAAAGCGTCGCAGTCGGTTGTTTGATTTTCAATTGCGGTTTGCGAGTTGGGATTTCGAAATCCGCAATTCGAAATCCGAAATTCTTAAGTCCATTGTCGGGGCTCGGATTGGTTGCTCTCCAGCGAGAGGGCGGAGAGTCCCGGCGAGTACATTAAACCAGTTCACAAAGGAGAATAAGTTTGGTTTCGGTTACGATGAAAGAACTTCTGGAGGCTGGCGTACACTTCGGCCACCAGGTACGGCGTTGGAACCCGAAGATGAAGGAATACATCTTTGGTGAGCGCAATGGCATTTACATTATTGACCTGCAAAAGACCCAGCGCATGTTTCGGGAGGCGATCAGCTTCGTCACCAACCTGATCGCTGAAGATCGCGGCAAGACAGTTCTCTTCGTGGGCACCAAGCGTCAAGCCCAGGACGCCATCCGGGAAGAGTCGGAACGTTGTGGCCAGTATTACGTCAATCAGCGATGGCTGGGCGGTCTGCTGACGAATTTTCAGACGGTCCAAAAGTCGATTAAGCGCCTCCGCGATCTGGAAGCGATGCAAACTGATGGTCGTTACGAAAAGCTGACCAAGAAGGAGCGCATCAAACTCGACCGCGAACGGGAAAGCTTGAACAAGAATTTATCTGGTATCAAGACCATGGGCCGGTTGCCGGATGCGATTTTTATCATCGACGTGCGTAAGGAAGAAATCGCGGTCGCCGAAGCGAACCGGTTAGGCATCCCGATTGTCGCCGTCGTGGATACGAATTGCTCGCCTGAAGGAATTGACTATGTAATTCCCGGGAACGACGACGCTCTGCGTGCGGTGCGACTTTTCGCCTCGCGCATTGCCGACTCGATCCTCGAGGGTCAGCAAATAGCGACGGAAGGTGGAGTGGCGATAGCCCCTGCTGAAACAGGCGAGGCAGTTGAAGCTTCGGAAGCTGGTGAGCCAACCGGAGAAGGGCCTGCGGCGACAGCGGCGGAATCTAATAACGGAGCCCAGGGCGACCAACCACCTGTTCCCGAAGCGCAAGCTATCGAAGCGGGCGCTGCGGATGAAAGTGCCGAGTCTGTCGTGGCGGCGAGCTAGCGGATAGTTTAGTTTTCTTATTCATCGGCGAGCGCAGCCTTTTAGCGGGAGTTCCGCCGGGCTGCGCTTTTCGTTAATACCTGGCACAGACTTTAGTCTGTGTCGCAAGGTAGATCACAGACTAAAAGTCTGTTTCACTTGATTATCGGAGACATTTGCGATCATGGCAGAAGTAACTGCAGCCGCCGTAAAGCAACTTCGCGAGAAGACCGGCGCCGGGATGATGGAGTGCAAGAACGCACTGGTTGAAGCAGAAGGAAATGAAGAGAAAGCCATCGATATCTTGCGAAAGCGTGGATTGGCCTCCGCAAGAAAGCGCGAGGGCCGCATCGCCGCCGAAGGAATTGTCGGTTCTTATATACACATGGGCGGCAAAGTGGGTGTGCTGGTTGAGGTAAACTGCGAGACCGATTTTGTGGCTCGCGGTGAGGAGTTTCAACAGCTGGTTAAGGACGTTGCCATGCATATTGCCGCTGCTGAGCCGCGCTATGTCTCACAACAAGATGTTCCCAATGAAGCCCTGGAGAAAGAGCGGGAGATTGCCCGGGCCCAGGCGAAGAACGATCCGAAGAACGCCAACAAGCCAGATCAGGTTATTGACAAGATTGTCGAGGGCCGGCTGCACAAGTTTTACGAAGAGAATGTATTAATGGACCAGCCGTTCGTTAAACATCCGGAAAAGACGATTAGCGAACTGGTTACCGAAAAGGTAGCAAAAACCGGTGAGAAGATTACCATCCGCCGGTTCACTCGTTACAAGATGGGCGAAGGGCTCGAACGACGTGATGAAGACTTCGGTGGGGAAGTCGCGTCGCTGATCGGTTAGTTTCGTCGTGCAGTGCCCCCAGGCTTTGACTGAGCCTTTCCCGCGTGGAAGAAACCAATGGTTGCCGAAAGACCTAAAACCAATATCGCCCATTTGGCATATCGGCGGGTTCTGTTGAAGATTTCGGGCGAAGCCCTGATGGGCGAGCAGAACTATGGTATCGACGTGGATGTCGCACGCACCGTGGCTGAAGAATTAAAGGCGGTGCACGCTTTGGGCGTCCAGGTTGCAGTAGTAGTCGGAGGTGGCAATATTTTTCGGGGCGTCTCGAAGAGCGCCGGTAACATGGACCGTTCTTCGGCTGACTACATCGGGATGCTGGCCACCGTAATGAACGCCGTGGTATTGCAGGATGCTTTAGAAAAGCTTGATGTGCAAACCCGCGTCATGTCCGCTATGGATATTCCACAGCTCGCCGAGCCTTTTATCCGAAGGCGCGCCGTGCGCCACCTTGAGAAAGACCGCGTAGTGATCTTTGCCGCCGGTACAGGGAATCCTTACTTCACGACGGATTCAGCCGCCGCCCTGCGCGCCCTCGAAATCAGGGCAGACATTATCCTCAAGGCTACCAAAGTGGACGGCGTCTATTCGGCCGATCCAATGCTCGATTCCACGGCGACTCGATTTGATTGCATCACCTATCAGGAGGTCTTGGAGCGTCAACTGAAAGTGATGGATGCCTCGGCAATCTCGCTGTGCATGGACAACAATCTGCCTATCATCGTTTTCAACATGCGTCAGCCGGGCAACATACGGCGGGTGGTGGCGGGCGAGGAAGTTGGCACCAAGGTTTGCCTGGAGAAGTAGTTTCGAGTACCGATTTTCGACTCCCGAGTTTCGCGTTTCGCGTTTTCTATTTCTGAAGCGCAGAATGAACTCGAAACTCGGAACTCGGAACTCGTTCGGAGTATACAGATGACTGAGAAGGACGTAATCAAAGAAACTAAGCCTCGGATGGAAACAGTCATTGATGATTTCCGTCGTAAGCTGGCCACGGTGCGCACCGGCCGTGCTGCCGTCAGTTTGCTCGACAATGTAATGGTCGACTATTACGGAACCATGACGCCGCTCAATCAAATGGCTTCTGTGCACTCCCCCGAACCGCAGATGCTTACGGTGCAGCCGTGGGACCAGACTCAACTGATTGCAGTTGAGAAGGCTATCCGAAGCTCCGACCTGGGGTTGAACCCATCGAACGACGGGAAACTGGTGCGCATTCCCATTCCACCCCTGACCGAAGAACGCCGCAAACAATTAGCGAAGCAGGTGCACGAGATTGCCGAGGACCACCGCACGGCGACGCGTAACATTCGACGCGACGCCAACGAGCGCCTCAAAAAGATGCTTAAGGACAAACAAATTTCCGAAGACAACGAACGCGACGGTTTGGAGGAAGTCCAGAAACTTACCAACAGCTATATCGGCAAGATCGATGACCTCACAAAATCAAAAGAACACGAGATTACGAGCGTGTAGACAATTATTAGGGGATCGCAAACACATCGTCGCCGATGGGTTGATTCAGTTTAATGTCCTTCACGTTATAGTCAGCGAAGAAAGCCCCCTGAGGCATCTCCAACCGCTGGGTAAAGCTTGTGGCGATCAGGACTCCGTCCATCTCTTTCATTTTCTTGTTTTCAGTTCCGAAAGTGTAACCACCGTATGGAATCAAAAAGCTCATGACACGGCCGGTGGCAGGATCAACGTAGAAGTCGGTGACGTTACCGTCTGAATCTGTGATGCGAAACCCACGATACTTCTTCTTATCAGGGATCGCAGATACCGCAAATCCAGTTTGATCGAACTTTACCAACATACCCATACCAAACTTGCTTAGCGGCGGCATATCGACGTTCGGCAACGAACTGTACGACTGCTGCCCGTCGTAAATCATCTTAAAGCTGATGGCAGGCCGCGCATCAACTTCGATGCGAGTCTTGTCTCCGGCAATTACAATCGAGAATCCCCCGGGAACAGGCTGCGTAGAGTTTGGCCCATACAGATCGACCGAACCGCGGAGGACAACGCTCTTCAGGTTCCTAAACTTTTCGCCACCTTGAGCAACAAATGCGGACCGTGCCAGATCCGCAGGCGCTGTCGTCGCCGTGATGGCCGGGCTGGTCGTGGTTCCGTTTCCGGCAGACGGCGTTTGTGTTTTACGAGCCTCAACCTGCGAGAAAGTACTAACACAAGTGAAAGATAAGGCAGCGGCCAGAACAAGTGCACTGAAGGGTTTGATCTTCATGAAAACTTTCCTTTCCAGGCACGCGTAATCCGAAACTTAAGCTTCGACGCTATCACCGAAACTCCAGTGTCAGGTGTCAGGGCTTAGAAACTGAACCGTATCTGGGTTGACACTCGCCGGTTGCCGGCTCCGCTTCCTCCTCCAAAACCGCCGCCGAAGCCGCCAAATTGGCTGCCGAGCGACAAGCTCTCACCAAAAGACGGCGAGGACAGCTGGCCCACCGGGTTCGAGAGGTTGACCTTATTAAGCAGATTCGAGAAGTTGACTGAGAGCTGGATGCTATAGCGCTTCGCTTCAGCAGCTCCTGGAGCACCCACCTGGATGGCGCCACCGCCACCTCCGCGACCGCCGCCACCTCCGCCGCGAGGGCCACCACCGCCCGGAATACGCACTCCACCGCCCGGGCCTCCCCGACCCGCTCCAGCCGCACCCTGCTCCTGACCGAGTTGATTTGCCGCATTACTGGACGGCATGTTACCGAAACTCCAAATCTTGCTAACCCGCAGATTGACACCGAAGTAGCCTGGACCTTCACCAAAGTTGCGAGGTATCAACGGATCGCCCGAATTGGGACGCAGGTTGAAGTTCCCGAAGCGCGTGCAAACAATATTGGCCGGCAGGTTGTTGCAATCAATGTCATCAGGCGCTAACGATGGCCGCTCAGTGAACAATCGATCGAGGTTAGTGTCCTGGCCCGTTGTGATATTGAACGGACGACCTGATGAGGCGGTGATCAGCGGATTCACGCTGACTCTCCAGGGCAGATTTATAGTCCCAAAGAAATGGAACCGGTGACGAACATCAAATCCCGCCCGCCCATACTCGCCAGTGAGATCATAGGAATTTACAGGAAAGCTTCCAGGCCCGTCGGAGTCGTTCTGCGTTTTACTCAGCGAGTAGTGTGCAGAGAATGAGATGGTTCGGTTGAATCGGTTACTGAAGCCGATGAACATCTGGTTCTGATCAAACCGTCCACTCGACTCGTACTGGTATATATCGCCAACATTTCCGAAAGGACGCGTACCATTCGGATTAAGAGGTGTAATTGTCCCGGGCAATGGCGCATTTATATCGCGAGCCCGAAACACATGTTGAATGTGGACGCTAAAGAGGCCAGCGAATAACGTGGTTCGGTGGGGCAGTTGGCGCTCGACCATAGCTTGAGTTACGTAAATCGTCGGCGCCTGGAGATCCTCAGCCACACGCCAGGTGATCTGGCGCGGAGCCAGATCTAATATTGCGGTCGGCGGCAAGTTCGGAAATGCATCCAGCGCACTTGGTAACGGAGGAATAAAGGTTACGACGCCGTTTACAGTTTCATACACGGGCCGCTCCGTCACAAAGAACTGCTGTTGTGTTTCCCCGTTGAATCGATTCGCGTTGAGTGTATTGTTTTCGCTAAACCGGTTGTAGAAAACACCGGCGCCCAGCCGGATAACCATGCTTGGCGGACGTGTAGAATCGGCAGCGCCTGGTGACCATGCCATAAACACCCGCGGTGCAAAGTTCGTGGGACTGTGAATATTGGTTTGGTTTTCATAACGCAGACCAATACCAAGAGTAAGGTTGGGGCGCACGCGCCAATCGTCCTGGACGTAAAGTCCGGTATCAACTTGACTCACACTGCCGTCCGGATTGCCGCTGGAGATACTAAACTGTGAAGCGCCGCCACCAATTGCGCGGATCTGCGTCGGCGTCAGACCGAGCTGCTGCCCCAGTAGAGTGCGACGGTATCGCTCAAGACTGTCCACGAACTCCGGCTGGGTAGTAATGGGATTGTTGTTGTCATCCAGTGCAGGAACAAAGCCGCCGGTGAAAACATAAGTGCCGCCAAAGTTACTTGGGTTGCTGTCCGTTATTCGCACTCCACGCACCCGGCCACCAAATTTTAGGGCGTGGGTACCTTTCTGCCATGCCAGGAAATTCTGCAGCTCCCACCGGCTATTACTGCTGGACGCTTGACCTACTTGCGAACCACCACTGATAAATGCTCCGCTTACATTGAGCACCGGAATAGTGTTGTCGCCGAGGCTCTCGTTACGGTTGCGCGAATACTGGAAACGCGTCTCGTTGACCATTGAAGCATTGAGTATGGCTGTCTCAGTAATTGTGAAAGTCTGCGAGGTGGAAAACGTGTCGTAACCACGCTCGGGGAGCGAGAAATTGCCGACGCCGCTGTTTTGGGTTCTGAAGCGGTTATAACTGTAACGTGCAACGAGAGTGTGATTTGTATTGAGCTGGTAGTCGATACGCGGACTGAAACTCAGATTCCGGCGCGGTACGACCACGCCAAAGCCCTGGTCTACGGGATTAAGATTCGTATCAAGTATCCTCACATTCACCAGTTCATTATCGTCAGTCTCGCGTCGATCGAAATCGACAAAGAACGATGCTTTCTTTTTTACTATAGGACCACCCAGATTGCCTCCAAAGCTTCGGATTTGATAGGGAGTGCGACTACTGGAAAAGGGGTTACGGGAGTTCAGGCTCTCGTCCTCGAAGTTGAAGAACGAACTGCCGCGGAGTTTGTCTGTGCCTGGGCGGGTGAGGATCTCAATTCGACCAGAGGCCTGTTCGTTCTCGGCTGAAAATGGATTCTGATTGATACGAATTTCGCGGATCGAATCTTTGGGTGGCATTCGTCCGCCAGAGAATCCGTCAATGAAGATCTGACCTCCATTAGGACCAACTGAGGGGCCCGCGAGTGCCTGCAAAGCAGCGGCGAGTTCGTCCGGGTCGTCAGGCAGAGCATCCAGGTCTTTGCCAGTAATAAGTGTTTGGTTGGCATTGTTGATGGCGTCAGTGCTGATTGGGGTTTCCGCCGCCACCGTCACCTTTTGCTCTTCAATCGTGACGTTTAGCGTGAGATCCAAAGAACGACGCTGGCCGGCTGCCAGATCGACCTCAGTCTCTTCCGATGGAGCAAATCCCGGCGCGGCTGCCATCACGACGTATTTGCCCGGCGCCAGTCCACCCAACGAGTAAATACCCTCGCCATTCGTCACTGTAGTTTTTGCTGTGCCACGCTCATCGATGACAGTAATAGTGGCCCCAACTATGGACGCCCCTAACTCGTCTTTGACTAAGCCGCGCAAGGTACCTCTAGACTGCTGAGCAAAGACGACCGTCGTGGAAAATAAAACGACAAGACCGACAATCAAACCCTGGCGTAAAAGACTTCTCAAATGTTTCATGATTGACCCTGGTGAAAGCTTGAATTGTTTGATATCGAGAAGGTATTCAGCTTAAGAACCGACTGACTTACGGCAAGCCAATACCGAATTGAATTCCTGACGACCCTAAACCCGCTGCAGGATTGGGGGCTGATTGTCCCCCGGGCCGCTGCTGTCTCGCGGCGATCATGTTGAGGAGTGTGTCCGCGCCGGTTACCAGCGAGATCGCCGTCAACCTTGCGGGATCAGCCCCTTTGGTGCTGGAGACAATAATTGTGTCCCCTACCTTCACATCAGCCAGAGCAATCATGGGCAGTCCTTCCAGCATCTCCTGAATGTTCCCTCTACCACCGCCGGCCCGAAAACCGCCCCCTGTACCGGGTCCACCGCCGCCTGCGGGTTGCGGCCGACCGCCGCCCGGACCTTGAGTTGGCGCTCCGGCCTGTCCCGTTGAAGGGGCGCCTTGTCCCGAAGCGGGTCCGCGTCCAAACATTGCCATTTCTCCGGCTGCGGGAAACTTGCGTAGTACTGCATCTTGCTTGATGACTACGGTGAGCGGTTGCTTCGTTTGCAGATCGCTGACTTGGATCTCACCGGTAGCTGCGTCCACTGTGCTCACCGTACCGGCTACAGTGCGAAACGATCCGGTGACGACCTTCTCCGCAGTGAATCGCGACCCGTCTGGGCTCCGTTCTCCGAGTGCCCGAAGCTGGTCGCCTATCTTAACTTCACCTAATGTCCCGGGTTTCGCGTCGCTGAATTTTATGGAATCGGGTGCGTACCGTCGCACATCCACTGTTTCAGCAACCGGGATAATTATTGACTGCGTACCCGCCATTCCGCGACTGGAAATGGTAATCTCTTTGGTCTCGGGATTAACTGCTGACACTACCCCCAGGATTCCACGACTGCGCCACTCAGCACGTTCTGCTTCGTGTTTCTTGGCGATGTCTGCTTTGTTCATTACGATCAGAGCAGTAGCCGGGACAGACTTCAAATCCTCTGAAACTTTGCCTCGAGCCCAGACGCGGTCGCCCTCCGCCACGTCCGCAAAAGCGATCTTGGCGGCGTTTGTCAGCGTCGTCTCACCGGGCGCCAGTCGCATGTACACAGTCTTGTCACTTACCACGACGGTAACTATAGACCCGGCGTCCGTCTTGACAATAAGTTGGTTGGAGGCCTGATCAATTGCCTTGACCTCACCGATAGCGGAATTGGGGGTTATCCCCTTGTCGGCCGCCTGGGGGGCAGGGGCGGCCTGAGGCGTTTGCGCGTAAGCGCCGGCGGTTCCGGTGAGCAAAGCCAGCACGACCGTCAGAAAGATCGCTCTCATTCATTTCCCTCTCTTTTTTAAAGAAACCGCGGATCGGTAGATTACAAGCACAGAGCCTTCAGCGCTTAAGAATATGGGGCAATAGCCCTGACCTTTTGTTACGCAAGAGCCTTGGCGAATGTTCTAAATAAGTCCCAGGGAGCAGGCAATCTTGAGCGTCTTTCTCGATTGATTTCATTTCTCCAATCCCCGAAAGTTGCGCAAAGATAGATTCTGGTGCCAGCCAGAAAGATTTGGATGCATGGAGTGCGCGAATTGTCTAAGTTTTTAGGGGCGAGAACTGGTCAAACTGGGTTGGGATCGTGCCCAACCAATACGATACCGGGCGGTGAGTGCCAGACCGAGGCTAGTGACAATCATGACAGCAACGACAAAGGGCCAAATATAAGGCAGTGACGAAAGGCCTATCCAAAAAGAGGTTCCCAGTAGCAGTGCGACCGACTCGGAATTCCGGCCGACAGGCAGGAACTTGCGCTGCAACCAGCGGCCGGTAGCGGCGGAGATGACAACTCGCCCGAAAACCCAGACCAGAAGCACAAAGAAGAAAGCGATCAAACCCACCAATGCGCTGAGGGGCGTCGGAAGATAGTGCAAACTGAACGATACGCCGGCGCCGATTATCGCGGCGCCAACAAACCCGATTATCGCTACGCGAACGTTAGTTAACTGCAGGCGAGCGATTCCCTGGCTTACGGTTTCCGGCATTGCAGCCGTTAAGGCGAGCGACACCACAAACCAAAAGAGCACCGCCAGGATGCGAAAGCCTACATAACTTGCCGACCACTGGGGCGCAACCATGTCCGTAGGATTTCGCATCATGTGGCGCAACTCCTGCTCGTAACCTGCAAACATGATCGTCTTACTTGAAGCGCCACGGTTTGGCGCCTGACTACCATGTTTGTAAGCTCCACCAACAACAATCACGTCCCCACCAATTCGTGATCCATCGAGCTGGATGACTGAGCCACCAATCGCGGCCACGTCGCCCTCTACAGTGCCCTGAACGATGACGTCGCCCCCCAATGCAATCGCCCCATTCTTGACGGTCCCGGTGATCTTTATTGAGCGGCCCAGGCCATAAGCCATGGTGTCGCTGACATCTTCAACCAGATATGGATCATCGACCGGCGAACTAGTAGCTACCTGGGCTTGAATGGCAATAAAGAGGCTGAAGACTAAAAGCAACAGGCCGATGGCCCGATAGACCAGCTGGATCAGGACCGGAGTCCCCAATCGGACATCCCACCTGGGATAGTGGAAGTGGAGGTAGCGGTTAAGTAGTACCGACTCATTCACAGTTAGTGCTGAAGTTATCCCCATGCAATACGCTCGCTACTCCTAAAGGCGAATCTCGTGATGTCGGTGATAACTGGAGATCAGGAGTGATAGCAACACGACGCCAAGAGCCAGCAGAAGCGCTGCCAAACCAGCGAAGGACGATTCGGGAACAAGCCCCCCGCTGACAACTCGGGAAATTACCGTCAGTCCTACTGCCGCGTCGTACAGCGTCGTCCAAAGCAAGCCAAAGATCCCGAAAATCTGACTGGCTATTGTCCGCCCACTGAAAAAGACTGCTTTGCTCGCAGCCGCACCAAGCAGGGCAAATGATGAGAGCGCTAGAATCAGACAGAACCGAAAAGCCCGCTTATGCTCGTGGCGATCACGCACGCCTCTCATATCGCTTTCGGCGCGGGCGGCAACAATCTGCGCGAAGTTGCTGGGCACGGGAAGCTCAGGAGCCAGGGTGAGCGTGGCATCGAGCTCACACATGAAGAGTCGCTGTGCATTCAGCTCGGCATTACAGGCTCCGCATTCCATCAAGTGCTGTTCGAAGAGCGCGCCCGCAGACGCCTCCAGCTCGCCGTCAAGATAGGCGGCGATTTTGTCCTCCTGACAGAAATGGTTTCGGTTATCCATCGACTAGCCCGATCACATGCTGGTAATGCCACGTCCGATAAATTGCTGCCTCATCATTTCGCGCGCTCTGAACAACCGGTTCTTAACTGTTCCCAGCGGCAACCCGGTGACTTCGACGATTTCCTCATATGTAAGATCCTGTGAATGTCGCAAAACAATCAATTCCCGGTAAGTGTTTGGAAGCGCTCGTACCACACCTTCGATCTCCAGCCGTCGTTCTCTTCGCTCACTCTCCTGCTCCGGGCTCAGGCTGCCACTCTCGATCGGCAGTTCGTATTGATCGCCCTCTAATCCGCTGCTCAGCGATCGCTCGCGTCCGGCGTTTCGCCGCAAGTGATCGACTGCCGAATTGTGTGCGATCTTGTAGATCCACGTTGAGAATTTGAACTCTGACCGATAACGCGCGAGTGAACCGTAGACCTTAATGAAGATCTCCTGAGTTAAGTCGAGGGCCGATTCATAATCGCCGACCATCCGGTAGACATAGGCTGAAATCGGGCGCTGATATCTCCTGACGAGCTCCTCGAAACTGCCTTCTACGCCAGTGGTGGCCGTGGCCACTAGATCACGGTCGGTAGCGTCTTTCCAAATGGTTGAGGATGCAGTCATGCTCATGATGCTCGGGTGTTACGTTGGCAGTACCAGGAATGTTTCAGGCCGCTTTCCTCTACAAAGATAGCGCGGCCAGTCCTGCAGGCGCGGCAATGGCGTCAAAGCTTAAGTCTCTCGTGGGGAGATGCAGGCCGAGGTCTTCCGCCTCAAGTGCGCGAAGGTTCCCTCCCAGCGTTTCATTAACGATTTCGCTTGCCCGGGCTTTGCTGAAGCCATTGCCGGTGACCAGCAGGCCAGACAACGTTTGGCTATTCTCTGCAGTGCCTGAGGGACGGCGATCACGGTAGAAAAGTAACACCCGGTAAAACTCATCTTCCCGTTCTTCTTCCGCACACAGGATACTGCGCAGGATTATTGGCTGCTTCTCCCGAAACACCATGGCAGTGAATCCCTCTTCCGAAGAACTGACCAGCAGTGTGTCGCCTTTAAATCCGTTGCCCGTAAGCCACTGAGCTTCACCTAGATGGCGCGGAAGGATTAGCCCTGCCCGCCAGCCAAGGGAGCTGAATACGTTCTCATACTCTTCAAGCACGGTCAGTCTTGTGGCGACAACCAGGTAGCGATCTCTTCCCTGTGGGTCTTTCGGAAGGGCTTGCCGCGACACCGAAAGCTCATCCAGCGGCACACCAAAGCCTCGATCCATCTTCCATGCCAGGACTTCTTCCAACTCTCGCTGAGAGCCAGGACGAGTCTCAAGCGTCAGGATCAAGGCGCGAGTAGTGGCGCCCGGCAACGTGACTGACCATTTCTTTTGCCGGATCAGACCAGCACTCGTGGCTAATTCAGAGAGGGCAGCTGCCAGTTCAGACCTATCGGGAATGTTCGGTTGATCGAAGTCTGGTTGTAGCAGCGACTCTCCCAGGCTGATGGTGGCAGCTCGACGCAGGCTATATCCTTTGCCACGACCGCGATCGACTTCAACAATGGACGCTATGCTCTTTTCCAGCCCCAGCGCAGTCGATGGGTACCGGGGTCTGGTTAGTTTTGAGAACAGGTTAGGCACGATAACATTTACGATTTCTGATTTCTGATTTTTGATTTCGGTCCAATACTTGCAGTTTTACAGGGCCTCCGACTCAGAGGCGTGAGCGAACTCAGGAACCGAAACAACAACACAATCAAAAATTAAAAATTAAAAATCAAAAATCCTTTTCACCATTCGGAGTACGGCGTGCCTTCCGATGAGGTATCTGGCGAGGCGCTGCGCACGTTAATAACCCCCTGTTCGCCGGAGGTCGAATTTGGATCTTCTCCGGTCTCTATCGTCCAGTCTTTCTGGCCAGTAAAGGGATCGACCGGCAGCTCGCGCATGTAATTCTCGGTAACGAGATCTTCCAATGATTGAGGTAGCTTGCCTTTATCTGCCGCGTACTGATCAAGCAGAGAGCGCATCTTGTAAAGATCGTCGCGCAACACAGCTTCACGCGCAGCCATAATGGTTCTGCGATACTGCGGCAAAGCGATCGCCGCCAGGATAATGATGATCGAAATTACGATCATCAATTCCAGCAGGGTAAAACCAGTGGGCAGTGGGCAGTGGGCAGTGGGCAGCAAGCGGCCGCGCCTCGAATGCACTACTGTCCACTGCCAACTGCACACTGTCCACTTCCTCTTACCAGTCACTGTACTTCTCTCCATTGAGCGCAGTCTCTTTAGATTTCGAGCGTACATCGAAGACGTTTTCACCACCCCATGAGCCGGCGCCAGAGTCGTCGTAGTTCGAGCGCAGGTCCCACTCAGCTTTGCCGGTCATAGGGTCAACCGGAATGGCGCGCAAGTAGACCTTTTTCTTGGTCGAGAGTTCTGGATTTCCCACTGCTGTCGCGTCCACGCCGCGGACACCTCGACCACCCATATCTCCGCCGCGCGGAGTCACATTCACTCCGCTAACCATAGTGTCAAGGTCGGGGGGATATCGATCTGGATTATCCACTCCGAAAATGGTGCAGTCAGAGACGGCTACCCTGCTGCGAGGGTCGATGATAGGAGGTGGCGCCTGCCCGGTTTGAGGCGGCGTCACACCTCCAGTGCAAATCATCCCCACGGTATCGCGGTGAAACTCGTCGATGGCGATGCGCATCTGGCGCAGAGCATCGCGCAGTTGCTGTTCGCGCTGGCGTTTTACGGAAACCTTAACCAGCGGCATCACACCGAGGGTGAGTATAGTCATGATGGTGATCGTCATGACCAGCTCAATCAGTGTAAAGCCCGATTGTTTAGACATGGCGTTTAGCCGAAAAGAGCACACTGGTGACAGAGTGACGCGGCGACCAGTAATCCCAACTGCCTTCACCGTGTCGCCGCGTCGCCGCATGTCCGCGTCTCGTTGCTTTCTGTAACGCTCCATCTACTGCTTTATTATTGTACGCCCTTGTGCCAACTCGAGTACTACCGCGCGTCCATCCGCAGCCACAAGATGCATATTGGCTTTATCAAAAGTAATTCCTGAATCACCAGGTCCAATCGCTTCCACTTGAAGAAAGGCCAGCGATCCTGAACCCTGCATCAATCCAGCACCGTTCGCAGAAATGGAGATCAGGCACATTCCCGAGGGATCTACGGACTGTGTCAGGACCGGCGTTTTCTCATTCGGGAAAAGAAGGCCGTAAGAAACTGCAGTCACCTTTACCACTTTAGGATCAAATCTCAGCGCTAACACGGCGAGACTTAACGCGACATTAGAGTTGAGCTCGACCGCGAAGCGTCTCTTGTCACCGATCTTCAGCACTTCGTTGGCCGGCAGCAAGCTCAGTTGCGCAGTTCGCGAACCGTTTCGAGTGGTACTGGCGCTGGCATCAATCGGCGTTGGCAAGCTGGTAAGAGCCGCGTTCTGCGTACCTCCAACCCCTGAATTTACAACTGCAAGTTCCGTCGCTGATTGATTGCTCACCAGGGACTTTGGTGCGGGCACGAACGCCGGCAACTCTTCAGTCGCTGGCGGCTTTGCGCTCGCCGATTGCGCCACGGCGGCTGGAGTAGTAGCGGTGTTTTGGGCCTTTGACTCGGCAGAAACCGGCTGTGTGTTTGCGGGTGCCGCCGCTGCAGGCGCCAGCTTTGAATTCCGCGCCAGTTCGGTCGAGGTTGCAGCCCGGCCAAACGGCGCAGGCTCAACATCAGGCAACTGGACCACCGAGTTTCTTGGCACCCGACGGCCAGCGGCAATCTGGTCTTCACGATCAGACTCAACAATCATTGCTTCGAGAGATCCGGTAGTCGGCGACTGCAAAGTTCCGCTCGGCCGCATCTCTTCGTCACGTGGTGTCACCGCCGGTGCCCGCAACACACGCGGAGTAACGGCAATGACGATGTCTATACGCCGATTGTCGCGAGTTGGAGAGGTGAACAGCCGACCAAGAATCGGGATACCTCCAATCCACGGAAGCCCGCGACGCCCGGTGGTCTGAACATCCTGAGCCACGCTAGCAAGCATCATGGTTCGGTTGTTCTGAACGCGAGCGGTGCCGGTGATGGTGCGCTCAGTAAACGTGGGTGTCAGACCGGCCGCTCCCAGGACGTCCTTGGATTCAATCGACATTTTTACCTGGACGTCGAGGTTGGTAAACACCTGAGGTGTAAACTTCAGAGTCAGTCCGGTCGGCTCATAATTAATAACCGGGAATCCGCCACTGGGAAAAGTAGTTCCGGTAGCCGGCTGGCCGGTTTGAACGCCGAAAGGATATGCCTGTGCTGTCTGGACGGGAACCCGCTGGCCAATGCGGGCAGTTGATTCCTCACCATTGAAGGCGTGCACCTGGGTTGAGGCGATCAGCCTGGTATTATCCTTGGACTGAAAGAGCGTCAAGACAGATGCGGGAATCACCAGTGCAGCGGCCAGGGCAGTTGGACTGGTGGCGAGAGATGACAAATTCACACCTCGGCTACCGTTGACCGACGCATTGTCGGTAAGAATCGATATGCCAGGCGAGCCCCCAACGTTGAACAGTGGATTATTTCCTGTTCCCGTGCCGATCTGATTACCAACCTGCAAGAGGTCGCTTTTCGAAACCTCGTAGATGTTTACATCCATGACTACTTCCGCGCGATCTTTGTCGATGCTCGCGAGCAAGTCTCCGATCAACCGAACGTTCTCCGCGGTATCACGGACCGTTAGACTGTTGGTGGCATCGTCAGGCACTACAATGGTCTGCGGGCGTCCTACTGATGGCGGGATTGCCTGCTGGATGAGCGTACGCGCATCACTGGGTTTCATGTTTGATAGGAAGAAAGTGCGGAGGACCAGTTGCTGGTACTGCGGCCGCCGAGTTTGATCGGCAACCAGAATCGTGCGCCGGCTAAGTTTCTGAAAAAATAAACCTTCCTGCAAAAAGATGTAATCGAGAGCCTGGGCCGTCGTGACGTCACGCAGATTGATGTCGATGGTCCGAGGTTGCGCAAACGATTGCCGGTCAAATACGACATTGAGTTGAAGCTGTTCAGCAAGACTGCGGACAAAAGCTTTAAGATCACCGCTGTAGCTGATGACCCGTAATTGTTCTACGCGCGACGAGGGCACCACCACCGGCTCCTCAATCTGGGCCCCACTGGTAGTGAGAGTGCCACTGTCCGGCAGCTCGCCATTTCTGGATCCGAGGCCGTTGCCGGAACCGTTAGTTCCATCCTTCACGGCCTGAAGCCGCAGCATCCGGTCCATTTCAGAAACTGCAAGTTCGTTCACAGCATCGTAGCCATATGCCTGCCGAAAGGCATTGTAGGCTCCGACATAGTCACGCTGCTCTGCCAACGCTCGTCCTTGTTGCATGAACGATTGGGAGGCGTTAAAGCTCGCACGACGGAAATGAAGCTGGTACTCAGCATCCGCCGGGTTGGCAGCCACCGCCAACATGAACTCCTGGGCCGCTTTCTCCCACTGCTGGGCGGACTCGTACTGCATTCCGCGTTTGAAGTTCTTTTCACCTTTCTTCGCCAGAGCCGTAATGGGCAATAGCAGTAAACAGAAGGTGAGCAGGAACGAAACGAATAATTGGGGATGGGTTTTGAGTCTCATGGCAGTCTCTTTTCTTACTTGTTTGGGGAGGCGAAACTCCTGAAGCGCTCTAATAATGCCGCTCCAGCGGTCAAGATGCAACAGTTCTTGACCCGTTTCAGTTAAACGCAAGCCGGAAATTTCAGTTCCTAAAACCCGGAAGGTATTACCCCTCCAGACCCCTTTCAGCCCAGGGCGGAACCAAAACCGGCTATTTGGCTGCGCTGACTTCTTCGACAAAGGTTACACGATTGATTTCGTGGAGGGTTGAAACGCCCGCGAGCACCTTCTTCAAGGCGGATTCGCGTAAGCTGGTCAGCCCCTCGGCCACCGCCGCCCTGCGAACCTCCGAGCCCGGCCTTCGCTCCACGATCATCTCACGAATGTTGTCGGAAAGGTCCAGCAACTCGTGTATTGCGGTTCGCCCACGGTAACCCGTGTGATTGCAGGCATCGCAGCCCACGTTCACAAAGAAAATCGTTTCACTATGCTCCTCGGGTCGCAGGCCTGATTCTTGCAGTTCCACCTCACTAGCGTGATGGCCGCGTTTACAATAAGGACACAGCATCCGAATCAGCCGTTGCGCCAACACGCAGTTGAGCGAAGATACGAAGTTGTAAGGCTCAACTCCCATGTTGAGAAAGCGACCGATCACATCGATGACGTTGTTTGCGTGGACGGTGGTAAACACAAGGTGACCAGTCAGCGCCGATTGAATGGCGATCTGGGCCGTCTCCGTGTCACGTATCTCACCGACCATTATCTTGTCGGGGTCATGGCGCAAAATTGAACGCAACCCGCGATCGAACGTCAGGCCCTTCTTTTCATTGACTGGAATCTGAGTGATACCGTGCAACTGATACTCAACGGGGTCTTCAATAGTAACAATCTTGTCTTCTTCGTTTCGGATCTCGTTCAGCGCGGCATAGAGGGTGGTGGTTTTTCCGGAACCGGTAGGGCCCGTCACCAACACCATGCCGTAAGGCTCGGCAATGTAGTGGCGAAACTTTCTCAGATCCTCTTCGGCAAAGCCAACCACATCCAAATTAAGATTCTTAAAGGCCTCGTTGATCTGTTCCTTGTCGAGAATACGAATGACTGCATCTTCACCGTGGATGGTGGGCATAATCGAAACACGAAAGTCGACGTTGCGGCCTTTGTAGCGAACTCTGAAACGCCCATCTTGCGGCACGCGCCGCTCGGCAATATCCAACTCGGACATCACCTTGATGCGTGAGATCAACGTCTGGTGATAAGCGAGGTCGATCGGATCGACTTTGGCGTAGAGCGCGCCATCGATACGATATTTGACTTGAACCTCGGTATCGCGAGTCTCAATGTGAATGTCGGAGGCCCGCGACTCCATGGCGTTATAGATGATCGTGTCAACCAGCTTGATGATTGGCGACATCTCCGAATCAGTCGCCAGGCGGTCCAGGTCAAGTACTTCTTCGCCGTGCTCCGTCTCTCTAACCAGTGAGATGCGGAATCCTGAGGCGGCTTCCTGCAGCACCCGCTGCGTGGCGTCGCCTCTCCGCAAGATTACTTCGATAGCGCCGGCCGTAGCCACATGAGGAACGATGCGCGCATGGAGCGCGTTGGCGAGTTCATCCAAACGTTCAAGGTCCGTCGGATCCGCCATGGCCAGGTGCAAGCCTCTTCCGTCACGTTTGAGCGGGAGAAATTGATGGCGCACCATCAAGTCAACCGGAATTTCGTTGAAGAGGCCGTAGTCAACTGGCGAGTCCTGACCGGTAGGCAGTAACTCGATGAACGACAGCCGGTAACGACGCGCGAGTTCCTTCGCCGCACGCACTTCAGGGGGCTGGTGGTCCAACTCATCGGCCGGCGTCTGGCCATCACCTGGAGCCTGAGGAACTGCGGCAGATTGCGAGGCCAGCGTAGCTGCATCCGCTTCTGTGTATTGCTTCATATTGGATCTCTGAGTAACGTTGTCCCGGGTCGTTTAAATCATCAGCGAGGACCCGTGACCCCGGCTCCACCTGAAATAGACTGGATGATCGGCAGGTAGATTGCCAGCAAGATCGTGACGACGACCCCACCCATTACCACAAGAATCGCAGGCTCGAGCGTGGTCGTCAACTGTTCGAGACGTACCTCCGATTCGGCGTCATAGAAGACCGCCACTTCATCGAGCATCTCCCTCAAACTACCCGAACGCTCGCCAATTCCGATCATGTCAATAGCCAGCATCGGCAGCCAGCCGGCTTGCTCGAGACTCTCGGTGAATGAGCGGCCCTCGCGGATCATTGGCAGGATAGCGGAACTGCGCCGCCGCAGCTCCCGATTTGTAATGGACTCCGCGGCAATCTCCCAGGATTCCACCAGGGTGATGCCGCCCGCCAGCAACGTGGCTAGCGATCGGGTGGCTTGGGCCACCGACAACTGTATCGCAAGGCTTCCCGCAAGCGGAATCTTTAGAATAGCGGCATCGATAGTCAGCCGACCGGAAGTCGTGCGCGACCAAAGGAACATTGCTACCGCGCCGCCGATAATCAGCGGCCCAAACCAAATCACATTCCCTGAAAGCCAGTTCGAAAGTCCTACGACGATTTGTGTAACTGTCGGCAGCTCGCTGCCAAATCCTGAAAACAGCTCCGACATTCGGGGTACTACATAGACGGTGAGAAAGGTAACCATGCAAGCCGAAGCAAATAGCAGGAACAAGGGGTAGGCGAGCGCCCCTCGAATCTTGCGGCGCAGGCCGACGTTGCGTCTCATGTACGTGACATAGCGGCTCAGAACGTCATCCAGGGCGCCGGACCGCTCGCCTGCCAGTATCGATGCGGTATAGATACGCGGAAAGAGGTTTCCCTGGGCGGCAAAAGCTTGCGACAGGGCCGCGCCACCGCGAATCTTTTCTTCCACGTCACCGAGCACCGCCCGCAGTCGCGGTGACGCAGCCCGTTTCCGCAGCATGGTGATAGCTTGCAGAATCGGAATGCCGGCGCGAGAAAGCGCTGCCAGTTGCTGGTTAAAAAGGAGAAAGTCGTTTGCCTTGACGCGAGCGTGCGCCCCGCGACCTCCGAGGCGCGTCAAAGTCGTCACGCCTGAGGTCTTCGGTGGAGTGACGTTAAAAACGCGGAACCCTTCCCGCTCCAGACGCACGCGAGCTTCATTCACACCGGGCGCGTCCACAGTGCGGGTCACCACCTCGCCCGCAGGTGTTCCTAATCGACAGATAAACTCAGCCATACAGTTGCGATCCGACCCTCAAACTGGGCGGGGATTTAAGAAACCAGAGTATAACACGCGACCCCTGACCGACCTGTCCGGCGCAGAGACACGTGGGCGCTCATCGTTACACGCACCCAAGTAGTAGAAGTTTCAGCACCTGATTGTTATCCCGCCGGGTCGTGAGCCTCATTTTGGAAAGTTCATCGATCTGAACATGTTAGTAATGACAGGAGGCCTGGAGCGGACCGAGGACGAATTTCGCAAGCTTTTCGAGGCCTCCGGCTTCCGGCTCGTGCGTGTAGTTCACACTGACTCTCCCCTATCGGTATTCTGGAAGCCGGCCCGGCTTGATCCTGGAAGGCAGTCGGTTTTGACTCGTAAGGTCGTGACACTGTCAGACGTCGTTTGTTCTTGCACGGCTTCAGCACCCTGGCCTACAATGACCGCAGCCAAAACTGACAGCAGAGAGTGGAATTCGCGCGACGTCTCCCACGCGAGCCGTTCCCCAGAGTAAGCTCTATAAAAATCGACGTCTCGGGCATCACAGACCGGCTCATCGGCATCTGTGTTGACAGAGTCTCAGGTCAGGCTAACAATTCTTGGCAAGTCTCGGGTGCTTGACGAAAAACAGCGGGGGTCAAATGCACGTACCGGCCAGATGCGCTCTTAGGATCGCGCTTGCAGTATCCTTTCTCTTCGTGCTTACCACACAGATTTCCTTTAACACCGGAGCGCAGGAACAAGCTGCGCAAAAGCCAACCACAGGTGCAACACCGGAGAAAACCGACGCAACGGGAAGTCCGGCCGCCCAACAAAAACTGGGCAAAGAACTCGACGGACCGGTGATCGTTAATACCGATTTGATCACCCTGACGGTAACTGTGACCGATACCTACGGTCGCTATGTATCGGGGTTGAGTCAGAAGGCTTTTACTATACTTGACGAGAAAAAACCGCAGGAGATCACCTTCTTCAGCGACGACGATTCGCCGGTTTCCGTCGGCGTGATCTTCGATGTGTCGGGTTCAATGAGCGGCGAGAAGATTAGGAACGCGCGGGAAGCCCTGGCCAAGTTTATTCAAACCAGTCACAATTCCGATGAATATTTCCTCATCGCCTTCAACTCACGGGCCCAATTGCTGCTAGATAAGACTCGCGATGGCAATGCGGTTTTAGACAAGCTCACTTTCGTTCAGACGAAGAACAATACCGCGCTCTACGACGCTTGCTATCTCGGCGTGGAAAAGGTACAGCGCGGGCTGCATCCCAAACGGGCACTCCTATTGATCAGCGACGGCCAGGACAATAATTCCCGTTACACCTTCAATGAGCTTAGACGCTTGTTGAAAGAATCCGATGTAGTCTTGTATGGCGTCGGAATTCTCAGCGGCGGCGACGCCGGCAGCTCCCTGGGAATGGAAGGTCAGGGCATACTCGACGAGTTGGCCAACGTCTCCGGAGGGAAGGCATTCTTCCCGCGCTCAGCTCTGGAAATGGACGACATTTTTGAGCAAATCGCTCTGGAGTTACGTCATCAGTATTCGATCGGCTACAAACCCAGCAATTTCTCCAATGATGGCAAGTGGCGGAAGATTAAGGTGAAGGTAACTCCCCCGCGCGGCTTGCCGCGCCTGTTTGTCCGTACTAAGGAGGGTTACTACGCAATTCCCGGCTCACGGTGATACTGGTTTTCGAATCTGTTCGGCAACGCACTAACCCTCCCAAGGCATCCTTCTAATGTGTGCGCAGTGGACGCAGTCGTTCGCGACGCTGTTTGCCCCAGCTTTCGCGAGGTAAGCAAGGAAGCTTATTCGGCGCTCCGCCCCCAACTCCAAGGGGCTTGCGGGGCGCTTCGCATGATCGGGCTAATACCTTTAAACTACAACCATCGCGAGGCGCTGGCATCGTTAGACTCTTTAGGTGAGGATATAGTTAGTGAAGAATAGTTTTAGCCATCAAGGCGTGAGTTCGAGGTTAGGCACAATTCTCGTCCTGAGCTCCGCGCTCACGATCGCGGTACTTATTGGCACGAGTTATACCTCGGCTGCCGTGATTCAGGAGGCACGAGCTCGACGTACCGAGCAAGCAACGCCGACACCCACCCCTGCTCCCGTACGTCCGAGTGGTTCCACCCTGACCCCTCAACCGGCAACCACGGTCCCGGCATCGACGCAGACAGCTACTCCGACTCCGGTACCGAGGGCCACGCCCGCGCAGACACCCGCACCTGTAATTGAGAGGAACACTCCGCAACTAGGCGAGCCACCTCCCCCGCCAAAACTGAAGCCAAAACCCACACCGACGCCACCCGAAGATTATGGCGAGGGTGAGAAAATTGTAGTAGACACCGAGCTTGTCACTCTCAATGTTCGTGTAATTGACCGCAATAATCGTCCGATCGATAACGTCAAAGAGAGCGAGTTCCACGTCTTTGAGGACGGTGTAGAACAGCCCGTGGCTTTCTTCACCAGAGAAGAAGTTCCGGTAAGCTACGGCCTGGCCATAGACAATTCAGGCTCGCTGCGGAGCCAGTTGCAGAGCGTGATTGACGCCGGCAAGACCATCATCAACAGTAACAAGCCAGGTGATGAGACTTTTCTGGTTCGTTTTATCAGTAGCGACAAGATCGAAACGCTGCAGGACTTTACTTCCAGCATGGAACTGCTTTTGGACGCGCTCGAGAACATGTACATAGAGGGAGGCCAAACTGCGGTCATCGACGCAGTCTTTCTATCTGCTGAACGGGTAGCGGAATATAAGAAGGGGGATGACAACGACCGGCGCCGGCGAGCGCTAATCGTTGTGACCGACGGCGAAGATCGAATCAGTTTTTACAAGCAGGAACAATTGTTCGCCCGCCTGCGCGAGGCAGACGTTCAAATCTACGTCATTGGTTTCGTAAATGAGCTCGAGAAGGACGGCGGCTTTATCCGAAAGAGCTCGCGCGACAAAGCAGTCAACCTACTAAACAAACTGGCATCCGAGACTGGCGGGCGCGCGTTTTTTCCTGAGTCAATATCGGAATTGCCCAGGATCGCCGGGGAGATTGTTCGAGACCTTCGCACCCAGTACGTGCTCGCCTACAACCCGACGAACAAGGCCCGGGACGGTTCATATCGTGCGATCAGAGTAGCGGTTGCGGATTCATCAGGTCGTGACAAGCGTATCGCGCTAACGCGAGGCGGGCGTATTGCTCCCAAGGGAGGTCCCCGGGCCCCTGCTCCTGCGAAACCCGGTACCCGCACAACTACCGCAGGTCCAAGGGCAGCTTCGACGACAAAGACGCCTTGAAGAGCTTTGGGCCTCCGATACCGACTCGCTTGATGTCTCGCCAATCGCAATAGCATGCTGCCTCTTATACTTTGCAGATTGTCAGTAATCACGATTCTGACATTGCTGCTTTCCTCTCCTGGCGCCGTTGCGCAGGAACCCCGGAAGGACAAATCAAACCTCCGCTCCTTACCGGTTATCACTTCGCGATCTGAATTTGACTCTCTCGGCCGGGTTTATACCGATAAGTCGTACCCTCTCCCTCACGTGCTCTTCGTTATCGACCGCCAGGACAATAACAAGATCTACTATGTGAATTCGACGCGTTATCCTTTTCATAAGGATTTCGTCAACGGCACTTATTTATCTCTCGAGCGCGGACAGGAGTTTTTTGAGAACAACTATTTGAAACCCAACCGTCGTTTTATGTTGGGCACAGTCGCCTATCAAACTCCCTTGCAGAGATGGACGTTCGAATTTTGGGAGGGCGATCTAATTTCTGGAGCCCAGATCAAGGCCGCGTCCGAAGTCATAAACAAAAGCTTCTTTCAACCCGTGGCTTTCAAGCCAAACTCAACCCGCCAGGATGAGGTGTCCGCAGGTGTTGAGGGCCTTGAGCGCATCCTGCAGAGTGATATTGCCAGAGAACAGGATTATGAACCGCTCAATCTCGCGCGCGGCCTGGGTCGGATTCACATCATTGAGCAGCTGGATGACCACGTAGAGATCGGTTCCAATGAAATCCTGGTATTGAACGAAGTACCCATTCACCTTCCCCCGGTCGCCGGCGTGATCGTCGCCAGGCCTTCCACACCACTGTCGCATATCAATCTGCTGGTAAAAGGGTGGGGGGTGCCTAACGCCTACATCAAGAATGCGCATCAGCTACTGAAAGAATATGACGGTTGGTGGGTTTCGTTCGAGACTAAGCGAGACACCTATACGATCACACGCGCCGATCTGGATCAGGTGAAGGAATACCAGAAGCGAATGGCGGCTCGCCCTGATCTGGTCAGGCCGCGTTCAGATCTTAGAGTGAGTCGCATTGCATCTCTGCGCCAGCAAGGGGCCAGGGACGTGGTCGCGTATGGCGGGAAGTCTGCCAACCTCGGTGAGATGATGCAGGTCCGGCTGCCGGGGATCATCATTCCCAGCGGATTCACAATTCCCTTTTTCTACTACGACCAGTTTATCCGAGAGAACCAGCTCGACGAGCCGATCGACGCGATGATGAACGATCAAAAGTTTGTCCATGACCCGGCTTACCGGCGCGCCCGTCTCACCGAGTTGCGAGAACGAATCCAGAGAGGAGCGGTAAACGATCGGGTGAGTCGAGCGGTCTTGAGCATTGTCCGGGCTCAGTATGCCGGCAAAGGATTATTTGCGCGCAGCTCTTCAAACGTCGAAGATCTGCCAAACTTTAGTGGCGCCGGGCTGCATTCGAGCGTCCCCAACGTAAAAGGGGATCGTGAACTCATTGAAGCCATTAAGACTGTTTGGGCCTCGCTCTGGAACTTCGAGGCGTATGAAGCGCGCGAACGGGCCGGCATCGATCATTCCAGGGTTTACATGGCGGTGCTCCTCCAGGAAGGCATCAATGCGGACAGCGCGGGAGTTATGCTCACCACGGACCCTTTCGACCGGGAAAACAAGAGTGCCTACTTCATCAGCGCCAAACGCGGCTTAGGCATCAAGGTAGTCGATGGTAAGAGAGTGGCCGAACAAATCATTTTTCGTCCGCAAACAAACACCATCCAGGTGCTCACCAGATCGGCTGAAGATAGTTTGCTGACATTTGATGAGAATGGGGGCGTTAAGGAAATTTCTATATCCGGCGAGCGAGCTGTCTTGACGGATGAGATGGTTCGCAAACTGGTGAAGGCGGCTCAGAGAATTAAGCGAGTCTTCGGAGGCAAGGATCAGGATATTGAGTGGATATACATGGGCGGGCGAATCTACATCGTGCAGGCGCGCCCGTTTGTTGCCTAGAGTCGAAATACGTGACGCGGTGTCATGAAGTCAGTACCGTAACGCGTTGGGTCCGGCCGTCCGCATCTCAATTCCCAGGAGTTCAGAGTCGCTATAAGTCACTACCTGACAACTAAACTTCATGACACGAGGATTCGTGTTGCCGCGACCGACCCCACGCTACCGCGCTACGGTACTGACTTCATGACACTACGTTCAGGTTTTCACCAGTCTCTGTAGCTGAGTCGGCATCGCGCTGTCCTACGAAACTGAACCAGCAACGCAGATCAGGCACGGACAAGCCTATGGTTATATCCGGCCTGCACCAGCACTTCGTACGCGGCCCAGACATCATCAGGTATCTCCTGGTAAATCTGATAACCCCTGTCCGGGTAAAGCTTAATCCGCTGCAAATCCCCAACCATGATGCTGATCACCTCGTCGCGTGAAAGGTCTTTACTGGCGTAGTGGTCGAGATATTCATCGAAGGAAACCTGGGGCGAAGTAACGACGACATCTTTCTTCGGCCACAATTTCTTGAAGGTGGCAAAACTCCTTCGTTCCATATAAGGCTTCTGCACCAGGATGAACTTCTGCGGGTCAATTTCTTTCGCTGCCAATAACTCCCTGGTAAACAGAATATTCTGACCTGTGTTTGATGATCTGTTCTCAATAAGTATTTTGTTTTTCGGCACTCCCAAACCGATAGCAACTCTCGCAAACTGATCCGCCTCCGGCTCAGTCCAGATGTTTTTGGTGAGAGTACCCAGACCACCGGAGAAGATTAAGAGCGGCGCCCATCCCTGGTGAAAGAGTTCCGCGCCTCTTTCAGCTACCCTCGTGTCGTGGCTGCAAAGCACGAGAATTACATCAGCTTTAAAGAGCTGATGATTCATCAGATGGTAGTGCCAGATCTTCTCGGCTAAAACATGAAGATGATTGCCCATTGACTCAGGAGCTTTGCGAGTTGAACCCTCGTTAGGTGGGGAGAAGCGATCCACGAACTCACACGAACTAACACTAACAGGATTTCGTGCCGGTTCCTGTGATTTCGTGGTCCTGCAAATCCGTTTGATGATACTCGGTAGTGTCCCAAATCTGTAGGGGCGTCCCTCCCGTGGGCGCCCCTTCGTGGCATTATCATTAAGCATGTTACACAGTGATGCCCACGATGGGGCGCCCACGGAGGAACGCCCCTACGATCAAGGCACTACCTGATACTCAACTGGGTCGCCAGCAATTAGACATCCGACGCAAATAACTTAAGTTCAGGCGCATCGTTCGTCAATCGAATCATACGCTCGTATCTGAAGCCAATCTTTTCCAGCAGTTTGATTGAGCTTTCATTGTCCGGATTAGTAATGGCAACCAGCCTGCTGATGCCCAGGACATCATGTCCCAGAGCCTTCATTGCATCAGCGGCCTCAAAAGCGTAGCCCTTGGACCAGAACGCCGGCAGGAAGGCAAAACCAACATCGACATCCGGCAGAGAGTCTCTTTTAACCAGTCCGCACATGCCAATCGGAACACGGCTTCCTTTCAACTCGACCAAATAGAGCCCGAAACCGAACCGCTCGTAGCTGGCCACCGGACCGGTTTGAATATACTGAACGGCGTCCGCATAGTTGCGAACTCCCTTGTCGCCGATAAAGCGTATGAACGACGGCTCATTGACGAGTTTAAAAATAAACCCGGCGTCATCAGGCGTCATCCGGCGCAGGACTAAGCGTTCTGTTTCAAGTACAGACAAATTAGAACTTCACGAACTCGAACTTAGTACGAAAGCTGCGGTCGGGACTATTGTAAAACGTTCCGAACTGCCCGCTCGCCAGATTGTTCTGCACGTCGCGTGGGTTCCAGTGATTCGTAATATTGAAAATCGTAAGGCCCACGCGGCCCTTGTACTTCTTTCCGCGGAACGGGATCCGAAGCCCTTTCGTCACCAGCAAGTCGAGGGTCATTAATCGCGGGAAGCGCCCACCGGCGTTGCGCGGGCCGACGAAGTTCTGCGCCTCATCGAGTAGCGAAAACGGAAAGCCACTGCGCCACTCGATGACCGGTGTAGCAACGATGTCTTTAGGTAAGCCAAAGTCGCCCCAGAAGAGTAACCGGTTCGGAGCGTCGAACTGTTGTTTGCCAAATTCATTGGGACGAATAATAGGATGCCGGAGATTGCCGAAGTAAGTGTTGAAGTCATTGAGATCACCCCGCGCGTCTGATCGTACATACGACAGGAAGATGTTTCGTCCCTCCTGGAACCGCAGTCGTGCCACGGTCTGAAACTCGCGGTAATGCGAGCGACCCGTGTTCTGCAATAACAATGCCCACTCGCCCGCGCTCGAAGCCACACCGACCGGCTCGACGAAGAAATCGCGCCGCGTGTGACGCTCTTCATATGCCACTCGCAGCAGTAGTTTCTCAGTGAGCTGGTGATCAACTTGCACATTGGTAGCGACGCTGTACGGGTTCTTGAGTCCGCCGCCTGGTGAGGTATTGCAAAACAGCCGGGATCCACCAGCAGGCGTCACGCCGTCGGGGGCGAAGGTTGTGATGCTAAAGTTCTGGTACTGCTCAAACGCGCCGATATTCAATGGGATTTTGTCGTAAAAGAGACCCACACCGCCGCGCACGACCGTGCGTTCGGAATCGGTTGGCAGGATGACGAAACCGAAGCGTGGAGCGAAGTTGTTTGAGGCGCCGATCTGATCACGGTCAAAGCGCAACCCCAGGTCTAAGGTAACTCGCCCATCAAGAGTCCATTTGTCCTGAACAAAGGCCGAGTATTCGTTCTGCCGCTGCCGCAATTCGCCATCGCCGGCAAACTCGATTAGTTGACCGATGGTGCCATTGCGCCGGACGACCTGAACTGCCCGACCGAGATCGCTGCCCGTAAAGGTTGTGTGGCTGAAGTTGAGGCCGATTTTAAGCGCGTGTGAACCGTGCCAACGCCTCGGCGCAAAATGGTAGACCTCGAGCCATTCGTAAAGCCCGCTCTCTCGATGCTGCCGGTCAAACCAGCCACCGAAGCTTCTGTCTGGAGTGATGCGATATGGCGCGGCGCTGTTGGCGAAGATGTCAGCGTCAAACTGCTTGATGCTGAAACTTGATTGCAGCAACGCGCCGGAATTGAATGCAGCTTGTTCATTGAGCGCTAAAAACCAGCCGCGTTGGTGGAAGTTCGCGGTCGTGTCTGCCGGGTTGAAGGTGTTCAGATTGAAGAAGTCGAGCTTCTGTGGGAAGACCGAAAGGCTGGCAGTGACCCGGTGGATCGGGTTCACCACGTAATCCACTCGCGAGAACGAATCAAAGCTTTCACGTTGTATATCTCGCTGGCGCTCCTCGAGAGTTTTCAAGCTGGGCACGTCGGTCCGAACGAACCGGTATTCAACGCTCTGAAAAAAGAAGAGCTTGTTTTTTGAAATGGGACCACCTACGGCTATCCGCGGCGTCACGGCGCCAATACCGAAGAGTTTGCCGTCGCGCCAACGCGGCCGCGGGAGGACTCCACTCACCAGATAACGCCAATCGTTGCTGCCCGCGCGGGTCTGGATGGTTGTGATGGCGCCGGTAAATTTGCCGTACTCGGCCGAATAGGGGTTTGAGTAGACTTGTACCGTTTCTACGGCCTCGAGTGGTAACTCGATCGCCGGACTACCGGTCACGGGATCAGTCACGTTCAGACTTGAGACCAGGATCCCGCTCTGGTTCGGGCGAGTGCCTTTAATATTCAGGTTACCGTCGGGCCCGCGCACGACACCCGGCAGCAGCGGCAAGGCGTCCTGGAATTTCTGATCGATAAGAGGTGCGTCACGGAGCGTTGTGCTGGTGATTACTCCCGCGGTGGTGGATTCAGTTTTGCCGGCGTCAGTCTTATCTTCAGTCACCGTCACTGTTTCGGTCAGCGCAATTGGCTGCAGCAGGATATTTAATTCCACAGTGGCGTCGATCTGCACGATGGTCTTCTGTTCGAAGCTCTTGAATCCCTGCAACACTACGGAAACGACATAATCGCCTGCCGTTAGCCCTGTAAAGTTGTAGCGACCTTCTTCGCCGCTAACTATTTGCAGCTTCTTATCCGCCAAACGCTCGCCGCTCAGTTTCACGACGACGCCTGGTAGCGGCCTGCGCTTGTCGGGTATGTCGGCGACCACCTGGCCTCTAACGCCTCCGCTCTGTGACACATGGGAGGCGCGCGCAAGCGTTACGCTTCCGAAAGCGCTAAACAGTATGCTGAGCGCCAATGCTCCTATGATTGCGGCCCGGCGGGTGTGAAGTCCTTGATAGGAACTGAGACAGCTAAGATTAGTAAAGCGCATAAGCCTTGACCCCTCGTTCCCCAAGTGCCCCAGGTTGGCGGTGTTGCGTGATAACGCTACGAGATTCGTAGCATAGTTTGGGGGCTACTTGCCAATTGGAGGGGGAGGCATCCAGTTTCCCTGGCAGGTAGTGGGTCAGTCTTGACGCCCGACAGCTTTAGTTTCGCATTGCGTCAAGACAAACTTCAGAACGTGTCCGATAAACCTTAATCTGTCGAATCGTTCGATTCCAGTTACTTTCGTGTCATCAGGGTAGCGACCGTGTGAAAACCAAATTGAGATCGTTCAGTCTGAGACGCGCGTAACACGGCAAGAGATTACAGAACCAAATGAGAGTATCACTCAACTACAGAACAGGAAGCGGTAGCGACCTGGCCGTTGCGACAGACTCAAACTGGGTTGGTGGTACCGAGACGGCCAGGTCGCTACCGCTTCCTGTTCTGTAGTTGAGTGCATCCCAAGTCACGACTCCACTCGGTAAGTGATGAGCAGCCACGACCCACGCGCCACCCGCGCGGTGTACTGACCTCATGACACGAGAGTTAACTGTAGCCGATCACCGACCTGATCAGAGGTTGCTGAAGTTTGTCGGACACTTCGCCCGCAACAGACCGCACTCAATTGGTCATGGTACGCAACGCTGGTCGCGCGCAGGTACAAGGTTGAGATTTGTCAGGCGGTGAGTTGTAGGATCGATCGTGAGGCGAACAAAGAGCGGTCCTCGTTCACAAAGAAGCCTCACTGCGTTGTCCCGATTGCCATCACCGGCAACGGCTTCACCCAGCTTACAAGTGCCCCACGCGGACGCCGCAGCAAACTGGCGTCGCAGGCGTTCGACATCGAAAGCGGGTGCCACCAATGATGCCGCTGTCTTCGCGTCCCATTCGCTCATAAGTCGCAGGGTTACGTCGATCGCTTTCCTCATCTCATCACCCGGCGGCATAACCGACTGTACTCTGAGATATTGCACTCGTGGCGGCATTGTCGGCGCGAGAGTGATAGCCACGTCGAGCCAACCTCTTTCGCACTTCATTCGCCACCTGCCGCGCAGAGCATTCTCGGGTTCGAGAGTGAGGCCGGGCTGACAGACGCCATGCTTCGACTTCAATTCTCGGAGATTCGCGGCGCGGCTCTCGCTGGATTCGTCCAGGAAAAGATTGTCGGCGGCGATGCGTGACGCGAGCGCATCATCCCAGTTGACGATTAACTGCGAGACGTCTTTCTGAATAGTCTGCAATACGGTTGACGGCTGGACGACTCGAGGCTGTAGCGCCCCGGTCTGATGTAGCGCAGACAGGGCATCATTGAACAACCCACCAAACCCTGCATATGTCACATTCCCCATGGCGATGAGGCCGACGGCATGTTCGGGCAGCCAACGCATAAGCGATCCGTAAGCGGGAAGTCCGCCGCCATGACCCACGATGTGGCCAAAGCGACAATCCTGCGAGACTCCGAGGCCGTAGCCGTACGCCGAGACGCCTAGTTGAAGTGGAGCGTCTACGGCAGCTCGGAACGCGCCCGACGGCTGCGCGCGCCATGCCTGCTGCATTTCCCGCGCGCTGCTCCGCCGCACCGGGCCTCGCTCCGCCTCGTCGCGCGGCGGGAAAGCAGACATCAGGAACCCAACGTATCGCGCTAGATCATGAGCCGACGTCCAGAGTCCTCCCATGGCGCCGAACGATCCGTGCGCCAGCGGTTGTTCATCCTTCCACTTGTTGTCTTCCCAACGATAGCCGAGCGCGATGTGCTCCCGCGGCACAGCGGCCATTTCGAATGTGGAAGCGCGCATACCCAGCGGCACCAGAATCCGATCGCGAACGTATTCGTCGTACGGTCTACCGGAAGCGCGCGCGACAATTTGTCCCAGGATTGCGAAGCCGTAGTTCGAATACTCGAACGCCACGCCCGGCGCGTTAGAGAAGGGAATGCCGGCACTCATCCAGGCCCGCATCGTTGCGTCGCTCTGGGCCAATTGCCGGTCACCCCAGGGATTATCCTCGGGAAACCCTTCGGAGTGTGTGAGCAGGTGCCGGATCGTGAGCCGAGGCGAGTCTTTAGTTGGGTAAGGCAGGTTGGCCAGCGCCGGGACATAACGTGATACCGGGTCGTCGAGCGAAAGCTTTCCTTCATCGCGCAGTTTGAGGATTGCCATCGCCGTAAAGCTCTTAGTCATAGACGCCATGCGGAAGACCGTGTCGGCCGTGACGGGCGCTCGACCTTTGAGCTCGCGGACTCCCGCAGTTTTTAGCCAGACAAGCTCGCCATCGACGATGATACCCATTACCGCTCCAGGCATATGCTGGCGCTCGACCGCGGCGGTGAAGAGACGTTCAATCTCCGGAAAGGCGGCGGCAAGTTTGCGCCTGCGATAAGGGTCGGCAAATTGAGGCGGCGGCATCGATGCCGCCATAGAGCGTTTTTCCGTTTGAACCTGGGTAACGGAGGCGAATGCAGGATTCGAGTTAGGAGGAACAGCGAACAGCATTGAGGTGATCAGGGCCAGCGCGATGTGACGATGTTGATGCATGCTAGACCTCTCCAAGCGATGAGTTACTTACTCGACCACACTGCTCACTGGAAACTAATGTGCTAAACCTTCGCAACGAAAATCAACTCACCGGGATATTTAGAGCCATACGGACTCTCGTCGTAGTCTGAGTAGACTGCTTCTAAACCGAAATCACATCGCGCGAGTAAGTGTTCCACTTCGAACTTGAAAAGGTACCTCATCTGAAATCGGTGGACAAACCGCTCCTCGCGCGCGTCCGGATGAGTCACGTAATAAACCAATTCATTTTGCGTGATCTGATTAAAGTAATCCCTCGAAACGACACGCGCACGACGCACTACCTTTCGACCGTCTGCGGTGGTGAACTCCGGCTCCTCGCTAATTTCCTGCAGATACCGTTCGTCGGTAAGGTGTGGCAGAGACGGATTAAAGATATCGAGTATCAGTTTTCCGCCGGCTACCAGATGCTTACGAATACTTTCCAGGCAGGACATCTGGTCCTCGACCGTTAAAAGATGCTGGAAGGGGCGAAACGGAATTGTCACCAGGCTGAATTTTCGACACAGCTCAAAGGAGCGCATGTCCGCCAGAACTAAACCTGTTACTTTCGCTCGCACCTCCTCAGACTCGCTCAAGAGCTTCTGACGACATACTGAGAGCATCATCGGCGAACCATCGAGTCCGACGATTTCAATTCCTGATTTCGCGGTGGGTATGAGCACGCGTCCGGTGCCACACCCAAGCTCCAGCACCGGACCGCCGGAGCGTTGGGCCATTTCCACGAAGAAGTGCACATCCTGACGTTCACGGTAGGGCACCACAGAATCGTAGAACTCGGCCAGGAAAGAATTGTCAGCGTAACCGCCTGAGTTATCCATCCGTGTTTTTAGACATGTGCCCCGGTAACTTCTCCGCCTTCGAGATGCGCCTCCATTGTAATCTCCGCATTCAATACCTTGGATACCGGGCATCCGGACTTCGCGTTGTTGGCCGCTTTCTCAAAAGCCTGACTGTCGGCCCCGGGCACTTTCGCCTTGACGTTCAAATGAACCGAAGTGATGGCAAAACCAGCATCTCCCTTCTCCAGTTTGACGCTTGCTGTTGTGTGGATACTCTCCGCTGTCAACCCTGCCTGGCCCAATTGCCCGGACAGGGCCATGGAGAAACATCCTGCATGCGCTGCAGCAATCAGTTCTTCCGGATTTGTGCCAACACCATCTTCAAACCGGGTGCTAAAAGAGTATTGAGTATCCGAAAGAACCCCGCTGTCGGTTGAGATCGTTCCTTTGCCGTCCTTAAGTCCGCCTCTCCAGACGGCTGATGCATTTCGTTTCATTTCTCCTCCTATGCGTTTTGGTGGATTTTGATTATCAACATTCGGAAATTCGCAGGTCAGGAAGGGCGGTTTACCCCCGCTGATGCGTTACGCTCAAGCCCTAATGTGTGTCGATACCGGGCAATCTGGGCCTGAGTATTGTCAACCCAAGCGGGGGTAAACCGCCCTTCCCAACCTGCGAATTGCTGTCCCTTGAGTGGGATCCTCTATCGATTTCATTTTTCACAAGCGGAAGCGTTGCCGGAACTCCCCGCTGGTAATAAAAGACTTGACCATCTCCGCTGCGACATAGTCGCCTGCGTGGTTATTCAATTTCGTAAGCCAAAAGTTGTAACCGGAGAAATCAAAATCCTGAGGGGCATTCGGGTTGCGCCGAAGGTAACCGACGTACTGCATGTAGACGAAAGCGCGATTGAACTCGCGCTGGTGGAAGTCGGCATCCTCGGCCACGGCCCGCACCATCTCCGCTCGCGAACGACCGGAATTAACGAGCACGTCGCGCTCGCCTGGAGAGAGCGAACCCCCTGTGTTGGCGTTCAAGGTGTCGACGAACTGAGTCACGGGCATCGAAACTGGGTACAGAGCAAGGAACTCCGGACGCTGCACAAAGTCATTGAAGAACGACACGGTGTTAGCTTCGAGTTGTGCTTCCCAGCCAGGCTGATTAACTACCACGCCGCGGCCAATCTGCTGCGTGTCTGAAAGAAACCTGGTTTTGTCGAGCGCCGGGCCCGTATTGAATGCCGTCTGGTGTGCTCGGTAGACGAGAAATCCCGTTTCCTGAAACTCGATTGAAATGAAGAAGGCAGCCGAGACATGGATGCGTTTGATCTCGATACAAGCCGGATCCGCACCGCAGGAAGTGATTTCACTGGTCCAAAACTCTAAACCGGGCGCATCGGGCTCGCGGTTTAAGAAGTCGACATAGTTCTGCCGGACATAGAAGCGGGCCTCGTCTACGATGTTGTTGACCGACATACAAGTCGAGAGCGCTCGGTTCACGTTGAGGCGCCCGCCGCTCGTCGTCTTGTTTGTAAGGGCTGCGACTGGATCCGTGTTGGTGATGAGCACCCCTTTGAGGCCGGCGGCGGTCAGCTGGCAGCGCGAAAGCAGCAACGCGGCTGCGCCTGCCACGTGCGGTGCCGCCATCGAGGTGCCGTTGAAGAAACCGTAACCGCCGCCTCGCAGGGTCGAGAAGACGCTAGCACCTGGTGCGCCGAGGTGCACACTTGTCTTTCCGAAGTTGGAGAACGAAGCAATGTTATCGGCGCTGTCAGTCGCGGCGACAGTGAGGATGCCCGGCTCCTTATAACTGCCGGGGTAGGTCGGCATCACGTCGTTGTCCTGAGCCACGAAGTTGTTGTTGGTCCCGTTGCCGGCGATGGCGACGAAGAGCATGCCATTGTCCTGCGCTCGTCTGATCTGATCCAGCATTGCCTGGCTGGGCCCACCCATCCACCAACTATTGTTGATGATTTGCACGTTCGCTCCGCCCGCCGTCCCAAATCGCTGCCGCGCCTGAATTGCAAACTCGAGGGCCTTGATAGCGTTGGAGATTGAGCCGCTGTTGCTGCTGTTGAGCCACTTAACGGCCATGAGCTTGGCGTTCCAGTTAACACCGGCGACGCCCTGACCGTTATTACCAACCGCTCCGATTGTCCCCGCCACGTGAGAACCATGATTGTGATCGTCGAGGGGATCGCAATTGTTGGTGATGGCGTTAAAGCCATGCGAGCCTGCTCCACAATTGATGGTCTGTCCGCCGATGTTAACTGAGAAGGCCTCTGGCGCCGACCAGACGTTGGCGGCGAGATCAGGGTGGTTGAAGTCGACGCCGGAGTCGGCAATGGCGATCACGATGGAGTCGAGTCCAGTCGTGATATCCCATGCCTGCTCGGCTCCAATCCTCCGCATTCCATAGAGTTGTCCGTAGGAGGAGTCATTCGGAACAAATCCGCCGTAAGCGAGGTAATCCGGTTCAACGTATAGGACATCTGACCGCCTGGAGAGATCTGCGAGCAAGGTCTTCGTGTCCCTGGTCGATGAATGGAGGAGCCGTATACCAGCTCCGGCCAGTTCGACGTTGAGGTCGAGATCAAGAGCCTGGGCCATCTGGGCCATTGAAGCTGCGGTTTTATTACTGCGAAACTTGATGAGCACTTGGCCGGCGACGGCCTGACGTCCGTTCACCAATTCCAGCTGCATCTCAGCGCCCGCGGTTGGTTTGGAACCCGCATGCGTATGACCTTGGGAGTCTTCAAAATGGTTGTCGGCAGTTTGGGTGCTAGCCGGAGCCGACGCGACGAGTCTCCCGCCGTTGCCCGCGAGCCACAGGACTGCGAGCGAAATGACCATGCTAACGGCCAGCAGCAGCCGGAATGGCTTGAGGCGGTAATGCCTCGATGACACAGCGCGCTGGGTTTCGAGGATGGAATCTACAGGCATGTGGTTAATACCAAGCTGGCACGCGTTCGAGCGAACGTTAGAAGAATCTAAGCAACTCTGTATTAGAGTTTGAAACCAAAGTTCATGGTCTAAGTTGACGAAGTTGATGGGGATGACTTAGTTGCTTCTACGATAAGTATGCAACTGTTGTCAATGTTCCTGAAAAGATAGTAGTGCTCCGTTACTATGCTGCTAAGAGCGATTCCTGCGCTGCGATGAGGTCAGTACCACCGAGCGGTAGCGACCGTGTGAAAACGCAACGGAGTGTCATGAAGTCAGTACCGTAATGCGGTAGCGTCGGGTCCGGCCATCCCCATCTCGACTCCTAGTGGTTTAAAGTCGCGATCGGTAGATACCTATTGACGCGTAGATTTGTGGTGGGAACCGTTGACCCGACGCTACCGCGTTACGGTACGGACTTCATGACACTACGTTGCGTTTTCACATAGTCACACTAATGGAGCACCACCCGAAAGATAACGACCATCTACAGCGGCACATGCTATCCGCAGATTACACAGATTTCGCAGAAACATATAAGCAGTAAGACGACGAAGTTAAAAACCCTTTGTAGCCAGTAGTTTCGTCTAATCTGCGTAATCTGCGGATAACATGGGGCGCCCACGGAGGTGGGACGCCCCTACAGCATTTACCGGAATGGCGTGGACCTCTTTTTGTTGCCGCAGGGCGTACTTTAGTATCCGCAGCTCTCCCGATCCCTTGCCGGAGCGGAAGCCAATCACGATCCCGCAGAGATCCACCATGTAACGATTCCGGTAAGCGGAGGCATTCTTGCGCTTCGGAAGTTGCAGCTCCACGACTCGCTCCATTTGCTCCAACCAGGGTTGAATCCATTTAGGCTGGCGGGCGCTCGTGTAGGGCACAACAATCCAGCAGGATTCATTATGCTCCAATAACCACTCCATGGCCCACTGGTCGATCCCGCGAGCACCACCGAGTAGCCAGGTTCTACCTTGATGTAAGAGTGACGAAAGATGCTGCTCAAACAGATCGCGCGCAACGTCGCGACTAACGTCCCGGGAACCAGTGATTACTATCGACTTGCTGGCGTTCATAGAAACGGCTTGAGCTTCGCCAATCTCAGCGGGGGTAAACCGCCCATCCCAACCAGCAAATTAGCGCGCGTTGAATCGTAAAGTTTAATTAGCCCAATTGGCAGGTTGGGAAGGGCGGTTTACCCCCGCTGAGATTGGCTAGCTTCCAGTTAACGTGTGTAGGGCTGCTTTAATAACTTGTCGAGCACCCTCAAAAATCGCACGGTGATGTCAGTGCGGGTACCGGCGCCGGCACAGTATCCTGAAACTTGATCGACTTCCGGCGAATGGATGCAACTTTCGCTTCAACCTCTTCGGGCGTCAGTAGTGTCCCAGCTTCGTGGAATACCCAATCGATGTCCTCATGGTACCGCCGCTCCGCCTGTTCCTTGGTCAGCCCGTCCTTAATAAACCAAAGGTTAAAATTTATCGACATCAGGGACTCGGGATAAAACTTCTCGCCATGCTCTGCTTGTAGCTGGCCATCAAGGAAATACTTCACCTTGCCATTACCAACCTGGGTCACCAATGTATGCCATCCTGCCCGGCCAACGCGTGTGTTGTTGGATACATTGTCCATCTTCCAGTTTGGCTCCGGGAAAAACGTCTCCCAGGTGGTCTGGTAAAGCGTCGGTCCGGTGATACCCCAGCCGCCATTAGGCAGATATTCCCAATCCAATTCGCTGTAGTCGGGATCCATTGGCGCCTTGAGGGGACTGATGGTGTAAAAACTCTCGACGAGTTGATCCCCACCTGGACCCGAAATGGGCTCATCGCTAAATCGCACTCGGGTGGCATATGTGCCTTCCAGGTACTTGCGCTGATGACAGATCTGAGTCTGACGCGTAGTTGACGGCGTGCCGGCGGTGGCTGATGTCATCCGCAAGATCCGGTTCCCACGCTGGTCGGGGTCCCTTAGGAACGACACGCCTTCAGGCCACCAGGTTGCGCCGGGTACCCCCGGCCAGCCGGCCACGCTGCGAATGATCCAACCATGTTTAGTCATCTGAGCGTGTTTGGAATAGCTAAGATCATCAAACATAACTTGAGAGTGCGGTTCCTCTTTGCGGGCACTCATCCGCTGAGGGGTAGCAGGCATGTTTCTACCAGTCGAATGCTGCGGGAGTGCGAACCTGGCGGTTGTTTCCGCTGTGATAGTAGCGTCGCCTGCTCTTACACATAGAAGACTGAGACTCCAAAAGATCGCCAATAGTGCCGCCGAATGTTTCATGACCCTTGAGCCTCCTTACAAAGTTTACAAACCAGCCCGGCGCTGCATTACACCCACTTTCGAATTCTCCTCGGGCTGTCCTGGGGCCTATTGCAAGTTTCTTGGAGAACCCACTCTAGCGTTCGACATGGAAACCAATTATTGCCTCGCCTGAGCGACCGGCCGACATCCTCATTTCCTCAAGCGCTTCTCTGAACTGCTCATTTGAAAGAGCCACCAACTCTGAATTAGCCTCGAGTGATTCGGTTGCTATTTGAACAGCGCGGTATACAAGCTCCTTTAAAAAAGCCTGCGTAACGCCATCAGTTTTGGCTACCAACTCTTCCATGTTTAGGTGGAGACAATCATAAGGCGCGAGTAAAAATTGGAGATACTGGCGACGAAGCTCGGTACTGGGCGCACCGAAATATACGCACTGGCTGATCCGCCCGGGTCGCTCTCGGATTGCTGCTTCCACTCGATCTATTGCATTGGTTGTAAGAATAAAAATTATGTGGTCTTCTGGGTTGAATCCATCAAGTTCGTCCATAAGTTCACCGAGGGCAGTCGTGTAGATATTTCGATCACGCGGCGTGTACACCAAATCAACATCCTCCAGGATAACGATCGAAGGCTGAAGCATTCGGGCGATATTGCAAATAGACTTGATATGCAGAAGGGACATCCCGGCGGCAACCACCGTGGTGGCGGAGTTGAGTCGGTGAGAAATATATCTGCAAGTGTAGGTCTTACCAGTCCCGGGAGGTCCGTAGAACAAGACACCCCTTCGCCCTGGCAGTCCCGCCTTCATTAGTTCTGCCCGGCGCTCATGAAAGTCGATGATGCAACGTTGGATTATTCGTCTCGTATCAGCTTCTAAAACGATCTCATCATCTGTAACAGGCGGCTTCTCTAAAAAGATAGGGTCAACCTTTTCGTTACGCTCAATGTCGCCATATTCATCCTTCACTTTTTGATCAAACGAGACCTCGATCATTTTATTCTTGAAGATGCTATGGCTGGATGCCCGCTTAAGTACTTGCTTGATGATATCCTCCGCCGGTGCCTGCTCTCTTGCTCCCACTTCCAAAATCACTTCATGACTATATTCTTGCAACCTTACCCGGATGACTCCGCCGGGAGAGCTAAAGGAAGGAAATTCCAACCAGAAGCTATCGATAGGGAAAAAGCCGTCCGTATGTTCACTGACCGAGCGCGCGGCTCTCTCGGGGATCTTTATTCGCCTGTTTGCATCCACAAAGAATTCTTCATTGAGGATATTCGCCAAACTCTCTGCATGCTGCGATTCTAGCTGCTGCCAACCAGGGGCCTGAGACAAGAAAGAAACCGCATTGTAAACATCTACAAACCTGTACCCTGGTAGTGACTTCGTGTACACGGAGTAGTCTTTCAATCTGCCTATAACCGAACTGATCCTGTTGTCAACAAAGTTGCGTGACTCTTTCACTCTCATAGTGAGAAAGATGAGAGGAACAATAGCCGAGACCAATACATAAACACCGTATGGAGAGCCAGAGATAAAATAGATAAAACCGGCAACTATGTAGAGCGCGGATATTACCAGGATGAAATTAAAAACAATTGGGAAATGTTTCATAGCCAACCCTTGCAGGGTTCAATATCGCCAGCTCGTCAGGTCCGCTCCCGCAGGGGCGCTCTTCAAAATCCGCTCCACGATCTTCGGAGCGTAGAACTGGTGGTAGCGCAGACGCGAGATGGCGTTGGGCCTGGTGTGATCGCCATTCCAGCAGTGCTCAGATCTCGGTTCATAATCCACCACGCCATCGTAGTGCGGATTCTTGGTAGTCTTGAGGAAATCCTCAACCAAATACACGGCATCATTGAGAAAGTAGTTGTCGGCCTCGCCCACATAGATGTGCAGTTTACCGGCGAGCTTTGGTCCAATCTTGCTCCAGTCGCGCTTGAGGATGTGGCCCAGATCGTAGTTTTCCCGCCAGTGAGCCGCGACACTGTGGTCGATCTCGCCAGTTAGCTTGTTCCAGATCGGTTTGGGATAACCATCCTTTCCCACAGGCGAGTATACCGCCTCCCAAATGTCCCACTGGCCACCCGAACGGCTTTTTGTTCCGAGTGCCAGTTCCATTTGGTTCATCTCCTCGATTGTTGCAGCAAGCTCGCCCAGGTAGTTGCGTTTGCCTGGCCGTGGGGTTTGTTTCCACCTGCTGTCGGCGCGGTAAGCATTCTTGTGCTCGTAGATGTTGACTACCGTGTAGGCGCGGAAATCTATCGGATCCGGACAAGCGCCCCAGGCGCCGTTGTATTCGTCGGGATAAAAAATCTGCGCCGCCAGGGCTTCCCAGCCGCCGGTCGAGCCGCCATACATGAAACGCGCCCAGCCCTTCCCGATGCCGCGGAATTGTTTTTCGATAAAGGGCACCAGTTCGTAGGTGATCGCGTCGCCATAAGGGCCCAGGTTGGCCGAGTTCACCGCGTATGAGTCGTCGTAGTAAGGGTTCGCATGCTGAATCTCGATGATGATCATGCGCGGGAAATTCGGCCCGGTCCATTCCTTATAAAACTGGTGGGCCTGCTCCTGAACAATCCTGTTGTAGCCTTCCAGTTTGAACCTTTCGCTGTACTCAGGTTTCAAGTTTGGATCGGGCGGCGTCTCGCGGAAGCCGCCAAAGTCCGCAGGAAAGTGACCGTGGAAGATGACCAGAGGATAGCGAACGTTTGGGTGCGAGTCGAAACCTTCCGGCAAAAGGATGTTTGCGCCCAGGTACATCGGCCGGCCCCAGAAATCGGAGAGCAGCTTACTCTGCATCTTTACGTGCTTGATGTACTTCGTATCTTTGGGCGGCACGATGGGTGGAATCACTTTGTCCAGGAGAATCTTGATCGTGTCAGCCTTCTGGGGATCGATAGTTATCTTTTGCGGAGTGCTGTAGAGATTTCCCGGGGCGCGGTTCCATTGCTGGCCTTCCCCGCGATCCATCGGCAGTTTCACTGTGTGCCCGTCGGATCGTTTGAATGTTTCATAGCGATGGAGCAGTGCCTGCACTGTGTATTCCCCTCGGGGCACTTGCGCGAGGCTCCTCAAAGGATAGCCAAAGGCATCTGCAGCGACGATGGCTTCCAGCCCTGGCTTTAGTCCTTCCACATCAATGCCAAATACCTGTTGAGTGTTCAGTTCTTCGCTGATTTGAAAGCGCGGCTCCCGGGAACTGTCTGCGGAGATGAGCAACAGTACACGTCCGTCCAACGACTCTCTGTTGCTCGTTTCCGGAAAGGAGATGGCAAACCGCAAACCAGCGTTTTGCGCGCTACTCAATTGAGCAATCTGGGGACACAGCAGCGACACCAAAAGGATTGCCAAAAATAAAAACAGATGCACCTCAGCTTTTGATTTCATGGACGTTCTCCTGATCCCAGTTATTATTTGTAAACCGCCCTTCCCAACCTGCAAATTTGGGTAACAACATAATTGACTCAATTCCCATAAGAAACGATCCACGAAATATCACGAAATACCACGAACAAAAATCTTCGTGTTGATTCGTGTGGTTTAGTGGATCGTTTCTCTCTCCAAACCAACTTACAACTCCTCTAAGTGAGTCATGTATCTCAGTGCAAATTTGCTGGGCTTGACTTGTCCATTCAAGATCGACTTATCGCCGACATTGGGCGCGATACTTACTCGCTGAATTGTAGTCGACTGGTTGTCGGCGACGGCTCTTCTTCCTCGGTTGGCAGGCTGACAGGTTCCGATCGTGCACCGTCGGCATATTGAAGCTTATACAGCATCCAGTAGAGCCCGCGCTGAGCCAGCAGTTCCTGGTGCGTACCTTGCTCCCGAATCTCGCCATGATGAAGCACGATGATTTGATCCGCTCTCTGCACGGTCGAGAGACGGTGCGCCACAACAATCGCGGTCCGATCACGCATGACCCGCTCGATGGCTTGCTGAATCAGTTGCTCGGTCTCAGTGTCAATGGAGCTGGTGGCTTCGTCCAGAATCAGCAGAGCCGGATCAAACGCCAGGGCGCGCGCAAACGAAATCAGCTGCTTTTGACCCACTGAGAGTCCGGCGCCACGTTCCTTTACCTCGGCCTTGTATCCTTCCTTCAAACGCTCGATGAATTTGTTGGCATGAACTTCCCTGGCCGCCCAGTTGACTCGCTCGTCGGAAATATCTTCACGGCCGAGCCGAATGTTGCTCTCCACAGTACCGCTAAAAAGAAAAATATCCTGGAGCACGACGGCGAAGTTTTCGCGCAGCGATTGCAGGTCCCAATCGCGAAGATCCACACCGTCCAGCAGTATGCGACCGCGCTGGATGTCGTAGAAGCGCATCAAAAGGTTTGTGATCGTGGTTTTGCCCGAGCCGGTGTGGCCCACGAGCGCCACCGATTGTCCCGGACTTACAGCAAAGGAAACGTCCTTCAGCACCCAGTCCTCACCTTTGTACGCGAACCAAACATTCTGAAACTCAATGTAACCCCGCGCCCGGCCCGACTTCAGCGACTCTTCAGGAGTCTTGATGGCGATCGGCAGATCGAGCGTCTTGAAAATGCGGTGCGAAGCCACAACCGCCGCTTGCAGCACGTTGTACTTATCAGAAATGTCGCGGATCGGCTGGAATAGAAAGCCTGAATACTGGATGAAGGCGACCAGCGCCCCCAGGGTCAGCGCTCCATTCATTACCCGATAGCCCCCATACCAGATCACCAACGCGATTCCGACAGCGCCGATGAAATCGACCAGCGGAAAAAAGACGGCGTAAAAAAAGATCGTTTCAATATTAGCTTTCCGATAATTGTCATTGATCACATCAAACTTATGCAGTGACTTGGCTTCAGCATTGAAGATCTGCACTGTCTGAGCGCCGGCGAAGTGTTCCTGCAGAAATGCGTTGATGCGCGCGATCCGTGTTCTCACCATGTCATAACCGCGCCGCGCGCCTCTGCGAAACCAGTTGGTGGCGGCAAAGAGCATTGGCACGGTCAACAACGTCACCAGTGTTAGCCGCACGTCCATCCACAACATCACGCCGATGATGGCTATGATCATGACCACATCGCCGAGTACATCGGTGACCCCGGCCGTGAAGAGCTCGTTCAACGAATCAACATCATTGGTGAGACGCGTCATGATCCGGCCCACCGGATTACGATCGTAGTAAGCCACCTCCTGGTGCTGCAGCTTGTCGTAGAGTTCGCGACGGATGTCAAACATCACGTACTGGCCCACCGTGTTGAGCAAGACAGTCTGCAGGTAGGAGAAAATCAGCCGCAAGAACTGAACGCCAAAAAACAAGCCTACCAGCAGCATCAGACCATCAGTGATTCGCGGCAGGATGTGCCAGTCGATTGCGTACTGGGTAAATTTTGGTTGCAGAACACCCAGCAGATTAAGCACCAGGGTGAGAATTAGAGCGGGAATCAGCAGGCGCAGGTAAGGCCGGAGATACCTGAGCAGCCGGCGGGCAACCTGAAAGTCGTAGGTCTTCCCGATAGCCTCCTCTTCGTGGAATTGTTTTACTGCTGTCGACATTATTCGCCGGGCTCTCCTCTGTCTAAGCGCACTGTAAACCGTTAAAACGGTTCGGAAATCATGATGCAATCTCCTTTCACCGGGCTAAAGCCACGGTGTGAATGAGAGAAAAGCAACTGATTGCCAAATTGCGCTTGAAAATCAGAACCGATCGATGGCAAATCGGCAATCGGCAATCGGCAATCGGCAATCGGCAATTAAGTTGCGGCCAGTTCCTCTTCGAGCAGTTGTCGTTCGTGAAGATCAGCATACTCGCCGCCAAGCGCCAACAACTCATGATGGGTGCCCTGCTCGACAATGCGTCCCTCGTCGAGCACGCAAATCCGGTCGGCATCACGCACCGTCGAGATGCGATGCGAAACAATCAGGCTTGTTCGATCGCGCATCACACCTCGCAGTCGGCCCAGGATCTTCTCTTCCGTGTAGGTGTCAACCGAAGACAGAGCGTCGTCGAGGATTAGAATCTTCGGCTCACGCAACACGGCACGCGCGATGGCGGTTCTTTGCTTCTGCCCCCCTGAGAGAGTGATACCTCTCTCGCCCACCAAAGTGTCGAAGCCGTCGGGGAACCCTTTGATATCATCTGCCAGTCCCGCCATCTCGGCCACCCATTCGACCTCCGCGCGTTCAGCTTTCTCGACCCCAAAAGCTATGTTTTCCGCGAGCGAATCACTGAAGAGGAAGGTCTCCTGGGGAACGTAGCCAATACTCGAACGTAATTGGGCGAGTGAATAATCCTGCACCGGAACGCCGTCGATGAAGACCGTGTTCTCCGGCGCTTCAATTAGTCGTGGAATGAGGTTAACCAGCGTGGATTTGCCACTTCCGGTTCGGCCGACGAATGCGACCGACTGACCGGCCGGTATTCGCAGATTAATGTCACGGAGTACGGGCTCATCGTTCGGTCGAAAGCTAAAGGTCAGGTTGCGAAAGTCAATCTCGCCGGCAATCGGCTTTTGCTGCTGAACTCCGGGAGCGTCGCCGATTGCCGGCTTGATCGCCCATATCGTATTCATCCTCTTCAAGCTCGCGGTCCCACGCTGATAGAGATTTACTACGTAGCCGAGCGCAATCAGGGGCCAGATGAGGCGCATCAGGTACATATTGAAGACGGTGAACTCGCCCACAGTGATATCTCCGCGAACTGCCAACGGGACACCGGCCCAGATAATGAGAACAAAACCGATTCCAATCAGGAACGTCATCAGGGGCCGCATCAACGCATCGATTCTGACCAGGCTGAGATTTTTCTCTGCGAACTGCCGGTTCAATTCGTTGAAGGCCGCAATTTCAGCACCTTCCTGCGCATAGGCGCGAACCACGCGGACACCAGTAAAATTCTCCTGTGCTCGCGCTGTAATGTGGGCAAAGAACTCCTGGATCTTTTCAAAACGGATATGGACCTGTTGCCCGAAGTACTTAACCGTCAAGGAGACCAACGGCATAGTTACAAATAGGAGCAGCGTCAGCCACCAGTTGATCATCAGCATCAGAGGTAGGACGAGCAGCACCACAAAAATTGTCTGCAACGTGTACATGATCATCGGACCGGCGAGTTGGCGCACGGCAGCCAGATCGTTGGACGCCCGGGCCATCAGATCGCCGGTACGATGTTCCTGGAAAAAAAAGAGCGGTTGATCGACGAGATGAGCGTAAAAGTCCCGGCGCAAGTCGTATTCTAAGTGTCGCGACATGCCGATCAGGATGCGGCGCTGGAGAAACAGAAACGTGCCACTAAGCAAGCTTGCACCCAGCACTTTTAACGCTGATACGGTCAACTTAGACCAGGAGACCTGGGTCCAGTTTTCATCCACTGCCTGTCCGACGAAGAGAGGAATGGTTAGGCTAAAGACTACGCTGGCGAATATGCAAAGAATGCCGGTGATCAGCGAGATCTTGTAAGGAAGGAAATATCGAGCAAATTTTCGCAGGTCATCCATGAGCTAGAGCACGACGCAATCCGAAGTAAAGCCTTGGAGCTTTATGATGCGCGATTTTGCGTCGAGACACCAGACGCCACAGCCATTGCCGATTTCCAATTGCCAATTTCCGACTTTGCGTCGAACTCTCTTAAGGGTTTTATAATCGGTAGGAGTTGGCGGACGTCTCTTTTGATTTTTGCCGCAGCCTCAACCGGTACTCGGTTTTCGCGTGCGGTGGCTATGCTTTTTGAATTAAGTCAGCCTTCTGGTCGTCTCGCGTAGCCGAAGATCGGGAATCGTCAGGAGGCGTGCTGATTCGGTTGCGGCCTAGTTCCTTCGAAATATACAGCGCGCGGTCAGCAGCCTGTATGAGAGTATCCCGGCTTGAACCATGGACAGGGAATGTGGCGATCCCCAGGGATGCACTCAGCCGCCCAAATCCGGGCACCTCGATTTGCTCAACTCGGCTTCTTAAGCGCTCGGCCACAATTAGAGCACCCTGAATATTTGCCTGCGGAAGAATTACAACAAACTCGTCTCCACCGTAGCGGACTGCGGTGTCTACCTCGCGCAGATTTGCGCGCACGCTGTCAGCGAGCAGACGCAAGGCCAGGTCGCCGGTTTCATGGCCTGCGGTATCGTTGATCTCCTTAAAGTTGTCAAGGTCCAGGATTACTAACGACAGTGGCTGACGCACCCGGTTAGCCATCTGGAGATCGCGTTCGAACTGCATCTCAAACCAGCGACGGTTGAAGCAGCCGGTCAGGCCGTCGGTTAACGCCAGTTGTTCCATCTCAGCGAACAAGCGCGCCTGATTGACCGCCACTGTGAGCTGGTCGGCAACTGTGCGCAACAGCATGAGTTCGTTGTCTGCCCAAACGCGAGCAGGGTCGTCTGTCCGCACCAACAGAAAGCCAATCAAATCTCCCTTGTAAATTAATGGTACGACGGCGTGAGCGAATGGCGATCCGGGTTGCGGGTGATCACCGTCCACGACCTGCATTTCTGGTAACGTTGCGAGTGTCTTGTTGATCGTTTCGAGATCTGCCAGATACTCGACATCGGCAGTCTCCAGGGCGACATCCGCACGAAAACGACGCTTGGTCATTTCACTTCTGACGGGTGCGGCATTGACTCTCACCGCGCAACATTTAACGTTGAGCGCGCGCCCAACTTCATCCGCAGAAGTTTGCAGGACTCCATCCAGGTCGACCGCATTTCTAATGGAGGTGGCGATGCGGTTAACTGCGGTTTCGCGTTCAGCTTGCTCTTGCAGCAAGCGGGCAAGCTTGGTGGTCACACCGAGAGTGAGATGAAGAGATGTGGCTTTAGGCGTGGAAGCCCGGACCGCCTGTGCGAAGGGCTTGGCGGCATATGGATGTTCGGCCGTAACCCTTGCCATTAAGTATTCCAGCGCCGAGTAAACCACATCGGGCTCAAACGTCCAGACGACCAAATCACCTGCCTGGTCCTCTGTACTATCATCCGGGGGTCCGGCGGCCAGCAGAGCGGCGAATCGAGCGTCGGAGATGACCACAAAGCGTTCAGAGATCTTCTCCTCGTCCCTTTGGTCCAATACGGCCAGTTTAAGGTTGTCCCCGGTGTTGCCTAAAGCTGATCTCGAAAGAGTGTCTTCCGGGCGCAGGAACAAAAAAGTGTTTTGTGCCACCCCAGCGAGGTCTTTCACGCGAGCCACTTCTCTGGCCGAGCGGGACGAAGAAACTGGCAAACTCTCGATTACCAGGGCACTCAGATTATTTTCGAGCACTACCTCTTCGAAGTAACGATGGAGTTGGGCAATCGTCGAATCCGCGCAGCGAATGGGTGTCAACTGCTTATGGTGTTGGGCCAGTAGCGAGTGATAGAGCGTATACATGTTCAAACCTTGATGTAGGTCGTAAGCGCTGTCGCAATAAGGACCCCTGCATCATCAACCAACTCGGCTGATACCACGATGAGGCGTCGGCCGGCGCGGAGTACCCGGGCAGTGGAGTGCGCCCTCCCGTTTGTGAGCGGCCTGAGATAGCTGATGGTTAAGTCTGCCGTCGTAGCCTTCTCGTCGGGCGGAAGCAGAGAGATAACCGCGAAGGCCGCAGCCGTATCAATTAACGATGCAATGGCGCCTCCATGAGCCACCCCGTTGTTTTGCTTCAGATCCTTTCTCATGCTGAATCCGAGCGTGGCGGTCCCTGGCGCAACCTCCTCCAGCTCAATTCCTAACAATTTAGCAAAGGGCACGGTCTTGAGAGCCTTCTGGATTCGTTCGACCTGACTGCCAGTGAGGTTTTCACTGTTCATGAACGGTAGCTTTCGGCTGAGTCAGCCGGCTCCACGATAACCGCGGTGCCATAAGCCAGAACCTCTGTGACTCCGGTGGAAAGCTCGGTGGTGTCATAGCGAGCGCCGACAATCGCATTGGCCCCGATTTCCGTGGCGTGTTGAATCATGATGTCAAAGGCGTCGGAGCGCGTGTCTTCACAGAGCCTTGTCCATACTGTGATGTTACCCCCGACGACAGTCTGCAATGAAGCTCCAATGGTCGCGAAGATGTTACGTGAGCGCACCACTATTCCGCGCACCACGCCCAGGTTTTGGGTGATGCGGTAGTTGGGCAGCTCAAACGCCGTAGTTACCATCTGGTGAGCAACTGAGTAGCGTGGCGGACTGACCGCGTAGGGCGTGCTTCGTTCGGGGAAGTTTGAACTCATTTTTTTGTCCTTTGTAGATTGCTTTTCCTGAAGAGCGTGTTCTTAGTCGGAGGCTTGCTATTCTCGCTCTCAGGAATCCAGAGGTAAGCTTTCAAATCGCAGCGGCCGCGTTCATTAAAAATCACCCCTTCGGCCTCTAACATTCGCTGTTGCTTATCGTGGGGCAGAACAACTCGTCCGGTCGAGCAGCCACCCTGCGCATTAATCACGCGGTGCCAGGGCGTCTTGTTACCTGAGGCGTGCATCACAAAACCAACGGTTCTCGGCGTGTAGCCTTCTCCTAGTATTTCTGCCAGCTGGCCATATGTCATCACCCGCCCGCGAGGAATAGTGCGAACGATTTCATAGACGCGTTCATGGTAAACAGGATCGCTTTGCATGCTTTGCTTGAGCAGCGTGGGCCACCGGGCCAACTCACCCGCTAGTTAAGAGTTCGCAATACGGCGCGCACCGGCGACCCGTCACCACTTCCGCCTGAAATTCTGAGCGGCAGGCAGATCAGTTCATAGATGCCGGCAACAACCTCTCGAAGATCCAAACCCTCGAGGATCACAATTCCCTTTGAGAGCAAAGCCAGATGTATTTCGTGCGTTTCTGATTTGAATCGCTCTATGGAAAGATAGTCAATTCCTACCAGTATGGCGCCTTGACTTACAAGATACTCGGCCGCGCCCAAATCGATATGAGTAAAGTCAGTATGGAAGACAGGATTATCACCCGACCAGAAGTTAGAGTTCCGAGTCTTAAAGAGAATGCGTTCACGGCCCGGCTGGCAATTCGCGGCAGCAAATCCCGCGTCAATCACCGTGATAGCCTCCGGCACCGCTACCACTTGAGCTTCTCCAATCAGAGTTTCCAGCGACAACGATTCGACGCGGCCGGCGCCCTCGATGAAATGTGCCGGTGCATCGACATGCGTTCCGGAGTGCGCGCCCAGGTGAAGCAGCGAGACGTTGGCGGAGTCGCCCTCGGCGAGCGATTTCCACCTTCTGATTTCAATTCCAGGATCGCCCGGATAGGTGGGAGTTGTCTCGGAAAGCCGAACACTCACATCGTAAATGCTCATAGGTTTATCCGACTGGGACTGCGGGCATAGTAGTTGTCGCCCAAGAATGGTGTCAACGTACGATTCCGGCAGCGAACCACAGTCCACATTCCCAAAGAGCCGGCTCACGCCGGCAAACTTGAGCGACATTACCCACCCCATGATGTAGTGTCATGCTTTCAGTATAAACGGGTTTCATTGGGGAGACAGCGGGAGAACGATCCACGAAATAACACGAAATGGCACTAAACTATTCGTGTTGGTTCGTGTGATTTCGTGGATCGTCCGCTATAAGTTTCAAAGTGTGCAACCTCCGCCAATATCACTTCTTGCAGCGATACTTAGTCCTGCGTTAGCATCAATCGTTCCCTGAATAATTCGATTGCAGTGGAGATAACTATCAGCCCTGATTCCAATCAAGCACAATTACCTCGACTCGCCGCTTCAAGTTATCTGAACTCCGCTCCGCTTATCTGGAGTTTCCTTCATGGCTCACGAAAGGGGTCAGTAAGTCTTACGGATCCTGTACCGGCACGTTGTGCACAACTGCTGGAGAAGGGCGCGGTTGAGGCCGCGTTGATTCCGGTCATCGAGTATCAGCGCCTACCGGACATCTCACTAATTCCTGACGTGTGTGTGGGATCGAAGGGAAATGTTCGCAGCGTGGTTCTGGTAACCAGGATGCGGGATCTCAGGGAATGCCGCTCGGTCGCGCTTGACGAATCGTCACGCACCTCGGCCGCGCTTATGAAAATCATCTTTCTCGAGTTCCTGGGTGTTGAGCCGAAGTGTGTCACCCTGGCGCCCAACGTAGACCGCATGCTGAAAGATAATGATGCCGCATTGATTATTGGAGATCCGGCTATGACCTTCGCCAGAGATGATCTACGCGTCGTCGATATGTCGGGCCTCTGGCGTGAGCACACCGGCCTCGGTTTCGTGTTTGCCGTATGGGCCATCCGCAATAAAGACATATCGAGAGTTGCGGCCATTGATTTCGCCGCCGCGCGCGATGAAGGACTCGAGCAAATGGAGGTGATTCTTTCTCACTATGAACGTGAAATCCCTCTGACGCGTGATGAGCTAAGGGAATACCTAACCGACGATATTACTTTCCATATTGACGAACCCATGAAGCGAGGGATGAAGTTGTATTTTGATTTGGCTTACAAACATCACTTGATTGAACAAGTGAAGCCACTGATGTTCCTGGATTCCCGGCCACAAAAGGTGCAGTCCAAATCTTGAGTTCTAACGAGAAACTCAGTCGCTATCAGGTTGTGTGAAAACCCTGAGGACTATTGTATTTTGTTGTTCAGAAAGGGTTCATTTCCGCTTGGCATTTTCACTGTCGCGTTCTCCTCTTGTTCGTGTTCGTTCGTGTGATTTCGTGGATCGTTCTAATCTCCCTGCCAGCAAAAAACGATCCACAAAATTACACGAAACATCACGAAAGGAGATCCAGGAAAATACAACTGGAAATTATGAAAAATCATAAGAAATGAGAAATACGAGAAATTGAGATGAACCCATTCCGACCTGCAAATTATCGAAACTTGGGTGGGCCTCGTTTTGCGAATTGCCAAGCTAAGCAATAGACTATGACCATGGGTTTAGACACTCAATCAATCCTGGACAAAGTGCTGGCGGGCGAGAGAATGACTGCCGACGATTGCACTGATTTACTGGAGTCACATGACATCGCGGCGATCGGCGCGGCCGCCGACACGATCCGGCAACGTAGACACCCGGATAACATCGTTACTTACATCATCGATCGCAACATCAATTACACCAACGTGTGCAATGTTGTCTGCACCTTCTGCGCCTTTTATCGGCGGCCTGGTGCTCCGGATACTTACGTACGCACTCTCGACGAGATTTGCGAGAAGATCGATGAAACGATTGCGCTTGGCGGCACCGGTGTTCTGATGCAGGGTGGCCTACACCCGGATTTTGGCATCGAGTGGTATGAGGATCTGCTGCGCACGCTGCACGCAAAGTATCCTGACTTCCAGTTACATTGTTTCTCGCCTCCCGAGATTCATAATATCCACCTGATCTCGGGACTCGATTACGAGACGATAATGTCGCGATTAAAGGATGCCGGTCTTTACAGCTTACCCGGCGGCGGCGGTGAGATTCTGGACGACGAAGTGCGCAACCGTGTTTCCACTAAGTGCACAACAGATGAGTGGCTGGGAGTCATGCGCGCCGTGCATCGAGTTGGCCTCAGATCAACTGCCACGATGATGTTTGGCATCGGCGACACGGTGGAACATCGAGTGCGCCACTTACGGCGCATTCGAGATCTCCAGGATGAGACCGAAGGGTTTACCGCCTTCATCTCCTGGACCTTCCAGCGAGAGAACACCGCGCTGGGCCGGCGCATCAGGGAAGAACCAACCGGAATCGACTATCTCAAAATGTTAGCTGTGTCGCGGCTGTTTCTCGACAACATCGAGAATTTCCAATCATCGTGGCTGACCCAGGGTTTAAAGCTCGGTCAGGTGGCCCTTCGCTTTGGCGCGAATGACATGGGCTCGATCATGATTGAAGAGAACGTGGTCTCGGCTGCGGGCGCACACAATCGAGCAGATGAGAGAATGCTTCGCTACCTCATCCGCGAAGCCGGCTTTATCCCGCAGCAGCGCGACATTCTTTACCGGCACGTCCAGCGGGATGAGTCGCTCCAGTCTGACGCCAGGGAATCGACGCCTTCTGCAAGATCAGGGACTGAGGGAGCGTTAGCGTCGGGGTGAAGTGGCAAAAATGAGCGTTCGGCAATTTGCAGGTTGGGAAGGGTGGCTTGCCCCCGCTCAAGGTGCAAATTCTCTCTGTTGAGAGGCTGATTCAATGTTGAGTGGCATTGCAGCTTGAGCGGGGGCAAGCCACCCTTCCCAACCTGCAAATTGTCGGCCCTCGAGTCGGATTTGAAACACCTCGCCCTGTCAAAAAGGAAAGGGGCACGGCATGCCGTACCCCTCCTTAAGTCCTCAGCTCAAAGATCCTTTAGAACGTGAACCTGAGACCCAGCTGCAACTGTCGCGGGTCTCCGACACCGGTGCGGAGAAACCCATCGAAGTTGAATAGTGCCGACCCGATGGTCGGGTCGATGCTGTTCACGGTATTGAAGGTATTGAACAACTCGATAATTGGGACCAGCGCGTATCGTTCCCCGAAGCGGATTGGTCGTTGCAAGCGCCAGTCGAACGAGAAGTACTCGTTGCTCTTTCGAAGCGTGTTGCGCGGGAAACAGCGAGTGGCGCAATTTGGCGACTTCGGTTGTGCGGTGCGTGCCTGCACCCGAGGACTAAACTCGAAGCCCCAGGGCAAGTCGACGTTGCCATAGAAGTTGAAACGGTGGCGGATGTCTCGGTCGGAGAGCGCGTAGTCAAGTTGTAGATTGTTGATATCAAAGGCCCGGTCGGTGAAGGGGTCGCGTTCGTTGGAATCATCGTCCAGATCTTTCGCGAACGTGTAGTTCCACTCAAACTGGAACCCGCGGCTCAAACGCTTCCGCATTCCGGCCGTGAACCCTCGGTAGAGAGATTTGCCGTTGGCGCTGGCAACCATTGTCTCGCTGAGGAACGGGAAGAAGATGCCAAGCCGCTGGTAGTCCAGGAAACGCGTCAGGTGAACAGCTTTCGCGTGAGTGAAGTCGAAATAGATCGACAGGTCTTCCACTAATTGATGCTCAAAAGCGATGTTGGAAGTGTAGATGCGCGGGTTGGCGTAGTCGCGGCTGAAGACACGCACGCCGGAGAAGCACGGGAAGGGGTTAGTCCTCACGCCATCCGAACACGACTGAGCGCTTGGTGTTACCAGTCCAGGCCAGACCGGACCCGGCACGCCAGACGAGATGATGGGTGTGTTCAAAAAGATAGTCTGCTGCTGGACTCCGTTGGTGGTGATGGAGCCCACCTGCGTAAGCATGTTCTGCCGGGCGTTGTAGATACCCCAGCTCCCGCGCAACACCGATCTGCCTTTGCCGCCGATATCCCACGCAAAGCCAAGGCGGGGCTGGAACATCTTCTTCTGGTTATGCAACGTTCCGTCAGAAGGGAACCGGGGATCATTCAAGAAGAGCCCGTAGGCCGTCTGCTCTGGCGCCACAACTGGGTCAGGGAAGATTTGAGCCTCCCAGCGCAGGCCGAAACTCAAAGTCAAGTTCGGCCGAATCTGCCACTTGTCCTGCACAAAGAAAGCGATGTCTTCATTCTTGATATCAGAAAAACCTGCCGCGTCCGTCGCCGGACCCGATGGTCCCGCGCCCTGGAGAAAGAGCAGAAGCGGACCCCCAGTAGTTGTGGTCCCTGCGGCGCAAGTCGCCGGCGCTGTCACGAAAGTTCCGTCGGAGCAGCCGACCGTGCTCGGGCCAAAGCCCCCAGCGGCGGCGGGAGAGGCATAGCGCAGAAATCCCGTAACGCTGTCAAAAATGTATCTACCCTCGAAGAACCCGCGGAAGACTTGCGAATTGCGACTGTGCATCCACTCCCCGCCGAACTTCACGGTGTGACGACCCGACACGATTGAGTAGTTGTCCTTGATCTGCGTGCGCCAGAAAGTCTCGTCCACGTTTGGTCCCAGGAAGAATGGGTGGCCAAAGCGAAAGGTGGTGCCAAAGCCCATGGCCGTGTCGGCCGGGACGTTCGATTCAACTGCGGAACGCGGACGTTCCTCGCGCCCATACGTAAAATGAAGTTCGTTGACCTCCGTTGGCGAAACGGTTGTGAAGAGATTCGCGTTGAATGCGTTAATCTTCGAAGGCCCCTCAATGCCGTTGGCTGAATTTCCATAAGTGGAAACGTCGAAAGTTTGGTTCGTATTGCGCGAATAGTCGAAGTTGTGGGATAGCGTAAGCCGATTGTTCTCTGTTACGTCGATGTCGATCTTGCCCAGCAAGGCGTTATTTCTGATCTTGCGGCTAATCGGCAAGCCTTCTTCCTGATTGCGATTCGTCCTAAAGAAGGCAATCAGCGCTTGCCTTTGGCAGTCTGGATTGCCGTTAATCAAAGCTTCATCCGCGGTAATCACTGGTGCAGCAATAGGACAGGGAGTTGTGCCTACCGGTTCGCTTAGATTAGCCCTTGTCAGCTGCTCGTAAATATTCTCACTGGAAAAGAAGAAAAAGGCCTTGTCGCGCCGAATTGGTCCACCAATCGTTCCCCCAAACTGCTCGCGGCGAAAATCTGTGAGAGGTTTGCCATCAGAATCGTTCGCGGTAAGGGCTTCCAGTCGCTGGAAGTGGAAAATACTGCCGTGTAACTCGTTCGTGCCTGACTTAGTAATCACGTTAATAACGCCCCCGGCCGTGCGACCGAATTCGGCATTGGCGCCGGTGGCGACCACCTGAAACTCTCTGACCGCGTCCAGTGGTATATCGATCGCGGCGCGCTGGCCCCCTGCCTGTTCGCCAAAGAAGCCGTTGTTATAGTCGCCCCCATCAAGACTGACGTTATTAAAGATCCCGCGTTGACCCGCAAAGGTGATCTCGTCGCCATCGGGTCCTTGCACGATGCTGACGCCGGGAGTGAGGGTCAGCAAGTCTTCAAACTTGCGTCCCAGAATAGGAGTGTTACTTACTGTCGATTCGCCGAGGGTGGTGCTCGATTCCGTCTTTACCGTGTCAATTGTCGGGGTCGCCGTGATGGTTACTCGTTCTTCAACGCCGGAAACCTTCATGGAAAGGGGCAAGGTCATGGCCTGTCCTACTGTAAGGTTGGCATTCTCCACTACCAAAGTAGCGAAGCCTTGCTTTGAAACTGTGACGGTATACTTGCCGGGCGGCAATGACAGCGCCACAAAGCGTCCGTCTTCGTCGGTGGTCAGGCTTCTGGAAAAGTTTGTCTCGACGTTCCTAACTTCCACGCCGGCGCCAGGAACGGCAGCGCCATTTGCGTCGAGCACCGTTCCCTGGATAGTACCGCTGGTGATCTGGGTTTGGGCCACTGCTGCGGCTGCAAATACGAGCGTCACAAGCAGACAAATAACTAATCCTTTGACCCGCATGGCAAAGGCGCGAGGCAGAGCGTTGAGCATATGATTCTCCTGTTTCGAGACTCAGATTGAATTCAGTTCTTATTTGAATCGGCCTGGCGTGTTGCAGCACGCCCCCATTGCGCGTGAAACACCAGAGCAAGAGCAGATACAGCGCCCACGAACTACCGCAACTTGTGCGTGGTTAAACGAGGTGGCCTCATCTTAGTGAAAGGTTCTCAGCAGTGTCAACGGTTTAATATAGGACTGAGGACAAAACCGGGAGCGGTAGCGACCGCACTCAACCAACGAAACACTCTGCTACACGAAGTGGAATCTGCGAACCATGCAAATTGAAAACAGAATCTCTTTGCCGGGCTATATGATTGAGGTGGAAGAATGAACTCGTTAGGTGAGTGCGGTCGCTACCGCTCCCGGTTCTGTAATGGGCGTCGCCCCCTACGGGGCGCTGTCAGGCAGCCGCGGAGCGAGCCAGGAAGGCCTCGAGTACCAGGGCGTTGAATTTCTCAGGATGCTCCTGCTCAGGCATCATCCGGCAATAGTCAAACACCTCCAGGCTGGCACTTGGGTTTGCTTCAAGCAGTGCCACCGCCTGAGCGACCGGAGTCGTCTGGTCTTGTTTGCCCCAGACGAGCATCACTCGTTGAGTCAGTCGAGAGAAAGCAGCCCGTGTGTCCGTATTCAAATACCCGGAGAGGAAAGCCGCGATAGCATGTTGTGCGCCCTGCTGATGACTAGTGGCGTAGAAGTTCGTCACCACCCGGTTAGTCACTCGTCGATGGTCATAGAACAAGTGCTTGCGTGAGTAGTCGCGGATGCTACGCTCGCTGGCCATCACGTTATAGAACGAGGTGCCAAGCACGGGCGACTGCAACAGTCCGTAAAACGCAGCGCCAGCCATTCCCGGTCGCGTGCTCAACTTGTCAGCGCCGGTGGGTGCGTTGAGCACCATTGATTTGATTAAATCGGGATGTTCGTCCGCGACCCGAATGGCATAAGCGGCGCCCAGGGAACTGGCAACGATATTCACGGGATATCCTGTAACTTCGCGGATGAAGTCGGTGATCAGCTCAACGTAAAGGTCGGCCGAGTAGGGCGCGGTACTTGGCTTGTCAGAGAATCCGAAGCCCAGCAAATCAATAGCGTACACTCGAAAATCGCGCGCCAGTACGTCAAAGTTCTTTCTCCACATGAAGCTCGATGAACCGGCGCCGACACCGTGAATAAAAACCAGTGGCGGACCAGAGTGTTCGGTCCCCGCCGTCCTATAGAAAATTCCGCCGTATTTCCAATCAAAGAACCGGGCTTCACCACCGAGCGCGCTGTCATCCGGATCGGTTGCGTTATTCTGAATGGCGGCGTTAATCGCTGCGAGGGCGGCCACGCCGGCGCCCCCCGCGATCATTGTCTTCCAAAGGTTACCGAGTCTGCTCATTACCGTTGTAGGCGGAACTCAGTGTCCGCCCAGGTCTTACCAAACCTTGACCGCTGTGTCAGCGCTGCGTGTTACCAAATGGGGTGGACACGGAGTTCCGCCCCTACAACTCAAATAAACGCGAAATCGAATTGCTCCTGGTGGACCGACGGATCACTGTTAATATCCACCGGACCCAAATATTCTTCGATCTCATTTAACACGTCGCGTTCCGGGCCGCGCAACGCTCGTGCCACTTCTGGATTGATCCGCAGCGTCGCTTGTTTGTTGACCCTGTTGCCATTCATAGCTTTTCCCAGACGCCGTGATTCCTCGAGCAATTCATAGGCAACTGTCTGCGGAGATTTGATCAGCCCGGCGCCCTGGCAGTACTGGCAGGGAGCACAGAGCGTTCTTTCCAAAGACTGCTTGACTCGCTTGCGAGTCATAATGACCAGGCCAAAATCATTGAAAGATAGAACCTTCGTTGGCGACTTGTCGTGACGCAGCGCCTCCTGCAAGGCTTGCATAACCCGCGTGCGGTTACGTCGCTCCTCCATATCGATCAGATCCAGCACAATGATCCCGCCCAGATCACGTAAACGGATTTGCCGAACAATTTCGTCAACCGCTTCGAGATTGGTCCGCGTGATTGTGTCCTCCAAACGACCGCTCCCACGCCCGACAAACTTGCCTGTGTTGACGTCGATGGCCACCAACGCCTCGGTCTGGTTGATTACCAGATAACCGCCGGACCGTAACCAAACTCTCGGCTTGATGGCTTTATCAATCTCGGCCTGTACGCCGTACGCCTCCAAAATTGGCTGATCCTTCGTGTACAACTTGACTCGTTTCACCATGCGAGGATGAATACGATTAACAAACTCCACAATGCGGGCGTATTCCTCTTCGGAGTCGACGCGAATCGCGGAAAAGTCCTCTGACAACTGATCTCGGAGTATGCGCTGGACCAAATCGAGGTCTCGATGCACCAGCGAGGCCGGCTTCGATTTTTCCGCGGCCGCGCGAATGTCGAGCCAGGTTCTTACCAGGTAGCGTACGTCTTCCCGCAAATCGGCTTCGCTTATTCCTACCCCGGCCGTTCGCACGATAAAGCCGCCTGACGGAATATCCTCTTCCGCTCTCAACATCTGGATCAGCTTCCTCAGCCGGTGTCGTTCGCTGTCCGATTCGATCTTCCGAGAGACCCCGACATGTTCGACCGTCGGCATGTAGACCAGAAAACGACCCGGCAGCGCGATGTGCGAAGTGATCCGTGCACCCTTCTTGGCAATCGGTTCCTTAGCGATCTGGACGAGAATCTCCTGTCCTTCATCCAGTAGATCCGTAATGGTTGGTTGTTGGCGATCTCGATCTCTTCGCTGAGAGCGGGGATAATTGCGGGAACCCTGCTCGCGGTCGCGAGACGTTGGCTCGGGAGCTGCAGGCTTCTCCACGGGAGCAGCAGCCTTCGCTTCCTCAACCGGGGCGATATCTGTCGGGGCCTCCGATTCTTCATCCTGCCCGTTTGTGGGAACGTCCTGGTCTGCGCCGGCGGCAGTCTTCGGCTTTGCGGGAGGACGCCGCCGCCTTCTGCCCCCTCGTCGAGTCGCGAATTCGCCGCGAGAGCGATTGCCGGCGACGCGTGCTTCCGAATCTTCCAGACCACTGTTTGCGGACGTCTCGGTTGGGGATTCCGAATCAACCTCGGTATCGGTCCCACTTTTGGTACGTCTCTTCGCGGGAGCTTTCTTGCTCGCTGGTCTGGTTCTGGTGGTTTTACTCGCCGCTGGTTTTCGGGTTCCAGTCTTCCGGCGCGCCACGCTGACAATTTTCTCCACGGCTCGTGCTGCAAATCCCGGTAGTACTTTCTCCTCATCCGCTTCGACCTCAATCGAAGGGTCTGTCATTAGTTCGGTGTCCTCGTCGTCGCTTATACGTTGAAAAGTGCCACCGGGAAGTGTCTGTCCATCAACACTATCCACAAAACTCCGAACCCGAGCGGAAATCGTTTCCGGCGCGCGCATCGTTATTCGGCCCTGCTCGCTGGTGTCCTCTCCATCGTCGATTCGTTGGAACAAAGGATCCTGGTAGCTGCCTGACGGAAGAACCGAACCCACTTCCGCGTTACGATAATCATCTTCGAAATTGAACTCGACGGCGTGGATCTGATCGAATATCCGTTCCTGCAACCGTGCGTCTTTAAACATCTCTCCGTTTGCGGCGGTCTCTTCTTCGTCGACTATCCTTTGGATCGATGGATCGGTCTCAACAAACGGGGTGATGATCTCTACCTCTTCAAAGTCTGCAGCCCTCGTCGCTGCCTGCTCCACGGGAGCTTCCTGACCATCTCGCCCGCGCCCGCGCCGGCGCCCGCGCCGGCTGCGGCTTCGACCAGGGTTTGCCGCTTCGGCAGTTGGCACTGTGGTGACCGGGATCACCTCGCCGAGCACATCCTCTACCTCTGCTTCGCGAAGGGGCTCAGCACGCTCATGTGTGGCTTCGATGCGATGTTCGCGCTCCACGCGACCGAGGGCGATTTGTTCAGCGGCGGCGCGGCCTGCATCGGCTTCGCCTTTCTTCGCCTTCTCGATGACGATACGTTCAAACTCTTCCTCTTCGTCAAAGAAGTCAGAAACATAAAGAAAGGCATCTCGTTCCAATCCGACATTCACAAAGGCCGATTGCATGCCGGGCAGGACGCGCATCACGCGTCCTTTGTAGATATTGCCGACAATGCCCTGATTGTCTTCGCCACGCTCGATGTAAAACTCAGTAACCTGGTCATCCTCGATGATCGCGATTTTCTTTTCGCGTCCGTTGAGGCTTACGATTAGTTCTTTTGCCATGTTGTAACTTGTGTCTCCTGGAATGCCGGCCGTAAGACTTGGTGCTTATTCGATCGGGTGACGAGCTGGGCTGATGACTTCAGCTCCCGATGCCACGCCGTCTGCTGGTTCCGGGGGCAGGCATTCTTTTGATAATGTGAGTTGCGCGAAAAAAGCCCGCCATCTAGCTCAAAGAGCGAGGCGCGTGCCTGACGCGAGATTAGTGAGACGGTTATCCGTCCCACTGCGTTTTGTTCAGTGGAAATTTTTTGCCGCGGCTTTGGCGAGACTGGAAATAGATTGCCAACCGGCGGTGTGTGAGTTTTTTGCAGGTTGCGCCCGCGAGCGTCCCAGTTTGGACTTACTCCGTCGAGAGCGCGACGGTCATTTGAACTGTTCAACAGAAACCCTGATTTCGGTTCCGGCGCTTCGAACGCGCCTACCTTTCTGCAGGGAGCACATCTCAACTAAAGTTGAGGAAGAAAACCGGCCTCATGTGCTCGACCTATTCGGTGTTTTTTGCCTTCCCCGGGGGAATTTGGGATGTCGTCCCATCGCGCGCATGTCTTTAAACTGATGGAGTTGCAATCGCTTTAAGCAACTTAAAGGCAGTCCGCAATCGTACACGACAAAAACTCGTCTCGCCTGGTCTGGCGCACGGAAAACTTCTTACCTGGCTTTTCGTGCTTCTAAGATGTCGGGCGCATTTGCAGCGCCAAAAATGAAAACATCCGGCAGGCTAACTACGCTGGAGTATAACCGAAGGGGCATGAAACGCGAAACAGATATGTTTGCGACCAGAATCAGGGGTTGTGCATCTTTTCCTGACCGAGACTGAATGTTGAACGCCATGTTAATTGACAAACCTTCTGAGCTGAACGCTAATCGCGAAACCGATGGCAATGAAAGTTGCGATCAGCGAGGCTAAGCCGGCGCTCATCAGAGGCAAGGGGACGCCTATAACGGGCAAAAGACCTAGTTCCATCCCGATGTTTATAAATACCTGGAACATCAACCCGCCGACAATCGCCATAATGACTAGCATTCCCGGCCGGTCCGGTGCCCTCCGCGCCCCAGTGATCAGCCGCGAAAGCAGGATTGCGTAAGCCAGTAACACCAAAATGCAGCCGATAAACCCCGCGTTACCGGCCGCGACGGCGAAGATGAAGTCCGTGTGGGGCTCAGGCAAAAACTTCAAACTGCTTTGAGAGTGTTCTGTGGTGGTTTTCGCGCCTAGCAGTCCGCCTTCGCCAACGGTCAGGATCGACTGCCAGGTGTTGTAGCCAAAGCCGCGTCGATCGGCGTTTTCGGGATCGAGAATGACGTTGATTCGCTCCTGTTGGTAAGGCTTTACAAAATTTGTCTTTACTCCCACCCAGTAAGCTACCGGCAGCATTACCATGGCCAGAATTATTCCCCCGAATACCAGTCGCAGCCGGATAGCGGATAGGAAAAGCACTACAAACAAGATAGGCAGGTAAGTAATAACCGAGCCAACGTCCGGCTCCAGCAGGATCAGAAAGCAGGGTAAGGCCAGGATCAGACCCCCGACCAGCATTTCGTGGACCCTGAGTGCCTGCGTGCGATGTTTACCGAAGTACCAGGCCAACATCATCGCGGTCGTTACTTTGACAAACTCCGATGGTTGGAACTGACCAATAAAGGGAACTCTGATCCATGCCCGCTGGCCATTGATCTTCAGACCGATACCGGGAATCAAGACAATCGCCAGAAGTATCAGGCCAAAAAGGTAAAAGGCAGGCGCGATATTGAGCAGCCTTCGATAATCGGTGACTGCCACCAGAATCATCGCCACCAGGGCAATACCAAGACCGATGAGCTGCTTGACCCAGTAAGTTTCCTGCGGCTGCGCATAGCGAATCTGAACGGTGCCGAAAGCGACAATGCCGATGGCCAGAATTGCCAACAACCAGTCGAAGTCTCTGAAGGATTTTTTTTCTAGAAGTGCAGACATGTGGTATTGCCAATTTCCGATTTCCGATTGTCGATTAGCGTGATGGTCATAAAGCTATAGGTTACGAGGGAAAGACACAGGCTGACATTGTCGCCAATTGGCAATCGGCAATTGTCACTCGGCAATAAAGTTCACTCCCCGTCAACGCCGCGCACCTCCTGCGATTTCTCCGGGGCCTTCCGCGGTGGCTTTGTGGTTCTCGCTATCGGCACGCTCCCGGCCGGTTCCTCATGTCGGGTTTTGCGATAGTAAAGGTCATAGATTTTTCGTACGGCTGGAGCAGCGTGCGTGCCTCCAAAGCCGGAATTCTCTATCAGGGCAATCACTGCGATCTCCGGTTTGTATGCGGGAGCATAGGAAACAAACCAGGAATGGTCTTTGTTCTTACCAATATCCTTGCCGAGGCCCACTACCTGCGCCGTGCCGGTTTTGCCGGCGATCTCAAAACCAACCATGCGAATACCCGCGCCCGTGCCGCCGTTATTGACGACACCCCACATGCCTTCCACTACCGCCTGGTTAATCTCTTCGGGAATAGAGACGATCTTGGGATTTGGTTGGGAGGCATCGAGCGTCTGAAACCATCGAGCCTGACGGTAGTCTGGCGTGCCCGGCTGGCCCGCAGGCTTTAGCTCTTTCAGAAAATGGGGAACATAGAGTTTGCCACGAAGGCCTATTCCGGCAACTGATCTAAGCATATTGAGCGGCGTCATTTCCTCGTAAACTTGGCCGAACGACGCAAAGACGGTGTCAATGTCCTTCCACTCCTGATTGCGGCGGTCGAGAATTCCCTTAAACTCCACAGGTGTACGGCTGCTCACCTCGTTGGGTACATCGATTCCAGTTCGCTTGTTGAGATCAAACTGCTCGACCATCGCCACGATGCCCTCGAGACCCATCTTCAATCCCAGACGGTAGAAGTAGCCGTCGCAGGATCTTGTGATTGCCGCTCTGACATCCGGCGTACCGTGATTGCCCATGCAGCGAGTGAACTTATTTCCGATCGTAATACCGCCGCCGCAGAGAAGGTTTGAATGTTCAAGTGTGATCGCGCCTTGTTGCAAACCCGCGACGGCCATGGGAATTTTCCAGGTCGAGCCGGGAGGATACCGGCTCTGTATTGCCCGGTTGATCAGCGGTTTGTCGGGATCATTGAGCAGCGCCATATACTCGGCCCGGCCTTCTTTGGTGCCCAGGCGCTGGGAAAAAATGTTGGGATCAAAGGTGGGTGCGGAGGCGAGCGCCAAGATCTCACCGTTGTTCGGATCCATCGCGACAATGACGCCGCGTTTCGTAGCTGAGTTAAGCAGTTGTTCTTCGGCGGCCAATTGCAGGTCCAGGTCGATTGTGATAATCAGATCCTGGCCCGGTTGCGGCAGTACTATTTCGATTTCGTCCTGAATCCGCCCCCTGCTGTCTACGACCACCTTTCGATAGCCATCACGACCGCGCAAGAAGTCGTCATAGCTCTGCTCAAGACCGCTCTGACCGATTATGTCTCCAGGCTTCAGCCCTTTGTCTCTGTAGCTGGATTGTTTCAACTGTTCGGGACTGATCTCACCAACATAGCCGAGCGCATGCGCCAATAGACCGTTTGGCGGGTAGCGGCGTTGGGGTTGTTGCTCGACGCGCAGTTCGGGAAATTCCAGTTCGCGCGCTTCTATCCAGGCGATATCACCAGGAGTCGCATCCTGTTTAACGGGGATGGATTCGAAAGCTGGGAGTGATTTTATTTCTTCAAAACGATCTCGCAGGATGTCGGCATCCAGACTAAGACCCTCCGACAGAGGCTGTACCAGGGAGCTTAGTTCCTTACCACGTACGTCTTCGCGAGAGAGGATCACGTTATAGATAGGACGAGAATCGACGATCGGGTACCCGTTGCGATCGAAGATAATGCCGCGCGGCGCGGTGATGGGCAACAACCTGATTCGTTGGTTATGGGCAATCTCCGCATAGTGACTACCACGAACCACCTGCAGCAGATAGAGTCTCACGCCCAGCACGATGAGCAGCAGCATTGCCATCACCTGGACAGCCATCAGCCTGCCGCGAAGATTTTGGGATGTGTCAACAAATTTCATGAGTAAAAATCACACCGACAATGCGATGACGAAATTAGCTGTTTCGCTGTCTTACCGCCTTCTTAACGAGCTCGCACCCCTTCGCGCGACTCGCCGTCGGGAAGCAAATTGACGACGCAGGCTCACCTTTTCGGATACGATCGAATCGAGCAGATAAAGTGCGAAAGTTCCCACCGAAGTCGTTCCAATAAGGCTATAGGATATGGTCTGCATAAAAGGAGCAGACGGCGGATTTCCTAACGACCGCTGCCAAAAAAAGTATATCGCGCCATCAATGAGTGTCGCCGCGGCCAGGACTGGAATTCTCAACAGCGCGTTTTCAAGGTTAATGCGAGTGGCGGCGAAATAGATTAAATAGGCGGTCAGGGTTTTTGAAAACCCTCCCGCGCCCAGAAGACCACCGCTGGGAGCGTCAATCGCGAGACCGGCAATTGTGCCGACTATTAAGGCTTGCCACGCCTCGCGCTGCAATGCGATATAAACAACGACAATCAGGGGGAAGTCAATATAGGAGAGTGGAGTCCACGCCTCTCGTAGCGAGAGCTGCAGGATGATGGCGATCAAGAGAACCGCAGCAGTCTTAAACTGAGGCATTACGTAAGCGAGCCAAGTGATGGGTGATAAGTGATAAGCAGGATGGAACGATGATAATTATCATCTATCACTTATCGCTCACCCCTTTTGTTTTATCGACATTCGGCAGCGTCTGTTCGGGTGCAGGCCGCTCCGGCGGCCGATATAGCAGCACCGCCACCTCTGTTAGTTGATCAAGCCGGGCGCTCGGCTTGATATAGATTTGGTGTGGTTGAGTTGCGGTTCCCTGTTTCACCTCGACCACCTCTCCCACGTTTAATCCGGGCGGATAAATTCCGTCCTGACCGGTCGTCAAAACATAGTCGCCGTTGGAGACCTTTTGGAGCCCTGAGACATACCGCATCTCGACGAGACCCGAGTTTCCGAGACCTCTTACCGATCCCAGGGCTCCTGATTCGCCGAGCTTTCCGATGATTGCCCCGGCTGCTGCTTTTTCGTCAGTAATCAGCATTATCTGCGCAGTCACCGGGCTAACCGCAATTACCCGCCCGACAATTCCGCCTGACGTAACGACCGGCATGTTGAGGCCAATACCCGAGGAACTGCCGTGACTGATCGTAACAGTGTTGAACCACACCGATCCATCGCGAGCAATAACCCGCGCCGCGACCTGGTCGTAACCAGTCTTCTCTTTGAGGCTGAGCAGTTCCCTCAAACGGTCATTTTCAATAGCCGCTTCCTGCGCTTTTCGAAGTTCTAATTCGGTAGCCGCGAGTCGCCGGGTGAGCCGGTCATTCTCGGCAGTTGTACCACCAAAGTCACCCAGTTGCCGGAAGAACCCACCTACCGTGCCACTCACCCAGGAAGTGACCCTTTGCGCCGGTGAAACAACGGCCTGAATTCCTCCTTTGAGCACGTTTTGCTGGGTGAAGCTGTCCTTGGCGTCGATGGCCATCACAACCAGATTCGCAAAGAGCAGCATGACAAGCCAAACCGGCGCGCGCTGGCGTATTTCTTTTTGGGTCCGGCTGCTAGCCATATTCGTAAATCGTGAATCGTGAATCGTGAATCGTGAATCGTAAATCGTAAATCGTAAATCGTGAATCGTTAAGCGTGCTTGAATCCAACTTGGTTTTTACTATTTACGATTCACGATTCACGATTTACGCTGCCTTACATACCACTGGTCATAGTGTTTTCCCACTTGACCCTCTTTAACAGGTCAAAGTCAGAGAGCATCTTGCCGGTGCCGAGCACCACTGAAGCCAGCGGATCATCGGCGATGGAGACGGGAAGACCGGTTTCGATCGAAAGGCGCTTATCGAGGTTCTTGAGCAGAGCGCCACCACCAGTCAGCACAATCCCACGCTCAACGATGTCGGCGGAAAGCTCCGGCGGTGTGCGCTCGAGCGCTACCCGGACCGCATTGATAATGGTCGACACGGAATCTGCTAAAGCCTCGCGCACCTCTTCGTCTGTCATCGTGATTGTTTTTGGAATGCCCTCTATCAGATTTCGCCCCCGCACTTCATACGAGAGCGGTTCGTCGAGTGGATAGGCCGAGCCAAGCTCGATCTTGATGGCTTCCGCAGTCCTCTCCCCAATAAGCAAGTTATACTTCCGCTTGATATAGGAGATGATTGCCTCGTCCATCTCATTACCCGCGACTCGTACAGCCCGGGAATAAACAATACCGCTCAAGCTAATCACGGCGATGTCGGTAGTTCCTCCCCCGATGTCGACAACCATGTTGCCGTGTGGTTCGGTAATTGGCAGGCCGGCGCCGATGGCAGCAGCCATCGCTTCTTCCACCAGATAAACCTCTGAGGCTTTGGCACGATACGCCGAGTCTTCGACCGCGCGACGCTCCACCTGAGTGATCTCGGAAGGAATACCGATCACAACCCGCGGACTGACCCAGGTCTTTCCGTTGTGTGCTTTGCGGATAAAGTGTTGCAGCATCTTCTCGGTCACTTCAAAGTTGGCAATAACGCCGTCTTTCATGGGCCGAATGGCAACGATATTACCGGGAGTCCGCCCCAGCATATCCTTCGCGTCACGGCCTACGGCTTCCACCTGATTGGTGACTTTATTGATAGCAACTATTGAAGGCTCGGAAACAACAATTCCTCGGCCCTTCGCGTAGACGAGCGTGTTGGCTGTGCCCAGGTCGATCGCGAGGTCGCTGGAGAACAGACTAAAAATGGATTTGAAGGCCATCTATTTGATCACTTCCCGTGTGTGTAAAATGAGAACTTCAGGGGGGTAGGCGGTAGCGGTTGGCAAATTACTTGTGCTCACTAGGAAGACGGCAGAGCAGGAATCTCCACCAACTCACCAAATCCAGATTCTGAATTCACGCCATCGAACAGACCATCCAGGTCCGAACATCTTAAGATACACCCGATTCTAACTTTTGTGCTATCAAAGAATTCAGGCTCTGGAACAGTCTTCGGTAGTATGCCCGGTTGTGTCAGGGAGGTTTTCAACTTTAGGATTGGGGATAAGGCCCGCAGACAAGCGGACGCAGTTCTTGTTGGCAGCCTTTGCCTCGTACATGGCGGTATCAGCGCAGGCGATAAGTTGTTGCGGAGAGGAGGCGTGAATGGGGAAAGTGGCCACTCCAAAGCTGGCGGTCAGGGAGAGCTCCAGACGTCTGCCACCTGTGAAGGTGTGTTCTGAGATTTTTTCGCGGATGCGTTCGGCGACAACGCATGCCAGGTCGATGCCTGTGTCGGGCAGAACAATCACAAACTCGTCACCACCGTAGCGCGCCAGGGCATCGGTGTCGCGAACGGAACTCAGTATCACACCCGCCATTTCCATGAGTACGTGCGAACCGACCAGGTGGCCGTGAAGGTCGTTGACTTGCTTAAAGTCGTCCAGATCCAGAAACAGGGCCGTCACACTCGATCCGTACCGGCGGGCTCGTCGGATCTCATTGAGCAGAAACTGCCGCAGGTAGCGCGCGTTGTGAAGTTTTGTCAGATCGTCAGTTTGTGAAAGTCTTTCGGCTTCTGCGATCCGCACGGCGTTCGCTAGAGCGGAAGCCAACGGCAGTGAAAGCGCATCGAGCAGTTCGATTTCAGACTTCTTGAATGAAGATTCGGTCCCGCTCTCACGGACTCCCTCAAGCACCCCCAGGATCCGTTCGCCACAGATGAGCGGAACTGCCAGCACGTGATTCCCTCGCTCTTTTTTCTTAATCGTGCCCATCCCTGCTGCGGCCAGATGCGCAGCCTTGGATTGATAACGCGCAGCGTCGACCTCGGGCATATACTTACGTCGCCACTCTTCAGCTTCATCACTTGCCAGTTGCACATCCCGGTCCCTTATCGCAATCGCCTCCAGGCAAGAATCTTCCAGTGTCTTTGCATCCGAGATTAGATAGATGGTCCAAGACTTGGCACTCACTAACTGCTCGATGCCGGCCAGCGCGGTATTTGCAGCTCCGATTTGATCACCAATGAAGTGAAGAGAAGAGACCAACTCGAACGCCGCGCGCAATCCTTTCGCTTTGAGTTTAGGCGGCAGCGAATATGAACCCTGTTCAGCCGGTTTCTGAATAATCTCCGGCAACTTGAGTTCACCGGTCATTCCGTGACCTTCGATTTCCCGCAAGAGCGCCGGCAGTTGCGCCGTCTTATCGGCGATTGCGCGGAACCCCGACCTCTTCAGCGTGACGCCATCCAGACTGCGAAGATTCAGGCTTTGATAACCGTTTCCATGTCGCCGGCATGCCACCAGCGGCGTGCCCGGCCAGAAAGTCCTGGCGTGATCGGTGGCTGTTTGCATCTCGACCAGATCGGCCCCCGGGACCACTTCATACAAGATAGCCAGGGGCGGTGGCCCCTGATTCAACGCGGAACCTTCGCTCTCCTGCTTTCTGGCCAGCGCCATTTCCGCTTCCACCTCGCGTAGACCTTCGACCAGCGTTTTCACGCCGGCGGCGCTCAAGGCCTCGATTAGCTCGTAGGATGGAGCCTCGTGGGCATCGGTCAGTAAAATTACGTGTTTCGACATTGCAGGGGAATCTAGGGACGGTCCCGAGCGCCATGCGAGAGTGCCAACCTGTAGCTGCTGCTGTTCCCATTCGGATCCATCGCTTCTACCGTGATCTCTCTCTCGCCCGGTGGCGCCGTGATCTGAATCTGGAAAGACTTGCCGGTGGGGACCAGCGTCTCGCGACCAAGGGCACGGATGGTTGTTCCGGGTTCGGCCTGACCACGAACCAGATAGATGTTACCGCCCAGCAGTTCGGTGGTCAGATTTGAAACTGCGACTTGGGAGCCCGACCCTTTAGGCGCGACAACAAACTTCTTAGGGTCGCTCCAATCACTTGTTTGACCTGTGGCGGCTGTTGCCCTCACCCTCCAGAAGTAAACTCCCGGCCGCAGATCACTGGCATTGAATTCCATTGCCACCAATTGATCGCGCTCGATCACCCGACCGTCCGCAACGAAAAATGGTGAGGTAGCCACTTCGACACGATAATAAGCAGGAGATCCTGAAGGAGGCCGCAACCATTTCAAGGCTACGGTCGCGGAACCATTAGCGCTCACTACCACCTTGTCGAGATCGCGTGGCTCGGAAGGCAAGGGCACCTCCAAAAGCCTTTGCGGCCGCGACATAGTGCCCGAAGGATTAATGGCAACATACTGACCCCCGGTTAACGAAGTTTTCCCGCCGGAGCGGTCGGTGGTTTCGATGTTACCGGTATTGACCCGAATTTCTTCAGTGCCCTCGGGATTGACTCCGAAACTGGCGCCCGTTCCTTCGCCAAGCTTGTTGCTCGTCTTAGGAGTTTCCACGACGTTGCTGGTGCCTTCAGGTTGCTGCTCCGTGCGCACATACATCTGACCACTATCGACGATGACGTGAACGTTGGTCCTCTTGCCATCGTCGTCGCGGGCGTTATCGCGCACGGTAATGATGCTATTGGGACGGACTACAAGTGTTGACCCATCAGCCATGCCGATGCGGGCTCGACCACCCTCTTGCGTCTGGACGGCGTCGCCGGGAAACAGTTCGGTGTCGCTTCTGGCGGTGATTGTCTCGCGTGTGGATGCGCGAATTACGCGCACATCGCCTTCGAAGGAAATGAATCTCGCACCGGCCGGCGACTTCATGCCACTGCCCACGTTTCTCAGGGGATTCCCGTATTTCCAGACGTAGATCGAAGCGCCTGCGGCCAGGAAACATAGGACAAGCAGGGCAATGCCAAGGTAGATAGATCTCTTCTGAACTACCCACCAATCAAACGCAAAGCGATTGGTTTTTGTGACCATATGGTTTTCAAAACGAAAGGACTTAAAGAGGGGCGATTGAATACGACAAGCTGGTAATGCGGCCGAAAGTTCCAGGTGGGGATCCTCGAGCCGCACTATCAAAGGAGTGAATTTCGGAAGCGTCAGGGTGAATGTCAACCGCTAAATTTCAGCCGTTAACAAAACCAGCAGCCGTTGAAAATCTAACACACGCGAGACGATGTGTTCAAGCAACTTCGTTTAAACTGGTTATTTAGGGGAAAATCGGCGACCCTAGGGCCGGACTGCGAAGGTTAGTTACCTCCGAGCTGGTTCAAGAGCTAGCCAGCAATAAATGAGCGGAGTGCTTCAATATTGGGCTTGTTGTCCTCGGGTTTGTCGTAAGGCGTCTCGAGAATGAAAGCCGAGTGGGAGAGTTTCGGATGACGTGCGACCCGCCTCAGCGCGTCTCTCCCGATATGACCCTGTCCAATGTGCCAGTGTCGGTCTACACGAGAGTAGTATTCAGCTCTCGAGTCGTTGAAATGGATTGCCCGCACTTTCTTCGTTCCCACCTCACTATCAAGTGATTGAAGCGTTGCTTCGAGTCCCTCGTCCGTGCGGATGTCATAACCGGCGGTGAATGCGTGAGCCGTATCGAAGCAAATGCCAAGGGGCAGGCCAGGACAAGCCTTCATAATTTCTCGCAAGTGCTCAAACCGATGGCCAATGCACTCTCCCTGGCCGGCTGTGTTTTCCAAAAGAATCCGAATCGAACCCAAATCGAGTCCGTCCGTTGCGCGCTTCAGGCTCTCTGCACACACGTGGATTCCATCAGCCTCACATGCGCCGCGCGCGCTGCCTGGATGGACCACGAGGTAGTCTGCGCGGAGACGAATCCCGCGCTCCAGCTCTTCACGAAAGGAAGCGCGAGACTTTTGCAACATCCCCTCATCCGCAGCAGCAAGATTGATTAGATAGTTAGTGTGGATGGCTACCGGAGAGATCTTCGTCTGGCGGCGAACGCGCTTGAACAGCTCGACTTCTTCATCGCTTAGTGATTTAGCTTTCCATCCTCGCGGATTACGCGAGAAGATCTGCACCGCCTGACAATCAAGCTCGCTGGATCGAAGCAGGGCGTTATGAAGCCCTCCCGCGATCGGTGCATGGAATCCAATACGTGGTCGCTTGCGTCGTTGGTTAACCTCCGCGCTCTGTCTGCTGGTGACCCGCGCGTCTTTCACTGCTGAACTTCTTCCATCATGCGCAGAACATTCCCGCCGAGGATCTTTTGGACGTCAGATTCGGTATAACCTCGGCGCAGCAACTCGCGAGTCAGATTTGGTAGATCCTCGACTGTTGCCAGGTCGCTGAGGGTCGATTGCACGCCATCGAAGTCCGACCCCACCCCCACGTGATCTATGCCGACAAGTTTTACGATGTGATCGATATGGTCAACCAGTCGCGAGACACTCGTAAGGGGCAAGCTCTTCGCATACTCCTCCCTTCGCACTCGATCCCGCGCCATTTTCTTGAAAGCGATTGAGCCCGACTCCTCTTCAGAGGCTTTTTGTACTAGTGAGGCAATCTCTGCATCGACCCTTTTCTTCTTGTCCTCCCATCCCGGTTCGAGAAACGCAGGATAGAAGAGGACGCAAACCACGCCGCCGCCTTTAGCTATCGCCCGGATCATTTTGTCATCCAGGTTACGCGGCACGTCGGCAATCGCCCGGCAGCCGGAGTGCGTGGCAATTATCGGTTTTGAGGAGGTTTTAATGATGTCCCAAAACGTCTTATCTGAGACGTGGGAAACGTCAACCATCATTCCCAACCGATTCATTTCACGGATAACGCTCTTGCCAAAGTCGTTGAGGCCTCGGGTTTGCCCCACTTCGTCGTTCGAAGAGCCTGCCCAGCTTGTGCTCACACTCCAGGCCGGCGACATGTAACGAACACCCATTTGGTAATAACGCTGAACATTTTCGAGGCGTTCGTCTATGGCGTAACCACCTTCGAGTCCCATCAGTGCGGCCAGTTTTCCCGTCCCGGCAATCCGTCGAATGTCCGCGGAAGTTGTCGCCAGATCCCAGGTGTCGGGATACCTCTCCGGTAGGGACCTGACCAAGGCAATCTGATCATCCGCGCGTTTCATCGCGCCGGCGCCACCGCCGCCAAACAATTGCGGCTCGACCCAGATCGAAAAGAATTGAGCGTCCAACCCACCGGCCTTTGCGCGCACATTATCAAAGTGGCCATCGGGCAACCGGCGGGAGATGTCGAGTTGTTCGTCAAGCAAACGCTGAGTTGTATCTGCGTGCATGTCGATCGCAATTGCGCGACGATGGATAACCAGAGGATCGCTCGTTTGGGTGGTTTCGATTCGGTCTGGAACGACTGTAGTTTCGGCTTTTTTGAACATGCGACAGTTTGTAGAGATGCTCAGAAGCAGGATAAGGACAATCAGGACCAAAGTGCGTAGGTCATATTTCAACCAGTGCGCCGGAAAGGAGCCTCGATTAGCAATCTTTGATATTTTAGAGCGCGTCAGGATGGTACGTTGGCCAAGTATTTCTAAGCAAGGGTGCCTTGCAAAGCAGAACAAATGTACTGTATTGTTCCGTGTCATATCACCTTAGCAAGCTCTAGCTTAGACCAGAACATCCTGCGGAATGTGTTTCGGCTAAACCTTCCGCTCCCGGGCTGAAGGGCAAAACCTCTTCCCTGGTTCCTCCAATTAATTCCCTGAAGGAGTAACACAAACCATGTTCTCAAAAGATGGCAAAGCGAAAGATATAAAGACCCCCCGGATTAGCGATGTCGTTTGGCACGACGGCAATTTTATCAAATGGAATGACGCGCGGGTCCACGTTATGTCTCACGTTCTCCATTACGGTTCAAGCATTTTTGAGGGCATTCGCTGTTATGCCACAAAGCAGGGCCCTGCCGTCTTTCGTTTGAGAGAACACATGAAGCGGTTTTTAAACTCGGCAAAGATATACCGCATGGATCACACCTGGACATTGGATCAATTGTGCGACGCTTCGGTGGATTTGGTTCGCCGAAGCGGCTTAGAGCAGTGCTACATTCGTCCCATTCTGTTCCGCAGTCTTGACGAAGAACGTCCGGCTTTCGGCGTTAATCCGTTTCCCAACCCGCTGGCCTGTTATATCGGGGCCTGGGATTGGGGAAAATACCTGGGTGATGATGCCATCGAAAAAGGTGTTGACGTCTGCGTCTCGACCTGGACCCGGCTTACGCCAAACTCGATGCCGGCAATGGCCAAGAGTGGTGCGAACTACATGAACTCCCAGCTGATTAAGATGGAAGCTCTGCTCAACGGCTTTGCGGAAGGTATCGCGTTGGACGATCGGGGTTATGTTTCGGAAGGCTCCGGCGAGAACATCTTCGTGGTAACTGGTGACGTCGTAATTACTCCTCCGCTTTCTTCCTCGATACTGGCTGGAATCACGCGTGATAGTGTGATTCAGATCTGTCATGAACTGGGTATTACTATTAAGGAACGCAGTATTCAACGCGCGGCTCTATATGTTGCGGACGAGCTTTTCTTCTCGGGAACGGCGGCGGAGATTACCCCGATTCGTTCGGTTGATCGGATAACGGTAGGCGCCGGTGGTCGGGGGGAAATTACTACCCGCATTCAAAAAGCGTTCTTTGAGATTACCAAGGGCGAGCGCAAGGCGCCCGGCAACTGGCTGACCTACGTCAATACATCGACCACGAAGCCTGACAACAATGGTCATCAGGCCAGGGAGGTTGTGAGTACCCCCTCTGGCACGGGAAAGGAACCGGCCGTTAAGTATCAAACCACCGCGATCGAGTAAAAACAGAGCCCCCATTGCCATAGAGGACGGCTCAAGCTCCGTAAGTTGCAGTCAGGGAAGGCGGACCCTGTCCCGCTCTTACGACGAAAATATACGAACAGCTCAATTTAATCTGATCCCTCCAAAGGAGCTTCCTCACAAAGCCTACAAATGGTAGAAACCTCAATTCCGCAGCGTTGCTTAGTGGCTTTCATGCTTGTGGCTGGGACAGGGTCCACCTTCCTGACTGCAAATACTGTACGTTCTCCTTCCTTTTTCACACAGCCGCTACCGATTCCGCGGTTCTGCAATCGCAGATTGCGCTGACAGGCAACGGTATGTCGGTGCCGTCATCAAAGCTTTTGACACGATGCTTGGCGCAATCATCACGAGGTGTCAATTATGTTCAGACGACTCTTGTTGGGTCTTACGCTCCTGGTGAGCTTTGCTTGTCAGTGGCATCAAGCGGGCAAGCTCAACGTTCACTCAACTGCTCAGCCCTTTAAGGCCGATCATGCCGACCCCGTCATTCAGGAAAGCTCGCCTGGCGTAGCCACCTCCACTGCTGGAAAATTCACGACGGCTGATTTTGCCAAGCACGTCGCTCAGCTAAAGAAGCGACTGCCATCCAATGAGTTTTCGATCGTTGTTCAGGCGCCTTTCGTGGTGGTTGGTGATGAACCGCAGCGAGAGGTGCAGAAACGCGCAGAAGGTACGGTCAAATGGGCTGTCGACAAACTCAAGCAGGACTTCTTCACCAGGGACCCGAATGTAATCCTCGACGTCTGGCTCTTCAAGGATGAAGCATCCTACGAGAAACATAACCGGCTCATATTCGGTGAGCAGCCAACCACGCCCTATGGTTATTACTCAAGCCATCACAAGGCCCTGATAATGAATATCGGGACGGGCGGAGGAACCCTGGTTCATGAGATTGTGCACCCGTTTATGGAGGCTAACTTCCCTGCGTGCCCACCGTGGCTTAATGAAGGTTTGGGTTCACTGTATGAGCAATGTGGCGAGGAGGACGGCCACATTCATGGGTACACCAATTGGCGCTTACCTGGACTTCAGAGGGCGATCAGAGCCGGCAACGTGCCGTCGTTCAAAACTCTGTTGGCGATGGATTCGAACGCGTTCTACAACGAAGACAAAGGCGTTAACTACGGTCAGGCGCGCTACCTTTGCTACTACTTGCAACAGAATGGTCTGCTGGTAAATTTCTACCGGGAGTTTCATGCGCAGCAGAAAGCGGATCCCACGGGTTACAAGTCTCTACAGAAAGTCTTAAGCGAGACTGACATGGATGCGTTTCAGGAGAAGTGGGAAAAGTTTGTCTTGGGCTTAAGGCAGGGCTACGAGGTAACCGTTCGGTGAGGGGGAGAACGAGTCATTTTCCATTATGAGAAATGGTAAATGAATCTGTTATCTCGCAGTTACCCCGTCTTAGCGGCGTCGTGTCCGATTGGCATTGCTACAATCCGAAACCCGACATCGTTGCCATGTCCGCTGGGAGCACTCAGCTTACGAATAGCGCAGCGGCAGCGTTCGCGGATTGAGGCGCGCGAACCGCCGCGCATTACGCGGTAATTCATGTCTCCCCCGCTCAACCACGCGCCACCATCCGTAGGCGCGCCAATGTAATTCTGGTGGTAGTAATCAGCACACCATTCCCAGGCATTCCCATGCATGTCATATAAACCAAACGCATTCGGCTGCTTTTGTCGCACTGGATGCGTCTCGCTGGCGTTCGCTGCGAGCCGTTGAGCGTAATTGTCTCTGTCGGTCCGCCAAATCTCATCGGCGTCGAGTCGTTGGCGTCCTGAGTTGTTCGCGTACCAAGCCATCAGATCGAGGTCTCCAGCAAAATCCCCAGTGGAGCCTGCCCGACACGCATATTCCCATTCGCTCTCGGTCGGCAGCCGATACGTATATCCATCCCCCATCGCATGCAGCTTTTTGATGAACTCCTGGATTTCATCCCAGGAGATGTTGTCCACAGGACGATCAGCTCCTCTAAAGTGCGAAGGATTTGTTCTCATCACGGCCTGCCATTGCGCCTGCGTCACTTCGCATCGTCCCAAATAGAAGCTCTCTACATCCACGGTGCGAGGCGGTTGCTCGTCGTGCTCACCATTAGTTGAACCCATTAAGAAACTGCCCGCGGGGAGATGCACGAATTCCATGCCGAGAGAGTTGGTTATTGACTTACCAGCGCTGACTGGCGGCGCATTTGAACTTGGTACATCAGAGCGGTTGGCGGGTTCGCGCAAGAACGTTGCCCACACTGTCACCAACAACGCAGCAACGATAATCACTGCTATAGCGATCAGGGTCGTGGGTCTGGCTCGGGTTAGCACTGCAAGCAGGTTCACCGGTGAAACCTGCTCCGATGATGGGCTCATTCCACTCTCAACACCGGCACTCACAGCCAGCGAAAAGCTATCGCCAAATTCGCGGGCACTTTGGTAGCGGCTTCGCGGTTCAAAAGAAAGAGCTTTCAGAATGACTTCCTGCGCTGCCTCCGGTAAGGCGGGCCGCAGGTCCCTGGGTCTGATCCTCACTCCCTGACGTTGCATTTCACCAAGCTGCCCTACCGTTTCCGGATTCAAAGGCCGCCGGCCAGTAACCATCTCGTAGGCGATCGCCCCCAGAGAGTACACATCGCTGGCTGCCGTCACCCGCTCACCGCGAAACTGCTCGGGTGACATGTAGCCATACGTCCCCAGCGTCGTGGGTGTCACGGTACTGAGCGCCACCCGGGAGTCTGTGACCTTGGCAACTCCAAAATCGATGACGCGAACCTGTTCTTCACCGGGGGTTGGGCCTTGAAGCATTATGTTCTCGGGCTTCAAGTCGCGGTGATAAATTCCCTCACCATGTGCGGCCGCCAGTGCGTTACCGAGTTGACCGATGATGCCTGCCGTACGCATAAGGTCCAGTCCTTCGGGCGACAGAACGGCTCGAAGGTTAACCCCGCTGACGTACTGCATGACGATGTAAGGATTTCCATCAGGCAAATTGCCGTTATCCAGGATACCGATGATGCCAGGATGGTCTACCCGGCTTAGGGCTTCCTTTTCCTGCTGAAACTTTTCCAAGATCCGTTCACTGCGCAGCGACTTTTCCAGCAAGACTTTTACCACCACGAGTCGATCGTGAAGTTTACGATCGCGCGCCAGGTAAACCGCACCGATACCGCCGTGCCCAAGCTCCTTCTCAATGAAATAGCGATCATCGAGGATGAGACCAATGGGCCAGGTTTTTGGCGCCTCTCCGGAGGATCGTGGGAGGGTGGATTCATCAACAAGTGTCGACTTCGAAGGATCCGAAGAAGGTGACTCTGGTTGGGGCGTTGTTGAACCCTCGGCTGTCTCAGGATTTGAAGAATCGTTTTCGTTGGGAGAAGCAATCATCTGAATCTGCGATTGGAGCTGTCGGAAAAACTGCTAAATGGTAAAGGCTAAATGTTGAATAGTACAGAGGTTTTACAACACAGACTCGGAGGAAATACTTTCAAGGCGCGGTCGCGGTAGTGGCATACTCGGCGGTACATTGGCCGGAGTGAGTCCGCCATGAGAGGTTCTACTGCTGCGAGAGAAAGTTGCGAATGAGAGCGCGTTGGTTCTCGTCCTTAATACGAGTAAATAATTTGGTGCCCAGCGTCTTGATAGTCTCGGGGCGATCGAAAGGCAGCCGTTTGTACATAGTGCCGCCGTTGAAGTGGCAGGGCTGACACTTGGCTTCGAAGATGGGTTTGATCTGGGTAGCGAAATCGACCCTGGTGGAAGTTGGGGTGGAGGAACCTTTTGGCTCGCAAGTCTCTACCGGTGGCATATCTGCGGTGCGAGGATGGACTTGCGAACGAAAGCTCAGGTAACAAGCTAATGTCAGAACGGTGACGATCAGGGCGCCGATTCGCATGATGTGATGCTACGCCCTGCGATTTAGCCTTGCAACAGCGCCGTGACGAATGGTGATTTAAACGTTGCGAGCTGGCCGTAAATAATGATGAACAGGAAGTTATTGCCGACTTCCAATTGCCAATCGCCGATTGACGACGTTTTCTAACATTGGTCTTTTGGTCTTCAGTCTTTGGCCTTTGGTCTTGGCGAGCACTTTCCAATCGGCAATTGGCAATCGGAAATCGGCAATGACTGGCCCGGTGTCCACTGCCGCCTACCCTATGGGGTGAGATCAAGAGCCTCGACTATGCGGGTGAACGGAATCTTCGCCGCCTCGTTCACCTCCCGCACATGATCGGCATTTTCAGCTTCGAACAGGCACATGCAGTGGGCTTCACCAGGGACGAATGTGGTCCGGATGTAACGGACAGGCTTGCCTTCCGAGGTAAACCTTTCACTGGTTTTGATAGCGGCCTGCTGGGCCGCCGCCAACTGATCCATTTGTATCCCTGGCAAATCACGGTCAACCATATAAACGGACATAACAGACCTCTCTTGTGGGGCTGGGAAAGCGCGTGCATCGTACGTCGTAAAGTGGCTAATAGTAAAGAGTGGACAGTTATTTCTGATTGCCAATTGCCGATTGGAAGAGCGCGCTCGAGACCAACCATTAAATACCAATTGTCAGTAAAGGGTTTTTCAATCGGCAATCGGCTATCGGAAATGACTGGCTCACTATCTACCGCCCACTGCTGATAAATGTCCCGCTACCATCTGCCAACGATCCTCTCGCTTAGCGAACACAAGCGTGAATCTCATCTCGCCTTGATCTGGCGACTTTCTCACACCGCGACCGGTTACCACTGCGCTGTCACCAAAGACGCGCGCCTTCACTTCCTGGGCAGTGATTGAAAGACCGCCACCCTGGCTGCCTTTCATCGGAATAACATCTTCCTTGAAGACAATACTGCCCATGGGGCCCGTGCCCATAAAATCTTCAGCAATGATCCGATTTAACGCTGCGCGGTCACCGCTTTGGTCGGCCGCAATCCACTCATGAGTCAGCTTTAAGACGATCTGCTCGACATCAACGTTCTGGTTCATCGTCTTAGCTGCGGTTTGGGTCAGAGCTGGAGTTGCGGCTGCAATTATCACAATCGCAACGAGAAACATTTTTCGCATTTTGAGCCTCCGTCTCGAATGGTGTACTGAAATAGACACCGTCAGGAGGGAAAAGTTCCAGGAAGGAGTGGGAGGGAGATGGGGATGAGGAGAAACTGAGAGGGCTGACATCCCAGCTTCATTTCCCATTTCCCATTTCCCATTTCCCATTTTGTCTTTTTGGCATTGTTTGACATCTTGTTCGTGTCAGTTGGTGTAATTTCGTGGATCGTTCCTCATCTCTCGGCCAAAGCAACGATCCACGAAACATCACGAAACGATCAGGAAATTACCAATATGAGAAATGGAAAATGAAGCTGTCTCTCCATCTCCCCGTCCCTCCCGCTAACGACTGCGCGGGGTAGGTAGACTTGCGCCGGAGCGCATACGCTGCTGCCACTTGCTCCGCGTTTCTTCTGCCTTCTCAATCTGGGCCAGCAGGGCGCTCAGACTTTCACCACCTAGTTGACGCATCTTGAGATAGAGCAACGCCGGCACGATCGACATCAAGGGCACAACGAAAATATTAACCAGCGCAGTTAGTTGTTGATAGATCTTATTCCTCTGCGGCCGAGGCGACGACCCATCAACGCTCACTCCAACTGAAACTGTGCCAATAAATGCCCCGACACACATCGGGATCACTATTTGAAGCATAGAAACGATGATCACAGTTCGCCAGGAGCGCGATGCCAGTTCGCGCGCGCGACGCATAGCTGCTTTCTTTTCCAACCCTTCCAGCAGTACCACCGGCGCATAGAGTGCATAGCGCACGGTCATTATCAATCCGGGAATGATAAAGAGAACGAAGCCCAGAACGATGCGAAGCGTGACGCGAATACTCGTCTTCAGAAACGGCTTCCAACGTCGTTTCAAAACTGCGAAAGCGGCGCGTAGTTCCACAGGACGCAAGGGCGCGGCAGACAATTGCGTCACAATCACCGCAGTCATGCCCGAGATTGAAGCTGCGGCGAGGAACTGAACTACCACGTGTGTCAGCCCTACAATCGCCATCGCCACAACTATTGCTATCCTCGTAGCTCCCCATCCTCTGGGCTGAGAGCTTTCCGCCAGCTGCAAAACGACCAACAAGATTGTGGTGATAATAAATGGAAGGTGTGCGGTCAGCGACAGTCTCAGAAACTTAGGGAAGTACTCGCTATATAGCGCGAACGCCCGTCGGTAAAGCGCTCCGATACTGGTTGCCTGGGCGCGCAGAGAGTTGCCAAAGGCAAGAGCTGTTTGTGGCCGCTCGCCGGGATCCTTGGCGAGGGCGCCCATCACCACCTCGGCCACGCGCTTAGGTATCTTCTTACTGTGCGCGCGCAAAGGCGGCGGTGTCAGCTCCAGATGCTCCCGAATGACACTCCCCGTGTTGCCCGCGAAAGGCGGCTCGCCCGCCAGCATTTGGTAAGTAATCACGCCCAGGCTGTAGATGTCCGAACGAGCGTCCAAACTCTTTGCGGCGCACTGCTCCGGCGACATGTAAACCGGCGTACCCATGATTGCGCCCACTTTGGTCAGCATCGTTGCCTGTGCTTTGGACGAGCTTGAGGTTGTATGTGCACCCAAATGCCGCGTGGCATGATCCAGCATTAGGGTTCGATCCGTATCCTCAGGCCCCGCAGGACCTTTTGAGGGAAGAGTCAATTCCATTCCCGGTACCCCAGGCACCCTAAAAAGTTTAGTTTCGGCCGCATCATCTTGCGGCGAATCCTCGATACGATCTCCGGCAGGTCCTTCACCGGGGGAATAGGCGATAGTATCGAGCTCGAGATGATCAGCATCACCCGTCGCGTTCATCAGCTTCGTGACGCGCGATCCCGGCATTACGGTTCCTGCGTCGCGCTGACCTGCGAGAAAAGTCGCGGCTTCGGAAGATGGAAGTTGGGTAGACCCTCGCTGTGAGAGACCAGTGACCGCGGCCGCCGTACTTGAGGCGCTGCTCGGCGACGTCCCGATCTCTAATTGACCGTCGCCGTCCGGAGTATCTACTTCGGCCAATTTAGCGATGCCAAAATCGAGAACCTTGACGCGATAGCTGCCGAGCCGGTTTGGTTCGAGCCAGATGTTGTCTGGCTTTAAGTCGCGATGGACGATCCCCTGCTGGTGCGCCTCGTGTACGGCTGAACAGACCTGCTCGATGATGTCTACGACCCACTCCAATGGCAGACGCTTCTCTTCTTCAAGGACATCGCCGAGCGTGCAGCCGTCAAGATATTCCATTACCAGATAGGCAACCTGGTCTTTGCCTGCCTCTGTGAATCCGAAGTCTGTTACGTCGACCACGTTCGGATGGCGTAGACGCCCGGCGGCTCGCGCCTCGCGTTTGAAGCGGGCGACGAATTCCTCGTTGCGCATGAATTGTGGTGCGATTAGTTTGAGCGCGACGTAACGTTCGGTACCGAGGTGGGTGGCCAAATAGACTGCGCCCATGCCGCCGCGGCCCAGCAGTCGTTCAAGCCGGTACTTGTCGTCCAATATCTGACCGAGGTAATGATCCGCTCCCGTCATTGTGGGTTTATGCTACAACTTGAAGCGTGAATGGTAAATCAAGATGGGGGACGGACGAGGTGACGGGGGCGACGAGGGGGACCGGAATGCGAATTAACTTTCCATTTTCCATTTCTCATTTTTCATTCCGTCAGTTGGCATTGTGGACTTCATGTTCGTGTACGTTCGTGTGATTTCGTGGATCGTTCTCATCTCTCGGCCAAGCGACGATCCACGAAATGACACGAAACATCACGAAATGAGATCCAGGAGATGACGATTGAGAAATGTCAAATGAGAAATGGAAAATGAAGCTGGCATCCTCCCCATCTCGCCATCACTGCTTGACGGGTGGCCATCTTTCCGGATTATTACCACGACGCTTTTGAAAGCGCCTTGGTGTCCGCGTTTTCAGGAATGCCTTCCATGATCAGCACGCGAGAGCCCTGCAAATCCACTACCACGCGGCCTTCACTTGTCTTCCACTCTTGGCGCTCTCTTACCAGGATCTGAGCAGCAGTGTTTACAGCATTCGTATCCTCGGACGAGGTCATCTCCGTAGCCTCCGCTTTTGGATAGCGTCGCCAGGTGCGTTTGACGTAAGCGTCGAAGAATTCCCGCGCATCATTCTGTGTATCCCAGACAGTTACTTGAACAATAAACGCGTCCCCGGGCTTGGGTCCCTCGTACAAAGCAAAACGGTCACCCGCCCAGCCCGCCGCCGCGCGACGCGATTCAGCGGAGGCATTCAGAAATTGGTCCAGAATCAGATAGAAGCCCCATTCACCGTTAACGTCGTAGTTAATTCTCTTCCACCCAGAGCCCAACAGAGTGCGCACGTCGGGCAGCGCGACTTTTACAGGCATCTCATAGTCAAAATATTTTTCCGGATGGAGAATCTGCTCACTGGACAAAGGCAACTTTGCATAGGCCTGCGACACTGAAGCCCAGCCACCTCGCCTGTAAACTCGGGTGGCCCATTCGGACCCTTGCTCGTAAGGAAATATCAGCGATTCGCGGATCGCTCGTGGCGCCTGTTTGATTTGCTCCGAGGCCAAGTTGCTGCCGCCCAAAGAACGAATGAACGCCAGGGCTACGAGTGGATTCCTGGCCATGTAGAGAGTCATGGCGAGCGTGGCATCGCCTTCGATTAAGGCATGGGCTGCGAGCTCGGCGTCGGAGTCGCCTTTGGGCCATTTTTCGAAGCGTCGCAGGTTGAAGTGCTGATCTTGTAAAGCGTGAGTTAATTCATGAGCCATTACAGGCTTCTGTCCTTCGAGATCGATCCAGTCGGCGAGATAAAACTGCTGGGCTTTTGGATCGTAGTAACCCGCCACCTGCTCGGTCAGTAGCTTCACTATGAACGACCGATACTGAAACTCCGGCGCCACCAGACCGAGTTTCTTTAGGGCCAGTTCAGTCGCATGCATTTCGGCCGGGGTTGTTTGCTCGTCGAGGTTCCGAACTATCATGCGCTCAATTTCAGTTCGAGATTGGGCGCCGCTTTTTACCGGTCGCAGAATCGCCAGTTCGCGGATCTCGCTGGTCTCCTTCAAGATCGTAACCGTGGTCGCCATTATTGCCGCGTTGCGTGGCGCGCTGGGGCCGACGGCCGTAGCCTGGGGCATGGACGCGACCCCTGGAGTGGCGGCGAAAACGGCCGCAAAAATGAGACCGGAACCAAACAGCGGGCCGACTATCCCGGCGATTTGCTTTGACAACCTTCGGCTTTCGCTCTTATAGTCCGCTAAACGTTTCACGCCCAGTAGCAGTTGAAGGATCATTCGGCTTTCTCTTTCTAAAGAGTCTGGAGGCATTCGCTCATGACGAGCCCGGCGCCGGAAAATGTGCTCGGAGATTGGCACGAGACGGTTTTACGTGTGCGCTACTCCGAGACCGACAAAATGGGCATCGTCTATTATGCCAATTACCTCGTCTGGTTTGAAATCGGACGAACTGAATATTGCCGTGCGCGCGGATTTTCTTATCGCGACATGGAGACAAATGACGATGCGTTTCTGGTCGTGGCCGAGGCCTATTGCCGCTACAAAGCGCCCGCTTATTACGACGACGAGATCCTCATTCGAACCCGCGTTACCGAACTTCGCCGGCGCTCGCTGCGGTTTGGCTACGAAATCATTCGGGCCAAGGATCTACACGTAATTTCCGAAGGCGAAACCGGACACGTAGTTACTGATGGATCAGGCCGCGTACGCTCATTTCCTGAAGGTTATGCCCAACGTTTGTTAGCCCCGCCAATTCTCAAAACCTCCGGAGAGAAAGTCCCCACCGAAACCGCCCCTGAATAAAGTGAACAGTGAACAGTGGGCAGTGGGCAGCTATGGAATTCGGGCACCGTCGTGCCTTGCGGTCAACGCGGGTTTAGGGAGTTTGAAAGCCCGTTTATTAACCTGCCCACCTCGGCTGATAAATTAATGACGGCGTCGACGCTGCCCTGGCGCAAGTATCCCAACCTTCCAGCTATGAGGATTTGAGTCTCTACTTCTCTCAACGACCCGTGCGCATAGGAGAGATGATGAAGAAACTCGTTAGTAGATCTGCGACCTTGTCCTTCTGCGATGTTCGAGGGAATGGAAACGGCGGCTCGTCTGATCTGGCTTGCAAGTGCATAAAGTTCTTCTTTCGGAAACTGTGGACTGGCCTCGTAGATCCGCTCGACCAAGTCCATAGCTTTCTGCCAGGCGATTAGCTCAGAATAGTTTTTGACTTTCATGTTACTTACCTCCGTGAGGAAGAGATTAGGTAGAACTGTCAGTCATTCTTCATTACTTTCCGATTCCTGTCCACTGCCCACTGCCTACTGCCCACTGCCTACTGCCTACTGCCCACTGCCCATTGCCCACTGCCTACTGCCCACTGCCCACTGCTCACTCCTCACTGGTCATGCGCAAGATTGATCCTCGCAATACTGCGGGCTTTTCCAGTTGTCTCATCGATGTCGATCACAGCGGCACAGATGCGCACGTGGCCACTCGAGTGTTCCGCCCTGCGTGCGATTACCGAAGTGAAGCGGGCAATGACGTCTGCTTTGTTCATTCCAATCACGCCGTCGTAACTACCCGTCATCCCAACGTCAGTCAGGTAGGCCGTTCCTTGAGGAAAGATTCTTTCGTCTGCGGTTTGCACGTGTGTGTGCGTCCCGACGACGGTCGATACACGGCCGTCGAGATACCATCCCATCGCGACCTTTTCCGAAGTCGCTTCAGCGTGCATGTCCACCAGCCGCACCTTGATTTCTGAAGACAGCGAATTCACCAGACCTTCCACAATCCGGAAAGGGTCGTCTGCAGGCGGCATAAACACGCGGCCCATCAGATTGATTACCGCCACCTTGGTCCCGCCTATTTCTCCCAGCCAGAGCCCGCTCCCAGGGGTGCCGGGCGGATAGTTGGCCGGCCGCAGCAAACGGGGCTGCTTACCGATGTATTCGATGGCTTCCTTTTTATCAAAGATATGATTGCCAGAGGTCATCACGTCGATACCGGCGGCGAAGAGTTGCTCAGCCAGCGAAGGAGTAATCGAAAAACCCCCGGCAACATTTTCAGCATTCATCAGGGCGAGATCGATTTCATACTGCTCGCGCAGATCCTGTATGCGCTCGAGCACAGCAATTCGCCCGGGTTTGGCCACCACATCACCAATCATCAGGACTTTCATAAGGACGGCGTGAATTGTAAAGAGTTAATCGTGAGTCGTGAAAAGAAAAAGGCCGTAAATCAAAACTCGTCAACCGTGAAATAGAAGTAATCTCTATTTACGATTCACGATTCACGATTTACGACCAATTTACGATTTACGACCAAATTGGCGAGAGGGAGATCCGCGTGAGTCGTTCCGAAGCCGAAATTGAACCTGCATGTACAGGTGGGTGACCTATATCTGCCGCAGCCTCTGGCAATTCTTAACGATGAAGAAGTGCACTGGCTGATGCGGCGTCGGTCTCCCTATTTAACGGCGTTGGCTCAATCATCGTAACTCGGTGACGGGCCCCGCAGAACGTTTCCCTCCGCCACTGCGGA